>CALQLA020000013.1 GCA_943331295.2 Bordetella parapertussis | reverse complement strand
TGTCGCCGCAACGGCGGTCACGATCACCGAAACGACCGGTCACGTTGCCGTGATGGCCGGTCACGATCAGCCGAAAGGCGCGGTCACGATCGTCCGAAACGCGCGGTCACGATGCCGAAATCACCGGTCACGATGGGCCGAAATACGCATCTGCGATGGTACGCGAAGCGCACATCGCTGGGATGGCCCCCTGTTGACTGCTAGGAATAGCTGATACAGAATTGAGTCCTCTGTAGCAGCGTGCCTAGGGAAAACAGCGGGTTGATGCGAATCCCTGGTTCGCCACCATACAGCGCAAGTACTTAGCCTCGGCCCCGGCCGGGGCTTCTTACTTTCCGGGGGTCCTGTACGCGCGCGGCGCGGTTCCGAACTGCAGGATGGACGTGCGGCGCGGGCCGCGCGCATCCGCAGCTCATCGAGGTTCCGCCCCCACGGCGCAACAATACCGGATCCCCCCGCCTCGAACGCCGCCGCTGGCGCGACTCGATCTCCGCCAAGCGGACCTGCGCCGGCGAAGACACGGTCCAGGGTACAGGTCACCCCGCTCGACGATCCCGCGATCGGCACCTGTTGTGACAAGGGAGCTCATGCGTCTGCCATTCCAGGGGGCATCACCGGCGACGCGGCCTGGCCCACGACCGTCTGCGTGGCGCATCACCTTCCGGGGGATTGAATCGAACGGGCCGGACCACACCGCGGCCGGGATTACTTCATGGGCGCAGCCATCATCCCCTGCTGGTCAAGCATTGCCTGCATCATCATTTCCATCATGTCCATGCGCTGCTGCATCATGGGCATCCGGGCAGCGTCGTCAGCGGGCGTGTCCGTCCGGGCCATCATTCCGCCACCCATGCCCCCCATCTTTCCATCGCCCGGCTTCGCCTCGTTCATCGTGGCCATGCACCCCTGCATCGCCTCGCGCTGCTTGTCCATCACCATCCTGCGCGCCTCGGGCGTCGTCGCGCTCTGCAGCTTCTCGTGCAGCGTCTTCATCAGTTGCATGTGTTCGTCCATCCGGCCCATGTGACCCCCCATCGGCATCTGCGCAGCGGGCGGCGATGCCGGAGTCGCAGCGGCTTGAACCGGCGGCTTCGTGTCCTGAGCCATGGGCATGCCCGATGCGAGCAGGATTGCGACACCGGCAGCGATAGCGAATGACTTCTGCATTGTGTTTCTCCAGGGGAACAATTGCAGGGATGGGCGACGCAATTTGCGGGCGCGGGAGGACCGCAGGGGCGAGACATGAGCTTCCGGGTGGAGCCTGTCCAGCGTGATGCAGCGAGAGGTCGCCGGAGCGCGTTCTCGATCCTGCTCGTTCACTTGCCCCGCCGCGGCATGACCAACACCAGGACCGCCGCAACCACGATGACGAGCACGACCGGCCCCCACAGCCCGCCGTACCCGCCCATCCATTCCATACCCCACGTGCCGCGGTTCATCATGCCCCGTTCTGCGCAGACGCGACGGTGGTGGCCAGCAGAAGCGAAGTGCCCGATACCTTGCCGAGAAAGAATCGCATCCGGATTCCCATGCGAAACGGCGTGCCAGCGTAGCCAGTTGACCCACTGGGAGTTCGGCAAGCCTGCGCTGAACTGTGGCCCCGGACCGTGCGATCGCGAACACGGACGCGGGGGAGGTTTCGCCGCCGTCGCCAGGACGCTGCCCGAGCGCCTAGAATGTCGTCATCACCCCTCCAACTGGATTGTCATGCGACGCAAGCGCCTTCTCGCTCTGGTTTTCGCCGCACTCGCTGCGACCGCGCCTGCAATGCCCGCAACTGCACAGACACACGAGCACGCAGCGGCAACGCCGGGCGCCGCCCCGGCTGACCCCCGACAACTCGTCCAATTTCCGGCCCCGATGCGCCTGCACACCATCACCAGCATGCGCGACCACCTGCTGGCGCTGCAGGAAATCAACATCGCCCTCTCCATTGGCGCCTTCGACAAGGCGGCTTCGGTCGCGGAGCAGCGCCTTGGCATGAGTTCGCTCCCGATGCACGGTGCAGCGCACATCGCCCCATTCATGCCGCAGCCGATGCAGGACATCGGAACGCAGATGCACAAGGCTGCCAGCCGGTTCGCCATCGAGGCGCAGAATGCGAGCGTGAGCAACGACGTCAAGCCGGCGTTGGCCGCGCTCGGCGCCGTCATGCAGCAGTGCGTGGCGTGTCACGCGGCATATCGACTGCACTAGGAAACCTGCTGCTCGGGAGTCATACGGAACCCAAGTCACACTGGGAGCAGGTCTACACGACCACGCAGCCGACGGAGGTGAGCTGGTATCGCCCGCACCTCGACGTCTCGCTCGAGCTCATCCGGGCGGCCGTTCCCCAGCGCACCGCCCGCATCATCGATGTCGGCGCCGGTGAGGCAACACTGGTCGATGACCGGCTGGCGCTGGGCTATTCCAATCTTGCCGTGCTCGACATCGCCGAAGCCGCGTTGGCGGTGGCGCGAGCGCGACTTGGCGCCGCGGCGTGCAAGGTCGACTGGCTGTGCGGGGACGTCACGACATTCCCTTTCGAGCCGGCAGCCATCGATGTGTGGCACCACCGCGCGGTGTTTCATTTCCTGACCGATGTCGCCGCGAGAGCAGCATACGTTCGGCCGGTCGCTCACGCAGTCAAGCCCGGCGGCCACGTGATCGTCGCCACGTTCGGACCCGAGGGCCCCCTCAAGTGCAGTGGCCTGGAAGTGGCGCGCTACGATGCGGACGCACTTCACCATCAGTTCGGTCGTTCCGGCTGGTCGACCATCGGACCGAACTGCATCAGACGCCGGCAGGAGCGACCCGGCAATTCGTCTATTGCTACTGCCGCTACAATCAGGCCGGCGGGTGAATTCCATGCGCCGGACTTGATACCGGGAATCGGCAGACATGCACACGAACGACCTCAGCCGCTGGACCCACGAGCACATCTTCGACGTCGGCAACCCGGCGGCGGAGCGTGGCACCCGGCTCGTGATGTGGATTACGGCGGTGATGATGGTGGTCGAAATCATTGCCGGCTGGTGGTTCAACTCGATGGCGCTCCTGGCCGACGGCTGGCACATGAGTTCGCATGCGCTCGCCATCGGCCTCAGCGCATTCGCCTATCGGACCGCGAGACGGCATTCGGAGGATGCGCGCTACGCGTTCGGCACCTGGAAAGTGGAAGTCCTGGGGGGATTCGCCAGCGCCATCTTCCTGCTCGGCGTCGTCGCCCTGATGGTGGCGGGTTCCGTGGAGAGGCTGTTCCAGCCGCAGGCCATTCACTTCCCCGAGGCCATCGCCATCGCGGTCATCGGCCTTGCCGTGAACATTGCCTGCGCCTGGATTCTTGGCGGTGCACACCATCACCATCACGGCGAAGGTCACGACCATCATCATGCCCACGGCAACGGCCACGACCTCAACCTCAAGTCGGCCTATGTGCACGTCGTCGCCGATGCGGCCACCTCGGTATTGGCCATCGCCGCGCTCACCGGCGGGCTGCTGTTCGGGTGGTCGTGGCTCGACCCGGCGATGGGCCTGGCAGGTGCCGTGCTGGTGGGGATCTGGGCCGTCGGCCTGATTCGGGAAACCAGCGCAGTGCTGCTCGACCGGGAGATGGACCACCCTGTGGTCGAGGAGATTCGCGAGGTCATCGTCGAGCACGCTGCTCCGGGGGACACGCAGGTTACGGACCTGCATGTCTGGCGCGTCGGCAAGGGCGCCTATGCTTGCGCGCTAAGCGTCGTGACCCACGACCCGCACCTGACGCCGACCCGGGTTCGCGAGTGGCTTGCCGTGCATGAGGAGATTGTTCATGCGACGGTCGAAATTCACCGGTGCGAGTGAAGCAGGCGGCACGCTTACGGCAGGCCGGCCCGCCGGGCCCGGTGTTGACGGGGATCAACAGCGGTCGAACCGGTCTGCGCAACCGGACAGCGCCGGGAATGCGGGACAGCCCGCGCACCTGTCACAATTCACAAGTCCCCGCGGTCCGCGCGTCGAACCGATCGACCCGCATCACGGTTTCCCGGAACGGAGGCCCCAAACGCATGACCCTCGCTGAGGCAATGAAGCTCGCGTTCGCCGCGCACGCCCGCGGCGACCTGCCCGCCGCGGAGCAACTGTGCCGCGCGGTGCTGGACACCAAGGCCGACCACCTCGACGCGCTCCACCTGGCGGGCGCCATCGCGCTCCAGACCGGCCGGGTGGCGGAGGCGGTCGACCTGCTGTCGCGGGCGGTGGCAGCCGATCCCAACGTCGCCCGGGCGTTCATCAATTTCGGACTGGCGCTCGCCGGCGCCAGTCGCTGGGCGGACGCGGTCGCGAGCTACGACCGGGCGCTGGCGCTCGACCCGGGCCAGGCCGACGCGCATTTCAACCGCGGCATGGCGCTCTCCCGCCTGCGGCAGCACGAGGCAGCGCTTGCGAGCTACGACGAGGCGCTGGTGCGGCGGCCCGAGTATGCGGAGGCGTACAACAACCGCGGCGTGGTCCTCGCCGATCTCCGGCGCTACGACGAGGCCCTCGCGAGCTACCGGGCCGCGCTCCACCTGAAGCCCGCTTTTGCGGAGGCCTGGAACAACCAGGGCATCGCGCAGGCGGCAGGGAAGCAATTCCAGGCAGCGCAGGAGAGCTATGCGCAGGCGGCGCGCCTGAAACCCGATTCGCCCGAAATCCATCGCAACCTGGGCGGCGCGTTCGGCGACTTGAAGCGCCACGCGGACGCGCTTCGGAGCTATGCCCGCGCGCTGGAACTGAAGCCCGGCTTCGAGTTCCTGTACGGCGACTGGCTGCACACCAAGTTGCAGCTGTGCGAGTGGGATGGCCTCGCCGGCGACTTTGCCGGGCTGTACGAGCGCATCGAGCGCGGGGAGCCCGCGGCGGCGCCGCTGGTCGTGGTGGGCACGCCGGCCTCGCTCGCGCTGCAGCGGCGCGCGGCCGAGACCTGCGTGCGGGTCAAGCACGCGGCGGACGGCCGCCTCGGGGCGATCGCCGAATGGCCGCCCCACGAGCGCCTGCGCATCGGCTATTTTTCCGCGGACTTCCGCGAACATCCGGTGTCGGACCTCGTCGTCGAACTGTTCGAGCGCCACGACCGCTCGCGATTCCACCTGACCGGATTCTCGTTCGGACCGGACACCGGCGACACGATGCGCGCCCGCGTGGCGGCGGCGCTCGACCGGTTCGTCGACGTGCGCGACCAGTCGGACGAGGAGGTGGCCCTGCTCGCCCGCGCGCTCGAGATCGACATCGCGATCGACCTGACCGGATTCACGCGCGACGCGCGGCCGGGAATCTTCGCGCTGCGCGCGGCACCGGTCCAGGTCAACTACCTCGGCTACCCCGGGACGATGGGCGCCGCCTACATCGACTACCTGATCGCCGACGCGACGGTGATCCCCGACGCGCACCGTCCGCACTACGCCGAGCGGATCGTCCTGCTGCCCGACAGCTTCCAGCCCAACGACACGCGGCGCCCCGTCGCCGACCGTCGCTTCACCCGCAAGGAGCTCGGGCTGCCGCGGACGGGCTTCGTCTTTTGCAGCTTCAACAACAACCACAAGTTCACGCCGGACACGTTCGACGACTGGATGCGCGTGCTGCGCGCCGTCGACGACAGCGTGCTGTGGCTGCGCGAGTACAACGCGGGCGTTGCGGACGCGCTGCGGCGGGAGGCGGAACGGCGCGGCGTGGCTGCCGGGCGGCTTGTCTTCGCGCCCCGCATGCCGCAGGCGGAGCATCTTGCGCGCCACCGCGCGGCCGACATCTTCCTCGACACGCTGCCCTACAACGCCCACGCGACGGCGAGCGACGCCCTTCGGGCGGGCCTGCCGGTGCTGACCTGCCTCGGCGAAACGTTCGCGGGGCGGGTCGGCGCGAGCCTGCTGCATGCGCTGGGGCTGCCGCAGCTCGTCGCCGCCACGCGGGAAGCGTACGTTGAGCGTGCGATCGAGCTCGCGATGGATCCGGCGCAACTCCACTGGCTGCGCGCGAAGCTGGCCGAGGCCCGGACGACGGCACCGCTGTTCGACATTGCGCGCTACACGCGGCACATCGAGTCCGCGTACGCCGCGATGGAAGCGCGCCGGCGCGCGCAGCTGCCGCCGGACCACATTCGCGTGCGGCCGTGATTGCCGGGGCGCACACCGGGGACACCGACCCGTTGGTTCTGTAGCCTTCGTAGCCCGGGTTGAGCGTATGCGAAACCCGGGGCAACGGTGGCCATTGCCGCGTCCACCCGGGTTTCGCTGGCGCTCAACCCGGGCTACGCCATACCTCTTATCGTTCGGGCAGCGGGATGAACTCGGTGTCGTCGGCGGGCAGCGCCCGCCGCGAGCCCGGCACGGCCTCCTCCATGTCGCGCGGCAGCGCGGCCCAGAGCTGCAGGCCGTGCATCGTGTAAGTCTGCGCCGCGAGATCCTCCGGCGCGCGCTCCGAATGGACGATGCCGCTGCCGGCGGTCATCCAGTTGAGCGCACCCGGCTCGATCCGCTGCGTCGTGCCGAGGCTGTCGCGATGCTTCATCGCGCCCTCGAACAGGTAGGTGACGGTGGCGAGGCCGATGTGCGGATGCGGGCGCACGTCGAACTTGTTGCCCGGCCGCTGGACCACCGGCCCGAAGTGATCGAAGAACAGGAACGGCCCCACCGACTGCCGCGCCGCGGAAGGCAGCATGCGGCGCACGACGAAGCCGCTGCCCAGGTCCGACTCGCGTCCCTTCAATTCCATTGCCACCGGCATTGCGCTCTCCCCGAAACAGGCTGGCGGGAATGGTATCCCGGCGCCGCCGCCAGCCGGAAGCCCCGCGCCGGGGCACGCTGCTAAAATCGCCTCGTGACCCGCTGCCCCAACTGCAACCACGCCACCGAGCCGCAGGCGCTGCCGGGCGTCGGGACGTCGCCGGTGATCGAGGTCGAGGCCTGCGCGCCGTGCAACCTGTTCTGGTTCGCCGAGTTCGGCAGCCTTCGCCTCACGCCGCAGGCGGTGATCGACCTGTTCCGCTACGTCGGCGCCGCCGCCGGCAAGCCCCGCAACACGCTGGCGACGACGTTCTCGTGCGCGACGTGCGAGCGTCCGCTCGTCTACACGCAGGACCTGCAGCGGACGACGCGCTTCTCCTACTGGCGCTGCCCGCGCGACCGCGGCCAGCTGATCACGTTCCACCAGTTCCTGCGACAGAAGAACTTCATCCGCACGCCGTCGCCGGCGGAGCTTGCGCGGCTGCGGGAGACGATCCGGCAGGTCGCCTGCTCGCAGTGCGGCGCGCCGATCGACCTCGAGAAGGACAGCGCATGCGGCCACTGCGGCACGCCGGTGGCGCTGATCGACCCGGACGGCGTCGTGAAGGCGCTGCGCGAGCTGTCGGCGGCAGCCGCAATCCCGGCGGCCGGCACCGCGGCGGCCGCATTCCCCGCGTTCGCCGACGCGCAGGTCGACGCGTTGCTGCACCTCGCACAGACGCGCGACGACGAGCCCAACCACGACCTCCTCGCCATCGGCCTCGCCGCGGCCGGCGCCTGGCTCGCCGACGTCCTGCTGTCGAATTGAGCCGCGTCGTCGCCACGCCATGACGCCGAACCCGGACCGCCCGCCGGACGCCCTGGCGGCGATGCTCCGCGAGGCCATCGCGCTGCACCAGCGCGGCGAGCGCGCGCAGGCCGAGGCGCGATACGAGGCGATCCTGCGCGCGGCACCCACGCATTTCGACGCGCTGCACCTGTGGGGGGTCGCGCGCTACCAGGCGGGCGACCATGCCGCCGCGGCACGATCGATCAGGCAGGCGATCGCAGCCAACCCGGCACAGCCGGCGGCGCACTCGAACCTCGGCCTCGTGCTGCAGAAGCACGGCCAGCCGGAGGCGGCGCTGGCGTGCTTCGATCGCGCGCTGGCGCTGAAGGCCGACGACCCCGGCGCGCATTTCAATCGCGGCAACGCGCTGCGGGCGCTGCGGCAGCCGGCGGAAGCGCTCGCGAGCTATGACCGCGCGCTGACGCTGCAACCGTCCGCAGCCGCCGCGTGGTGCAACCGGGGCAGCGCGCTGCGCGACCTCGACCGGTGGCCGGAGGCGCTGGCGAGCTACGACCGCGCGATCGCGCTCGCCCCCGACGACGCCGACGCGCTGTGCCTGCGTGCCATCGCGCTGCAGCAACTCGACCGGCATGCCGACGCGCTGACCGGCTTCGACCGCGCATTGGCTCATCAGCCGCGTGACGCCGAGGCGTGGTACCTCCGCGGCAATGCGCTCCTTGCGATGCAGCAACCCGACGCGGCGCTCGCGAGCTACGACCGTGCACTCGCGCTGCGGCCGGCGCACGTGGAAGCGCTCAGCAACCGCGGCCTCGCGCTCCAGACGCTGCAACGCCACGACGATGCGCTGGCGAGCTACGACCGCGCACTCGCCCTCCGGCCCGACAGCCCCGAGGTGCTGAACAACCGCGGCAACGCACTGCAGGAATTGCGGCGCGTGGACGCGGCCCTGGCGAGCTATGACAGGGCGCTCGCGCTTCGACCCGACTTCGTCGACTCGCTGGTGAATCGCGGCAATGTGCTGCGCGCGCAGGACCGCGGCGTCGAGGCGGTGGCGAGCTACCAGCGGGCGCTGGCGCTGGCGCCGACCCACGCCGAGGCGCTGCAGAACTGCGGCATCGCATTGCGCGAACTGGGTCGCGCCGGTGACGCCGCCGCATGCCTGGCGCGCCTCGTCGCCGCGGCGCCCGGTTATCCGTTCGCCAAGGGGCAACTGCTGCACGCGCAGATGGCGGGCTGCGACTGGTCGCAGTACGCCGCGCTCACCGCGGCGCTGCACGCGGACATCCAGGCGGGGCGGCAATCGGCGGAGCCGTTCGGCTTCCTGCCCGTGTCGGAGTCCGCGCAGGCCGAGCGCCGCTGTGCCGAGATCTATGCCGCCGCGCGGTATCCGGCAGCGGCGCCCTTGTGGCAGGGCGAGCGCTACGACCACCCGAAGCTCCGCGTCGGGTACGTCGCCGGGGAGTTCCGGCACCAGGCGACGGCGATCCTCATCACCGAACTGCTCGAGCGCCACGACCGCGACCGCTTCGAGGTCTACGCGTTCGACAACGGCTGGGACGACGGCAGCGAGCTGCGCCGGCGGATCGACGCCGCGGTCGATCACATGGTCGACATCTCCCGGCTGTCCGATGCCGAGGCAGCCGCGGCAATCCACGGGCGGCGGATCGACATCCTCGTCAACCTCAACGGCTACTTCGGCCGCGCCCGGCAGGGCGTGTTCGCGCGCCGGCCGGCGCCGGTGCAGGTCAACTACCTGGGTTTTCCGGGCACGATCGGCGCCCCGTACATCGACTACATCGTCGGCGACGCGCGCGTGATCCCGCCCGGCCACGAGCCGTTCTATACCGAACGCGTGGTGCGGCTGCCCGACAGCTACCAGCCCAACGATACGCGCCGGCGGATCGCCGCCGACACGCCACCGCGCGTCGCGCACGGATTGCCGGCGGAAGGCTTCGTGTTCTGCTGCTTCAACAACAACCACAAGATCACGCCGCCGATCTTCGACCGCTGGATGCGGCTCCTGCGGCGTGTCGAGGGCAGCGTGCTGTGGCTGCTGGAGGACAACGCGACCGCCGCGCGCAACCTTCGGCGCGAAGCCGCGGCCCGTGGCGTCGACCCCTCGCGGCTGGTGTTCGCGCCGCGGATGCCCCTCGACGAACACCTAGCACGGCACCGCCATGCCGACCTCTTCGTCGACACGCTTCCCCACAACGCCCACACGACGGCGAGCGACGCGCTGTGGGCGGGGCTGCCCGTGCTGACCTGCACCGGTGCGACGTTCGCGGGGCGCGTGGCCACGAGCCTGCTCCACGCGGTGGGCCTGCCGGAACTCGCGACCGGCGACCTCGCCGCCTACGAGGCGACGGCGCTGGAACTCGCGCACACGCCCGCCCGGCTTGCCGGCCTGCGCGCGACGCTGGCGGCCCGTCGCGCGACGCATCCGCTGTTCGACACCGGGCGCTTTCGCCGCCACCTCGAAGCCGCATACACGACGATGGTCGAGCGGCAGCGCCGGGGCAAGGCGCCCGCGGCGTTCGACGTGCCGGCCTTCGACGGCGGCCCGCCCCTTGTCTCGCGCCCCGTATAGCGGCATCCTGACGTCATGCTCCGAATCCTGTTCCGTGCCGCGCTCGCGCTGGCCTGCGCCACCATCGCGCTCGCCGCGACCGCGCAGGAACCTCCCGGCCTCGTGCCGTTCTCGTCGCTGAAGCCCGGCGCCGCGCCGCCGCGCGGATGGGAGACGGTCAAGATCACCGACAACAAGAAGCCCACCGACTACCGGCTGGTCGACGTCGACGGCGTGACGGTGCTGGAAGCCGTGTCGTCCGCCGCCGCCACCGGCCTCGCCCAGCGCATCCCGATCGACCTCGGGCAGTGGCCGGTCGTCGAGTGGCGCTGGAAGATCAACCGGCTGATCGAATCCGCCGACAACTCGAAGGCGGGCAAGGAGGACGCTCCCGTCCGCCTCGTGTTCGAGTTCGACGGCGACAAGAAGAAGCTGTCGTTCAGCGACCGGGCGTCGATGTCGCTGGCCGAGACGATCTCGGGCCGCGAGGCGCCCTACGCGACGCTGATGTACATCTGGGCACCTGCCGGCGCCGCCGGCACCGTGATCCCCAACCCGCGCACGAACCGCGTGCAGATGATCGTCGCGTCGAGCGGGCCGGCCGGCGTGGGCAAGTGGCAGCCGCTGTCGCGCAACCTGCGCGAGGACTTCAAGCGCGCGTTCGGCGAGGAGCCGGGCAAGCTCACCGCCTACGGCGTTCTGTCCGACACCGACAACACCGGCGAATCGATCCAGGCGTGGTACGGCGACATCAGGTTCAAGCCGGCACCGCGCTGACCGCGACGCAGATCCATCGACCCAACACCGCGGCATGTCGCCGCGCCCTTGACCGCCGCCCAACCGCCGCGGCCGGAGAACAACGATGACCACCCATACCTGCGCCGACATCCTTGCGGGTCGCGCGCCCGCCGACGCACCCGTCACCCTCAAGGGCTGGGTGCGCACCCGCCGCGACTCCAAGGCCGGCATCTCGTTCGTCCACGTGTCGGACGGCTCATGCTTCCACCCCGTGCAGGTGGTGGCGCCCAACACGCTGCCCAACTACGCCGACGCCGTGCTGCACCTGACGGCGGGCTGCGCGGTGGAGGCCACCGGCACCATCGTGCCGTCGCCGGCCAAGGGCCAGCCGTTCGAGATGCAGGCGACCGCGATCACCGTCGTCGGCTGGGTCGAGGATCCGGATTCGTACCCGATCCAGCCCAAGCCGCACACGCTCGAGTTCCTGCGCGAAGTGGCGCACCTGCGTCCGCGCACCAACGTGATCGGCGCGCTGACGCGCGTGCGCCACACCATCGCGCAGGCGATCCACGGCTACTTCAACCAGCACGGCTTCGTCTGGGTCAACACGCCGATCATCACCGCCGCCGACGCCGAGGGCGCGGGCGAGCTCTTCCGCGTGTCGACGCTGGACCTCGCCAACCTGCCGCGCACGCCCGCGGGCAAGATCGACTTCGGCGCCGACTTCTTCGGCCGCGAGACCTTCCTGACGGTCTCGGGCCAGCTGAACGTCGAGACCTACTGCATGGCGCTGTCGAAGGTCTACACGTTCGGCCCCACGTTCCGCGCCGAGAACTCGAACACCAGCCGGCACCTCGCCGAGTTCTGGATGGTGGAGCCCGAGATCGCGTTCGCCGACCTGTCGGACAACGCGACGCTCGCCGAAGCGCTCTTGAAGCACATCTTCCGGACCGTGCTGGCCGAACGTCCCGACGACATGGCGTTCTTCGAGGAGCGCATCGAGAAGGGCCTGATCGCGAAGCTGCAGGGGATCGTCGACAACGAATTCGCGCGAATGGACTACACCGACGCGATCGGCGTGCTGCAGCAGGCGAAGCAGAAGTTCGAGTTCCCGGTGCAATGGGGGATCGACCTGCAGTCCGAGCACGAGCGCTATCTCGCCGAGACCTACGCGAAGAAACCGGTGATCCTGATGAACTACCCGAAGGAGATCAAGGCGTTCTACATGCGGCGCAACGACGACGGCAAGACCGTCGCGGCGATGGACGTGCTCGCGCCCGGCATCGGCGAGATCATCGGCGGCAGCCAGCGCGAGGAACGGCTCGACATGCTCGACGCGCGGATGGATGAAGCCGGCCTCGACCGCGAGCACTACGGCTGGTACCGCGACCTGCGCCGCTACGGCACCGTGCCGCACGCGGGCTTCGGGCTGGGCTTCGAGCGCACCGTCGCGTATGTGACGGGGCTGTCGAACGTCCGCGACGTGATCCCGTTTCCGCGCACGCCGGGGAACGCGCGGTATTGAGTCGCCGCGCCGGCGGGCGGGGAACACGTACTGCCAGCCCCGCTCCCCTGCCGCGGCCGGATACTTCGCCGCGAGTGCGCTCGTGAGCCGGACCGCGCCCTGCCCTTCGGCAGGATCCGCCGCGTGCGGCGCGTGCGCCCGCTCGAACCGACGGCGCAATGCGCCTTCGACGCCGAGCACTTGGGTTTTTTCCTTGTTCCTGCTTCAGTCGCCCAGCGGACTGACGGTTGGCGGTCCGTCGCTCCGGTAGTCCAATTGGAGTCAGGCCGCGAGTTGAGCCAATCCAACCGGAAAGCGCATAATTCTTGGGGTGAAAGTCAGCGATATCCTTCGGCGGCTCTCCGACGAAGGCTGGGCCCTGGTCGCGACGCGTGGGAGCCACCGCCAATTCAGGCACCCTGCGAAGCCGGCCCGCGCGACCAGCCCGGAAGACCGGGCGACGAACTCGCGCCCGGCACGCTGAACAGCATTGGCCAGCAAGCCGGTTTCAAGACCGGCGTTCGACACGGACGTCCCGCGGGCGGCGCTTCGCGCCCCGCGAGCCGCCGGTTAACCGTCAGGTCAGGCGTCGAGGGAACCTCCGCAGTGCCGTACCAGCTTCTTGCCGATGCCGTGCTCGTCGTGCACTTCGCTGTCGTCGTGTTCGTCGTCGGAGGGCTTGTGCTCGTTGTCACCGGAAGCCGGCTCGGTTGGCTCTGGGTCGACGGCTGGTGGTTCCGGCTGGCCCATCTCGGAGCCATCGCATTCGTCGCGGCACAAGCCTGGCTCGGAGAGTTGTGCCCTCTCACCACATTGGAATCCTGGCTGAGGGTTCGGGCGGGCGCCTCCGGCTACACGAGGAGCTTCATCGAGCATTGGCTGCAGCGCATCATCTTCTACGAGGCTCCCTCCTGGCTCTTCGCGTTGGCGTACACCCTCTTCGCCGCGCTGGTCCTCGCGGGCTGGTGGTACTTTCCGCCGACGCGGAACAAGGGCAGCCGAAACGACGCCTGATTTTCGCGCGAGGGGACCCTCCGTGCAGCGTGAACACGCTCGTTGCCAAGCCGCGGCCGACGGTAGTAGTCTTCATCACGCCGCGTCCTCCGGGCGACTGGATTTGAGCCCATTTCCAATCTGGCACGGTCGATGCCGCTCGAGCCGGGGGAGGCCATTCCACGCATTCGAGGCGACGCACCGGGGAAGGACTTCAACTCGTTGCACGCCTTTGCGGCGCGCCCCTCAACTCATGCGTCAGGCCTCGCCAAACCCATGCACAACGCCGGCCTTGCCGCACTTCTTGCAGCCGGCACGCTCACCACAATCGCCGCGCTGGCGCACCTCGCATGCATACGACTCGGTGCTCCGGCCTATCGCTTCATGGGCGCAGGCGAACGCATGGCTCGCGCCGTTGAGGCAGGAAAGCTCCAGCCAACCCTCATCACCCTGGCGATAGCGGGCGTCCTGCTTGTTTGGGCGCTGTATGCTTTCTCGGCGGCGCGAGTCATCGGCGAGCTACCTGGCACCGGGTTCGTCCTCGTCGCGGTCTGCGTCACCTTCCTCTTGCGCGCGCTGGCATTCCCGCTGCTGAAGCCGGCGTTCCCGGAAAACTCCACAACGTTCTGGCTGGTTTCGTCGAGCATCTGCCTCGTGCTCGGGGTGCTCTATGCAATCGGCGCTATCTCCCTGTGGGCGAACCGGTGAGGCCCGACCGTTCGCCAAGACGTACCCTGCGCAAGATACGGGAGCCACAATTGCCACGCGAGATCATCTGCGCCCCCGCAGCGCCGACGCCGCCGCGGCGGCCCCCAAGCTAACCGGTAAGCCCGAGCGACTCGAGACATGCTCACCATCAATCGCGCGCGTGACTCCGATGTCGCCGCCATGCACAGCCTCCAGATGCTCGCCTTCGAGGACGAGGGTCGCCGATGCGGCACGCAGGATATCCCGCCCCTCCAGGAGCCGATGGCGGCGATTGCGGAGCACGTCCGGCACGGGATTGCGCTCGTTGCGAGGGAAGACGACCGCATCGTGGGCTACGTCCGGGGGCTGATCGAGGGTCGGGTTTGCACGATTCGCGCGCTTGCCGTCGCGCCGTCCAGGCATGGGAAAGGCGTCGGTTCCGCGTTGCTCAGCGCACTCGAGGCGGCGCTTGGAGACATCGAGCGCGTGGACCTGACAACGAACACGATCATGGAAAGGAACGTTCCCTTCTACGAGCGCCACGACTACCGCGTCGTCGAGTACACCACGCCCATCGCCGGCATCAAGCTGGCGCAGATGTCCAAGTCCTTTCCGCCAGTTGCCTGACCCGGCGTTCGAGGCATCCGTGCCCGCAGACGGCGTCACGTCGCCGATCGCTATCGCGGCGTGCTCCACAACTGGTACGCTAGCCGGCACGAACGAGCCCGACTCCGCCCTGCGCCATGCCCAGCACAACCGCGATCGCCGCGTTCCTCGAGGCCGAATTCCCGCAGACGAAGTGCACGGTCGACGCCGTGGGCGACTTCGGCGCGACGGTCCGGCACCCCGTCAGCGTCGCCGAGTTGCGGCCCGGCGGCACGGTGTCCGGCCCGGTGCTGATGGCCGTCGCCGACGTCGCGCTCTACGTAGCCATCATGGGCGAGATCGGCATCGTCCCGCTCGTCGTCTCCACGAGCCTCACCGTCAACTTCATGCGCAAGCCGCTGGCCAACGCGGACATCATCGCCGTCTGCAGGCTGATGAAGGTCGGCAGGTCGCTCGCCGTCGGCGCGGTGTCGCTGTACTCCGACGGCGTCGCGCTGCCGGTGGCCCATGCGGTGGGCACCTACGCCATTCCGCCGCGCGGCACCTGGCCGGCAAAGGCGTGAAGCGCGGTGACGCCCGGCCCCACGGCCCCCCACGATCGGACAACATGCCATCGACCCTGCCGTTATCCGACACCCTGCGCATCGCCGTCGAAAGCGAACCCGGCGCCGACGTCACGCGCGCGATTTTCGACGGGTTGTCCCGAGCGAATACCGAGCACACCGGCGACGGCACGATCACGCGCCTCTGCGTGACGGCGCGCCGCGCGGACCATGCGCTTATCGGCGGAATCCACGGCGAGATATATTTGGGCTGGCTCAACATCCTGGCGCTCTGGGTCGATCCGCAACACAGGTGCCAGGGCGTCGGGGCCCGGTTGCTCCGCCATGCCGAGGCCGAAGGCCGGGCGCAGGGTTGCCGTGGCGCCTATCTCGATACGTTCACCTTCCAGAGCGTCGCCCTTTACACTCGTGCAGGCTACGAGATATTCGGCACGCTGGAAGACTTCCCGCATGGCCATTCCCGGCATTTCCTGCGCAAGCGCCTGCGTGACGACTGACCGGTCGCTCGCTGCGGATCGCCAGGTGGTCTGTTGCGCCGGACGTCGCGAGAGAAGGTTCCGCGCTTATCGCGATCGCCTGAGCCGTTCGCCAACTCCCGGAGGAGAATTTCGATGAGGAGGATTGCCTGCCTGTCTTCTTTCCTGTTGCTTGCGGGATGCGCCGGCACTGGCGCAACGGTGTCTCCGGACCAGGCCACCGCGGAAGTTCTCGCGGCGACCGACGCCTGGCGCGCGGCCTACGACAGCCGCGACCCGGCGCGGATCACGGCGATGTACGGCAAGGGGGCTGTCTTCTGGGGAACGACGATGCAGTCCATCGCGACGACGCCCGCCGCCATCGCCGACTACTTCAAGAACGCCGCCAGTCGTCCCTCCGCCCGGGTTGTCTTCACGGAGCAGCACGTGCAGGTCTACGGCGACGTCGCGCTGAACAGCGGGACCTACACGTTCAAGGACAACCGCGACGGCAAGGACGTGGTCAATCCGTCCCGCTACTCGATGGCGTTTCAGCGCGAGGGCGGCGCGTGGGTGCTGGTCAACCACCACTCCTCGCGAGTCCCCTGACCCGAAGCGCGTCGATCCCAGGCACCGTGGCGTTGGCGCCCGACCCGGCCACAAGCTGCCGCGCGTCAGGCTCCGTCGCGTCAAGCCCGGCAGGTTCGGCGCTGAAATCGCCGTTTCACCGTAAAGGACCGATCATGCGAAACGGCCTCGTCACCAACGTCACGCAGTACGCCGGCCCCGGTGTCGCCGAGACACTCGTCGAACAAGGCGCGCGAGTCATCTGCCACGACGCCGCGTTCATCGACTCGGGCGCGCGCGATGCTTTCCCTGCCGGAAGGCACGGGATCGAGTGCCTCGCCGCGCAGGACCCGGAGGCGATCGCCGCGGAGCTTGGCGCCTGCGGCATCGAACTCGATGCCGTCGTTTCGAACGATGTCCATCCGACCACGCCCCAACCCATCGGCGAAATCGAGCCTGCCAACCTGCGGAACACGTTCGAAGCCGTCTTCATGTTCCCGGTGCAACTGGCGCAGCGGCTGCTGCCGGGCATGAAGGCGCGAGGGGCCGGCAGCTTCGTGTTCATCACGTCCGCCCGCGCGTTGCGTCCCGAGCAGGGCCACGCGGTCCCGACGTCGATACGGGCCGCGACGACGACGTTTGCGCTGGCGATGGCGCGCGAAGTGGCGAGCGCCGGAATCCAGGTCAACGTCGTGGCGCCGAATTACCTGCACAGCGAGATGTATTACCCGCGCGCGCGCGCTTCGTGGACGACCCGAAGGGAAGGGAGCTGATTGCGAGCGTTGTGCCCATGGGCCGTCTCGGCACGCCGCAGGAAATCAGCGAACTGGTTGCCTTTCTGGCATCGGGGCGATCGAGCTTCGTCATCGGCCAGGTCATCTACTTCACGGGCGGTTGGCCGTAGGTGTCGCCGAGATCAGGCGCCTCTGCGTCCGGCCGGCGTTTCGCGGGATGACGCTGGGTGAACGCTTGCTCGGTCGCCTGCTCGCCGATGCGGGAACGTTCGGCTACCGGAGCGCATGTCTCGAAGCCGCGCTGTTCATGACGTCGGCCCGTCGCCGCAACGAAGCCAACGGGTTCGCGGACTGTCCGCCGTATGTCGGGGTGGAAGTGCCCGTCGGGGCGCCGCGCGCGCCGACGGTCTCGCTCGTCGCATGCAACGGGATCGATCGTCGTACAATCGCGGACGGTTCCTGACGTACCGGGGAACGTCATGGCGAACGGTGCAAAGATGCAATGCCTGGTTTGCGGGTCACCCATGGTCGCGATCAAGCCGTGGGTAAACCGGTGTCCTCGATGTGACTTCTGGCAATCGTCCCTCGCCGGCGGCGCCGGCTGCGAGATTGCCGGCATCGAGACGCTCCGTCGGGAGAACTTCGCCGTCCTGCTGGACCGCATGGCACGCAACGTCCCGGCGGGAGCTCCGATTCTCGAGGTCGGGTGCGGTCGCGGCTGGTTCCTGGACGAAGCGGCAAGGCGCGGATTCCGCAGCGTCGCGGTGGAGCCGGCCGACGACGTCGCGACCGAAGTCGCCGCCCGCGGGCACGTCGTGCACAGGGGATTCTTTCCCGATGCGCTGCCGCCGGGAGGAACGACCTACTCGGCGATCGTCTTCAACGACGTCTTCGAGCACCTGCCTGATCCCGCCGGCGCCCTGGCGGCATCCCGTCGACTGCTTGCCGACGACGGCCTGTTGGTCATCAACCTCCCGACCAGCGACGGAATACTGTTCCGCACCAGCCGCCTGCTGGCGGCCGTGGGCATGCCCGGGCCGTTCGAACGGTTGTGGCAGAAGGGGCTGGCCTCGCCGCACCTGACTTATTTCTCGCCGTCGACGCTGAAGGCATTCATGGAAGGCAACGGGTTTGGCGAGGTCGAGCAGTTCCCGCTTGCCAGCATGCGCGTCGCCGGGTTGTGGGCGCGCCTGCGATCGACGCAAGGCGTCGCGAGTTCGGCGCTGATGTATCCGGCACTGGCGGTCCTCGCGCTCGCCGCGTCCTCCCTGCCGAGCGACATCCACGTCGGCATGTTCCGCAAGCATGCCGCATAGGACCTCTGGTCGTCCATCCCATGCACGTCGCGATCCTCACCTTCCAGGGCTTCAACGAACGCGGGAGATCGTCAACGACCCCGTGCTCATGGCGTCGCTGCGGCTCGATCCCGCGCGCCAGCTCATCGGCGCGCAGTGCTCAGGCACGCTCATCCTCGCGAAGCTCGGCCTGCTGGGATCCGTCCCCGCCTGCACCGATCTCGTCACCAAGCCCTGGGTCCAGGAGGCCGGCGTCGAAGTGCTGAACCAGCCGTTCTTCGCGGCAGGCAACGTCGCCACCGCGGGCGGCTGCCTTGCCTCGCCGTACCTGGCGGCCTGGATACTCGCCCGCACCGAGGGCGAGGACGCCGCGCGATCGGCATTGCACTACGTGGCGCCGGTCGGCGAGAAGGAGGAGTTCGTCGCCAGGGCCATGAAGAACATCGCGCCGTTCCTCGACACGCGATGACGGAAGGCCCGTCCAGCGCGGGAAGCGCCCGCACCCGCGCCGCAACCTGACCGTACGTCAGCAACTGCCCGCTCGATCATTTCGTCGGGCGGAACGGTGTCTTTCCCGGCCCGCCGATTCCCGGCGCAGGTCGATTCCAGCACAGTGCAGGTCACCGGCAGCGGCACGCTGCCGGCACCCACTGGACGACACCCGACATGAGCCGCGCTTACCTCAAGATCGCATTCACGCCCGCTGTCCGCGCCATGCAGGCCCGCATGGGAAGCCGCGGCAACTACGCCTCGCTGGACGACGCCGATGACCGGCGCGACGCGCTGACGGCCCACGAGGTCGAGTTCATCTCGGCGCGCGACGGCTTCTACCAGGCCAGCGTGAGCGAGTCGGGATGGCCCTACGTCCAGTACCGCGGAGGCCCGGCCGGCTTCCTCAAGGTGCTGGACGACAGGACCCTCGGGTACGCCGATTTTCGCGGCAACGTCCAGTACATCAGCGCGGGAAACCTGCAGGGCAACGACCGCGTGGCGCTGTTCCTGATGGACTACGCCAACCGGCGGCGCCTCAAGATCCTCGGGCGGGCGCGCCTCGTCGACCGCGGCGATGATCCGGCGCGGGTCGCGCGCCTCGGGATGCCGGGGTATCCCGCGACCATCGAGCGCGCGGTGATCATCACCGTAGAGGCCAGCGACTGGAACTGCCCGCAGCACATCACGCCGCGTTTCACCGCGGCCGAAATCGAAGCCCGCGTCGCGCCGCTGCACGAGGAGATCGCGCGGCTGCGCAAAGCGCTGGGGCCGAACGCAGCCACCGCGTGACGACGATCGCCCCGACGGGCTTACCGCGTGCGGCCGGAATGTCCGGCGACCGGATACGGGCAGAGCGCGGCGGGTTTGCGGTCAGTTCAGCGCCGCTCAGTTCAGTGCGGCTCCGTTCAGTGCAGAATTAGCGCGCAGCCGCTCGATCGCCAGGTCGAGGAACGCCCGAGCCTTCGGCGACGCATGCCTGCCCTCGCGGTGCAACAGGCTCACCGGCAGCGCGGCGGGCTCGAACCCGGTAAGGACGGTCTGCAACAATCCGTCGCGAAGCTGATCCGCCACCTGGTACGACAAGAGCCGCGTGACGCCGAATCCGCTGACGGCCGCGGCCAGCGCGGAGTCGTTGGTCGTCGTGATCATCCTCGGCTGGACCTTGACGATGCGTGGCACGCCCTGTTCTTCCAGTCGCCAGTCCGCCGTCGGCGTCACCGCGCTGGCGGAGATGATGCAAAGCCGCGCCAGGTCGTCGGGCGTTTGCGGAATGCCGTGCTGCTCGAGATAGGCCGGCGCGGCGCAGATGACGCGACGAACGGTGCCCACCCGGATGGCCTGCAGCGACGAGTCCGGCAGCTCGCCGATGCGCACCGCGACGTCGACCCCTTCGTCCATCATGTTGACGAGCCGGTCCAGGAACCAGCAGGCGGCGGTGACGCCGGGATAGTTCTGCAGGTACTCGGTCACGATGGGCGTGACGAACCTGGTGCCGAACAGCACGGGCGCGGTGAGCGTCAGGCGGCCCTGCGGCGACCCGTGCATGCCGGTGGCCGACCGGTCGGCCTCGGCCAGCTCGGCGAGGATGCGGCGGCAGTCCTCGGCATAGCGCGCGCCCGCCTCCGTCACCCGCACCACGCGGGTGGTGCGGGTCAGCAACCGCACGCCAAGGTGGCGCTCCAGTTCGTTGATCGCGCGGGTAACGGCGGGCGGGGAAATGTTGAGCTTGCGCGCCGCCCCGGCGAAGCCGCTCGTGTCGACCACCGCCACGAACACACCGATCAGATGGAGTTGGTCCAAATTATTCCTCCGCGCGTAACGGTGTCTTCAATATTACGCTGATTCCCTACGACACCCGGCTCGACGAAAGTGCAGTCGTTCGCTGCCCGGCCTGCCGGCCGCTTGATTACGGCGCGGCGGGTCGCCGCTGGCGCAACCGCAGCGAGTTCCCCGTGGGCCGCGCGCAGATCGCCGGGCACGGGCGCAAGTTCCGCTGGCCGCAGGGACGGCGTCCGGACGGCCACGCGGGACTCTCCGACCTGGGCCTCTGAGGCAGCGCGATCGTGGAAGCGGGCATTCCCGCCTGCGTATACTGGCCGTCGCTGCGGCATCCCGCCGGCAGCGATGCGTTGCCTCTCGAGGGGGACTGTCGATGAACGGCCTGCCGCCTTGTCCCAAATGCAGCTCCGTCTACGCGTATGCGGACGGCAGCCTGCTCGTCTGCCCGGAATGCGGCCACGAGTGGAGCGGGGACGCCACCGCGACGGCGGAGGACGCGCGCGTGTGGAAGGATGCCTTCGGCAACGAATTGAAAGACGGCGACTCGGTGACCGTGATCAAGGATCTCAAGGTCAAGGGCTCGTCGTCGGTCGTCAAGGTGGGCACCAAGGTCAGGAACATTCGGCTCGTCGAAGGCGACCACGACATCGACTGCAAGATCGACGGGATCGGCGCGATGCAGCTGAAGACCGAATTCGTCAGGAAGGCCTGACCGGCCGGCAGGCGGCGCGCAACGCACCGGAGCGGCGATGGAACTGAATCAGGTCACGCTTCCTGCCGTGGACGTCGCTGCATCCGTGGCGTTCTACCGCGCGATGGGCTTCGTGCAGATCGTCGATGCCCCTCACTACGCCCGCTTCAAGGCGACAGTCGGCGAGGCCACGTTCTCCGTTCACGCCGTACCCGCCGGCGCAGCGCCATCCGCAACCGTCCTCTACTTCGAATGCGATGCGCTCGACCGGCAGGTCGCGGCGCTTCGCGCGAGAGGATTCCAATTCACGCAGGAGCCCCGTGACGAGCCGTGGCTATGGCGCGAAGCGCGGCTCGTCGATCCGGCCGGCAACGTCATCTGCCTCTATCATGCCGGCGACAACCGGCTCGATCCTCCCTGGCGCCAGCGAGGATAGCATCCCGCAGCCGGCGTCGGGCGCCGCCGACGAGGGCCCGGCCGGCCCGCGCGGCGAAGGCTTCTACGCCGGCTATTTCCGCGATCTCGACGGCAACAAGCTGAGCGTGTTCTTCATGGGGTGAGGGCCGGGCGCGGATGGCGCGCCGCGAGCGCACGGCTGCCGAGCGCCATCGCAAGCGCGACGACGATCAGCATCGCCGCGACCGCGAACGTGATCCGCATGCCGGTCGCAACGGCCGCGGGATGCGCGGTCGCGATGTCGGTCGTCGCCGACGCCAGCGCGAACACGGCGCCCATGACCGACGCGCCGGTGATGAGCCCGAGATTGCGCGACAGGTTCAGCATGCCGGAGATGACGCCCCGCTGGTCCGGCAGCACCTCCGCCATGACGGCGGTGTTGTTGGCGGTCTGGAACAGCGCGTAGCTGACGGTCATCACGACGACGGCGCCGATGTAGCCCGGAACGCCCTGTGCCGTCGGCAGCAGCGCCAGCGCGACCGAACCGGCGGCGATCCCGGCGAGCCCGGCGACGGTCATCCGTTGCGCGCCGACGCGATCCGCGACGCGGCCGGCCGGTGCGCTGGTCAAGGCGGCCGCAAACGGCCCGACCGACAGGACGAGACCGACCAGCGCCGCGTCGAGCCCGAGCGCACGGGAAAGATAGAACGGCCCGACCACCAGCGTCGCCATCATCACCGTCGAGACCAGCGCGCTCATGGCGAAGCTCGCGGCCAGCACCGGATCGCGGAACATCGCGAGGCGGATCAGCGGCGACACGGCCCTCGCCTCGACGAGCACGAAAAGGCCGACACCGGCGACGGCCGCGGCCAGCAGGGCGACGTTGATCGCGCCGAAGCTGCCCCGCCCGATCGTCATCGCGAGCGCATAGGCGGCGAGCGTCAGGGCGAGGAGCAGCGTGCCCGCGTGGTCGAAGCCGGGTCGATCCGCCTTCGGCCGCCGCCGATCCGCCGGCAGGTAGCGGTGCGCGAGCAGCAACGCCAGCAGCCCCAGCGGCACGTTGACGAGGAAGATCGCGCGCCAGCCGAGCGCGGCGATCAGGAGGCCGCCCAGCGACGGCCCGAGCGCGGTGCCGACCGCCGACATCGTCCCGAGCAGCCCCATCGCGCTGCCGGTCTTCGCCTTCGGCACCGTTGCGCCGACAAAGGCCATCGTGAGCGCCATCATCGCCGCCGCGCCGATGCCCTGCATCGCGCGGGCGGCAACCAGCAGCGGGAGCGTGGGCGCGATGCCGCACAGCATCGACGCCACCGTGAACACGAGGATCCCGGACAGCAGCAGGCGCCGGCGACCGGTGATGTCGCCCAGCCGGCCGACGCTGACGATCAGCGTGGTGATCGCGAGCAGGTACGCCAGCACGATCCATTGCACTTCCTGGAACGAGGCGTCGAACGCCTGCGCCAGCGTCGGCAGCGCGACGTTGGCGATGCTGGTGCCGAGCGACGACAGCAGCACGGACAGCGAAAGGCTCGCGAGCACCCACCGGACCGGGGGCGACGCTTGCACACTTGCGACGACGGTGTCGTCGCGTCCTGCACCGATTGGCTGCAACATGAACTCCCTGTTCCGGCGATGCCCGAAGCGGGCCTGCCGGAAGAGTAGGCGCTTGCGTGGCAAGGCGGAAGACGCACCATTTGCACTTAATACGTGCATCTGACGCTACGCCACGATCAAACTGCGCTATTGTCGCCGGCATGCCGGCGCCCGACCTCAACCTGCTCGTCACCCTGGACGTGCTGCTCGCGGAAGGCAGCGTCGCGCGCGCCGCGCGGCGGCTGCAGTTGAGCCCCTCGGCGATGAGCCGGGCGCTCGCGCGGTTGCGCGAGACGACCGGCGATCCGCTGCTGGTCAGGGCCGGACGCGGACTCGTCCCCACGCCTCGCGCGATCGAGTTGCGCGAGCAGGTCGGGAGGATCGTGCAGGAGGGAGAAGCCGCCCTGCGCCCGGCCACGAAGCTCGACCTCGGCCGACTCGTCCGGACGTTCACGCTGCGGACCAGCGAAGGCTTCGTGGAATGCTTCGGCCCGAAACTCATTGCCAGTGTCGGCGCGGATGCCCCCGGCGTGCGGCTCGCCTTCGTGCAGAAGCCCGACAAGGACAGCACGCCGCTGCGCGACCGGACGATCGACCTGGAAACGGGCGTGGTGGGAAAGGCGGCGGCGCCGGAGCTGCGCGTGCGGGCCCTGTTCCGGGACCGCTTCGTCGGCGTCGTGCGGACGGGACACCCGCTCGGCAAGGGCAAGGTGACGCCATCGCGCTACGCGGCCGGCCGGCACATCCTCGTCTCGCGGCGGGGGCACGACCGGGGGCCGATCGACGACGCGCTGCAGGCGCTCGGGCTGCAACGGACGATCGTCACGATCGTCGGCGGCTTTTCCACCGCGCTGGCGCTCGCTCGCGCGACCGAGCTGGTCGCCAGCGTTCCCGAACGGCACACGGCAAGCCTGCGTGAAGGCATGCACAGCTTTCCCCTTCCGCTCGCCATGCCGGAAATCACGGTGTCGTTGCTCTGGCACCCGCGGCTCGATGCCGATCCGGCGCATCGCTGGCTGCGCGGGTGCGTCCGGGACGCCTGCGCCGGGGAGCGCGCGGATTGCGCGACACGCGCTGCTGGCCCGAAGCGACACCCGGCGGCCTGACGGCAAATGCGTTGACTCGCGGCGACACGGGCAGGAAACTCCCGCTTTCGTCCCCCACGGCGCGACCGAACCGGCGCCACCAACCCGCACTCCGCGACAGGAGAACATCATGCACATCGACGGCGCGTGTCACTGCGGCCGGATCACCTTCACGGCGGAGATCGATCCGTCGCGGGTGATGGCCTGCCACTGCACCGACTGCCAGGTCATGTCCGGCGCGCCGTTCCGTGCAGTCGCCGCGGCACCGATCGCAAGCTTTGCGGTGCGTGGCGAGCCCAAGACCTACATCAAGGTCGCCGCCAGCGGCAATCGCCGGGCCCAGGTGTTCTGCCCCGAATGCGGCACGCCGTTGTACGCGATGGCGACGGAGAACGTGACGTCGGTCAGCATCCGCCTGGGCTGCGTGACCCAGCGCGCGCAACTGAAGCCCGCGGTCCAGATCTGGCAGCACTCCGCGCTTCCTTGGCTCGGGGAACTGCCGGCCATTCCCGGCTCGCCGCAGCAGCAGGGGATGCTGCGCCCCAGGGGCTGACGCCGGCCATCCGGGCGGGGCGCTATGATTGGCGCCGCGCTGTCGCAGTGCCGGGCTTGGCGCAACATCACCAACGAGTCGACAGGGAGGTTGAATTGGCAAAAGGATACTGGATCGGTCGCGTCGATGTCGCGGACCCCGAGGCCTACAAGGCGTACGTGGCGGCCAACGCCGAGCCCTTGCGCAAGTACGGCGCGCGGTTTCTCGTGCGCGGCGGCAGCTTCGAGAATCCGGAGGGCGCGTGCCGTGCGCGCAACGTCGTCATCGAATTTCCCAGCTACCAGGCGGCTCTCGACTGCTGGCATTCGGCGCAGTACCAGTACGCGGCATCGCTGCGGCGACCGGTCTCGACCGGCGACGTCGTGATCATCGAAGGCTACGCCGGGCCGCAGCCGGGCGACTGACTTCGCGGCGCTTTCCTCAGGCGTCCGGACACGTGAACGACTACTTCCGCTCGTGGTGGGTGCGCATCGGCGCCGCCGTGCTGATCGTCGGCGCCGCCCCCCCTCCTGACGATCATCTTCCTGGCATCGGTCGGCCTGTGGCCGGACCCGAACCCGAACCCGATCGGCCCCGGACTGCTGCTCTTCGTCACGTTCTGGCCGGGCGTGCTGGCCATTGGCGTCGGCGTGGAACGGGTCCGGCGCGCGAGACGCCGGTAAGCGGCGCAATCCGGTGCCGGCGCGGACACGCACAACGGGGAGACCTCCCCCGCTTTCGGGAATGACCATGGCCACAGGTACCGTAGGCCTGCATCGCGGGCTCCGGGCAACGCCGGAGCGCATCTATCGTGCGTTCCTCGACGCCGACGCCCTGGCGAAGTGGCTGCCGCCCCACGGCTTCACCGGCACGGTCCACCAGCTGGACGCCCGGGTGGGCGGCAGCTACCGGATGTCGTTCGCGAACTTCACGACGGGCCATGCGCATGCCTTCGGCGGGGACTACCTCGAGCTGCTGCCGCACGAACGGATCCGCTACACCGGCAAGTTCGACGACACGAACCTGCCCGGCGTAATGCGGACGACGATAACGCTGCGGGCGGTGTTCTGCGGGACCGAGCTCCACGCCGTCCAGGAAGGCATCCCCGCGGTGATTCCCGCCGAGGCGTGCTATCTCGGTTGGCAGGAATCGCTGGTGCTGCTCGCGCAACGGGTCGAAGCGCAGGTCGCGGGCTAGCCGGCGCCCGCCCCGCCCCCATAGAACGCACTCCCCTCTCCACGGAGAACGAGACCGATGCGCGTGATCGACTCGAAAGTCATCAACATCGACCAGCTGAAGCTCGAGCACTTCGAGAAGGGCGACAAGTTCGCGTGCGACGCCGTGCGCATCGGGCCGCTGCTCGGCGCGAAGGACCTCGGCTACTCCTACGACGTCGTCCCGCCCGGCAAGAGCTCGTGCCCGTTCCACAGCCATCGTGCCGAAGAGGAGATGTTCTTCATCGTGAAGGGCGAGGGCACGCTGCGCTACGGCAAGGAGACCCGGAAGATCCGCGCGGGCGACGTGATCTGCTGCCCGACGGGCGGACCGGAGACGGCGCACCAGATCGTCAACGACTCCGGTGCCGATCTCGCCTACCTTTCGATCAGCACGATGCTGCCGGCGGAGGTCTGCGAATACCCCGACTCGGGCAAGGTCGGGGCGTTCGGCGGCGGGCTCCGGCACATGACGCGCACCAGCCACCACCTCGACTACTGGACCGACGAGGCGTGACGGCGCGACCTGCCTCCCCGTGCGCCGACACAAGGTACGCCGATGACCGGTCCCGCGCGCGATGGCGCGATGGCACCATGCTCCGGCGCGCGGGCCGCGGCCCGGTCCGGCGAGCCCCGTCGCACGATCGCTGGCCGCTGGCCGCTGATGCCATGAAGATCGAACAGGACGACCTCTCGCGCCCGGCCATCCACGCGCTGCTGGACGAGCACCTGCAGAGCATGTACGAACAGTCACCGC
This sequence comes from Bordetella parapertussis, assembly GCA_943331295.2. Classification (GTDB taxonomy): domain Bacteria; phylum Pseudomonadota; class Gammaproteobacteria; order Burkholderiales; family Casimicrobiaceae; genus CAIWHR01. The sequence goes on along the minus strand of CALQLA020000013.1, from coordinate 74,301 downwards.
CCGAGAGCGTCCACGCGCTCGATCTCGGCAAGCTCCGCCAGCCGGGGATCAGCTTCTGGTCGGCGTGGGAGGGCCCGCTGCTGCTGGGTTGCGGCGCGCTCAAGGAACTCGATCCGACGCACGGCGAGGTGAAGTCGATGCGCACGCCCGACGCGCTGCGCGGCCGGGGCGCAGGGCGCGCCCTCCTCGCCCACATCATCGCCGTCGCGCGATCGCGATCGTACGAGCGCCTGAGCCTCGAGACCGGCTCCACCGGGGGTTTCGTGCCGGCGCAAAGGCTCTACGAGAGCTTCGGCTTCACCACGTGCGGGCCGTTCGGCGACTACGTCGAGGACCCTTACAGCGTGTTCATGACGCTGCGCCTCGCGTAGCCCGGGTTGAGCGCAAGCGAAACCCGGGTGGACCTTGCCCGATTGCGCATTGCGGCTGACGGCAGGCCTGCCCGCTCCCGCCACCGTATCGACAGGCGCAGGCATGCCGCGTAGCATCCAACGCCGGCCCGCGCGCCGCCGATAAACGTCTCCCCTGCGGTCACCCCAATGGTCAAATGCCCCTACTGCGGCAAGCCCGCGATGAGCCTCGCGCGGAAGTCCGGGCTCGGCCCCGGCCGGATGATCCCGTGCCAGTCCTGCGGCAAGCCCGTGATGACGCATTCGCTGGCGGTCTTCGCGGCGATCCCGGCGTTCCTCGGCGGCCTCGGGCTGCTGAAGTCGAGCTCGATGCTGGTGGGCGTCGCATGCGTCGTCGGCGGGCTCCTCGCCATGGCGTTCATCCAGACCTTCCTTGTGCCGCTGGTTCGCACCGAAGCTTGACGGTTCACCCCGCGCTGGCAACCGGCGCGTGGCCGTGGAGGAGCAGACAGCCCATGAACGAAGAAATCCGGCGGCTCGATCCCGGCGCCGAATTCCCCATCGCGGAGCGCTGCTACATCAACGAACTGTCGAACAGCGCATCCGACCCGGCGGCGTCGATCGCGCGGCACGCGTGCCGCGCGGCACCACGACGCGGTGGCATCGCCTCGACGGCACGACGGAGCGATACGTGATCCTCGAAGGCACGGGGCGCGTGGAAGTCGGCGCGCTGGCGGCGCAGGACGTCGGCCCCGGCGACGTCGTGCTCATCCCCCCGGGCTGCCGCCAGCGCATCGCCAGCATCGGCGACCGGGACCTCGTCTTCCTCGCCGTCTGCACGCCGCGGTTTCGACCGGACGCTTACGTCGACATCGACCCGGAGCCGCCATGCCCCTGACCGAGCTCAACCACTATTTCGTCCGCGCCAACGACCTCGAACGGTCCCGGCGCTTCTATTGCGAGGTGTTGGGCTTCGAGGAGATGCCGCGGCCGGGCTTCCCGTTTCCCGGCTACTGGCTCGGCGTCGGCGGACGGATCCAGGTTCACATGGGCCCGCACGGCATCCCGAACTCGGAGCTCTACTACCTCGGCACCACGCCGCGCGCCGCCACCGACAACAGCGGTGTCGTCGACCACATCGCGTTCACCGCGACCGACCCCGATGCCTTCGCCGCGCACCTGCGGTCGCTCCGCGTGCCTGCGCGCAACCGGTACCTGCCGGCGGTCCGGCTGTTCCAGATGTTCGTCCGCGATCCGGACGGGCTCATGATCGAGCTCAATTTCAACGGCGTCGACGAACTGCCCGCGTGGGCCGCGGACGGCGAGAACTACGACGACATGCCGCGCGCCGGGGTCGCCCCATGACGCGACGGCGCGCGGGCGTCGTCGTGTCGCTGCCGCTCGCCATCGCCGCGCTGGCGGGGCGCAGGCGATGACACCTGGTCGCGCGGGCGTCGTCGCCGACCTCCCCGCGCCGCCCATGCGGCTCCTCGAGAACGCCGTCGTCCGGCTCGAGCCGCAGGTGGCGGCCCACGCGCAGGCGATGTTCGAGGTGCTTGCCGACCCGGCGATCTACGAGCACGAGAACGCGCCGCCGCCGTCGGTCGAGTGGCTGCGGTCGCGCTATGCCCGGCTGGAGCAGCGGGTGTCGCCGGACGGGTCGGAATTGTGGCTCAACTGGGTGATCCGGCTGCCGTCGTCGGCACTGGCGGGGTACGTGCAGGCGACCGTGCATCCGACGCGTCGCGCGGCCATCGCGTACGAACTCAATAGCCGATACTGGGGGCAGGGCCTCGCGAGGTCGGCGGTGCAATTGATGATCGCGGAGCTCGCCGCCAGCTACGATGTCACGACGCTGTCCGCCGTGCTGAAGGCGAGGAACCTGCGCTCGCGCCGGTTGCTGGACCGGCTGGGCTGCCTGCCGGCGCCGCAGGCGCTTTACGCCGTGTACGAAGTCGAGCCCGACGAAATCCTGATGCTGCGCGCCATCACCGCGGCATGAGAAGATTGCCGGCGGACAGGACAACTCGCAAACCCTCCGGGAGCGGCCGATGCTCGAAGTCTCGTGGTTGCTGTTCACCGTCGCGTCGCTGGTGCTGATCGTCACGCCGGGCCAGGACATGATCCTCGTGATGTCGCGCTCCGTCGCCCAGGGCGCCGGCGCGGGCGTCGCCACGGCGGCGGGCGTCAGCGTCGGCCTCGTCGGCCACACGATCCTCGCCACGCTGGGGCTCGGGGCGATCCTGCGCGCATCCGACGTGCTGTTCCTGGTGCTGAAGCTGGCCGGCGCCGCCTATCTCGTCTGGCTCGGCATCGGCCTGTTGCGTTCGAAGGGCGGCGCGCTGGTCGCGGCAACGGCCTCGAAGCGCTCGCTCGGCCGGTTGTTCGTCGACGGCGCGCTGTCCAACATCTCCAACCCGAAGATCGCGGTGTTCTACTTCGCCTTCCTGCCGCAGTTCGTGCACCCGGGTGCCGCGCGCCCCACGCTGGCGGTGTTCGTGCTGGGGCTGCTGTTCGCCGCGCTCACCTTCCTGGTCAAGGGGCCGGTGGGATTCTTCGCGGGAATGCTGTCGGGCTGGCTGCGCGCGCGTCCGAACGTGCTGGTCTGGCTCTACCGGTCGAGCGGCGCCGTGCTGGTGGGCCTCGGCCTCAAGCTCGCCTTCGACCGGCGGCCCTGAGCCTGTGCGCCCGTGAGCGGGCCGGACCGTCCCGGGCGCGAACACCCGAGCGCGCAGCACGCAGGCAGAACCGTCCGCCCGGCACTCGAACTCGTCCCGGCGCAGGAAGGCCCCGCGCTCGCGTGCGTGCGCGAACTCTTCCTCGAGCACCAGCGCTCGCTCGACGTCGACCTGTGCTTCCAGAATTTCGCGACCGAGCTCGCGGCGCTCCCCGGCGACTACGCGGCGCCGTCCGGCCGGCTCTACCTCGGGCTTTCGAACGGCGAACCGGCCTGTTGTGTCGCGCTGCGCCGGCTCGACGCGGCGACGGCGGAGATGAAGCGGCTGTACGTCCGGCCGGCCTTCCGCGGCCAGGGCTATGGCGGCGTGCTTGCGCGCACCGTCATCGCGGACGCGACGATGCGGCAGGCCGTGGCCGAAGGCGCGACCGTCGGGATGGCGGTCGCCGACATGCCGTACGGCGACCGGCAGGGCGGCATCCGCGATCCGCACGGGAACCTGTGGTGGATCTCCCGGCGGCTGGTCCACGCGCCCTGTTCGGCATGAGAAGGACGGCAGTCCAATGAGCCCGGGCCGCGCCATGACTCCCGAAGCGGTGGTGCAGAGGCAACTCGAGGCCTACAACGCCCGCGACCTGGCGCGCTTCCTGGCGGAGTACGCCGACGACGTCCGGATCTACCGGCCGCCCGCCACCGAACCCGCGTTCGCCGGCAAGGAGGCCCTCGCGGCGTTCTACGCGACGCAGCGCTTCAACCTGCCCGGCCTCAACGCGACGATCGTCAACCGGATGGTCTTCGGCAACAAGGTGATCGACCACGAGCGCATCGTCGGCGTGCGCGAGACGCCGCTCGACGTCGCGGCCGTCTACGAAGTGGTCGGCGGCCGGATCCGGATGGCGTGGTTCTACTCGGCGGACTGACGGGAACGGGCCGGATGCACGCGACATGCCGCGCAGCGCAGGGGCGCGGGACATGACCGGCGACGCGCAGCTGTTCGAGACGCCGCGCCTCGCGGTGCGCCGGCTGTCCGCCGCCGACGTCGATGCGATGCACGCCGTGTACGGCGATGCCGGCGCCATGCGCTGGGTCGGCGACGGCGAGCCGCTGCCGCGCGAAGGCTGCGTCGAGTGGGTCGCGGTCACGCACCGCAACTACGCGACGCGGGGGTACGGGATGTCCGCGCTCGTGCTGCGCGCGACCGGCGAGGTGATCGGCTTCTGCGGCATCGTCCATCCCGGCGGGCAGCCCGCGGCCGAGATCAAGTACGCGCTGCGCCGCGCGCACTGGGGCCGGGGCCTGGCGACCGAGGCGGTCGCGGGCATGCTGGCCTGGGGCGCCGCGACGCACGGCATCGCCGAGGTCATCGCCACGACGGCCCCGGACAACACGGCCTCGCAGCGGGTGCTCGCGAAGGCCGGGATGCGCCCGGCCGGAACCCGGGACAACGACGACGGCACGACCACCCTCGTCTTCGCCTGGCGCGCGCCGGGCGACGGCATCGCAGGAGCGCCTGGAATGCACATCGACACCTTCATGCAGGGCTACAAGGCGGCATGGGAAGGGCGCGACGACGCGCGCTTCTGCCGCCTGTTCACGGCCGACGGCGCGTACCACAACACGCCGTTCGCGGTGCAGCGCGGCCACGCCGAGCTGGCCGCCTACTGGCAACGCGTCAAGCTGCAGGAAGACGTCCGCCTTTCGTACCAGGTGATGGCCGCGACGCCCACGGGCGGGATCGCGCACTGGCACGTCACCTACCGGGTCGCGTCGGAGGAGCTGTTCGCGATCTGGGCGGCGTCGACCGGAACGAACCTGCTCGCGCGCAAACCCGGCGATCCGCTGCCGCGCCTCACGCTCGACGGCGTGCTGCGGGCAGAATTCGACGCCGCCGGCCTCTGCCGCGAATGCCGCCTGTGGTGGCACAGCATCGCGCACGGATGATGCCCTCTACACATCGCGTGGAACCCCGATGCCGCTGATCCTCCCCGCCCCGATCGTCTCGACGCGCCTCGTGCTGCGCCATGTCGAGGCGCGCGACCTGCCCGCGCTGCGGGTGGTGAACGGCAGTGACGAGGTCACCCGGTACCTGCCCTACGCGACGTGGCAGACGCTGGCGGACGGCGAGGCGTGGCTGGCGCGAATGCAGGCAGCCGAGATCACCGGCACGTCGCTGCAGCTCGTCGTCGCGGACCGGTACACCGACGTCGCGATCGGCGCCTGCCTTGTGTTCCGCTACGAGGAAGGCAGCGCCCGCGCCGAGATCGGCTACGTGCTGGGCCGCGCGCACTGGGGCGCGGGCTACATGCGCGAAGCACTGACGGCGCTCGTCGATTTCGCGTTCGGCCCGGGCGGGCTGCGCCGGCTGGAGGCGCAGGTCGACGTCCGCAACGCGCGCTCGGGGCGGCTGCTGGCCACGCTGGGCTTCACCGTCGAGGGCCGGCTGCGCGAACGCTGGGAAGCGAAGGGCGAGACCAAGGACGTCGACTTCTACGGCCTGCTGCGGCGCGAATGGCCGCCGGCACAGGCGGGACGATGAGTGCCGCACTTGCCATCGCCGCGCTGGTTCTCGCGGCGCTCCTCGCCGGGCTGTGGCAGCGTCACCTCGGGCTGCGGCGGGAGGCATACATCCGGTCGTTCGAACTGCCGGTCGGCCTCTTCGCCCAACTGCGGAAGCGGCGCCCGGGCCTGTCGCAGAAGGACTGCCAGCTCGTCGCGCACGCATTGCGGCAGTTCTTCCTCGCCTACCTCAAGGGCGGACGCAGGTTCGTGGCGATGCCCTCGCAGGTTGCCGACGACCTCTGGCACGGGGTCATCCTGTACACGAAGCACTACGACCGGTTCTGTCGCAAGGCGTTCGGGCGGTTCCTGCATCACACGCCGGCCGCCGTGCTGGGCGGCGACCACGGCGACTTCGGCGGCGGCGGCGGCGGCGGCGGCGACTTCGGCGGCGGCGGCGATGGCTGAAGCGCCGCGCGACGCCTCCCGTCCGTCCGGCATGCCCTGGGCCAGGGCGATCGCCGTCTGGCTCCTGATCATCACCGTCGAATCGGTGCACGGCGTGCTGCGGGTGCTGCTGCTGCAACCGCTGGTCGGCGATTTTCGCGCGCGGCAGGTCAGCGTGTTCATCGCGTCGGCGCTGATCCTCGCGATCGCCTGTGCGTGCGCGCCGTGGCTCAATGCCCGGTCGACGCGGGCGCGCACCGGCGTCGGGCTGCTGTGGGTGGTGCTGACCGTCGCGTTCGAGATCGGCCTCGGCCGCGGGGCGATGAACGCATCGTGGGAGCGGATCCTGAGCGACTACGACCTCCCGCACGGAGGGCTGATGCTGTTCGGGCTCGCGTTCCTGGCGCTTTCGCCGTGGCTCGCCGCGCGGCTGCGCGCGTGGGCGGCAGCGAAACGGTGACCCCCGGCGTCTGCTACTCTAACGCCGCGGGCAGCCGATCCGGCCCCGTCGCGACCGGGGCAGGGGCATGAAGGTGATCCGCGTCAAGGTGAAGCCCAACGCCCGCGTTTCCGGGCTGGAAGCGCAGGACGACGGCACGTGGCTCGCGCAGGTCAAGGCGCCGCCCGTGGACGGCAAGGCCAACGCCGAGCTGATCGCGCTGGTCGCGACGCACTTCGCGTGCCGCAGGTCGCAGGTCGTGGTCAAGAGCGGCGCGTCGGGACGCATGAAACTGGTACAGATCGACGAGCGCTGACCGCGCCGTTCAGGAGCCGCCGGGAACGACATGGCAACGACTGCAGCCGCCGCATCGCCCGCGCCCACCCGCGCCGAGATCGACGCGCTCGCCGGCCCGGTGCTGCTCGAATTCGGCGACGCGTGGTGCGGCCATTGCCGCGCCGCGGCGCCGCTCGTCGCCGCCGCGCTGGCGGCGCATCCGCGCGTGCGCCACCTCAAGGTCGCCGACGGCAGCGGGCGCCCGCTCGGACGCTCGTATCGCGTCAAGCTGTGGCCGACGCTGGTCTTCCTCGCCGACGGCGGCGAAGTCGCGCGCCTCGTGCGTCCCGGCAGTGCCGACGCCGTTCGCGCGGCGCTCGCGCAGATCGACGCCGCCGCCGCGCGCTGACGGCGGTCGCCTGCCGATCCGATCCCGATGAGCGCAGGCGACGCCGAAATCCGTCCGTACGAGGACCGCGACTTCGACGTCCTGGTGCGGGCGTGGCACGAGACGAACCAGGAGAGCTTTCCGTACGTCGCGCTGCAACAACAGCACACGCCGGACGATGCGCGGCGCTTCTTCCGCGACCACGTGGTGCCGGTCGCCCGCATCTGGGTCGCCGACGCCGACGGCGAGCTTCAGGGCCTCGTTGCGCTGGAGGCGCCGTGGATTCGCCAGCTCGCGGTGTTCCCGCCGTTCCAGCGGCGCGGCATCGGCAGCGCGCTGCTGCGCGCGGCGCAGGCCGCCTCTCCCGCCGAGCTGCGCCTGTACACGTTCTTCCGCAACGCCGCCGCGCGTGCTTTCTACCAGCGGCACGGGTTCACGGCGATCGCCTTCGGCGTGAGCCCGGCGCCGGAGTCGGAACCCGATGTCCTCTATCGACGGCAGGGCTGACCCTGCCCGCACGTTGTCGTCACGATCCCGCCAACCGAACCCCGACCCGCCCATGACCTTCGACACCTTCATCGCGACCGCCTGGAACGACCACGGCGACCGTCCCCGGGAAGTCGCCGACCGCCTCCGCCCCGCGCTGCCGCTGATCGCTTCCGCGGCGCAGGTCCCGCCGTTCGCGCGCCTCGTCACCCACGTCTGCGGCGAGCACCTGGGCGCATGGGAGGAGGGCATCGCGCTCCTCGCCGCCGTGCGCGACCTGCCGGTGGCCGCCGGCGACGCCGAAGCGAAAGGCGCGCTGGCGCGCGGCGCGGCCACCCTGCGCTACGCCGGCGGGGACGCGCAGGCGCTCGGGGGACTGACCGACGCCGACCGGATCGCCGCGCTGGCAGGCGCCGCCTCGATCTTTGCCGGCCGCGGCGCATTCGCGGCCGCGATCGCCGCCTACCGGGAGGCGGACGCGGGCGCCGGCAACGCTCTGCCGGCAGGATCGCCCGCGGTGCGCGCGCTGGCGGTCGCCGGCAACAACCTTGCCGTCGCGTTGCAGGAAAAGCCGGATCGCGACGCGGCCGAGACCGACGGCATGGTCGCCGCCGCGCGCGGCGGCCTGCGTTACTGGCGACGGGCCGGCACCTGGCTCGAGGAGGAGCGCGCGCACCATCGGCTCGCGCACTGCCTGCTGGCGGGGGGCAATCCGGCGGCGGCGGCGGACAGCGCCCAGGACTGCATCACGGTGTGCGAGCGCAACGATGCACCGGCGTTCGAGCAGTTCTTCGGCTACGCGGTGCTGGCGCTCGCCCGCCGCGCGACCGGCGACGACCTCGCGTTCGCCGCGGCGCGCGAGCACGCGCTGCGATTGTATGCGCGCGTTCCCGACGACGAGCGGGAGTGGTGCGCCGCCGACGTCACGGCGCTGGCGGATGCATGACGCCCGATCGCTGCGCGCAACACCGCGGCTTCCGGGACACTCCATGACCATCCGCCGCCTCGTCCCCGCCGACGCCCCGTCCTATCGCGAACTGATGCTCGAGGCCTACGCGCGGCACCCCGACGCGTTCACATCGAGCGCCGCCGAGCGCGCCGCGCTGCCGACCGCGTGGTGGGAGGCGCGGCTCACCGAGGCCGCCGATGCGCGCGAAATCGTGACCGGCGCGTTCGCCGGCGCAGGCCTGGCCGGTGTCGCCGGCATCGCCTTCGAGACGCGCGAGAAGGCCCGCCACAAGGCGACACTGTTTGGCATGTACGTCCGGCCCGGGCACCGCCAGTCGGGCTTCGGCGCGGGCCTCGTCCACGCCGTGCTCGACCTCGCCCGCGCGCGGCCGGGCGTCGTCCTCGTGCAGCTCACCGTCACCGAAGGCAACCATGCCGCGCAGGCGCTGTACGAGCGCTGCGGCTTCGTCCCGTTCGGGCTCGAGCCGCGCGCGGTCAGCGTGGACGACGGCTACGTGGCGAAGGTGCACATGTGGCGCGACCTCGCGGCCGCACCGGGCGGCACCGCTGCCCCTTAGTTTCCCCTCAGCCGCTCAGTTGGCGCGCTGCGGCGCCCCGGCGGCGAGCTTCGGCGTGCCGTCCCAGTCGCCGCCCAGCGCCTTGATCAGGAACACCGTCGTCAGGAGCTGCTGCCCCTGCAACTGCGCCGCGAGGCGCTCGTTGTTGAGCAGGCCCTGCTGGGCGGTGATCACGTCGAGATACGTCGCCACGCCGCCTTCCCAGCGGTCGTTCGCGAGCTGCAGCACGCGCTTCGTGCTGACGATCGCGACCTGCGCCTGGGTCGTGGCGCGGTCGAGCGCCGCGAGACCCGTGATGCCGTCCTCGGCCTCCTGCATGGCGAGAAGGACGATGCGGCGGTAGTTGGCGACGGTGACGTCGTAGCCGCCGCGCGTGAAGTCGACGTTGGCCTGGATGCGGCCGGCGTCGAACACCGGCTGCAGGATCGAGACGCCGAGCGCCCAGATCATGCTGGGGTAGCTGAACAGCGACGACATCGCGACGCTCTCGACGCCGAGCGTCGGCGACAGCGTGATGCTGGGGTAGAACGCCGCGGTGGCGACGCCGATCTGGGCATTGGCCGCCGCCATCGCGCGCTCGGCGGCGGCGACGTCGGGCCGGCGCTGCAGGATGTCAGACGGCACGCCCAGCGGCACCGGCGGCGGCGCGGCGCGGCGCACGTCCGGCGCCAGCGCGAACAGCGGCGCCGGCGTGCCCATCAGCGTGGCGATCGCGTGCTCGAACTGGCTGCGCTGCCTCTTCAGCACGTCGACCTGCGTCAGCGTGCTGTCGAGCAGCGCCTGCTGCTGCGCGACGTCGAGGCCCGATGCGGCGCCGAGGTCGTGCCGGGCGGTGGCAAGCTCCAGCGCCCGCTGCTGCAGCGCGATGGAGCGCGCCAGCACGTCGAGCTCGACGTCCGTCTGGCGCAGCGCGAAGTACGCGACGGCGAGGTCCGCCGTCAGCACCAGCCGCGTGTTCTCGAGGTCCGCCGCCGACTGCTCGGCCGACGCGCGCGCGCCCTCGACCGTCCGCTGCACGCGGCCGAACAGGTCGACCTCGTAGCTGACGCTGAACGCGGCGATGAAGTCGTTCTGGATCGTGGAGAAGTTGGCCGACGAGTAGTTCGTGCGCGGCCGGTCGGCGGAGATCTTCTGGCGCCCGAGGCGCGACGCGGCGCCGACCTGGGGAATCTGCGCCGCCGACGTCGACGCGACGATCGCGCGCGCCTGCGCGAGCCGCGCGGTGGCCGCGGCAAGCGTGGGGTTGGACGCGAGCGCCTCCTTCTCCAGCGCGTCCAACTGCGGATCGCCGAAGCGCTGCCACCACGGCCCCTTGGCGGCGGCGTCGTCGGGCGTGGCTTCGCGCCACGGCGGCTCGATCTGCCACGCGACGGGCATCTCGACCGCGGGCCGGCGGTAGTCCGGGCCGACCGTGCAGGCGGCGAGCAGCGCCACGCCCGCCGCGACGAGGGCCGCGGGCAGTGCCCTCACTTCGCGCCCTTGGCGGCGGCCGCCGGCGTCGCGGCGGCGATCGACACGACGTCGCCCTCGGCCAGCGAATCGGACGGGTTCAGCACCAGCGGGTCGGTACCGGCGACGCCGTCGAGCAACTCGACCGCCTCGCCGTAGTTGCGGCCGATGCGGACCGGCTTCAGGTGGACGCGGCCGTCGGCACCGACCACGGCCACGCGGATGCCTTCGCCGCGGATCATCAGCGCGTTGGCCGGAATCGACAGCGACTTGCTCGCGACGAGTGGCAGCGACACCTGCACGTAGGCGCCGGGCAGCAGCACGCCGTCGTGATTGGGCAGCGCGATCTCGACCTGCATCGTGCGCGTCGTCGCGTCGATCGACGCCGCCGTCCGCGCGACTTCGCCCTCGAACGTGCGCCCGCGCAGCTCCGCCTGCGTGACCACGACCTTCTGCCCGGGCTTGACCAGCTGCGAGTACGCCTGCGGCACGCTGACGTAGAGGCGCAGCGGATCGGTCTGCGCGAGCAGGAACAGCGCGCGGCCGCCGCTGCTGCCGGCGTCGATCAGGTCGCCGGTGTCGACGTTGCGGCGGGTGATCACGCCGGCGAACGGCGCGACGATCCGCTTGAAGCCCTCGAGCTGCCGCAGCCGCTCGACGTTGGCCTCGGCGGCGGCCAGGTTGGCGTTCGCCTGCGCGTAGCCGCTCCTGCGCTCGTCGAGTTCCTGCTGCGAGACGGCGTCCTTCTTGCGCAGGCTCTCCCACCGGTCGACCGTGCTGCGGGCGAGGTCGAGGCTCGCCGCCGCCTGCTGCCGCGCGGCGATCGCCTGCGACAGCTGCTGGTCGATCTCCGGCGTCTCGATCTCGGCCAGCAGCTCGCCCTTCGCGACATGGCTGCCGATGTCCTTGTACCAGCGCCGCAGGTAGCCCGACGCCCGCGCCGCGATCGGCGACTGCACGAAGCCCTGCAGCGTGCCGGGGAGCGACAGCGTCTGGCCGGCGTCGCTCGACTTCGGCAGCGCGGTCTTCACGTACACCTTTGCGCGCTCGGCGGTGCCCGCTTCCAGCGCCTGCGCATTGGACATGCGGCTCACGACGGTGCGCGCCGCCCCGAGCAGCAGCAGCACGAGGATGACGGCGGCGACGATCTTGCTGCGGCGGGCGATCTGGCCGCGCGTGTGCAACTGGCCGGGGTCGTCCACCTCGAGCGGATGGATCACCAGCGGCGCGTGTCGTTCTTCAGACATTGCTTGCTGCCTCCTGCGGGGACGCGCCGTGCGGCGCGTCCGAAATGCCGGCCCGCGCGGCGGCGCGCCGCTCGAGGCGGCGATGGATGCCGGCGTAGACGACGGGGACGAAGAACAGCGTCGACACGGTGGCGAACACCAGCCCGCCGATCACCGCGCGGCCGAGCGGCGCGTTCTGCTCGGCGCCCTCGCCCAGGCCCAGCGCCATCGGGATCATGCCGATGATCATCGCCAGCGCGGTCATCAGCACCGGCCGGATGCGCGTGGCGCCCGCCTCGAGCGCGGCCGACAGCGCGGTGATGCCCTCCTCCTGCCGCTGCCGCGCGAACGCGACGACCAGGATGCTGTTGGCGGTGGCCACCCCCATCGTCATGATCGCGCCGGTCAGCGCCGGCACCGACAGCGTGGTGCCGGTGATGAACAGCATCCACGCGATGCCCGCCAGCGCCGCGGGCAGCGCGGCGACGATGATCGCGGCGTCGATCCACGACTGGAAGTTGACCACGACGAGCAGGTAGACCAGCACGATCGCCATCGCGAGGCCGACCGTGAGGCCCAGGAACGACGACTGCATCGTCTGCACCTGGCCGCGCATCGTCACCTGGCTGCCGCGCGGCAGCCGCGGGCGAAGCTCGTCGACCAGCGCCTGCACCTTCCCCGCGACGCTGGCGAGGTCGGTGCCCTGCACGCTGACGTAGAGGTCGATCGACGGCGAGATGTTGTAGCGCGAGGCGACGGCGAGCTGGCGCCCGGGCTTCACCTCGACCAGGTTGCCGAGGAGCTGCGGAGCGTTGCCGGCGGCCGCCCCCGTCGCCGCGACCGGCATGTTGAGCAGCGCGTCGAGCGAGTTCACGTTGTACTGCGGCGTCTGCACCGCGACGTTGTAGACGACGCCGTTGGCCGGATTGAGCCAGAACGCGGGCGCCGTCTGCGAGCTGCCGGACAGCGACACCAGCACGTTCTGGCCGACGTTGAACGCCGTGAGCCCGAACTGCTGCAGGCGCGAGCGATCCATCTGCAGGTCGAGGATCGGGCCGTCCATCCGCTGGTGGACGTGGGCGTCGACGGCGCCCGGGATCTTCCGGATCGCCTTGGTGAGCTCGGCGGCGAGCGCCGCGTTGCCGAACACGTCCGAGCCCGTGAACTGCACGTCGATCGCCGCGGGCAGGCCGAAGTTCAGGATCTGGGTGACGATGTCGGCCGGCTGGAAGAAGAACTCCACGCCGGGAAAGCGCTTCGGCAACTCGGCGCGCAGCGCGGTGACGAACTCCTCGGTCGGCCGATGGCCCTCGCGCAGCGACATCTGGATCTCGCCGTCGAGCGTGCCGATCGTGCCGGCGTTGCTGTAGGAGAGGTTGATCCCGCTGTTGGGGATGCCCAGGTTGTCGAGGATGGTTTCCAGCTGGTCCGGCGGCACGATCTCGCGGATCGCCGCCTCGACCGCGTCGGCGATGCGCGCGGTCTCCTCGATCCGCGTGCCGGTCGGCGCGCGCATGTGCAGGCGGATCTGCCCGGCGTCGACGCTCGGGAAGAAGTCGCGGCCGAGGAACGGGAACAGCGCGCACGACACGAGGCAGAAGCCCATGAAGACCGCCGTGAACGTGCGCTGGCGCGCCAGCATCACCGACAGCGTCAGCGTGTACGCCCGGCGGACGCGCTCGAACTGCTGGTCGAAGGCCTTGTAGAGCCGCTGCAGCAGGCCCGGCTTGCCCTCGGCCCGCGCCTCGTGCACGCCGCCCATCAGCAGCATCACCAGCGTGGGCACCAGCGTGCGCGACAGGACGTAAGACGCGCACATCGCGAACACCACGGCCAGCGCCATCGGCACGAACAGGTAGCGCGCGACGCCCGACAGGAAGAACATCGGCACGAAGACGATGCAGATGCAAAGCGTGGACACGAACACCGGCACGCCGATCTCGCCGGCGCCGACGAGGATCGCCTGCTTCAGCTCGGTGCCGGCGTGCAGGTGCCGCTCGATGTTCTCGATGGTCACGATCGACTGGTCGACGAGGATGCCGATCGAGAGCGCCAGCCCGCCCAGCGTCATCAGGTTGAGCGTCTCGCCCGCGACGTGCAGCATCAGGATCGAGGCGAGGACGGACAGCGGGATCGTCAGCGCGATGATCAGCGTGCTGCGCCAGTTGCCGAGGAACAGCAGCACCATCGCGGCCGTCAGCACGGCGGCGATCAGCGCCTCGGCGACCACGCCCTTGATCGCCGCCTTGACGAACAGCGACTGGTCGAAGAGCGGCGTGATCCTGATGTCTTCGGGCAGCGTCTGCGCCACGCGCGGCAGCAGCGCGCGCAGGTTGGCCACGATGTCGAGCGTCGACGCGCCGCCGTTCTTCAGCACCGACAGCAGCACGCCGCGCGCGCCGTCCTGGCGGACGATGTTGATCTGCGGCGAGAAGCCGTCGCGGACGTTGGCGACGTCGCGCACGTAGGTGGTGGCGCCGTTGACCGTGCGCACCGGCAGGTCGCCCAGCCCGCTGATCGCGTCGGGCGAGCCGTTCATCCGCACCGTGTACTCCGTCTCGCCGAACTTCGCGGTGCCGGACGGAAGGATCAGGTTCTGCGTGTTGATCGCGTTGATGACGTCGGCCGGCGCAAGGCCGCGCGCCTGCAGCGCCTGGGTGTCGAGGTCGACCGAGATCAGCCGGTTCTTGCCGCCGTAGGGGAACGGCACCGCGACGCCGGGGATCGTGATCAGCTGCGGCCGCAGCACGTTGACCGCGGCGTCGAACAGCGACTGCTCGGGCCGCGTCGCGCTGGCGAGCCCCAGCTGCACGACCGGGATGCTCGATGCTGAATACTTGATCACCAGCGGCGGCGTGATCCCGGGCGGGAGCTGGCGCACCTGCGTCTGCACCGACGCGACCACCTGCGCGATCGCCGTCTGGATGTTCGCCGTCGGCTGGAAGAACACCTTGATGATCGTGATGCCGGCGAGCGACTGCGACTCGATGTGCTCGATGTCGCCGACCGTCGTCGTGAGCCCGCGCTCGGTCTGGCCGGCGACGCGCTGGCCCATCTCCTGCGCCGGCAGCCCGTTGTAGTTCCAGATGACGCTGACGACCGGGATGTTGATCTCGGGAAAGATGTCGGTCGCCATGCTGAGCAGCGCGAACGGCGTCGCGAGCACGATCAGCATCGCCATCACGATGAACGTGTACGGGCGCTTCAGCGCAATCTCGACCATCGACACGATGCCCATCCCCGGTGCGGAAAACCCGGCAAGGATATAGGTTATTTTCTTTTTTAACGAGCTATCAACAGCCGGGCGGGCGGCGGTTGGCGGGGGACCCCGTCCGATGCCGGGTGGCGGCGGGCGACGCCGGCGGAACTGTCGCGGGACGTTTCGGCGGTGTGCGCCGCAACACGCGGCCGGCGCCGCGCGGCCCGCACCCTTGGCGAACCGCCGCGAACGTGCGACTCTCCCGTTCCCGCGGTGCGTCCCGCACGCGCCGCGCGCTGCCGCGACTCGCCCCGAGGCTTCGACCATGCACTCCCTCGCCCAGACCCGTGCGCTGCCGAACACGGCCTGCCCGCTCTGCGACGGCCCCAACGGTTGCGCGCCCGCGGCGACCGGCAGCCTCGACGCACCGTGCTGGTGCCGCGACGTCGCGATCGACCCGGCGGTGCTCGCCCGCATTCCCGCGGCGCAGCGCAACGTCGCCTGCCTCTGCCGGCAGTGCGCGACGGCCGCCGCGCTGACGGCGCCCTGAATCGTCTGCCCCCGGGAGCACCCGCATGTCCGTCTACACCGTCACGGTCGCCTGGCAGCGCGGCGACGCGCGCTTCACCGACGATCGCTACAGCCGCCGGCACACGCTGACGTTCGACGGCGGCATCGAGGTCGCCGGATCGTCGTCGCCGCACGTCGTGCCGCTGCCCTGGTCCGACCCGCAGGCGGTGGACCCGGAAGAAGCGTTCGTCGCCTCGCTGTCGTCGTGCCACATGCTGTGGTTCCTGGCGATCGCGGCCCGGCGCCGCTTCTGCGTCGACAGCTACGTCGATGCCGCGGAAGGGCTGCTCGCGGCGAACGCCGACGGCAGGCTGGCGATGACGGTGGTCACGCTGCGCCCGCGCGTCACGTGGAGCGGCGACCGGCTGCCGTCGCCCGCCGAGATCGACGCGATGCACCACAAGGCGCATGCGGAATGCTTCATCGCCAATTCGGTGAAGACCGACGTCCGCTGCGAGCCGGTCGCCACCCTCTGAGGCGCCGCCCGGACGCCGCCCGCAAGGGGGTGGCGCCGCGCGACGGCCGGAACCCATAGGCATGGACATCCTGCTGCTCTCCTGCGTCGGGCTCGTCGCCGGCACGCTGTCGGGGATCGTCGGCTTCGGCGCGTCGATCATGCTGATGCCGGTGCTGGTGGTCGTGTTCGGCCCGCGCGAGGCCGTGCCGATCATGGCCGTCGCCGCGATCATGGCGAACTTCTCCCGCATCCTGGCGTGGTGGCGCGACGTCGACTGGCGGGCGTGCGCCGCCTACGCGGTGACCGGCATCCCGGGCGCGGCGCTGGGCGCGCGGACGCTGCTCGCGCTGCCGCCGCAACTGGTCGAGGGGGCGCTTGGCGCGTTCTTCATCGCGATGATCCCGCTGCGCCGGTGGCTGGCCGCGCACGACATGAAGCTCGGGTTGTGGCAGCTCGCTGCGGCCGGCCTCGTCGTCGGCTACCTGACGGGCATCGTGGTGTCGACCGGCCCCATCACCGTCCCCATCTTCCTCGCCTACGGCCTCGTCAAGGGCGCGTTCCTCGCCACCGAGGCGGCGAGCTCGCTTGCCGTCTACGCGAGCAAGGCCGCCGTCTTCCGCAGCTTCGGCGCGCTGCCGGCGGACATCATCGCCAAGGGTCTCATCTCCGGGTCGTCGCTGATGGCGGGCGCGTTCGTCGCCAAGCGCTTCGTCGTGCGCCTCGATCCGGGGCGCTTCCGGCTGCTGATGGACGGGCTGATGTTCGCCTCCGGCGCGACGATGCTGTGGGCCGCGGTGCGCTGACCGCCGGCAACGATTGCCCAAAACCGGCGACAATGACGCGTCGCGACGGCGCGGCCAGCCGGCCGCGCCCGGGCGCGCAACCGCAGCGAGCGCCGCCATGATCACGATCCGCGACATCGACCACCTCGTACTGCGCGTCGTCGACCTCGACGCGATGATCGCGTTCTACTGCGACGTGCTGGGCTGCACGGTCCTGCGCCGGCGCGACGAACTGGGGCTCGTGCAGCTGCGCGCCGGCCGCGCGCTGATCGACCTCGTCCCGGTCGCCGGCAAGCTCAGGCAGGCGGGCGGCGCCGCCCCCGGGCGCGAGGGCCGCAACCTCGACCACTTCTGCCTGCGGATCGAGCCCTGGGACGAGACGGCGATCCGCGCGCATCTCGCCGCTTTCGGCGTCGAGGCCGGAAGCACCGGCCTGCGCTACGGCGCCGAAGGCGAGGGCCCGTCGATCTACTGCCTCGATCCCGAGCGCAACACCGTCGAGCTCAAGGGGCCGCCAACGCCCGCGGCTGCTCCCTGATCCTTCCGCCCGCAACCTCGCCACCCGGACCCATGGACACGCCGCTTCCCAACCGCGCGATGCGCACGTACCGCGGCAGCTGCCACTGCGGCGCCGTCGGCTTCGAGATCGACACCGATTTCCCCGAGCTCACCACCTGCGACTGCTCGATCTGCCGGCGCAGGAACGCGCTGATGGTGAAGGTGCCGGCGACCGCATTCCGGCTGCTGCGGGGCGAGGATCGGCTGACGCTCTACCAGTTCCACACGCACGTCGCGAAGCACTACTTCTGCGCGACCTGCGGCATCTATCCGTTCCACCGGAAGCGGATGGCGCCCGACCACTACGGCGTCAACGTGTTCTGCCTCGACGACTTCGACCCGGCCGGCCTCCCCATCCGCGCGACGGTCGGCGCGGGCATGCCCTGACCCCCTCCGCGGACGTTCGCCGGTAAGATGCGCGAAAGACGGCGTCCGCCCGTCCCGCCGGAGTTCCGTCCGATGAGCGTTGGCAGACTGACCTTGCGGGGCTCCGCCGCGACCGGGCGCCGTCCGTGACGACCGCCGCGCCGCTGACGCTGCGCGAGGCGCGACCGGCCGACGCGCCGGTGCTCGCACAATTGATCGCCGACTCGTCGCGCGGCCTCGCGCGCGACGACTACACCACCGTGCAAATCGAGGCCGCGATCGGCACGGCCTGGGGTGTGGACTCGGAGCTGATCCGCGACGGCACCTACTACGCGGTCGAGGCCGCGGGCAGGATCGTCGGCTGCGGCGGATGGAGCCGGCGCCAGACGCTCTTCGGCGGCGACGCGCACCCCGGGCGGCAATCGGGCCTGCTCGACCCCGCCCGCGACAGCGCCCGGATCCGCGCGTTCTTCGTCCACCCGGACTTCGCCCGCCGCGGCATCGGGCGCATGCTGCTCGCGCGCTGCGAGGCCGAGGCCCGCGCCCACGGCTTCCGGGCCGCGGAACTGCTCGCGACGTTGCCGGGCCAGCGGCTCTACCGCGCGTTCGGCTACGTCGGCGACACCCGTGTCGAGTACCCGCTGCCGGGCGGCGCGACGATCGCCTTCGTGCCGATGTCGAAACCCCTCGCCTGACCGCGCCCCCGCGCGCGACGGATCCGATGTCCGGGCACCCGAATCGCGCGCGCCACCGCCTCGCGCTGCTCGTCGTCGCGGCAGGCATCGCACTCGCCGGCGCGGCGAGTGCCGGCACCGCCGATCCGGACAAGATCCTGCGCGTCGCCTCGCCCGACATCGAGCCGCTCGACCCGCACCAGTACACCGACGATCCGTCGTTCGAGGTCCTGCGCGCGCTGTTCGAGGGGCTCTACGAGTGGGACTACCTCGCGATGCCCGCGCAGCTGTCGCCGGTGACTGCGGCCGCGCTGCCCGCGATCTCCGCCGACGGCAGGACGTGGACGATCCGCGTGCAGCCGGGCATCCACTTCGTCGACGACCCCGCGTTCGGCGGCAAGCGCCGCGAACCGGTGGCCGCCGACTGCGTGTACTCGCTGAAGCGCTGACTCGATCCCAACCTGCGCCGCGGCGGCGCGCCGATCGTCACCGACCTCGTCGTCGGCGCGCGCGCAGTCGCCGACGCCGCCAGGAAGCGCGGCGGCAAGTTCGACTACGACGCGCCGATCGAGGGCCTGCGCACGCTCGACCGCTACACGCTGCGGATCACCCTCACCGAGGCCGACTTCCCGATCATCAACGGCTTCATCGTGGTCGGCGCCGTCGCGCGCGAGGTCGTGGCTGCGGCAGGCGGCGATATCCGCACGCGGCCCGTGGGCACCGGTCCCTACCGGCTGCGCGAGTGGAAGCGCGGCTCGCGCCTCGTGTTCGACGCCAACCCGGACTATCGCGGCGCCGTATTCCCGGCAGCCGGCAACCCCGCCGACGCCGCGCTGGAACGGACGATGCGCGGCAAGCGGCTGCCGCAGGTGGGCGTGGTCGAGGTCAACGTGATCGAGGAGGACACCATCCGGCCCGGCGCAAGGCGACCGCGCCGTAGCGGCGCCGTCCGCCGGACGCGCCGGGCCTACGTGTTAAAATCGTCGTCCACTCCCGCACCAGAGCGCCATGCTCCCGATCGTCGTCAACGGCACGCCCCACGTCTGTCGCGACGCGCACGCCACCGTCCGCGACCTGGTCCGCGAACTGGCGCTGGAAGGCAAGCGCATCGCGGTCGAGAAGAACGGCGAGATCGTGCCGAAGAGCCGCTACGACGATTCGCCCCTCGCGCCGGGCGACCGGCTCGAGATCATCGCCGCCGTCGGCGGCGGTTGAGCGCCCCCCCTTCGAGGACCTGCCGATGAACGCTCCGCACGCACCCGCCCCGACGACCGGTGATCCGCTGGTGATCGCCGGCCGCGCCTATGGCTCGCGGCTCCTGGTCGGCACCGGCAAGTACCGCGATTTCGCCGAGACCCGCGAAGCGGTCGTTGCCTCCGGGGCCGAGATCGTGACCGTCGCGATCCGGCGGACGAACATCGGGCAGGACGCGGGCGCGCCGTCGCTGCTCGACGCGCTGCCGCCGTCGGAATTCACGTACCTGCCGAACACCGCCGGCTGCTACAGCGCCGACGACGCCGTGCGCACGCTTCGGCTCGCGCGCGAGCTGCTCGACGGCCACACATTGGTCAAGCTCGAGGTGCTGGGCGACAAGGAGACGCTGTTCCCCAACGTGCGCGAGACGCTGAAGGCCGCCGAAGTGCTGGTCAAGGACGGCTTCGACGTGATGGTCTACACATCGGACGACCCCATCATCGCCCGCGAACTGGAGGCCATCGGCTGCGTCGCGATCATGCCGCTCGCGTCGCTGATCGGCTCGGGCATGGGCATCCTCAACCCGTGGAACCTCAAGCTCATCATCGGCGAGGCGAAGGTGCCGGTGCTGGTCGACGCGGGGGTGGGCACCGCGTCCGACGCCGCGATCGCGATGGAGCTGGGCTGCGCCGGCGTGCTGATGAACACGGCGATCGCGCTGGCGAAGGAACCGGTGCGGATGGCGCGGGCGATGCGGCTCGCGGTCGAAGCGGGACGCGAGGCGTACCTCGCCGGCCGGATGCCGCGCAAGCTGTACGCGGCGTCGCCCAGTTCGCCGACCGGCGGCATGATCGGCTGAGCCCGATGGCCGGCCGATCGCCGCGTCCGCGCCAACGCGCCGGCGTCATCCTGCTGGCCCTCGCGACGGCGGCAGCCCTGGCGCCGGCAGCCGCGGTACCGCTGTCCGGCGACGAGATCACCGCGCTCTGCGCGCAGGCGGAAGGCCCCGCGCACTGCGGGCAGCTGGTCGAGGAAACGCAACTCAAACGCCTGCCCAATCTCGCGACCCGCGACGGCGGCACGCTCAGGATCTCGCTGTACCCGGCGGGGGTCGCGACCTTCGCCGATACCGAGGCGAGCAACGGCGGCCGCTCGTACAGCCTGTGGGACTACCTCGACGCGATCAACGCGGTGCTGCTGTACACGACCGACGGCGACGCGGTCTCGTTCACGCTGCTGCAGCGCGCGAACGGCCGCAAGTTCGAGTTGCCGGCGGAGCCCCGCCTGTCGCCCGACCGCCAGCGGCTCGCGACCGCCGATTTCTGCGCGACGCGCTGCGTCAACGAACTCGCGGTCTGGCGCGTGGGGCGCGATGGCGTGCGCAAGGAAGCCGCGTGGAAGCCGAAGGAAGGCTGGGCGGACGCGGCGGTGACGTGGAAGGGCGACGACACGCTGGTGGTCGAATACACGGTCGCCGGCCGCGACAAGCCGACCGTGCTCGAGCGCCGCCTGTCCGACGCCGGCTGGCTGCGCACGCCCGCGCCATGAACGCCTCCGCACCCGGTGCCGGGGCGCCCGATCGCGACGCCGGAGAGCCGCTGTCGTCGGCGGCCCATCCGCGGCCCATCCGGAGCTTCGTGCTGCGGCAGGGACGCATGTCGCCGGCGCAGCAGCGGGCGCTCGACACGCTGGCGCCGCGACTTTGCCTGCCGTACGCGGCGACGCCGCCCGACCTCGACCGAGTGTTCGGCCGCACCGCGCCGCGCGTGCTCGAGATCGGCTGCGGGATGGGCGAGACGACGGCGCGGATCGCCGCGGCCATGCCTGCCGTCGACTTCATCGGCGTCGAGGTCCACGGGCCCGGCGTGGGCAGCCTGCTGAAGCAGGTCGCGGAACAGGACCTCGCCAACGTGCGCATCGTCCAGCACGACGCCGTCGAGGTGGTGGCGACGATGATCGCGCCGGGCTCGCTCGCGGGCATCCACGTCTTCTTCCCCGACCCCTGGCCGAAGAAGCGCCATCACAAGCGGCGGCTGCTGCAGCCGGCCTTCGTGCACGGACTCGCGCTGCGGCTCACGCCGGGCGGCTACCTGCACGCGGCCACCGACTGGGTCGAGTATGCGGACGCGATCCTGGAAACGTTCGCGGCGGAGCCGCTGCTCGAGAACACGGCCGACGGCTTCGCGCCGCGGCCCGGCTACCGGCCGCTGACGAAGTTCGAGGCGCGCGGGCTGAAGCTCGGCCACGGCGTGCGCGACCTCATCTTCCGCCGCCGGGGATAGCGCGGCGCGGGCCGCGCCCGGCCTACGCCGCCTTGGAAATGCCGTTGCCGCCGGCGCGCGCGATGAGCCGCGTCAGCGCGCCGCGCGCGACGTCGCGCGAGAAGTGCCGGCGGATGTTCTCTACGCCGCCCGCGGACAGCTTGCGCCACAGCAGCTCGTCGTTGTAGAGCTGCACGATCGCGTCGGCAAAGCCCTTCGGATCGTCGGCGACCAGCACGTCGTCGCCGGGCCGCAGGTGCATGCCCTCGACCGACGCGCCGGTGGCCACCACCGGCAGGCCGTGGCTCATCGCCAGGTTGACCTTGCCCTTGACCCCCGCGCCGTAGCGCAGCGGCGCGATGGAGACGCGACAGCCGGTGAAGTAGGGCGTCACGTCGGGCACGAAGCCGGTGATGACGAGGTCGTCGGCGGCGAGCGCCTTGATCGTCGCCGGCGTCTTGCTGCCGACGATGTAGGTCTTGACGCCGGGCAGCCGCTCGCGCACGCGCGGCAGGATCTCCTGCGCGTACCAGAGCACGGCGTCGACGTTGGGCGGATGCTGGAAGCCGCCGATGAACACGAGTCCCTCGCGCTCGGCGAACGGCCGCCCGCCGGCGATCGGCTCGTGGATGTTGGACAGGATCATCACCCGCGATCCGGGCAGAAGCTCGTGCAGCAGCTTCTGCTCGACCGGCGACACGACCAGCGTGACGTCGGACTTGCGGATCATCGACAGCTCCTCCTCGCGCTTGGCGCGCGCCGCCGCCCGGCCCACCGCGCTGCCCTCTAGCTCGGCCAGACGCTCCTCGCGCAGGAAGTGCAGGTCGACGGTATCGAACACCACGAGCGCGCGCGGCGCGAAGCGTCGCACGGCGTCGAGGTGCTTCGCGGCGATGTAGTGGCGCGCGATGATGACGACGTCGAACTCGGGGCCGCGCGCGGCCAGGAGATCGGCCATCGACGTGACGTAGGGATGGAACAGCACCTCGATGCCGCGCTGCTGCAGCGCGCCGACGTAGGGCTCGCGGTACTCGAGGTTGTCGGCGACGAACGTGACCTTGCACTGCATGTCGGTCAGCACTTCGAGCAGCGATTGCATCCGCACCGAGCCCGAGTCCTGGTCGGGCGTCAGCATGCAGGCCTCGATCACCAGCACCCGGCGCTGCGCCCAGCGGTCGCGCTCGATTTCCGGGTGAATGCCGTTCGCGCGGTGACCCGCCAGCACGGTGGCCCAGCGCTTCGCGAACGTCGCCTGGTTGACGACCTGGTGGCGCTTCACGCCGCCCGAAGCGTCGGTGCCCTGGGTCTGGCCCTCGAGATGGACGACGCGCGCCAGCGGCTGGTAGAACACCTTGCGCCGCGCGGCCCGGACCGCGAACGCGAGATCCGTGTCCTCGTAATAGGCCGGCGCGTAGCGCGCGTCGAACCCGCCCAGCTCGCGGAACAGCGCCGCCGGAATCGCGATGCACGCGCCGGAACAGTAGTCGACCTGGCGCACGTAGTTGTACTCGGGCTTGTCGGCGTCGTCGTCGCGGCCGTAGTTCCAGGCCGAGCCGTCGCGCCAGACGATGCCGCCCGCCTCCTGCAGCCGCCCGTCCGGATACACGAGCTTGGCGCCGACCAGGCCCGCATCGGCGTGGGCGTCGAACACCGCCAGCATCGCATCGAGCCAGCCGGGCAGGACCAGCGTGTCGTTGTTGAGGAACAGCACGATCTCGCCGCGCGAGCGCTGGGCGCCGCGGTTGCAGTTGCCGATGAAGCCGAGGTTCTCCGGATTGCGCTCGAAGCGCACGCCGGTCACGGCGGAAAGGAGCTCCGCGATGGGCTCCGGCCCGGCGTCGTCCTGCACCAGCACCTCGTAGGTTCCGGGCCGGGTGTGCTCGAGGACGCTCGCGAGGCAGTTGTAAGTCAGCACGGCCTTGCCGTACACCGGGACGATGATCGACACCCGCGGCCGGTCGCCCTCGGCGGAGGCAAAGGCGAGCGGCGCGAATACCGGCGGCGGATCGCCTGCCGCCGGGGCGGGGAGCACGGCGGCGGCCGGCGGCGGCGCCGTCGGGCGGAACCGCCGGCGCGGCGCGTACTTCTGCCGCACCCGCTGCGCGAGCGCCGTCGGTCCCTCGGTGCGCAGGATGGAGAGCGCGAGCCCCGCCTGGCGCGGGACGCGGCGGGCGCCTGTCAGCGCCGCGCGCCAGCGGGCGAGCAGGATCTTGACGCGATGCCCCAGCCGCCGCAGCGGCGCCGTCATCCGCCACATGGTCGACGACTCGAGCTCGTCGATGCGCGCCCGCGCCGCCGCCAGCGCGCCTTCGTAGTACGCCGCGTTCGCCTGCATCTGCTCGGCCCCGACCCGCACCTGGGCCAGCTGGTCCTGGACGCTCGCCGCGTGCGCCTGCATCAGCGTGGCCTCGGACTGCATCCGCGTCGCGTCGGCCTGCACCTGCCCGACCTCGATCTGCATCCATTCGATCTGGTTCTGCAGCCGCTCGACGGTCGCCTCGAGGCCGCTGGCGGCGTTGTCGATGGTGCCGAAGGTCGCCTGCATGCGGCCGACCTCGAGCATGATCTGGCCGACCTCGCCGCGGATGCGGCCGACCTCGCTCTGGGTCTCGCCGACCTTCACCTGCGCGACCAGGTACTGCTGCTGCGCCGCCTGCAGGTCCTGCGCGAGGTGGTCGCGGTCGGCCACCACCTGGTCGGCGAGCGTGCGCAGGCGGTCGCGGTCGGCCGAGGCCTGGTCGGCGAGCGCCCGGTACTGCTCGAGCTCGCCGATCCGGTGGGCCAGCGCGCCGGTGACCACGGCGACGCGCCGCTCGATGTGACCGGCCACCACCGCCACCCGCCGCTTCAGTTCCGCGCGCGCCTCGACATGCCCGCACTCGACGCCGGCCGTGTAGAGCTGCGCCAGCGTGAGGTCGGGCGTCTCGACCTCGTGCGCGGGCTCCGGATAGAAGTGGTGCGGATCGAGGTCCGGCACGTCGACCGGGCCCGGGCGAGGCTGCGACGCGGCGTCCTGCGGCGCGAGGTACCGGTCGAGATAGCGGGTGGGATCCATCATGGGGTCACCGCCGCCGGCGCGAGAGCGGCCACACGGATGCCGGCGGCCCGCAGCAGCGCCGCGTTCCATTCGGCCGGCAGCGCGTTCCACGGCACGGTCGCCGAATTCGCGCGGCCGGACAGCCGCTCGGCCAGGGCCCCCAGCGACGACGCGACGATCGGCGCGCCCGACGCGAGCGCGACCGACAGCGTGTACGAGTAGGTCTCGGGCACCTGCGCCGGGAAGAAAATCACGTCGGGCTTTTCGGCGGCAAGGAGTTGCGGCAGTTGCGCATCGGCATATTGGCCGAAGATCGACAGCGGCATCTCGGGCGACTGCGGCACCGCTTCGGTCGTCGACCCCAGCACGCGGAAGGTCAGCGGCAGGTCGCGCAGCTTGGCGTCCTGCGCGCAGGCGGCGGCGACGCGCAGGCCTTTCTCGGGCGACAGGTTGCCGAGGATGACCACGCGGGCGGTGGGCGCCGGCGCCGGCAGCACCGGTTCCGGGTGCGGCCACACGTCGATCGCGCGGTCGGGGAAATAACGCCGTACGCGCCGGGCGACGTCGTCCGACGGCGCGATCACGCGGCCGGCCGCGGCGAGGAAAGGCTGGAACGCCCGGCGCCACGCCGCGATGTCCAGGTGCCACCGGTTGGGCCGCTGCGCGATGCAGGCATCGCAGCCAGCCGTCGCTGGCTCGCCGCAGTACCGGCCCTCGACGGTGACGAGATGGTATTGCGGGCAGATCGGATAGTAGTCGTGCAGCGTGCAGTCGTAGGGCAGGCCGGCGGCGGCCGGCAGGTCGAGGATCGCCCGCGGCAGCAGGTGCACGTGATGGTAGTGGAGCCGTGCCACGCCGAGCGAGCGCAGCAGCGCCGCGAGCGCGGCGAGCTCGCCCGGCAGCGTGAAGTACGCGGCGAATTCCTCGTCGGCGCGCGGCCAGTACAGCCGCACGGTGTCGTCGGCCGCGGGCTCGATGAGCAGCACCTCGGCCCGGTCGCGGGCAAGCCGCGCGAGGTCGTTCATGTGGCGGCGGATGCCGCCGCCCCAGCCGTGGGCGACGAACACGACCAGCGGCCGCGGCCACTCCGCGAGCCGCAGCAGGTCGACGCGGCGGGCGAAGGTCCGTCCGTAGGCACGGTCGCGCATCGCGATCCGCTGGACCGGGTAGCCCGGGTAGAGCGTCGCCAACGCCTCGTTGCTGAGCGCGGCCAGCGCATCGGCCTCCGCGCCGAACGACGCGTGCCCGGCATGGCCGACGAACACGTCGCCGGCCAGGTAGTGATGGAAGCCGACAGCGCCGGCGCGCAGGCAGAAATCGACCTCGACGCCCCAGTCGGTGGACAGCGGCGCCGCCTCGAAGCCGCCGACGGCGTCGAGGCACTCGCGCCTAACGTAGAGGCACGGCCCGGACACGATCGGGAGCGCGACGCTGCGCGCCTTGTTGGCCCGCGCGAACAGCGCGTCCTGCACCGCCAGCGCCGCGGGACCGGGCAGCGGATTGGTGCCGTCCTGCCGCGGGTAGCCCGCAGTGCCGCCGCGGTTGGCGAACGGCGCGACGACGCCGACGCCGGGCTCGCGGCGGGCGTGGAATGCGAGGCGGTCGAGCCAGTCGTTGGCGACCGCGGCATCGCTGTGCAGGATGACGGCATCGCGGTCCGGATGCAGCGCCAGCGCCCGGTTGACCGCGCCGGCGAAGCCCTCTCGGATCGGCAGCACGACGAGCCGCACCCGCGGATCGCGGACGAGGCCCTGCAGGTAGGCGGCGAGATCGGCATCCGGGTTCGCGTCGTCGACGACCACCAGCTCGAACGGCGTCTCTTGCGGGGCGGCGAGCACGCTGTCGATGCAGCGGCGCGTGGCGGCCGCGGCGCCGTGAACGGCGACGACGATGTCGACCGGCAGCGTCATCCCTGCGCCCCGAAGCCGCGCTTCAACCGCGACAGCGGCCAGCGCAGCCAGCCCACCGCCGTTTCGCGGAACGCGAGCCGGGCGCGAACCTCGTCCAGCATCGCGACCTGGCCCGCAATCGTCGCGCGCGCGCCGGCCAGCTCGGCGCCGGCGTGGATGAGCTCGAGGCGGGCCTCGTCGCGGCGGTCGCGGGCGACGGCGAGCTCGTTCAGCGTGCCCCCCAGCTCGGCGCGCACGCGCACCAGCACGTCGTTCGCCGTCGCGAGGTCGATCCGCGCGGCGTCGCGCTCGTCGCCGATCGCCGCGAGCTTCGCGACCAGCCGCAGCTCGGCGGCGCAGACGGCGTCTAGCTCGGCCCGCGTCGCCGCGACCGCATCCCGGGCGCGGGCGGCGGCCTCTCTCGCCGCGGCCTCGGCCGCGCCGGCCGCCGCATGCGCGGCATCCCGCTCGGCGGTGACGACCGCCAGCGTCGCCTCCAGCGCGTCGATGCGGGCGGCGAGCGCGGCCGACCGCTCGCGCTCGCTGGCGAGGCCGTTGACGGCAACGATCAGCTCGGCCAGGCGGTCCTCGGCGATCTTGTGCGAATTGCGCCCGTCCCAGTACAGGGTCTTCTCGGCGATCAGCGCGCGCACGTAGTCGTCGTAGAGCGACTGGCCGCCATCGTCGAACAGCGACAGCGGCGGCAGCGGCGGCAGCGCCACGCCCGGGGCCGCGCAGACGACGACGAAGTACATCGGCGCCGGCGGCGCGGCCGGCGCGCGCACGGCGTCGCCTTCGAGCGCCACGAGCGTGCCGGCGCGCGCGCCGTCGGCCGCCGCGTGCTCGGACCACAGCGCCGAGTACGCGGCGACGCGCTGGCCGTACCACGACTGCTGCGGGAACACCGGGTCGAGCAGCGCCGCGAGCTCGAAGCGCGTCAGCTCGCGGACGTGGAATTCGTTGACGCCGCCGCCATCGCCCGAATAGACCGGCTGGTTGGGCGAGGAGATGAGCAGCACGCCGCCGGGTGCCAGCACCCGACGGAACTCGGCGAGCATCGCCGCCTGTTCGGCGAGGTGCTCGATGGTCTCGAACGACACTACGAGGTCGACCGCGGCGTCCGGCAGCGGCAGCGCGGTGACCGAGCCCTCGAGGTAGGAGAGGTTCGGCGCGCGATAGCGCGCGCGCGCGTGGGCGACCGCGGCGGATTCGATGTCGATCCCGTAGACCTGCGCCGCCGTCTGCGCGAGGAGGAAGCTGCCGTAGCCTTCGCCGCAGGCGGCGTCGAGGACCCGCAGCCCCTGCGCGAGCGGTCGGGCGAGGCAGTAGCGATGCCAGTGCTCGTGCCAGATGGCGCCCTTCACCTCGGGCGCGAAGCGCTCGCCGGTGAACGTGAGGGCGGGTTCTGCAGTGGCGGACAAGGTGGGGTGGCGTTTGCGCGGGCGGCGCAGGGCCGCTCCGTGCAGATCGCTCCATGAGCGGACGACCGAATATTTTAGCCCAACCGGGTCCGGCAGGCGAATCGGCCCCAGCGGTCTGCCGCCGGCAGCAGGGGCCGCGCCGGGCGGGCGATCAGCCAAGTTCCAGCACGACGGGCTGGTGATCGGAGGCCTGCACGTCGCGGTCGGAGAAGACCGCGCGCACCCGCGGGTGCAGTTCCGGGCTGACGAAGATGAAGTCGCAGTGCAGTTCCGGGTCGCCGGGCACCCATTTCTCGTGGACCTTGAACGTCGACGGGTAGGGCTCACCCGGATGCAGCAGGTCCCACGCGTTGGCGAGCGGCGGCGTGCCGTCGGCAAACGGCGCCAGCATCCGCGCGTGCAGCGGGTGGTCGTATTCGAGGTTGAAGTCGCCGGTGATGATGGTCGCGGCCGGCCGCAGGTAGGTGGTGAACGGCCCGCCCGACGTGTCGGTTACGCTGCCGGCGCGCGCGTGGCCGTGGCCCTCGGCGTAGATCGCGCGCAGCGCCTCGACCTGCGCGGTGCGCTGCAGCGCGGAGTACCACTCGAGGTGCGTCGTGATGATGCGGACGTCGCCGAACGGCGCCGTCACCGCGGCCTCGACGGCGATCCGCGGCATCCCGTTCACGCCCGGGTCGACGGGGAACGGCAGCAGGTGCCGGAACGCCTGCTTCACCGGCAGCCGCGACAGGATCATGTTGCCGAAGCGGCGCCGGCCGCCGCCGTCGGCCGGGTGGTCGGTGGCGATGCCCGGCACCGCGGTGTAGCCCGGCAGCAGCGACGCGATCAGCGCGAACTGGTCGGCGGCGTCGTTGGCGCCGAGCCGCGGGTCGGGAAAGTTGTCGGCGACCTCCTGCAGGCACAGCACGTCGAAGTCGGCGAGGCGCTTCGCCTCGGCGACGATGCGCGCCGGGTCGACGCGGCAGTCGACGCCTCGGCCCCACTGGATGTTCCACGTAATGAGTTTCATCGCTCCCTCTTCAACGGATGCCGGCCCGCATGAACGACTGCACGAACTGCCGCTGGAACAGCAGGAAGCCGATCAGCAGCGGTGCGGTCGTCAGTAGCGTGGCGGCGGTGATGATCGACCAGTCAATGCCCTGGTCGGTGGCCGAGAATACCTGCAGCCCCACGGTGAGGGGCCGCGAGCCGACCGAGTTGGTGACGATCAGCGGCCACAGGAAGTTGTTCCAGTGGTAGCTGACGCTCACCAGCGCGTAGGCGAGGTAGACGGGGCGCGCGAGCGGCACGTACACCTTCCACAGCACCTGCATCGGCGTGCAGCCTTCCATCCGCGCCGCCTCGTCCAGCTCGCGCGGCACCGACTTGAACGTCTGGCGCAGCAGGAAGATGCCGAAGGCGCTCGCCATGTAGGGCAGGCCGATGGCGAGGATCGTGTCCTTGAGGCCCAGGAGGCCCATCGTCCGGTAGTTCTCGACGATCAGCACGTCGGGCATCACCATCAGCTGCATCAGCACCAGCGCGAACAGCAGGCCGCGCCCCGGGAACTCGAAGCGCGCGAACGCATAGGCCGCCAGCGTGACGAGCACGAGCTGCACGCCGAGGATCATCGTGACCAGCACCACGGTGTTGACGAAGTAGCGCGCGAACGGCGCGGCATGCCAGGCGGTGACGAAGTTCGCCAGCGTGAGCGGCGCCGTCGGGACGAAGCGCGTCGAGTACTCGCCGGCGTGGAAGGCGGTCCAGATCGCGTAGGCGAGCGGCAGTATCCAGAAGAGCCCGAGCGCCCACGCGGCACCCGTCTCCAGCACGCGCCACGGCCCGCGGGTCGCATAGACGGCGCTCACTGGTAGTGGACCTTGCGGTCGACGAACCAGAACTGGACGAGCGCGGTGAGGCCGAGGATCGTGAGCAGCACCATCGTGAGCGCCGCGGCGTAGGCCGAGTCCCAGAAGCGAAAGCCGATCTCGTAGATGTAGTAGAGCAGCAGCGACGTCGCGTTGTCGGGTCCGCCGCGCGTCATCACGACGACGTGGTCGACCAGCCGGAACGCGTTGATCACGGCGTTGACCAGCACGAACAGCGTCGTCGGCATCAGCAGCGGGAACGTGACGCGGCGGAAGAAATACCAGCGCGAGGCGCCCTCGATCGCGGCCGCCTCGGCGAGATGCGGCGACATCGACTGCAGCGCGGCGAGGTAGAAGATCATGAAGAAGCCCGCCTCCTTCCAGATCGTCACCACCATCAGGCAGGGCAGCGCGGTGCTCTTGCTGCCCAGCCAGTTGTGGGTGCCGAAGCCGAGCGCGGCCGTCGCCCGCTCGAGCAGGCCGTATTCGGGAGTGTAGAAGAAGAGCCAGATGTTGGCCACGGCGATCATCGGCAGCACCGTGGGCGTGAAGTAGGCAAGGCGCAGGAAGCCGCGGCCGGCGACGCGGCCGTTGACCCAGGTCGCCATCAGGAGCGCGAGCGCGATCGACGCCGGGATCGTGCCGACAGCGTACCAGAGGTTGTTGGTGAGCGCCTGCCAGAAGATCGGGTCGTCGGCGAGCTGCCGGTAGTTGTCGACGTCGACGAACACCGACGGCCGCGCGCCCTTGGGCGTCGAGAAGAAGCTGTGCCAGAAGGTGGCGGCCGCCGGGTAGTGCGTGAAGAGCCCAAGCAGCGCCACCGACGGCAGCAGCAGCAGCCAGCCGTACAGCCATTGCGTGGAACGGGTCATGCGCGGGCGAACCGGTAGCCCGGTGTTGAGCGAATGCGAAACCCGGGTGGAGGTCCGGTCGGCGCGCCACGTTGCGTGCTGCCCGCGGGCCACCCGGGTTTCGCTTCGCTCAACACCGGGCTACTTCTTGTAGGTCCGCAAGAGCCGCTCGGCCTCGCGCTGCGCGTCCTTCATCGCCTGGTCGGCGGGCTTGGTGCCGGTCAGCGCCGCCTGCAGGCCGTCGTTCAGCGCCTTGGTGACGCGCTGGTTGTCGTGCGTCGACAGCTCTGCGACCGAGTACTGCAGCTGGTCGCGGGCGACCGCCGCCGGCGGGAACTCGACGACGTACTTCTTCATGGCCGGCGTTTCCCAGGCGTCCGGACGCACGGCGACGTAGCCGGTGTCGATGCCCCACTGCGCGGCGCGCTGCGGCGCGGTGATCCACTTGACGAACTTGAACGCCGCCGCCTGTTGCGCCGGATTCGCCTGCTTGAACAGGTAGAAGTTGCCGCCGCCCGTCGGGCTGCCGCGGCGCTTGTTCGCCGGCAGCATCGCCACGCCGAAGTCGAACTTGGCGTTGTTCTTGACGTTGGTCAGGTTGCCGGTGGTCGTCCACATCATCGCCATCTTCTTCTCGAAGAAGTCCTTCGGCGTGGTGCCCCATTCGACGATGCCTTCCGGATGCACCTTGTACTTCTTCGCGAGGTCCACCCAGTACTGCAGTGCCTCGATCACCTCGGGCTTGTCGTAGTAGGTCTCGGTGCCCGCCGCGTTCATCAGCTGGACGCCGTTCTGCGTGGTGAGCCCCTGGAACAGCCAGTACGGGAAGCCCGACGACGGGATCTGCACGCCCCACTGCGTGACCTTGCCCGACGCGTCGCGGCGGGTGAGCTTCTGCGCGTATTCCTGCATCTCCTTCCACGTGGCCGGCCCGCGGTTGGGGTCGAGCCCGGCCTCCTTGAACATCTCCTTGTTGTAGTACAGGACGATGGTCGAGCGCTGGAACGGGATACCCCAGGTCTTGCCGCCGGTCTGGCTGTTCTCCATGAACGCCGGGTAGAAACCCTTCAGCCACGCCTGGTCCTCGGGCGTCTTGGGCAGCGGGTCGAACGGGACGATCGCGTCCTCGTCGATCAGCGTGAACATGTCGGTCGACAGCAGCACCGACAACGTCGGCGCGTCGTTGCTCTTGACCGCGGTCAGCGCCTTGGTGATCGACTCCTGGTAGCTGCCGGAGTAGATCGGCTTGACCTTGATCCCGGGGTTTTCGCGCTCGAAGTCGGCGGCGAAGCCGTCGACCAGCTTGGTGATCGGCCCGCCGACGGCGACGGGATAGTAGAACGAGATCTCGACCGGCGCCTGCGCCTGGGCCATCGCGCAGGCGACGGCGGCGATGCCCCCGGCGAGCCCGTTCCTAAGGGTCTTCAACAGCATGGCTTCCTCCTCTGACGAAACGAAATGGCGGACCTTACGCGAGTTGCGTGACAGCCTCTTGACGGGCAGCATCCGGGCGCCGGGCGCCGTCTTCACCGAACAGGTGCTGCGCCCCCGGCGCCCACGACAGCCACGCCGGGTCGCCGCGCGCGAGCCCGACGCTGCCGGGGACGCGCGCGGCGATCGTCGCGCTGCCCAGCCGGCAGGTGACGAGCGAATCGGCACCGAGATACTCGACGCCGACGACCTCGGCGCGAACCCCGCGCTCGAAGGCCAGCGTGACGTGCTCGGGACGGATGCCCAGCGTCATCCGGGCACAGTGGGCGTCGGCGACCGCCGGGCCGCCGGTGCCGGCGATCGCGGCGCCTCCGGGAGAGGCTTCGAGCGGCAGCAGGTTCATCGGCGGCGTGCCGATGAAGCGCGCGACGAACGTGTTCGCCGGCCGTTCGTACAGTTCGGCGGGCACCGCGTTCTGCTCGATCCGGCCGCCGGACAGCAGCACGACGCGATCTGCCATCGACATCGCCTCGATCTGGTCGTGGGTCACGTAGACCATCGTGATCCCGAGCTGCCGCTGCAGGTTGCGGATCTCGGCGCGCATCTCCTGCCGCAACTGCGCGTCGAGGTTCGACAGCGGCTCGTCCATCAGGCACACCGGCGCCTCGGCGATGATGGCGCGGCCGAGCGCGACCCGCTGCTGCTGGCCGCCCGAGAGCTGCGACGGCTTTCTTTCCAGCAGCTTCGACAGGCCGAGCAGGTCGGCGACGCGTGCCAGCCGGCGGGCGACGTCGGCCGGCGCCACCTTGCGCACCTTGAGCCCGAACGCGATGTTCTCCGCCACCGACAGGTGCGGGAACAGCGCATAGGACTGGAACACCATCGCGATGTTGCGCGCCGAAGGCGGCAGCCCGGTGACATCGCGGCCGTCGACCAGCAGGCGGCCGGTGTCGGCCTGCTCGAGGCCCGCGATGAGCCGCAGCGTCGTCGACTTGCCGCAGCCCGAGGGGCCCAGCAGGACGTTGAGCGTGCCCGGTTCGAACGCGAACGAAATCTCGTCCACCGCCCGCACCTTGCCGTCAGCGGTGGTCCAGTGCTTGCTGAGATTCTCGGCAACGATAGCCGACACGTTTTTCCCCGGAGCGATGCCGCGTCGCGACGGCAGCGCATCATAGCACCGGCGGGTTGCGGCAATCCGCCGGCGGTGTGTCCTTTCGCGCTACGCGAACATCGTCGCCAGCGCGGCGCCGGGATCGGCCGCGCGCATGAACGCCTCGCCGACGAGGAACGCGTGGACGCCGCCGGCGCGCATCGTCGCCACGTCCGCCGGCCCGAGGATGCCGCTCTCGGTGACGACGAGTCGGTCGGCGGGAATGCCCCCGAGGAGGCCCAGCGTCGTCGCGAGCGACACGTCGAAGCTGCGCAGGTTGCGGTTGTTGATGCCGACGAGGCGCGTGTCGAGCGCCAGCGCGCGCGCGAGCTCGGCAGCGTCGTGCACCTCCACCAGCACCGCCATCCCGTAGCCCCGCGCGCAGGCCTCGAGCGCGGCGAGGCGAGCGTCCGACAGCGCGGCGACGATCAGCAGGATCGCGTCGGCGCCGAGCGCACGGGCCTCGGCGACCTGGTACTCGTCGACGATGAAGTCCTTGCGCAGCGCGGGCAGCACGCAGGCGGCGCGGGCGGCCGTGAGGTACTCCGGCGCGCCCTGGAAATACTGCCGGTCGGTCAGCACCGACAGGCAGGCGGCGCCGCCCGCCTCGTAGCTCCGGGCGATCGCCGGCGGGTCGAAGTCGGCGCGCAGCACGCCGCGGCTGGGGGAGGCCTTCTTGATCTCGGCGATGACGCCGGCGCGGCCGGCGGCGACCTTCGCCCGCAGCGCGGCCTCGAAATCGCGCGGCGGCGGCAGCGCGCGCGCGGCGGCAGCGACGGCGGCGAAGGGGCGCGCGGCCTTGGCCGCCGCGATCTCCTCCGCCTTGGTCGCGAGGATCTTGTCGAGTATGTCAGCCATCGGTCAAGTTCCGTGGCATGGGTACCTTCATGCCTTGCCGAGCTTCTGCGTCACGGCGACGAACTGGTCGAGCTTCCGGCGCGCGGCGCCCGAGGCCACGGCCTCGCGCGCGCGGTCGATGCCCTCGGCGATCGACCCCGCCACGTCCGCCGCGTACAGCGCCGTGCCGGCGTTGAGAATGACGATCTCGCGCGGCGTGCCCTCGACGTTGTCGAGCGCCTCCAGCACCATCGCCTTCGACTCGGTGGCGCCGGTCACCTTGAGGCCGCGGTTGGAGACCATCCTGAGGCCGAAGTCCTCGGGGTGGATCTCGTACTCGCGCACCTGGCCGTCCTTCAGCTCGCCGACCATCGTCGCGGCGCCCAGCGACACCTCGTCCATGCCGTCCTTGCCGTAGACGACCAGCACGTGCTCGCTGCCCAGGCGCTGCAGCACCCGCACCAGTATGCCGACGAGGTCGGGGTGGAACACGCCGAGGAGCTGGTTCGGCGCCCCGGCCGGGTTCGTCAGGGGCCCGAGGATGTTGAAGAACGTGCGCACGCCCAGTTCCTTGCGCACCGGCGCCGCGTGCTTCATCGCACTGTGGTGCGCGGGCGCGAACATGAAGCCGATGCCGGTCTCGGCGATCGACTGCGCGACCTGCGCGGGCGACAGCATGATGTTGGCGCCGAAGGACTCCAGCACGTCGGCACTGCCGGACTTCGACGACACCGAGCGGCCACCGTGCTTGGCGACCCGCGCGCCGGCGGCGGCGGCGACGAACATCGACGCCGTCGAGATGTTGAACGTCTGCGCCGAGTCGCCGCCGGTGCCGACGATGTCGACCAGGTTCTCGGCATCGACGACGTCGACCTTGGTCGAGAACTCGCGCATCACCTGCGCGGCGGCGGCGATCTCGCCGACCGTCTCCTTCTTCACGCGCAGGCCGATCGTGATCGCCGCCAGCATCACCGGCGTGACTTCGCCGCTCATGATCCGGCGCATCAGGGACAGCATCTCGTCGTGAAAGATCTCGCGGTGCTCGATCGTGCGCTGCAGCGCTTCCTGGACAGTGATGGTCATGGTCGTTCCCGGGAGAGTGGTGTCGTGGCGGTGGCGGGCGGCGCGCAGGCGCTCACCGCCCTCCGTCGAGGAAATTGCGGAGCAGCGCGTGCCCGTGCTCGGTGAGGATGGCCTCGGGGTGGAACTGGACGCCCTCGACGGCCAGTTCGCGGTGGCGCACGCCCATGATCTCGCCGTCCTCGGACGTGGCCGAGACCTCGAGGCAGCCGGGCAGCGTGGCCCGCTCGATGGCGAGCGAGTGGTAGCGCGTGACGTTGAACGGCGACGGCAGGCCGGAGAACACGCCGCGGCCGTCGTGGGTGACGGCCGAGAGCTTGCCGTGCATCACGCGCTGCGCGCGGACGATGCGGCCGCCGAAGGCCTGGCCGATCGCCTGGTGGCCGAGGCACACGCCCAGCACCGGGATGCGGCCGGCGAAATACCGGATCGCCTCGACCGAGATGCCGGCCTCGTTCGGCGTGCACGGCCCCGGCGAGACGACGATGCGCTCCGGCTGCCACGCGGCGAGCTGCGCGACGGTGACGGCGTCGTTGCGGTAGACGTGGACGTCGGCGCCCAGCTCGCCCAGGTACTGCGCGAGGTTGTAGGTGAACGAGTCGTAGTTGTCGATGAGGATCAGCATGATCAGCGCCCGCACGGCCGCCCGAAGGGCGCTGACGGGCCCCCTCGGGGGGCAGCGAATGGAGTGAGCGTGGGGGTGGTCATCTTAAGCTTCCGCGTCCAGGCCCTGCTGCACCATGTCGGCGGCGCGCAGCACCGCCCGCGCCTTGTTGCCGGTCTCGATCCACTCGGACTCGGGCACCGAGTCGTGGACGATGCCCGCACCCGCCTGCACGTAGAGCATGCCGTCCTTGACGACCGCGGTGCGGATCGCGATCGCGGTGTCCATGTCGTCGTGGAAGCTGACGTAGCCGACCGCGCCCGAGTAGACGCCGCGCCGCGACGGCTCGAGCTCGTCGATGATCTCCATCGCGCGCACCTTCGGCGCGCCGCTGACGGTGCCGGCGGGGAACGCGGCGCGCAGCACGTCGATGCTGGACAGGCCCGGCTTCAGCGTTCCCTCGACGTTCGACACGATGTGCATCACGTGCGAGTAGCGCTCGATCTGCATCCGGTCGGCGACCTTCACGGTGCCGGTCTGCGCGACGCGGCCGACGTCGTTGCGGCCCAAGTCGACCAGCATCACGTGCTCGGCCACTTCCTTCGGGTCGGCGAGGAGCTCGGCGGCCAGCGCCTCGTCGGCCTCGTGCGTGGCGCCGCGCGGCCGCGTGCCGGCGATCGGCCGCAGCGTGATCCGCGAGCCTTCCTTGCGCACCAGGATCTCGGGCGAGGCGCCGACGACGTGGAAGTCGCCGAAGTCGTAGTAGAACATGTACGGCGACGGGTTGAGCGAGCGCAGCGCGCGGTACAGCGACAGCGGTGAGGCCGTGAACGGCCGCGCCAGCCGCTGCGACAGCACCACCTGCATGATGTCGCCGGCGGCGATGTATTCCTTCGCCCGGCCCACGATCCGCTGGTAGCCCTCGGCGCCGAACTCGCTCGCCGCCACGGTCTTGGCGCTGCCCGTCTCGAACGGGATCGTCACCGGCTGCCGCAGCTTCTTCCTCAGCGCGTCGAGCCGCGCCATCCCGTCGGCGTAGGCGTTCGGCAGCGCCGGGTCGGCGTAGACGATCAGGTAGATCTTGCCGGCGAGGTTGTCGACGACGGCGAGCTCCTCGGTCAGGAGCAGCAGCAGGTCGGGCACGTCGTCGATGCCCGAGGCGCCCTGCGGGCCGTGGCCGGCGAGGCGCGTCTCGATGTGGCGGACGATGTCGTAGCCGAAGTAGCCGGCGAGCCCGCCGCAGAAGCGCGGCAGCCCCGTGCCGGGCGCCACCCGGTAGCGCGCCATGAACTCGCTGACGAAGGCGAGCGGGTCGCCCTGATGGCGTTCGAGCACGCCGCCGTCGTCGGCGACCTCGATCGCGGTGCCGCGCGCGCGGATGCGGACGCGCGCCGGCAGCCCGATGAACGAGTAGCGGCCGAAGCGCTCGCCGCCGACGACGGATTCGAGCAGGAACGAGTACGGCTGGTTGGCGAGCTTGACGTACAGGGACAGCGGCGTGTCGAGGTCGGCGAACGACTCCTGCACGAGCGGAATGCGGTTGTACCCCTGGCGACTCTGCGCCTCAAATTCGGCTTCGGTCATGATGGTTCCACAGTGAGTTCGACTATTGCGACGATGGCGGCGCAGGCGACGAGGCTGCGCGGCATTTCTGGGTGTCGCTTGCGGCGCGCGACACCGGGGCGCGAACGGTCAGCGGCGCCAGCGGCGCCAGTCGTTCGGGCCGGCCCGCCAGCGAAGCAGGGCGGGGCCGTCGGGGAGGAAGAAGTCGAAGCTCACGGGGTCGGTGGAATCTCAGCCGGCGGGGACGTAACGGACAATATCGGCAACCGCCGCCAGCGAAGGGACTATACCATCGGCTCCCAGATTTTGCACCGGCGTGCCCTCGCTGTAGCCGTAGGGCAGCACCAGCACCGGGCAGCCGGCGGCGCGGGCGGCGCCGACGTCGTTGCCGGAGTCGCCGACCATCAGCAGCCGGGCCGGGGCGATGCGGAAGGTCGCCGCCGCATGCAACAGCGGCCCGGCGGACGGCTTCTTCTCCGGCAGCGTGTCGCCCGCGATCACCAGCGCGAAGGCGCCCGCAATCCCGGCGCGCTCGAGGTGGGGGCCGACGAAGCGCGCCGCCTTGTTGGTCACCACCGCCAGCGGGATGCCCATCGCGCGCATGCGTTCGAGGCCCTCGGCGACGCCGGGGTAGAGCCCGGTCTCCCGGCCCAGCACCGCGTCGTAGTGCTGCTCGAACACCGCCAGCGCCGCGGCGACCTCGGCCGCGCCGGCAGGCGCGTTGCGCGCGAGCGCCAGCCCGCGCGTGACGAGGCTCTCGATGCCCCTGCCGACCAGCGGGCGCACCGCCTCCTTGTCGAGTCGCGGGTACCCGCGCTCCGCCAGCAGCGCGTTGAGCGCGGCCGCGAGGTCGTGCAGCGTGTCGAGCAGCGTCCCGTCGAGGTCGAAGGCGATCGCGCCGACGTCGTAGCCCCGCGGCGCGGGTCCCGGCATGCCGCCGCCCGCCATGCTCAGCGCGCCCGCGCGAGTTCCGCGCGCATTTTCGCGATCGTCGCCGCGTAGTCGGGCTTGCCGAAGATCGCCGAGCCCGCGACGAACGTGTCCGCGCCGGCCGCGGCGACGGCGCCGATGTTGTCGACCTTCACGCCGCCGTCCACCTCGAGCAGGATCGGGTTGCCGGTCCGCTGCTGCGCGGCGTCGATCGCGCGCCGCGCCGCGGCGATCTTGACCAGCGCCTGCGGGATGAACGACTGCCCGCCGAAGCCCGGGTTGACCGACATGATCAGCACGAGGTCGAGCTTGTCGATCACGTGGTCGAGCCAGTTCAGCGGCGTGGCGGGATTGAACACGAGGCCGGCCTTGCAGCCGCTGTCGTGGATGAGGCCGATGGTGCGGTCGACGTGCGCCGAGGCCTCCGGATGGAAGCTGATGATCGACGCGCCGGCCTGCGCGAAGTCGGGCACGATGCGGTCCACCGGCGAGACCATCAGGTGTACGTCCATCGGCACCGTCGCGTACGCGCGGATCGCCTCGCACACCAGGGGCCCGATCGTCAGGTTCGGCACGTAGTGGTTGTCCATCACGTCGAAGTGAATCAGGTCGGCGCCGGCGGCGATCACGGCGCTGACTTCCTCGCCCAGCCGGGCGAAATCGGCGGAGAGCAGCGACGGGGCAATCCTGTAGTCGGGCATCGCGTTATAATCCTTTGATTCCGTGGAAGGTTCGCCCCTGATGGCCGAGAGCAGGAAATACGAGATCACCGTTGTGCCCCAGTCGGCGTACCTCGCCGACCAGTCGGACCCGTCGCGCAACCAGTACGCGTTCGCCTACACGATCACGCTCACCAACACCGGCAGCGTCGCCGCGCAGCTCATTTCCCGGCATTGGATCATCACCGATGGCGAGCACCACGTCCAGGAAGTGAAGGGGCAGGGCGTCGTGGGCCAGCAGCCCATGCTGAAACCCGGCGAGAGCTTCGAGTACACGAGCGGCGCCAGCCTGCCGACGGCCGTGGGCACGATGCGCGGCACCTACCAGATGGTGGGCGCGGACGGGCACGCGTTCGACGCCGAGATCCCGACGTTCACGCTGTCCGTGCCGCGCGTGCTGCACTGAACCCGCGTCAGCGCGGCGCATCGCCATCGTCCTCCGGCGGCTTCCGCTTCTTCGGCGCCATCGTCCACCATACGATGCCAACGGCAAGCGACAGCGCAACGAGCGCCTCCAGCAGGATCCATCCCATCGCGCTTCGCTTCCCTGTTCTGCCGCGGGCGGCGACGGGCGCGGTTTCGCTCGTCGTCGCCTGCGCGCTGTTGTTCGGCTGCGTGACGCAGCCGGTGCCGAAGGTCGTCCCACCCACGGTGCCGCCCGTGCCCGTCGCCCCGCCGCCCTCCACCGCGCCTGCTTCGCTGCCCGCGACGTACCAACCCGTGGCGTGGAGCGCGCTGCCCGGCTGGAGCGACGACCGGGTGCAGGACGCGTGGCCGGCGTTTCGCGTCGGCTGCCCGGCGCTCGTCGCCAAGCCGGCGACGCAGGCCTTGTGGCAGCCGGCGTGCGCCGCCGCGGCGACGATCGACGCCCGCAACACCCGCGCGATCCGCTCGTTCTTCGAGACCAATTTTATCCCATACCGGATCCAGGGCGCCGACGGCAGCGACACCGGGATGATCACCGGCTACTACGAGCCGCTCCTGGCCGGCAGCCGGACGAAGAGCGCACGCTATTCCGTGCCGATCTACGCGGTGCCGGACGACCTCCTGACGATCGACCTGACCGAGCTCTACCCCGAGTTGAAGGACAAGCGGCTGCGCGGGCGCGTGGAGGGCAAGCGCGTGGTTCCGTACTGGGCGCGCACCGACATCGTCTCGGGCCTCACGGCGCTCGACGGCAAGACGCTGGCCTACGTGGCGGACCCGGTCGAGGCGTTCTTCCTGCAGATCCAGGGCTCGGGCCGGATCCGCCTCGACGACGGCAGCGCCATGCGCGTCGGCTACGCGGACCAGAACGGCCACCCCTACCGCTCGATCGGCACGGTGCTGATCGAGCGCGGCGAACTGACGCTGCCGCAGGCGTCGATGCAGGGCATCCGCGAATGGGGCCGGCGCAACCCGGACAAGCTGCCGGCGTTGCTCGACGAAAACCCCAGCTTCGTGTTCTTCCGCGTCGTGCCGCCGCCCGCGCCCGGCACGCTGGAAGCGGAGATCGACGGCCCGTTCGGCGCGCTCGGCGTGCCGCTGCTCGCCCAGCGGACGATGGCCGTGGACCGGCGGTCGGTGCCGCTGGGCGCGCCCGTGTTCCTGGCGACCACGTACCCGCTGTCCGAGAAGCCGCTGCAGCGCCTGATGCTCGCGCAGGACACCGGCGGCGCGATCCGCGGCGCGGTGCGCGGCGATTTCTTCTGGGGCTTCGGCGACGACGCCGGCCGCGAAGCCGGGCGCATGCGCCAGCAGGGCCGGATGTGGATCCTCTGGCCGAAGAACGCGCCGCCGCCCAAGCCGTAATCCGGATCGGGTGACCGGCCGTGGTGTAGCCCGGTGTTGAGCGCCAGCGAAACCCGGGGCCATCCTTCGCGCGAAGCTCGAATCCGGTTCTTGCCCGGAGGTCCACCCGGGTTTCGCATTCGCTCAACGCCGGGCTACGGATGTGGCGGGCGGCTACGATCCCGCGAGCACGTCCTCGGCCTGGCGGTCGGCGTGGTACGACGAGCGCACCATCGCGCCGACGGCCGCGTGGCGGAACCCCATCGCGTAGGCCTCGCGCTCGAAGTTCGCAAACGCATCCGGGTGCACGTAGCGCAGCACCGGCAGGTGGCCCGCGGTCGGCTGCAGGTACTGGCCGAGCGTCAGCATGTCGATGCCGTGCGCGCGCATGTCGCGCATCGTCGCGAGGATCTCCTCGTCGGTCTCGCCCAACCCCACCATCAGGCCCGACTTGGTCGGGATCGCGGGGAAGCGCGCCTTGAAATCACGCAGCAGCGCGAGCGAATGCGCGTAGTCGGACCCGGGACGCGCCTGCTTGTAGAGCCGCGGCACCGTTTCCAGGTTGTGGTTCATCACGTCGGGCGGCGCCGCGGTCAGGATGTCGAGCGCGCGGTCCAGCCGGCCGCGGAAGTCCGGCACCAGCACCTCGATCTGCGTCGCCGGCGAATGCTCGCGCACGGCCCGGATGCAGTCGACGAAATGCCCGGCGCCGCCGTCGCGCAGGTCGTCGCGGTCGACGCTGGTGATGACCACGTAGCGGAGCTTCATCGCGGCGATCGTCAGCGCGAGGTTGCGCGGCTCGTCGGCGTCGAGCGGCAGCGGCCGGCCGTGGCCCACATCGCAGAACGGGCAGCGGCGCGTGCAGATGTCGCCCATGATCATGAACGTCGCGGTGCCCTTGCTGAAGCACTCGCCGATGTTCGGGCACGACGCTTCCTCGCAGACCGTGTGCAGCTTGTGCTCGCGCAGGATCGCCTTGATCTCCTGGAAGCGGGGCGAAGTCGGCGCGCGGGCGCGGATCCAGTCCGGCTTCTTCAGCCGCTCCGCGGCGACGACCTTGATCGGGATGCGCGCCGTCTTGGCCCCGCCGCGATGCTTGACGCCGGCGGCGTTGCCGGGCGCGGTTTCGGAGGCGGTGTCGGGAACGACGGGCATCGTCATGGGTTCCACTCGGTTGGCGTTTGCGGTTGCGGTTGCGTTTGCGGTTGCAGGTGCGAGGCGAGGATCGGCGCCAGCTCGGCGCCAGCCGCGGCAAGCGATCGCGCGACGCCGAACGCGGCGAGATCGGTCACGGCAAGCCCGTGGTAGCCGCAGGGATCGATGTCGGCGAACGGCGCGAGGTCGAGCGCGAGGTTCACGGCGAGGCCGTGGTACGTGCAGCCTTTCCTCACCTTGAGCCCCAGCGCCGCGATCTTGGCCTCGGTGCCACCGCGCTCGACGTACACGCCGGGAGCCGCCACCTTGCCCCACGCGGCAATGCCTGCCGAGGCGAGCCATTCTATCACCGCCGCCTCGATCGCCCGGACCATGTCGCGCACGCCGAGACGCTGCCGGCGCAGGTCGAACAGCAGGTAGGCGACGAGCTGCCCCGGCCCGTGATAGGTGACCTGGCCGCCGCGGTCGGACTGGACGACGGGAATGCCGTTGGCGCGGCGCAGGTGCTCACGGCGGCCGGCCAGCCCCAGCGTGTAGACAGGCGGATGCTCGGTCAGCCAGATCTCGTCGGGCGTGTCGGGCCCGCGCGCCGCGGTGAACGCCTGCATCGCGCGCCACGTGGGCAGGTACTCGGTGCGCCCGAGCGCGCGGATCGCAACGGCCATCGCGACCTCGCGGTCAGAGCACGATCTTGACCATCGGGTGCGACGTCAGGTCGCGATAGAGCGCGTCGAGCTGGATGCGCGAGACCGCGTTCACGGTGCAGGTGAGCGACAGGTACGTGCCCGCGCTCGACGGGCGCATCTCGACCGTGGCGGCGTCGTAGTCGGGCGCGTGCCGCAGCACGATCGCGACGATCGCCTGGGCGAAGCCTTCCTCGGTCTTCCCCATCACCTTGATCGGGAAGCTGCAGGGAAACGTCAGCAGCGATTCGCTGGGCGGCACGGCAATCTGCGGCATGTTGGGCTCCATGGGGCGAAAAGATGGGGCCGCCCCGGCAAAGCACAATAGCTTACCCTGCCGCCGCCTGGCGGTGCCGGGCCGGGCCGGCAGGCCAGGTCACGCCGGCGGCGTGGCGCCGCGCACCGGGAACATGTAGCCGCGCGTCAGCGGAAGGGGAAGCCTGCCGTCCGCGAGCGGCTTGCCGGCGAGCAGCTGGAACAGCGACAGCCAGCCGCGGTCGAACGCATGCGCGGAGCCCGCGAGGTAGATGCGCCAGATCCGGAATTTCTCGTCGCCCACTTCGGCGCGCGCGGCGTCGGCGTTGGCCTCGAGCCGCTCGCACCAGTGCCACAGCGTCTTCGCGTAGTGCTCGCGCCGCGCCTCGGCGTCGACCAGCTCGAGGCCTTGCTCCGCCATCGCCTGCGCGACCACCGCCACGTGCGCCAGTTCGCCGCCGGGGAACACGTAGCGGTCGATGAAATCGCCCATGCCGCTGCCCAGGCTGTCGGCCCCGGGCATGTTGTGGGTGATGCCGTGGTTCAGCACCATGCCGCCGGGCTCGAGCAGGCGGTGGATCGTCCCGAAGTATTGCGGAAACCGCCGCCGGCCCACGTGCTCGAACATCCCGATGCTCGCGATCTTGTCGTAGCGCACGCCGGCCGGCAGGTCCTGGTAGTCGCGCAACTCGACGCGAACGCGATCCGCCAGGCCGCGCGCCGCGATCTGTCCGCGCACGTGCTCGAACTGGTTCCGCGACAGCGTGATGCCGGTCGCCGTGACGCCGTAGTTCTCGGCCGCCCAGAACACGAGGCCGCCCCAGCCGCAGCCGATGTCGAGGAAGCGCTCGCCGGCGCCAAGCCGCAGCTTGCGGCAGATGTCGTCGAGTTTGCGCGCCTGCGCGTCGTCGAGACCGTCGGCGTCGTCGCCGAAATAGGCGCAGGAGTAGATCATCCGCGAATCGAGCCACAGCCGGTAGAACGCGTCGGAGACGTCGTAGTGGTGCGCGATGTTGTGGCGGTTGGCCCGCTGCCGGTGCAGGAAGCCGCGCACCCGCGCGGGCAGCGAGTCGCGCCCGTGCCTGATCGCGCCGACCATCGCATCGACGATGCCGAGGATGCGCCGCGCGCTGCCGGTGAAGTCGATCTCGTTGTGGACGTAGGCCCGGGCAAGGCTGCCCAGCGCAGGCGAGGCCAGCGCGGTCAGGCCGCGCCAGTTGCGGGCGATGATCTCGACCTCGCTGCGGGCGGCAAGCGGGACGCGACCGCCATCGGGCAATACGAGCGTCACGGGCAGGCCACGCCCTTCGAAGCGGCTGGCGAGGAGCTTCCTGATCGGTGCGGCGATCGTGGCGGACACGGCGGATTGCCTCCGTTCGCCGGCCGGCGCCAGCGCGATCC
Organism: Bordetella parapertussis; assembly: GCA_943331295.2. Taxonomy (GTDB): domain Bacteria; phylum Pseudomonadota; class Gammaproteobacteria; order Burkholderiales; family Casimicrobiaceae; genus CAIWHR01. Next base: position 29,857 of record CALQLA020000013.1, on the reverse strand, counting down.
TGCAACTATCCGGCAGCGGATTGCGGCGACATCCCGGCGCTCGCCGCGCACTGCCGTCTACCTCGCCCCATTCTAGGCAAAGCCCCCGGTGGCGGGAAGCGCCGCAGGCCGTGGGCGTTGTAGCATTATCGTGACAGCCGTGTCGGCAAATTCGGGAGCGTCCGCGGCCCGCCACGCGAGCCCGGTCGCGGGCGGTATCCCGCGCCGGCCCCCGCTGCTACCATCGCGGCTTGCCCCCGACCAACCCCGCTGCGGTTCCACCCCCCTTGCCCAATCCCCCTGTCGCCGCCGATGCCGGCCCCGCCGCGCCGGCACCGTTCACCGACCGGCATTTCCGCGACACGCTGTCGCAGTTCGCGACCGGGGTCACCGTGATCTGCGCGCGAGCCGCCGACGGCCGCTACATCGGCTTTACCGCGAACTCGTTCAACTCGGTGTCGCTGTCACCACCGCTGATCCTGTGGAGCCTCGGCGCGGCTGCGCACAACCTCGCCGGGTTCGAGTCGGCCACCCGGTACACGGTCAACGTGCTCGCCAACGACCAGGTGGAGGTTGCCCGGCGCTTTTCACGGCCGCATGCCGACCGCTTCGCCGGCGTCCCGTACCGGATCGGCGCCGCGGGCGCCCCGCTGATCGAAGGCTGCGTCGCGTGGTTCGAGTGCCGGCACCACGCGCGCTACCACGCCGGCGACCACGTGCTGTTCATCGGCGCGGTCGACACCTGCGAGAAGCGAAGCGGCGTCGGCCTCGTCTTCCACCACGGCCACTACGCCACGACGCACCCGCTGGGGGAGCGCAACGGGAACTGAAGTCGCAGCGCGCTACGCCGGCGTCTTCTGCTGGTAGAGCGCCCACATCCGGCGGAACATCGGCCCGGGCCGGCCGCCGGCGAACGGCTTGCCGTCGACCGTGGTGATCGCGAGCACTTCCTTCGTCGACGACGACAGCCACATCTCGTCGGCGGCGAGCGCCTCCGCCTTCGAGACCGGGCGCATCTCGAACGGCAGGCCGCCCTCGCGCGCGAACTCGACGACGGCATCGTAGGTGATGCCGGGCAGGATCAGGTTGTCCGTCGGCGGCGCGACGATCCTGCCGCCGATCACCACCAGCACGTTCGACGCCGACGCCTCGGTCAGGAAGCCGTCGCGGAACATCACGGTCTCCAGCGCGTCGTGGTCGGCGGCGAGCTGGCGCATCAGCACGTTGCCGACGAGCGAGATGGTCTTGAGGTCGCAGCGGCGCCAGCGGTTGTCCTCGGCGGTCACGACCGCGACGCCGTTCTCCACCTGCGCCGGCGACGGCGTCGGCAGCGGCCCGCTCATCATGAACACGGTCGGCACGGCGTCCTTCGGGAACGCGTGATCGCGCCTGGCGACGCCGCGCGTGACCTGCCAGTAGACGGACTGGTCCTCGAACGGCTGGCGCGCGACCAGTTCGCGGATCAGCGCCTCCCATTCCGCGTCGGTGTGCGGATTGGGCAGCCGGATCCCGTCGAGCGTGCGCTGCAGCCGCGCGAGATGCTGCGGCAGGCGGAACGGCTGCCGGCGGTAGACCGGCACCACCTCGTAGACGCCGTCGCCGAACAGGAACCCGCGGTCCAGCACCGAGACCTTGGCGTCTTCAAGCGGGAGGAAGCTGCCGTTGAGATGGACAATCATGTGTGGGCTCCGGAAGTGGGAAGGGAAGGGTGGAAACGGATGCGGGGCGGCAGGGACGGCAGGGACGGCGGCGCGCGGCAGGCGCTCACTTGAACCACAGCCGCACCGTGTCCCAGGCGCGGCCGACGAAGCTGCCGGCAGGGACGTCCTGCAGGGCGACCAGCGCGAACTCAGCGACCGGCTTGCCTTCGAGCGCGACGTTCACCGTGCCCACGCGCTGCCCTTTCGCGACCGGCGCGATCAGCGGCTCCGTCGCCGCCATCGTCAGGTTGAGCTTCTCGGCGGTGCCCTTGGGCAGCGTCAGGTACTGGCTGGCGAAGAAGCCGGCCGGCACTTCCGGCGCGGCGCCCTTCCACACGCGCAGGTTCGACACCGGCTTCTCCGGCGCGTAGAGCTCGACGGTGTCGAACGCCTGGAAGCCGTAGTTGAGGAGCTTCTGGCTTTCCGTCGCCCGCGCGGCGTCGGACGCGCCGCCCAGGACGACCGACAGCAGCCGGCGGTCGCCGCGCTTCGCCGATGCGACGAGGCACCAGCCCGCGGCGTCGGTGTGCCCGGTCTTCATGCCGTCGACGTAAGGGTCGATCCACAGCAGCCGGTTGCGGTTGGGCTGCGTGATGTTGTTGTAGCGGTATTCCTTCAGCGCATAGAACGGGTAGTACTCGGGGAAGTCGCGGATCAGCGCCGCGGCGAGCCGGCCCAGGTCGGTCGCCGACGCATAGTGCTGCGCGGCCGGCAGGCCGGTGGCGTTGGCGAAGCTCGTGCTGGCGAGGCCGAGGCGCTTCGCCTCGGCGTTCATCCGCGCCGCGAACGCGGCCTCGGAACCGGCGACGAGCTCGGCCAGCGCGACCGACGCGTCGTTGCCGGACTGCACGATCATCCCGTGGATCAGTTCGTCGACCGACACCGCCTTGCGCGGCTCGATGAACATCCGCGAGCCCTCGGCGCGCCACGCGGCCTCGGAGACATTGACCATCTGCGACGGCGTGATCGCCTTGTCGCGCAGCGCGCCGAACACGATGTAGGCGGTCATCAGCTTCGTCAGCGACGCCGGGTCGCGGCGCTCGTCGCCGTTCTGCGCCAGGATGAGCTGGCCGCTCGTGACGTCGAGCAGCGCGTACGACGGCGCGCTGATCGCCGGCGCGGGAATCGCGGCGGCGGCGCGGGCCGCCGCCGCGGGCGTTCGCTGCGCCGCCGGGGTGCCGGCCGCGAGGGCGACGGCAACGGCGAGCGCGATGGCGCCGGAGTATCGGAGGAGGGTCATGGCGACGCGCGGATGAAGGTGACGAAGTATACGCGCCGCGTCCGCGGCGCCCGGCTTGCGGCGGCGCGCTACCAGGGATCGATCGCGAGCACGCCGGCGACCGCGCCGGTCTCGGCATCGACGATCATCGCCATGTCGCCGTGGCGCGCCTGCAGCGGCAGGAAGCCCCATGCCGCCTCGGGCCTGCCGCTGCCCGCAACCCACCGGTCGACGGCGGCGGCGCGTCCGGGCTGGCCGCGCCGCAGCGCCTCGAGCGGCTTCGCCTTGGTCGCCGCGAACAGGGCCAGGAAATCGTAAGGCGCGTAGTACTGCGGGAAGATGCCGATGCTGCCGCCTGCCTGCGCGACCAGCCCGAGTCGCAGCCGCGCGTCGGAATCCGCGGGCAACCGCGTGCCGACGATGCGCGGGCCGGTGCGCGGCAGCGCGCGGAATTCCGATGCCGCCAGCGCCAGGTCTTCGTCGGCGATGGCGTTGGCGGCGACCAGCTCGAAGCGGTCGCCGGCGAATGCGACGTAGACGGGCCGCGCGCCGTACATCACCGATACGCCGTAGGCGAGCGCCGCGAGCTGCAGCGCGGCGATCACCGCAAGGTCCGCGTGCAGGTGCTTCTTCTGCGGCGAGTAGACGACCAGCGTCAGCAGCGGGCCCACGACGACGTCGACGCCGACCAGGAGCAGCAGCAGCATCGCGCCGCCGGCCGCGTCGAAGTACGGCGCCGGATACCAGGCGATGCGCATCGCGCCGACGACGGCGAGCGCGATCGCCGCGCTGATGCCGAGGTGGATTGCCGCGGCCTGCCACCGCGTGAAGCCTGCGAGGTTCATCACATGCCCATGAAGGCAAAGTCGACGTCGGGCCGGCGGCCGGCGACGATGTCGGCCAGCGCCCGGCCCGATCCGCAGGCCATCGTCCAGCCGAGCGTCCCGTGGCCGGTGTCGACGTACAGATTGCGCAGATGCGTGCGGCCGACGAGCGGCACGTTGGACGGCGTCGCAGGGCGCAGGCCGGCCCAGAATTGCGCGCTGCCGCGCTCCGCCGCGTCGGGCAGCAGCTCGAACAGGCGCCGGACGAGCGCCTCGCAGCGCACCGCGTCCAGGCCGGTGTCGTAGCCCGCGAGTTCGGCGGTGCCGGCCACGCGCAGCCGCGTGCCGAGCCGCGTAATCACGATCCGGTGCCCGGCATCCGTCAGCGACACCGTCGGCGCGCCGGAATGGTCGCCGATGTCGAGCGTCGCCGAATAGCCCTTCAGCGGGTAGATCGGCGCCACCACGCCGACCGGTCGCAACAGGCGCGGGCTGTGGCTCCCCGCCGCCACCACGCAGGCGTCGGCGGCGATCCCCTCGGCCCGGCCCTCGCCGTCGATGCAGCGCACGCCGGCGACGCTGCCGCCGGACACCGCCAGCATCTCGGCGGCGAGCCCCCACCGGAACGTCACGCCGGCCTCGGCCGCGCGCCGCGCGAGCTCGCAGGTGAAGCGGTGCGCATCGCCCGATTCGTCGTCGGGCGCGTGGATGCCGCCGACGAGGCGATCGCGGCAGGCGGCAAGCGCCGGCTCGATCGCCACGCATTCGGCCACGGTCTTCACCGCGAGCACGCTGCCGATCGCGGCCATCCGCGCCGCCGCGGCAGCCGCCTCCGCGAACGCTTGCGGCTCGGTGTAGAGGTCGAGGATGCCGCGCGCCAGGTGGTCGTACTCGATGCCGGTCTCCGCGCGCAGCGCCTGCAGGCAATCCCGCGAGTACAGCGCGAGCCGCACGCAGGCCAGCGTGTTGCGGCGGTTGCGCGCCGGCAGGCATTCGCGCAGGAATTGCAGTCCCCAGCGCCACTGCTGCCAGTCCGCCTGCGGCCGGAACAGGAACGGCGCGTCGGCGCGGCCCAGCCAGCGCAGGATCTGCAGCGGTGCGCCCGGCTCGGACCACGGCTCCGCGTGCGACGCCGACACCTGGCCGCCGTTGGCGAACGACGTCTCCAGCGCCGGTCCCGGCTGCCGGTCGACAACGGTCACCTCGTGCCCGTCGGCCGCGAGATACCACGCCGCCGTGACGCCGACGACGCCGGCGCCGAGGACGAGCACCCGCATCGGTCAGCCCGCGGGGACAGCCGCCGCGGCGGCCGCGGTGGCCGATTCGGCCCCGGCGTAGTCGGCGAGCGGAATGCAACTGCAGAAGAGGTGGCGGTCGCCATGGACGTTGTCGACGCGCGCGACCGGCGGCCAGTACTTCGCCGCCCGCAGCGACGCGAGCGGGTAGGCCGCCTGCTCGCGCCGGTACGCATGCGGCCAGGCATCATTGGTGACCGCCGCCGCCGTGTGCGGCGCGTGCTTCAGCGGATTGTCGCGGCGGTCCAGCGTGCCGTCCTCGACCGCGCGCATCTCGCCGCGGATCGCGATCATCGCCTCGACGAAGCGGTCGAGCTCGGCCTTGGGCTCGCTCTCGGTCGGCTCCACCATCAGCGTGCCGGCGACCGGAAAGCTCATCGTCGGCGCGTGGAAGCCGTAGTCCATCAGGCGCTTCGCGACGTCGTCGACGCTGACGTCGGTGGCGTCCTTCAGCGGCCGCAGGTCGAGGATGCACTCGTGCGCGACGAGGCCGTCCGGGCCGGAGTAGAGCACCGGGAAGTGCGGCCGCAGGCGGCGCGCGACGTAGTTGGCGGCGAGGATCGCGCACTCGGTCGCCGCGGTAAGGCCGGCGCCGCCCATCATCGTGATGTACATCCACGAGATCGGCAGGATCGACGCGCTGCCGTAGGGCGCCGCGCTGACCGCGCCGGCACCGCGCGAGCCGTCGAGGTGACGGTGCCCCGGCAGGAACGGCGCGAGATGCGCGCCGACGCCGATCGGGCCGACGCCCGGGCCGCCGCCGCCGTGCGGGATGCAAAAGGTCTTGTGCAGGTTGAGGTGCGACACGTCGGCGCCGAACTCGCCGGGCGCCGCGAGCCCGACCATCGCGTTGAGGTTCGCGCCGTCCACGTAGACCTGCCCGCCGTGGGCGTGGACGATCTCGCAGATGCGCCGGATGCCGGCCTCGAACACGCCGTGCGTCGACGGGTAGGTGGCCATGATCGCGGCGAGCTTCGGCGCGTGCAGCGCGGCCTTCGCCTCGAGATCGGCCAGGTCGACGTTGCCGTCGCGGTCGCAGGCGACGACGACCACCTGCATGCCGACCATCTGGGCGGAGGCCGGGTTGGTGCCGTGCGCCGATGCGGGGATGAGGCAGACGTCGCGGTGGCCCTCGCCGCGGCTCGCATGGTAGGCGCGGATCGCGAGCAGGCCCGCGTACTCCCCCTGCGAGCCGGCATTGGGCTGCAGCGAGACGGCGGCGTAGCCGGTGATCGCGCACAGCATCCGCTCGAGGTCGGCCACGAGCTCGCGATAGCCCTCGGCCTGGCCAGCGGGCGCGAACGGGTGCAGGTCGGCGAACTCGGGCCACGTGACCGGGACCATCTCGCTCGTGGCGTTCAGCTTCATCGTGCACGAGCCCAGCGGGATCATCGAGCGGTCGAGCGCGATGTCGCGGTCGGCGAGACGCCGCAGGTAGCGCAGCATCTCGGTCTCGGAGCGGTAGCGATGGAACGTCGGGTGCGCGAGGAACGCCGATTGCCGCACCAGCGCTGCGGGCAGCGCCGCGTCGACCTCCGCGTCGAGCCCGGCGACGGTGAACGGCACGTCGCCGCCGGCGATGATGCGCCAGAGCGCCGCGACGTCGGCGGGCGTGGCGGTCTCGTCGAGCGAGATGCCGACGGTGGCGGCGTCGACGTGCCGCAGGTTGACGCCTGCCGCCACAGCGCGCGCGTGGACGGCGGCCGTGCGCTCGCGGGTCGTCACCACGATCGTGTCGAAGCAGTCGCCGGTCGGCACGTCGAGGCCGAGGCGCACGAGCCCGGCCTTCAGCAGCGCAGTGAGTCGCTGCACGCGGCGGGCGATGGTGGCGAGGCCCTCGGGGCCGTGGTACACGGCGTACATGCTGGCCATCACCGCCAGCAGCACCTGCGCGGTGCAGATGTTGGACGTCGCCTTCTCGCGGCGGATGTGCTGCTCGCGCGTCTGCAGCGCGAGCCGATACGCGGGGCCGCCGTCGGCGTCGACGGTGACGCCGACGAGGCGCCCCGGCATCGAGCGCTTGAAGTCGTCGCGGGTGGCGAGATAGCCCGCGTGCGGTCCGCCGTAGCCCATCGGCACGCCGAAGCGCTGGGTCGAGCCGATCGCAACGTCGGCGCCCCATTCGCCAGGCGGCGTGAAGAGCGCCAGCGCGAGGATGTCGGCGGCGGCGATGACGAAGCCGCCGCGCTGGTGGACCGCGGCGGCGAGCGCGCGGTAGTCGCGAAGATCACCGTTGCCCCCCGGGTACTGCAGCAGCACCGCGAACGCGCCGGCGGCGGCCGCCTCGTCCGGCGCGCCGACGACGACCTCGATGCCGAGCGGCGCCGCGCGCGTGCGCACGACGTCCAGCGTCTGCGGGAACACGTCGGCGGCGACGAAGAAGCGCTCCCCCGTGCCGCGGCTCATCCGGTGGCACAGCGTCATCGCCTCGGCCGCGGCGGTGGCCTCGTCCAGCATCGACGCGTTGGCGATGGCCATGCCGGTCAGGTCGCACACCATCGTCTGGAAGTTGATGAGCGCCTCCAGCCGGCCCTGCGAGATCTCGGGCTGGTACGGCGTGTACGCGGTGTACCAGGCCGGATTCTCGAGGATGTTGCGGCCGATGACGCCGGGCGTGCGGGTGCCGTAATAGCCCTGGCCGATCCACGACCGGAAGACCTTGTTCTTCGCCGCGACCGACTTGAGCCGCGCGAGCGCGGCGGTCTCGGAGAGCGGCCCGGGCAGCGCCAGCGGCACGTCCCGGCGGATCGACGCCGGCACGATCGCGCCCATCAGCGCCGAGCGCGTCGGATAACCCAGCACGGCGAGCATCGCCGCCTGGTCGCGGTCGGTGGGGCCGATGTGCCGGGTGATGAAATCGGCGTCCTGCAGCAGCGCGGCCAGGGGGGGTGCGCCGGAAGCCGACGCGTCGCGTTCGTTCATGGGCATGGGATGGCTCCGCCGCGCCCGGCCGGGGGCGCGCTCTCGCACTTGAAGGGGGATCCGCCGGCGCTAGCTTTCGCCGATCGTCGCTTCGTAGGCCGCCGCGTCGAGCAGCGCGCCGACGGCCGTCGCGTCGGCGGGCTTCAGCTTGAACAGCCACGCCGCATAGGCATCCTGGTTGACGAGTTCCGGCGTGGCCGCGAGCGCGTCGTTCGACGCCAGCACTTCGCCGGCGACGGGCGCGTAGATGTCGGACGCCGCCTTCACCGACTCGACGACCGCACACGCCTCCTCGGCCGCGACGACGCGGCCGGCCTCGGGCAGCTCGACGAAGACGAGGTCGCCCAGCGCCTCCTGCGCGTGATCGGTGATGCCGACGGTCACCGATCCGTCGGCCTCCGTGCGCACCCATTCGTGGCTTGCGGTGTACTTCAGCTCTTTGGGGATGTTCACGAGACCTCCGTCTGTCGGAAAAGGGGATGCGGCGCCCGGGCGGGCCGCCGCGCGGACTACGCGACCAGCACCTTGCCGCGGCGCGCGAACGGCGGCTTCACCACCCGCGCCGCCAGCAGCTTGTCGCGCACCGCCACGTGGACGACGTCGCCCTCCGCGACACCCGCCGGCAGGCGCGCCAGCGCGATCGACTGGTTGAGCGTCGGGCTGAACGTGCCGCTGGTGATCTCGCCGTCGCCGGCCGCGGTCGTCACGCGCTGGTGCGCGCGCAGCACGCCGCCCTTGTCGGTGAGAACGAGGCCGGCCAGCTGCCGTGCCGGCGGCGCCGCCAGCAGCGCGGCCCGGCCGACGAAGTCGCGCGGGCTCGCGAGGTCGACGGTCCACGCGAGCCCGGATTCGAGCGGATTGACCGTCTCGTCCATGTCCTGGCCGTACAGGTTCATGCCGGCCTCGAGCCGCAGCGTGTCGCGCGCGCCGAGGCCGCAGGGCCGCACGCCGGCCGCCGCCAGCGCCTGCCACAGCGCGGCGACGCGCGGCGCGGGGAGCATCAGTTCGAAGCCGTCCTCGCCGGTGTAGCCGGTGCGCGCGATGAACGTGTCGCCGCTCGCGACGCCCATGAAGGGGCCGAGCGCGGCACTGGCGGCCGCGCTGCCGGGGAGCGCCTGCCACAGCTTCGCGCGCGCGTTCGGGCCCTGCACGGCGACCATCGCCAGCGCGTCGCGCGAGGTGAGCTTCAATGCCGGCGTCGACGCGAGCAGCGCGGAGAGCCACGCGATGTCCTTGTCGGCGGTGCCGGCGTTGACAACCAGCCGGAAGAAATCCTCGCGCAGGAAATAGACGATCAGGTCGTCGATGACGCCGCCGTCCTCGCGCAGCAGGCACGAGTAGAGCGCCTTGCCCGGCACGACCAGCTTGTCGACGTTGTTGGCGAGCGCGCGGCGCAGGAAGGCGCGGGCGCCCGGGCCCTCGAGGTCGACGACGCGCATGTGCGAGACGTCGAACATCCCGGCGTCGTTGCGCACCGCGTGGTGTTCCTCGATCTGCGAGCCGTAGTTGACCGGCATGTCCCAGCCGCCGAAATCGACCATGCGGGCGCCGGAGGCGCGGTGGACGGCGTTGAGCGGCGTGGTCTTCAGCATGGTGGCTTCCCGGTCGACAAACGAAAAAAGGGCGAAGCGGTGCTGCCGCTTCGCCCTGTCTGTCCTTTTACCTGAGAGATTACGGCGCGATGCGCGAGGCGCGTCGGGCCGGGTGCCCCTTCGGTGGGTCCTTCGCGCGGGAACGACAACCGCCTCGCGAGACCGCTCTCCAGATTGCGACTACGTCCGCGCAGTCCTTGTTGCCTGAGCGGTTGCAGGAATTGCGCCTTCGGCGGTGCCCCGGCCTTCGCGGGCGGTGGCACGCTCTCCTGCACGGACACCGGAAGGTTACCGGCGCGACGGGCCGCTGTCAAAGGCGCACCGGAATGCGTCGCGGCAGCCCCCGGCCGCTATTTCTTCAGCGCGAGGATGTACGCGACCATCGCGTCGACGTCCGCATCCGCCAGCGCGGGATTGGGCGGCATCGGGATCTCGCCCCAGACGCCCGCGCCGCCGGACTTGACCTTCGCGGCCAGCCGGGCGAGCGCATCCGGGTCGCCGCGGTACTTCGCCGCGACGTCGGCGTAGCCCGGACCGATCACCTTCCGGTCGACCGCATGGCAGGCGAGGCAGCCCGCCTTGCGCAACAGCGGGTTCTCGTCCTTGGGCGGAGGCGTGCAGCCGGCGACGAGCAGCACGCCGGCGATGAAGGCAAAGGCGAATCTCATGCGGTTCCTGAGGACGAATGACGGGGACGCCGCCGCGCGCCGGAACCGGCCCGCGGCGGCAGCATGACTGGACTGCCGGCGCGCTCACGCCATCCGTTCGAACGCGACCCGCTCGAAGTCGGCGCCGCGTTGCAGCAAGCGGGTCAGGCGATAGCGCGTCGCGCCGCCGGCCTCGCGGGAAACCAGGATGCGGCTCGGATTGAACGTGCGCGGCGGAAGGACCAGGCAGGCCTTGTCATCGGGCGTTTCGCCGAGCAGCAGGCAGGGCATCTGCGGGTCGTCGGCGAGCGCGCCCGAGAGCCCGGCCACCGACAGCGCGCGCGGCGCGCCCGACCACAGGCGAAGGGCGATCGCGAGTTCCCCGCCCTCGCCCAGCGCGACCCGCGTGACGTAGCCCGCGCGCACCCGCTCGTCGTCGCGCACGACGACCAGTTGCTCTAGCTGCCAGCGGTACTGGGCGTGGCCCTGGTGCACGAGCACCGCGTCGCGCCATTCGTACGCGCCGGCCCAGGTTTCCCAGGCCCACGCCTGTTCCGCCTTGTCCTTGCCGCGATCGTAGTCCGTCAGCGCGTCGAGCGCGGCCAGGTCGCGCTTGCTCTGTTCCCCGAACGGCCGCAGCGGGCCGCGCCGGTCGAACGTGCGGCCGCCGATGCGAAAATACGCGGCATCGAGGCCCCCGGCGCACAACCGCAGCGTCGATGTCGCCTGCGGAAGCGCCTTGCGCGGCGGCTGGTACCAGCGCCAGTCGAGGTAGGACAGGAGCGTCGTGCACTGCTCGACGCTGCAGTCGTGGCCGAGCTGGAGCTCGGCCGGGTTGGCGCCGGTCTGCAGCCGCTTCAGCCGGCCGCGCACGCTCAAAGCGAGCTTGCCGACATAGGCGTAGCGCAGCGATGCCGCGGCATCGCCGGGGGCGGCCAGCGCCAGCTGGGCGCCCCCGGCGCCGTCCAGGTCGACCAGCACCAGCGGCCCGTCGGAGTCGCGCTGCACGGGCGTGGGATGGACCTTGCGCGCCCACATCTCGAGCCAGCGATCGGTGAGCTGGATCTGCTTGACCGACATGGCGCAGGGATCGGCCAGCCAAAGCAGCAGCGCGTGGCTGTACGTCGAATAGCAGGACGTGCCGATGCCCTTGGGCATCAGGGGGTCGGACACCGCGCTCGCCGCGCAGTCCTGCAACTCGACCAGCCGGTAGTACGCGTGGAACTCGTGCCACAGCGCTGCCGTCGGCAGCTGCCGCGCGAGGCCGTGCGCCAGCACCAGCTGCTTGCCGACGTACAGCCCGCGCTGCAGGATCTTCGCCTTGACCCCGGCGAGCTCGGGATCGTCCTCGAGCAGGTACTTCAGGCACGCCGAGTACTGCTCCCAGAGTGCCTGCCACAGGGCTACTGCCTGCAGGAACGGCGCCCGGTCGCGCTCGCGCGCCGGCTGCGGCCGGCCGGCATAGCGCCGGGCGAGCTCGATGTGCAGCATGAGCACCTGTTCGCGCAGCACCTCGGCGATGCGCGCACGCTCGCGCGGACGGAGGTCGGCGCCCGCGAGCGCGCGGAGCTGCGCCAGCACGTCGTCGCAGGCGCTGTCGACGTCGTTGACCGCCAGCGTTGTCACCCATTGGGCGGCCGACTCCGCGTCGCGAAACAGCAGTTCGCGTAAGACCGCCGGGCGCGCCGCCGCGGATTCTGGAGCCTTCGGCGCCGGAGTCGGGTCGGCATGGATCGTCGTATCCGAGATCATGATCGAGCACCTCTCGCCTGCGATCACGGGTTGTGGACCGCGGCGCGCACCCGATGGAGGCTTCGGCGGCGGCTGGCCCGGATCGTGCCTATTTATAGCACAAAGCCCCGGCTGCCGGCGCGGCCCGGAAACGCGGCGAGAGCCGGCGGGCCGCGACGCGTGAATATTCTGCATTCCGGCGCCGCAATCCTCCGCTGCGGGAGCGGGCGCCCGCGACCTATCGTAGCGGCATGGACAACAACCCCGCCGCGACGCCCCAACACAGTGCCCGATGCGCCACCGCGCGGGACGGTTTCCTCCACCCCGCGCGGCGCGACCGGACTCCGGCCGCTGCCGCGGGGCTTTTTCCCGGCCACCGCGCCGGAACCCGCATCACCCCGCAGGAGATGTGCGTGAGCCCGAAGGGCCGCCCCGAGGGCGAACACCGGAGTCCGAAGGACGAAGGTAGTCCAGTGAGCCCGAAGGGCCGTCCCGAGGGCGAACACCGCAGTGCGAAGCACGGAGGTAATCCCATGAACACGACCCACGCCTACCCGACTCGCCGCTCCACGCTCGGCGCCGCGCTCGCGGCGGTCGTCCTCTACGTCGCCGTGGCGATCGGCATTCCCTGGCTGCTGAACGAAGCGCCGCCGTCGCCGGAGGCGGCGCTCGTCGCCCAGTTGTGCTGCGCCAAGGGCGATGCGGCCGGCCGTTGAATCGACGGATTGCAGCCCGTAGCCCGGGTTGCGCAACGCGAAACCCGGGTGGACCGTGCCCGTTTGCGCCTCGCCCCGGGTTTCGCTGGCGCTCAACCCGGGCTACACAAGGCTCCCCGGCCAACGTCAGACGAGGATGCGCTCGATGCCGCCGTTGTTGGCGCGGGCGACGTACTCCTGCATCCAGTCGGGGCCGAGGATGCGCTTCGCCAGCTCGACGACGATGTAGTCGGCGTCGGTGCCAGCGTCGTCGTTGAAGCGCGACAGGCCCTGCAGGCACGACGGGCAGGACGTCAGGATCTTCACCTTGCCGTCGAACGCGCCGTCCGCGCGCAGCGCCGCCGCGCCCTGCCGCATCTCCTCTTCCTTGCGGAAGCGGACCTGGGTCGAGATGTCGGGCCGGCTGATCGCGAGCGTCCCCGATTCGCCGCAGCAGCGCTTGTTCAGCGCGACGTCGACGCCCAGCAGCTCGTTGACGACCGTCAGCGGCTGGTAGACCTTCATCGGCGAATGGCAGGGGTCGTGGTACATGTAGCGCACGCCGCCCACGGCGTCGAGCCGCACGCCCTTTTCCAGCAGGTACTCGTGAATGTCGAGCAGCCGGCACCCGGGGAAGATCTTGCCGAACTCGTACTTCTCGAGCTGGTCCATGCACGTGCCGCAGGACACGACGACCGTCTTGATGTCGAGGTAGTTGAGCGTGTTGGCGACGCGGTGGAAAAGCACCCGGTTGTCGGTGACGATCTTCTGGCCGCGGTCCTGGTCGCCGGCCGAGATCTGCGGATAGCCGCAGCAGAGGTAGCCGGGCGGCAGCACGCACTGCGCGCCCACGTGGTAGAGCATCGCCTGCGTCGCGAGCCCCACCTGCGAGAACAGCCGCTCGGAGCCGCAGCCCGGGAAATAGAACACGGCGTCCGAGTCGTCGTTGACCTTCCGCGGGTCGCGGATGATCGGGATGACGGTGTCGTCCTCGATGTCCAGCAGCGCGCGCGCCGTGCGCCTCGGCAGGCCGCCCGGCATCGGCTTGTTGATGAAGTGGATCACCTGCGCCTTCAGCGGCGCGCGTCCCAGCGTGGCCGGCGGCCGCGCGGTCTGGAGGCCGGTCAAGCCGAAGCGCTTCGCCACCCGGTACGCGAGCCGCTGCGCGCCGTAGCCCCAGTCGATCATCAGCTTCTTGGTGAGCTTGATCGTCGCCGGGTCGGTGGCGTTGAGGAAGAACATCGACGCCGCGGTGCCGGGATTGAACTTCTTCTTGCCCTGCCGGCGCAGCAGGTTGCGCATCGCGATCGACACGTCGCCGAAGTCGATGTCGACCGGGCACGGCGTCTTGCACTTGTGGCAGACGGTGCAGTGGTCGGCGACGTCGGCGAACTCGTCGAAGTGGCGCAGGCTGACGCCGCGCCGCGTCTGCTCCTCGTACAGGAAGGCCTCGATCAGCAGCGACGTGGCGAGGATCTTGTTGCGCGGCGAATAGAGCAGGTTCGCCCGCGGCACGTGCGTCGAGCACACCGGCTTGCACTTGCCGCAGCGCAGGCAGTCCTTGATCGACTCGGCGATGCCGCCGACCTCGGACGCCTCGAGGATCAGGCTCTCGTGGCCGATCAGCGAGAAGCTCGGCGTGTACGCGTTCGACAGGTCGGCGCCGGCGAGCAGCTTGCCCGCGTTGAACCGCCCGTCGGGATCGATCCGTGCCTTGTACGCGGCGAACGGCGCCAGCTCCTCGGGCGTCAGGTATTCGAGCTTGGTGAGCCCGATGCCGTGCTCGCCGGAGATCACGCCGTCGAGGCGCCGCGCCAGCGCCATGATCCGCGCGACCGCGGCGTTGGCCTCCTGCAGCATCGCGTAGTCGTCCGAATTGACCGGCAGGTTGGTGTGCACGTTGCCGTCGCCGGCATGCATGTGCAGCGCGACGAACACGCGGCCGTGCAGCACGTCGGCGTGGATCGCGTTGCAGCGGGCCATCACCGGCGCGAACGCGAGGCCCGCGAAGATCTCCTCCAGCGGGCGCTTCAGCTCCGCCTTCCACGACACGACCAGCGAGTGGTCCTGCAGCGCCGGGAAGGTCTCGTCGATGCGGTCGGCCAGGTCCTGCCAGCGCGCGCGGGTCGCCGCGACCAGCGCGCGCGCCTCGTCGACCTTGGCGTCGACCAGCTCCTGCTCCGGCCGCGACTCGTCGCTCACGCCCCAGGCGTGGGCCAGCGCGGGCCCGGCGAAGAACGCGCCGAGCGCGGCGCAGAGGGCGAGCTTGTTCGCGATCGACAGCTCGATGTTGATCCGCTCGATGCCGTCGGTGTAGTCGCCGAGGCGGTCGAGCGGGATCACGACGTCCTCGTTGATCTTGAACGCGTTGGTGTGCTTGGCGATCGCCGCCGTGCGCGCGCGGTCGAGCCAGAACTTGCGCCGCGCCTCGGCCGACACCGCGACGAAGCCCTCGGCGCCGCGGGCGTTGGCGATCCGGATCACCTCCGACGCGGCGCGCGCCACGGCGTCGTCGCTGTCGCCGACGATGTCGCCCAGCAGCACCATCTTCGGCCGGCCGTGCCGCTTGGCCTTGGTCGCGTAGCCGACCGCCTTCACGTAGCGCTCGTCGAGGTGCTCGAGGCCGGCCAGCAGCACGCGCGCGCCGGCCGCGCCGCTGCCCAGGCCGTCGACGTAGCGCTTGATCTCGACGATCGCCGGCGTCGAGTCGCGCACCTGCCCGAAGAACTCGAGGCAGACGGTGCGGATCGCCGGCGGCATCCGGTGCAGCACGAAGCGCGCCGACGTGATGAGCCCGTCGCAGCCTTCCTTCTGGATGCCGGGGAGCCCGGCCAGGAACTTGTCGGTGACGTCCTTGCCGAGCCCCGCCTTCCGGAACGTGCTGCCCGGGATCGCGAGCGTCTCGCGACGCGTCTCGGTCCGGCCGTCGGCGGCGTACCAGACGAGGCCGAAGGTCGCGACGGCGGCGTCGTGGATCTTGCCGAGGTTGTGGTCGAGGCGGGTCACCTCGAGCCACTCGGCGTCGGGCGTCACCATCCGCCACGACACCAGGTTGTCGAGCGCGGTGCCCCACAGCACGGCCTTCTTGCCGCCGGCGTTCATCGCGACGTTGCCGCCGATGCACGACGCGTCGGCCGACGTCGGGTCAACGGCGAACACGAGGCCCGCCGCCTCCGCCGCCTCCATCACGCGCCGGGTGACCACACCCGCGCCGCAGTCGACGGTCGCGACCGGCGCGGCGCCTCCCCGCAGCACCCTCGGTTCGATCGCCGACAGGCGCTCCAGCTTCTCGGTGTTGATCACCGCCGAGCGGGCATCGAGCGGGATGCCGCCGCCGGTGTAGCCGGTGCCGCCGCCGCGCGGGATGATCGTGAGCCCCAGCTCGATGCAGCCGGCGACGAGCCCGCGCACCTCGTCCTCGCTTTCGGGGTACAGCACGACGAACGGGTATTCGACCCGCCAGTCGGTGGCGTCGGTGACGTGCGAGACCCGGGCCAGGCCGTCGAATGCGATGTTGTCGCGCGCGGTGTGGCGGCCCAGCGTGCGCAGGACCTTGCGCCGCAGCGTGCCGGTGGCGTCGAAGCCCGCGGCGAAGCGGTCGACGGCCTCGCGCGCGGTGCGGATCAGCGTCTCGACCTTGGCGCTGCGCTCCGCGTCCACGGCCGCGGGCACCGGCGCGGCGGCGGCGCGGCGCTTCTCGATCTCGTCCAGCCGGTGGTGCAACGCGTCGACCAGGAGCTGCCGCCGCTTCGGATTGTCCTGCAGGTCGTCCTGCAGGTAGGGATTGCGGTCGACCACCCAGATGTCGCCCAGCACCTCGAACAGCATCCGCGCCGAGCGGCCGGTCCGGCGCTCGCTGCGCAGGTCCGCCAGCAGCTGCCACATCGGCTCGCCCAGCAGCCTGATGACGATCTCGCGGTCGGAGAACGACGTGTAGTTGTACGGAATCTCGCGCAGGCGCGGCGCGTCGGCCTGCGGGTCGCGGACGGCGAGGAAGGAGTCGGTCAATGCATTCATGGGGATGCCGATCATACCGCAGTGCAACATCGGAGCCGGCAGGCAGCGGGTCGCGCGCCCCCACAGGCCCGGCGACCCGAACGGAAGATCGCCCCTTTCGAGCCGGGAGCAGCCGGCCGGGGGGCCGTTGCTATACCCCCGGCATGTCGAAGCCGATCTTCTGCAGCCCATCGACCAGCGTGGCGGCCTGCGACGCCGTCAGCTCGACCAGCGGCGGGCGCACGCGCGCCCATTCGTCGTCGTGGCGCCAGTGGGCCACGACGCGCTTCAACGCCGGCAGCATCGGCTGCTTGATCATGACGGCGCGCACCGCGTCGAGCCGCGCCTGCTGCGCCTCGGCGTCCGCGGCCTGCCACGTCCGGTGCAGCGTGGAGATCAGTCCCGGGATGATGTTCGCGGCGGCGCTGATCGCGCCCTTCGCGCCGTGCTTCATCGACGCCAGCAGGTACATCTCGCTGCCCACGAACACGTCGAAGCCGCGCGGCGCGAACGCTTCGAGCATCGCGTGGATGTTGGCCCAGTCGCCCGACGAATCCTTCATCCCGGCGACGATGCCCGGATAGGCCCCGAGCAGGCGGTCGATCAGCGCGGCGCTGATGCCCACCTGCGCGACGGGCGGGATGTGGTACAGGTACACGCGCAGCCGGTCGTCGTTCACGCGCTCGATCACGTTCGCGAAGCTGCGGAACAGGCCTTCGTCGGACACGCCCTTGTAGTAGAACGGCGGCAGCATCAGCACGCCGGCGCAGCCCCGGCTCACCGCATGCGCGGAGAGCCGCACGGTGTCGCCGGCCGCGCAGCAGCCGGTGCCGGGCATGATCCGCGCCGGGTCGACGCCGGCATCGATGACCTGGTCGAGCAGCGACATCCGCTCGTCGACGGTCAGCGAATTCGCCTCCGAGTTGGTGCCGAAGAGCGCCAGGCCGGAACCCGACGCGATCAGCCACTTGCAGTGCGCGATCAGCCGCGCGGCGTCGGGGCTGTAGTCGGACTTGAACGGCGTCAGCACCGGCGCCAGCACGCCTTGGATTCGTTGCGTCATCGGGAGCCTCGTCTTGAATGCGGGGACAGCGGCGCGCGATCGCGCCGAGGACCGCCATTGAAACACGGGCGGCAGGCGCTTCGATACCCATCACCTTGCCGGCAGCGCCGCGGTCGGTTGACTCCGCAGGCGATCCCGGTATCGTAGCAACCCGGGACCGGATCCCCTTCCCGCGAGGATCGCCGCTCCGCCGCCCAATCAGGAGGATGCACAAATGAACGATTCGATGCGCTGGACCCGGCGCGGCATGATCGGCGCCACGCTGGCGACCGCCGTCGCCGCCGCACTGCCGCGACCCGCGCGCGCCGCGACGACGCTGCGCTGGGCGACGGTGCTGCCGGCCAACCACCCGTCGGTCGCGATGATGGAGAAGGTGGCGAAGGAGGTCCGGGAGAAGACCGGCGGCGCGGTGGAGATCCAGACCTTCCCCGCGGGCCAGCTGGGCTCCTCGCGCGACATCATCGAATCGGCGTCGAGCGGCGCGATCCAGATCGTCGACGAAGGCGCGGCGCAGTTCGGCCAGTTCGTCCCGCAGTTCTCGATCCTGGAGGCGCCCTACATCTGGCGCGACGCCGCGCAGATCCGTCGCGTGCTGAACTCGCCGATCGTCGACGACATGAACGGGCAGCTCGTCGCCAAGCGCTCGATGCGCGTGATCGGCTCCACCTACTACGGCAAGCGGCACGTCACGTCGGGCAGCAAGGCGATCAACACCGTCGACGACATGAAGGGCTTCAAGCTGCGCATCCCCGAGGTGGACACGTTCCGCGCGATGGCCGAGGCCTGGGGCGCGCGGCCGACGCCGCTCAACTTCGGCGAGCTCTACCTCGCGCTCTCGCAGGGCGCCGTCGACGGCCAGGAGAATCCGCTGCCGACGATCCAGAGCGGCAAGTTCAACGAAGTGCAGAAGTACCTGATCCTGACCGGGCACATCCTCACGCCGAGGCTCATCGTCGTGAACGAGACCGCGTGGAAGACGCTCGACGCGAAGCAGCAGCAGGTGCTGCGTGCCTCGCTCGAAACCCACGGCCTGATCCAGGACAACGAGATCCTGGGCCAGGAAGCGAAGCTGGTCGACACCTTCAAGGCCGGCGGCATGACGGTCATCACCCCCGACGTCGAGAGCTTCCGCAAGCCCGTGCTGGCGAGCCTGCCCGCCAAGTTCGAGGCGAAGTGGGGCAAGGGCCTGTGGGAGCGCGTTTCCGCCGCGTGACCGGACGCGGCCGGCGGCGCCCGCGCGGGCGCCGCGGTTGCCGCGGCTTCCCTTGACCGATCCCCTGTTGCGCAAGCTCGCCGGCGGCTTCGACCGCGCCGCCGTCTTCGTCGCCTGCGCGCTCGTCGTCGCGCTGCTGGCTTGCGTCGCGCTGGGCGCCGCCACCCGGACGCTGGGCAGCCCGCTGATCTGGACCGACGAGCTGTCGCGGTTCCTGATGATCTGGCTCGCCGCGTTCGGCTGGGTGCTGGCGACGCGGAAGCGCATCCACGTCCGCATCCGGTTCTTCCAGGACCGGCTGCCGCCGTGGCTGCACCGCGGCACCGAGCTCGCGATCCAGCTGGCGCTCACCGCGTTCGGCGTGCTCGTCGCGTGGTACAGCGTGGGGCTGGTCGGCCGCAACCACGACCTCGAGGCGACGTCGCTGCCGATCTCGATGGCGTGGATGTACGTGCCGATGGTGCTGGCCGGCGCCATCACCGCGGCGCAGGGCGTGCTGGAGGTGGTGCAGGTGCTGCGCCCGCCGCCGCCCGCGCCGCCGGCCGCCGCCGCGGAGGGCCGGCGGTGAACCCGCTGATCATCGAGATCATCGGCGTCTGGCTCGCGAGCATCCTGCTCGGCCTGCCGCTGTTCGCGTCGATGGGGCTCGCCGCGCTCGCGTTCGTGCTGCTGGGCGGGATGTCGCCGTCGATCGTCCCGCAGAAGATGGCGCAGGCGATGAACTCGTTCCCGCTCGTCGCGGCGCCGCTTTTCATCCTGATGGGCAACCTGCTGGGTGCGGCCAACCTGACCGACCGCATCGTGCGCTTCGCCACGTCGATCGTCGGCGCGCTGCGCGGTGGCTACGCGCACGCCAGCATCCTGTCCAGCATGATCTTCGCCGGGATGGTCGGCTCCGCCGTCGCCGACGCCGCGGGCACCGGCGCCGTCGAAGTGCGCGCGATGAAGAAAGCCGGCTACCGGCCCGAGACCGCGGCGGCGATCAGCTCGGCGGCGGCCACCATCGGGCCGATCATCCCGCCCAGCCTGCCGATGGTGATCTACGGCGTCAGCGCCGACGCGTCGATCGGCCGGCTGTTCCTCGCCGGCGTGATCCCCGGCATCCTGATGGGACTGTCGCTGATGGCGATGGTGGCGTGGGTAGCGACGCGCCAGGACCTGCCGCGTCACAGCTTCGGCGGCCTGGCCGACGTGTGGAAGGCGTTCAAGGAAAGCGTGTGGGCGCTGATGACGCCGGCAATCCTGCTGGGCGGCATGTTCAGCGGCGCGTTCACGCCGACGGAAGCCGCGGCAGTCGCCGACCTGTGGGCGCTGTTCCTCGGCTTCGTCGTCTACCGGACATTGCGGGTCAAGGACCTGCCGGCGATACTCATCAACACCGCGGAGACGACGGGCATCGTGATGGTGCTGGTGATGGTGGCCGGCGCGCTCGGCTGGTGCATGTCGATCTCGCGCATTCCGCAGACGCTGGCGCCGATGATCGTCGGCGCGATCCACGAGCCGCTCGTGTTCCTGCTGGTGACCAACGTGATCCTGCTCATCGTCGGCTGCTTCATGGAAGCGCTGGCGGCGATGCTGATCCTGATCCCGATCCTCGTGCCGGCGGCGGTGAGCTTCGGCATCGACCCGGTGCAGTTCGGGCTGATCATGATCTTCAACCTGATCCTCGGCACGATCCACCCGCCGATCGGCGTGGTGCTGTTCGTGATGGCGCGGATCGCCGACATCACGTTCGAGCAGATATCGCGCGCGATCCTGCCGTGGCTGGTGCCGCTCCTGGCGGTGCTGGTCGCGATCACCGTGTGGCCGCCGCTGACGCTGTGGCTGCCGAAGCTGGTGATGGGCGGGAAGTAGGCGGCGGATCGGTCCCGGGCCCGGGCTACCGGCGTTCGAAGCGGCGGTAGCCGATCGCCTCGGCGAGATGCGTTTCGCCGATGCCGTCGGCGGCGGCGAGATCGGCGATCGTCCGCGCAACCTTGAGTATCCGGTGGTAGCCACGCGCCGACAGCGACAGCCGGGCCATGGCCTGCGCCAGCAGCGCGGTGCCTGCGGCGTCCGTCGGGCAATGGGCGTCGATCTCGCGCGGGCCGAGGCGCGCGTTGGGCCTGCCCTGGCGCGTGAACTGGATTTCGCGTGCTGCGGCGACGCGGGCGCGGACGGCGGCGCTGTCTTCGGCATCGGTCGACCTTGGCGATGCGAGCGCGCCGGCGGCGACCGACGGCACCTCGATGCCGAGGTCGATGCGATCGAGCAGCGGCCCCGACACGCGCTCGCGGTAGCGCGCGATCCGGTCCGGCGTGCAGCGGCAGCGGCCGGACTCGTGGCCCAGCCAGCCGCACGGGCAGGGATTCATCGCGGCGATCAGCTGGAACGCCGCCGGAAAGGTGCTCTGCCGTGCCGCGCGCGAGATGTGGATGACGCCGGATTCCAGCGGCTCGCGCAGCACTTCCAGCACCCGCCGGTCCCACTCAGGCAATTCATCGAGGAAGAGGACGCCGTGATGGGCGAGCGAGATTTCGCCGGGCCGCGGGTCGCTGCCGCCGCCGACCAGCGCGACCGCGCTGGCCGTGTGATGCGGCGCGCGGAACGGTCGGCGCCCCCACGCCGACGGCAAGAAGCCGTTGACCAGCGATGCGATGGCGGCGGTGGCGAGCGCGTCGTCCTCGGCCATCGGCGGCAGGATTCCCGGCAGCCGCTGCGCCAGCATCGACTTGCCAGTGCCCGGGGGACCAACCATCAGCAAGCTGTGGGCGCCGGCTGCTGCGATTGTGAGCGCTCGCTTCGCATGCTGCTGGCCGCGGACGTCGGCGAGATCGGGGCCCGCGTTCGTGACGTCCTCCGGTGGCGGCAACGTCGGTGGCAGCGGCGCGATCCGCTCGCGGCCCACAAGATGCGCGCACACCGCGAGCAGGCTCGCCGCGGGGTAGACGACCGCGTCGCGGACCAGCGCGGCCTCGGCGGCGCAGGCCGCCGGCAGCACGAACGCGCGGCCGTCGCGGTGCGCGCGCAAGGTCATCGCCAGCGCGCCGCGTATCGGCCGCAACGCGCCGGTCAGCGCCAGCTCGCCGGCGAATTCGTAGTGCGCGAGCTCGTTGCCCGGCAACTGCCCGGACGCGGCCAGGATGCCGATGGCAATCGGGAGGTCGAAGCGGCCCGATTCCTTCGGCAGGTCGGCGGGGGCGAGGTTGACCGTGATCTTGCGGATCGGGAATTCGAACTGCGCGTTCTGCAGCGCCGCGCGCACGCGATCGCGCGACTCCTTGACCTCGGTCTCGGGCAGGCCCACGAGGTTGAACGCCGGCAGGCCATTGCCAAGATGCACCTCGACGGTGACGAGCGGCGCGTCGAGGCCGGCAAGGCCGCGGGAGAGGACGACGGCGAGCGACATGGGGCGGGGCCGATGGCAAGCGGCGCGCTTTGGCGGGCGTCGAAGCCCGCAGGCGGCGGAGGGTGCAAACCATGGTAGCGGCGCACCGTCACCGATGCACTCGGCCGGTCGGCCGAGCACCGGGTGCCGTCTACCGAGCCGTGCCGCTCACTCCCCGCAAACCATCCGCAGCCAGAGCCGGTTGCGTTCCCCTTCGCGCGCATAGCGGGCGCTCGCCGTCAGTTCGCCGACGAGGTGCATGCCAAGCCCTCCCGCCGGGCGCGATTCGACCGTCCCGTGCAGGTGGTCCGGGGCCGCCGCGAACTGCGGCAGGGGGTCGTACGCAGGTGCCGCGTCCTCGTAGAGCACGTCGACCGCGCCGGCGGTTGCGCAGAGCGTAAGTTCGATCGGCGCATCGGAATCGCCGCCGTAGCCGTGCAGCACCGAGTTCGTGAACAGCTCCTCGACCACCAGCGTGACGCGCAACGCGTCGGCGACGTCCAAGCCGTTGCGGGCGCAGAAATCGTCGATGAACGCGGCCGTCGCCGGCAGTGCGACGAGGCGTGCCGCAAAGACGCGCCGCTCGCCGCCCGCTGTGGAAAGTCCTGCCGACATGGGTATAGAATCGTTTCGGCCCGCCGGGGGCATGCAATCGCCGGTGCACCGAAGGGCGCGCCATTTTACGTTGCCGCGATGTTGCCACGTCGCGGTGTTTCTGCGGGGGTTCCGATGCGCACAAGGTTCGCACGTTTGACCGGAGCGATGCTGCTCGCTGCCGGAACCGCTTTCGCGACGGCAGCCAACGCCGCCGACATCGGGCAGATCAAGGTCGCCAAGGGCAAGGTGTCCATCGAGCGCAACGGGCAGTCGCTGCCGGGCGACGTGGGCGCGCGGCTGCAGCCGGCCGACGTGCTGAAGACCGGCGCCGACGGCTCGGTCGGCGTGACGATGAGCGACAACTCGCTGCTGTCGGTCGGCCCGAACAGCGTGCTCGCGCTCGACAAGTACGAATTCGACTCGACGACCAGCCAGGGGCAGTTCGACGCCTCGCTGCAGAAGGGCTCGCTCGCGGTGATCTCCGGCCGCATCGCCAAGCAGTCGCCGGATGCGATGAAGGTCCGCACGCCGTCGTCGATCCTCGGTGTGCGCGGCACCGAATTCGTCGTCAGCGTCAATGACTAGCCGGCGCCGTCAGCCGGGCGCCCTGGCCCGCCTCGCGGTCGTGGCCGTGCTGGCGGCGTTCGTCGGCGCCTGCGCGACGCAGACCGGCACCGTCGTGCTGCTGCCGGAAAAGGACGGCCGCAGCACCGCCGTCACTGTCCGGCAGGGCGACAAGGAAGTCGTCCTCGACAAGCCGTACGCGGCCGCCAGCCAGACGACCGCCGGCCCGCGCGCCTACACGTCGAGCGCGCAGGAAGTGGAGGCGAAGTTCGGCGCCGCACTCGCCGCGCAGCCCAGCCGCCCGACGGCGTACACGCTGTACTTCGTCGAAGGCGGCGACCTGCTGACCGACGCATCGAAGCAGACGCTCGCCGGCGTGCTGGCGGAGATCGCGAAGCACCAGGTGCCCGACATCGTCGTCTTCGGGCACACCGACAGCATGGGCAGCAACGCGACCAACGATGCCCTCGCGCTGCGCCGCGCGGAAACCGTGCGCGCGATGCTTATCGCCCAGGACATCGCACCCGGCAGCATCGTGGCGGTAGGGCGCGGCAAGCGCGAGTTGCTGGTGCCCACCGGCGACAACGTGGCCGAGCCGCGCAACCGGCGCGTCGAGATCGTCGTCAGGTAGTCCTGTCCTCCCGCGCGGAGACGTTCGATCGGGCGTAGCCCGGGTTGAGCGCGAGCGAAACCCGCGTGGGCCGTGCCCGTTTGCGCCTCCCCCCGGGTTTCGCTCCGCTCAACCCGGGCTACGGAATCACGGGCTAGGGAATCATCGGCGACGAGCCCGTTACACGGCCTCGTCGGCCCCGCGCGGACCGTTCCACCGCAGCACCAGCACCGTGAGGTCGTCCGCCGGCTCGGCGCCGGCCTCGAACGCGTGCACGTCGGCGCGCAATGCGGCAACCACCGCATCCGCATCCGCCGCGGCATTCGCGGCGCGAAAGCGAGCCAGCAGTTCCTCGGCCCGCTCGCCGCCGTAGAGTTCGCCGCCCGCGCGTTGCGCCTCGGTGACGCCGTCGGTGACCACGCAGAGCCACTCGCCCGGCTGCATCTGCAGGCTTGCGCCTTCATACGAAAAGTCGTCGACGGCGCACAGCGGCGGCCCGTCGCCGTCGACGATGCGGCGCACCGGTCCCTCGCCCGGCCCGAACAGGTACGGGTTGTCGTGGCCGGCGTTGCAGTAGGCGAGCTCGCCGGTCTCGAGGTCGAGGATCGCCGCGAACAGCGTGACGAACAGCATCTCCGGGTTGTCGCGGGAGATCTCGGTGTTGGCGTCGGTCATCACGAGGCCGATGTCGGGATCGGCGGCGCGCAGCATCGTGCTCTTGTAGAGCGCCTTGCTGACGGCCTGGAAGATGCTCGCCGAGAGCCCCTTGCCGGCGACGTCGCCGACCAGCAGGAACAGGCGCCGCTCGTCCAGCCGGAAGAAATCGTACAGGTCGCCGCCGACCTCGCGCGCCGGGATCATCGCCGCGGCGAGGTCGACGCGGGTATCGCCGCGCAGGAAATCGGTACGCGGCAACGTCGCCATCTGGATCCGGATCGCGGCGTTGAGCTCGCCGGCGATCCGGGCCGACGCCTCGCGCTGTTGCTGCACGACAAGCTCGAGCGAGCGCCTCTGCCGGTAGGCTTCGGTCAGCGTCAGCACCAGCAGCAGGCCGAACAGCAGCAGCAGCGCGAGCCCCGGCGTGGCCGCGTCGAACAGCAGCCGGCCGCCGCGGAACGCGAGGAACGAGGCGCCGAGCAGCGCCGCGGTGCAGCCCGCTGCGAGCAGCGCGGCGGGGCCGGCATTCCAGCGCGGCGTCGCGGCAACGAGCGCCATGCCGAGGAGCAGGAAGACGAGGCCCTCGACCGGCGGCGCCCAAGCCGGCCGCGACAGCGTCGTGCCGTCGAACAGGCTCTCCAGCAGTTGCGCGTGGATCTCGACCCCGGGCATCGTCACGCCGAGCGGCGTGTTCTTCTCGTCGACGAGCCCCAGGCCGGTCATGCCGATCAGCACCAGCTTCTGCGCGAACTGCCCGGGATCGGCGCGGCCTTCGAGCACGTCGACGGCGGAGACGAAGCGATCGGTGTTGTGCGGCGAGAAGTGGACGCGGACCGCGCCATCGCCTTCGGTCGGCGCGACGAAGTCGCCGATGCCCACCCCTTCGACGGCGGGGCCTGCCGTGAAGAGCCGGAGCGACGGCGCGCCGACGGTCACGCGCAGCATCTCGACCGCGAGTGCCGGCGCCAGCGTGCCGTCCACGCTCGCGACCAGCGGCAGGCGCCGGATCACGCCGCCGGCCGGCTCGACAGTGACGAGCCCCCGTCCGCGCGCCGCGCTGTCGAGCGCGTCGAGGCTGGTCAGCACGCCGGCGAAACGCGGCACGGCAGGCGACACGGGTGCGCCCCCGGCGCGATCGCTGACCCGGAACGGCGGCGCGCGCAGCGGCATGCCGGTCGGCTCGAAGGTGCCGGCGGCGGCGAGCACCGTCGGCGCCGCCGCAAGCGCGCGGGCCAGCTCGGCGTCGTTCGCCGGTATCGCTTCGAGGCGGCGCGCAAGGTCGGCGTCCTGCCGCCGGACGCGCGCCAGCAAGCGCTCGGGCGAGAGCCCGTCCGGCTCGGGCATCAGGATGTCGATGCCGATCGCCGCCGGCTGCTGCGCGGCAATGGCATCGATGAGCTGCGCCAGCACGAACCGCGGCCACGGCCACTGGCCGAGCGCGACGAGGCTCTTGTGGTCGATCTCGACGATCGTCGCCGGCATCGAGACGATCTTCCGCGGCGACAGCGCCTGCAGCGCGTCGAACCACGCCGCCGGCAGCCGCGCGTTCCACGCGGGCGCTGCGGCGATGGTCGCCGCCAGCAGCAGCAGGATCGGAATGGTGGCGAGACGGGCGGGGCCGAGCCGGCGCGCGGCGGCCTCCCACGCCGCGCGCCGCGTCACAAGAAGATGTCCATCCCGTCGTACGCGGCCGTGATGCGCAGCGGCGCGCCGGCGACCCGCGTGATTTCCTCGAGCCGGCGCGACTCGGCCAGCACGCGACTGATCGCCTCGTCGTCGTTGGCGGGCTCGTGGTGGAACAGGCACAGGTGGGCGACACCCGCCAGCTGGCACAGCTCGACGCCGACGACGTTGCTCGAATGGCCATGGTCGGCCTTGACCGACGTCGCTTCCGCGAGCGAGTACATCGCGTCGAAGATCACCACGTCGGCATCGCGGAAGAACTCGACCAAACCCGCGGTCTCCGCCGGGTCCACGAGCTGGTGCTCGGAATCGGTCGTGTAGACGACGCTGTGGCCGCCGCACTCGAAGCGAAAGCCGTAGGAATCGCCGGCGTGGCGCTGGCGCTTGGCGATCACGGTCATGCCGGCGATGTCGTAGCGCCGGTCGGCCTCGAGGTGCGTGTACGAGATGTCAGCCTGCAGCACCGAGAAGTCGACCGGGAACGACGGCGCGTCCTGCTGGCGCTTGAGCGCCGCCAGGAGGTCGGGGTGGCCGCCGTAGAAGTGGATCTTGTTGCCCGGCACGTAGGCGGGCTGGAAGAACGGCAGGCCCATGATGTGGTCCCAGTGGGCGTGGGACACGAAGATGTGGAACGTCTGCGGCGCGTTCGACCGGTGGCGCTCGTGCGCCATCTGCCCGAACGGGCGCACGCCGGTGCCCAGGTCGCACAGCACGTAGTCGGGGCCGCCGGTCTCCAGCTGGACGCAGGACGTGTGCCCGCCGTAGGTGCCGGCGACGTCGAAGCCCAGCCCGTCGACGTAGGCCTCGAGGTCGTGGTTCGACGCGAAACTGCGGCCCGCCGCGCCGCGCACGGCCTTGACGATCTTGCGGCGGACGTCCTCCGCCGTCAGCGACACCGGCAGCGAGCCGCGCGTGCCCCAGAACCGGATGCGCTTCACGCTGCCTCCGTCCCGGCTGCGAGCCAGGCCGCGAGCGCCGCCTGCGACAGCCATTCGACCGCCTTCCTCGCCGACGGCGCGAGCTCGAGCACGCGGTCGAAGCGGCTGATCTTGAAGATCTCGGCGACGACCGGCTGCGAGCCGGCGACGACGATGCGCGCGCCGTGCCCCTTCATCTCCTTGGCCGCGATCATCAGCACGCGCAAGCCCACGCTGCTGATGTATTCGACGCCGGCGAAGTCGAGGACCAGCGCGTTCTTGCCGGCGGCGGACAGGCCGAGGAGCGGCTTCAGCGCGGCCTCCAGCACGGCGGCGCCGGCGTGATCGATGCGGCCGACGGGTGCTGCCACGGTGACATCGGCGAACTGGCGGCTGGAGAATTCCATGGTCCCGGGCGTGTGGGTGGTTGCGAGGGGTGCAGCGGACCGGAAGTCGGCGACGACGGCGTCCGTCGCCGCGATCATAAACGGGATTCCGGCTTTCGGCACCTGCGGGAGGCGTCACAGGCGCCTGCCGCAGCACCACGCGCTCCGCGCCGCACCCGTCAGGCGGTTTCCAGATCCCTCAGCGCCGCCTGCGCCGCAGCGAGCCGCGCGATCGGAACGCGCGGTGCCGAGCACGACACGTAGTCGAGGCCCGCCTGGTGGCAGAAGCGGATCGCCTCGGGCTGCCCGCCGTGCTCGCCGCAGATGCCGACGACGAGGTCGGGACGTACACTGCGACCCCACTCGACGGCGAGGCGCATCAGGCGGCCGACGCCGTCGACATCGAGCATCTCGAAAGGATTGTCGGGCAGGATGCCTGCCGCCATGTACTGCGGCAGGAACTTGTTCTCGGCATCCTCACGCGAGAACGAGAACGTCGCCTGCGTGAGGTCGTTGGTGCCGAACGAGAAGAACTCGGCGATCGCGGCCAAATCCGCCGCCCTCAGGCACGCGCGGACCACCTCGACCATCGAGCCGAACCGGCAGTCGACGGCACTGCCGAACCGCGCGGCGATCTCCGGCTGCAGCGCCGTCACCATCGCCTTGACGCGCGCGAGTTCCTCGGCGGCGCACACCTGCGGCACCATGATCTCCGGATGCACGGCGATGCCCTCGGCACGGCACTCGGCCGCGGCTTCGAGGATCGCGCGGATCTGCATCTCGTAGATCTCGGGGTAGGTAAGCCCCAGCCGCACGCCGCGGTGCCCCAACATCGGGTTCACCTCGGAGAGCGCGTGCACCTTCCTCAACATCGCCTCGCGCCGTTCGAGCGCCGCGTCGCCGCGCTTCGCCTCGCGGTACTGCGCAAGGTTCTTCTGCAGCTTGCCGAGGCCCTCGACATAGTCGCGCGGCAGCTCGGGGTCGACCAGCCGCAGCATGTCGGGCAGCTCGGCGACCGAGCGTGCGGCGCGCTGCAGGTTGCGCAACTGGCCGATCTCGAACTCGAGCTGCGACGCGGTGGGCAGGAACTCGTGCATCGGCGGGTCGAGCAGCCGCACGGTGACGGGCAGCCCCGCCATCGCCTTGAAGATGCCCTTGAAGTCGGCGCGCTGGATCGGCAGCAGCTTCGCGAGCGCCGCCCGCCGCGCTTCCTCCGTTGCCGCAAGGATCATCTCCTGGACGATGGGCAGCCGCTGCGGATCGTTGAACATCCGCTCGGTGCGACAGAGCCCGATGCCCATCGCGCCGTACTCGCGGGCGCGCTCCGCGTCGCGCGGCGTGTCGGCGTTGGCCATCACCTCGAGCCGCGCCGCCTCGTCGGCCCAGGACAGCAGCGTGGCGAGCTCGGGGAAGAACCGCGCCTCGACGGTGGCGATCCGGCCCGGGTACACGTTGCCGGTCGAGCCGTCGATGGTGATGACGTCGCCCTCGTGCAGGATCGTGCCGCCCACCTGCGCGGTGCGCGCGTGGCCGTCGATCACGATCGCGGCGCAGCCCGACACGCAGGGCTTGCCCATCCCGCGCGCCACCACCGCCGCGTGCGACGTCTTGCCGCCGCGCGACGTGAGGATGCCGCGCGCGACGAAGAAGCCGTGGATGTCCTCGGGCTTGGTCTCCTCGCGGACGAGGATCACCGCGTCGCCGTCGTTGCCGCGGCGCTCCGCGGTGTCGGCGTCGAACACGACGGCGCCCGACGCCGCGCCCGGCGACGCCGGCAGGCCCTGCGCGAGCGGCCGGACCCCGTGCCCCGGATCGAGCGTCGGGACCAGCAGCTGCTCCAGCAGGATCGCGTTGATGCGCGACAGCGCGCGCGGCTTGGCGATCAGTCCTTCGCCGAACATCGCCACCGACGTGGCCACCATCGCGCGCGCGTTCATCTTGCCGTTGCGCGTCTGCAGGCAATACAACCGGCCCCGCTCGATCGTGAACTCGAAGTCCTGCACCTCCCTGTAGTGCGCCTCCAGCTGCGCGCGGAGGGCAAGGAGCTCCCCGTACATCTGCGGCATCTCGTCGGCCATCGCCGCGATCGGCTTCGGCGTGCGGATGCCCGCGACGACATCCTCGCCCTGCGCGTTGACGAGGTATTCGCCGTAGATCGCGTTCTCGCCGGTCGCCGGGTTGCGGGTGAAGCCGACCCCGG
>CALQLA020000012.1 GCA_943331295.2 Bordetella parapertussis | reverse complement strand
CGGCGGCCTTGATCTTCGCCGCCGCGGCCATCACCTCGGGCCAGGTGGCCGGCGCGCGCTTCGGATCGAGGCCGGCCTTCTCGAAGACGTCCTGGTTGTAGAAGAACACGGTGGTCGACGCGTTGAACGGGAACGACAGCATCTGGCCCTTGGTGTTCGTGTAGTACGACGCCACCGCAGGGATGTAGATCCTGGGATCGAACTTCTCCCCGGCGTCGGCCATCACCTGGTGCACGGGCTTGATCGCGCCCTTGGCCGACATCATCGTCGCCGTGCCCACCTCGAACACCTGCAGGATCGCCGGCGCGCTGCCCGCGCGATAGGCGGCGATCGCCGCGGCCATCGCCTCGGGGTAGCTCCCCTTGAACACCGCGTTGACCTTGTATTCGCTCTGGCTCTCGTTGAACTTCTTCGCGAAGTCGATGATGCGGTCGTTGTTGGCGCCCGTCATCGCGTGCCAGAACTGGATTTCGGTGGCGGCCTGGGCCGACGCGGCGGCGCCCGCGAGCGCGGCGGCGACGACGAGACGGCGGAACGAGAAAAGGCGGTGCGACATGGAGTCCTCCTGGGGAATCGGGCAGTCTGCCTCTGGATGGTTGCAATTCTATGTCAAGAACGGGGGCGTCGGGCATCGGCCCCGCGCGGACCATTGCCCGGACCGTAGCCCGGACCGTAGCCCGGGTTGAGCGCACGCGAAACCCAGGGCAATACGAAATAGGGCCCGGACGTGGCCATGGCGGAGCCCACCCGGGTTTCGCGTTCGCTCAACCCGGGCTACGCGGGCCTCAGTCCGCGTGGCTGCCGCGCGGCGCCGTTGCGGCGGCCGGCAACTCCTTCATTCCGTGCGCCTCGATGTGCGCGCGACCCGCGAGCAGCGTGTAGGCGGTGGGCACGACGAACAGCGTCAGCAGCGAGCCGAACGACATCCCGCCGACGATCACCCAGCCGATCTGGGTGCGCGACTCGGCGCCGGCACCGGTCGCCAGCGCCAGCGGGATCGCGCCCAGCACCATCGCGCCGGTGGTCATCAGGATCGGCCGCAGCCGCAGCGACGCCGCGTCGATCACCGCGGGGATCAGCGGCTCGCCCTTGGCCCGCAACTGGTTCGAGAACTCGACGATCAGGATCCCGTGCTTGGTGATGAGGCCCACCAGCGTCACCAGCCCGACCTGGCTGTAGATGTTGAGCGTGCCTCCGGTCAGCCACAGCATGAACAGGGCCCCGGTCATCGACAGCGGCACCGACAGCATGATGACGAACGGATTGATGAAGCTCTCGAACTGCGCCGACAGCACGAGGTAGATGAACATCAGCGCCAGCACGAACGTGAAGTAGATCTCGCCGCCCGACGACCGGAACTCGCGCGACTGGCCGTCGAGGTCGACCTGCGCCGTGTTCGGCAGCGCCCTCGCGGCGGCCTCGTTCATCGCCGTCAGTGCCTCGCCGATCGCATAGCCGGGCGCCAGCGTGCCCGTGACCTTGACCGCGCGCAGCCGGTTGAAGTGGTTGAGCGACTGCGGCGCGACGCCTTCGCGCACCTCGACGAGGTTGGAGAGTTGCACCATCCCGCCGTCGCGCCCGCGCACGTACGCGTCGCTGATGTCGGTGGGCGTCGTCCGGTCGAGCGGCGCCACCTGCACGATCACGTCGTACTGCTCGCCTTCGCGCTTGAAGCGCGTGACCTGGCGGCCGCCCAGCATCGTCTCGAGCGTCCGGCCGACGGTGTCGACGGCGACACCGACGTCGGACAGCTTGTCGCGGTTGATGTTGACGCGCACCTCGGGCGTGTTGAGCCGCAGGTCGGTCTGCAGGTTCTGCACGCCGGGGTACTTGCGCACTTCCTCGAGGAACTTGTCGACGACCCGCTGCAGCTCCGCGTACGGCACCTGCGACATCACGACGAACTCGATCGGCGTCGAGCGGAACGACTGGCCGAGCGACGGCGGGTTGATCGGGAACGCGATGGCGCCCGGGATCGAGGCCATCTTCGGCCGCAGCTCGTCGGCGATCTGCTGCTGCCGCTTCTTGCGCTCCTCCCAGGGCTTCAGCCGCAGCACCGCGTTGCCGTCGACCACCGTCGGGAAGCCCGAGATCGCCGTGTACGCCTCGGCCTCCGGGATCTGCGCGTAGAACTGCTCGATCGGAGCGATCTGGTCGGCGGTGTAGGTGGGTGTCGAGCCCTGCGGCGCGGTGACGAGCCCGAACACGACGCCGCGGTCCTCGGTGGGGGCGAGCTCGGACTTGAGCTGCGAGAAGAAGAAGGCGCCCAGCCCGGCGACGACGAACCAGACCAGCACGATCACCCACCGCGCGCGCAGCGTGGCCGTCAGGAGCCGCCGGTAGCCATTGGTGAGCGCCGACAGGCCGCGCTCGATGACGTTGTAAACCCACGAGTGGCGCTCCTGGTGCTTCAGCAGCAGCGAGCACATCATCGGCGTCAGCGTCAGCGCGATGAAACCGGAGACGATCACCGCGCCGGCCAGCGTCAGCGCGAACTCGATGAACAGGCGACCGGTGCGCCCCGTGGCGAAGGCCAGCGGCGCGAACACCGACGCCAGCGTCAGCGTCATTGCGACGATGGCGAAGCCGATTTCTCGGGCGCCCTCGATCGCCGCTTTCTTCCGCTGCATGCCCTCCTCGATGTGACGGTGGATATTCTCCAGCATCACGATCGCATCGTCGACGACGAGGCCGATCGCCAGCACCATGGCGAGCAGGGTCAGCGTGTTGATCGTGAAGCCGAACAGGTACATGAGGCCGAACGCGCCGACCAGCGAGACCGGGATCGTCACGATGGGGATGATCGTCGCGCGCAGGCTGCGCAGGAAGAAGTAGATGACGAGCACCACCAGCGCGATCGCCTCGCCGATCGTCGTGAACACCGACTTGATCGAGCGGTCGATGAACACCGACGTGTCGTAGGCGACGATCAGCTTCATCCCCGGCGGCAGGCCCGGGTTGATCTTCTCGACCTCGGCTCTCACCGCGTTCGACAGTTCGAGGGGGTTCGCCACCGCCTGCTTGATCACGCCGACGTTGAGCGACGGCTTGCCGTTGAAGCGCGAGATCGTCCGCTCGTCGATCGCGCCGATGGTCGCCGAGCCGACGTCGCGGATCCGCACCGGGAAGCCGCCCACGTTGGCGACGATGATGTTGTTGAACTGGTCCGGGAGCCCGATGTCGGTCTCGGCGACGACCGTGAACTCCCGCGTCGACGATTCGATGCGGCCGGCGGGGATCTCGGCGTTCTGCCGGCGGATCGCGTCCTCGACGTCCTGCACGGTGAGCTTGTAGGCGGCGAGCCGCGTGCGGTCGAGGTCGATCCGCATCGACACCTGCCGCTCGCCGAAGATCCGGACGTCGGCCGCGCCCGGCAGCACCGACAGCCGGGGCTGGACGTAGCGCTTGACGTAGTCCGAGGCTTCGAGCGGCGTGAGCGACCCGGCCTGCACCGCGATGTAGATCACCGGCTGCGAGTCGGCCTCGACCTTGGCGATGATCGGCTCGTCGATGGTGTCGGGCAGCTTGCCGCGCGCGCGCGCGACCTTGTCGCGGACGTCGGCGGCGGCGGAATCGGGGTCGCGCTTCAGCGTGAAGCGGACGTTGATGCGGCTCGTCTCGGACCGGCTCTGCGACGTCATCAGCTCGACGCCTTCGATGCCGGCCAGCGAGTCCTCGAGCGGCTTCGTCACCTGCGACTCGACGACCTCGGCCGACGCGCCGCGATACTTGACGGACACGCTGACCACCGGCTCGTCGATCCGCGGATACTCGCGGACCGAAAGCCGCGTGTACGAGATCATCCCCACCAGCAGGATGGCGAGCGAGAGCACCGTCGCGAAGACGGGCCGCTTGATGCATAGCTCGGGCAGCTGCATGGCGCGAGTTCGCTCCGGGTCAGGACTTGGGGGGCGCCGGCGGCGCGCCGTCGGCCTTGGGCGGCGCCTTCCCGTCCGGCGCCGGCGCGGCCGCCGCGGGTGCGTCGGCCGCCGGGGCTTTCGTCGCCGCCGCGGTCGGGGGCGCCTTCGCCGCGCCGGCGACCGTCACCGGCACGCCGTCGCGCAGCTTCAGCTGGCCGGCCGTCACGACGAGGTCGTCCTTCGCGAGGCCGCTGAGGAGCTCGACCTTGGCGTCGCGCCGCTGGCCGACTTCGACCTTGGTCCGCACGGCCTTGCCGTCGACGATCCGGAAGACGTACTGCTGGTCGCCCTGCGGCACCAGCGCCTGCTCGGGCAGCACCAGCGCGTCCTTGGCGTCGCGCGTGATGAGCCGAACCCGCGCGAACATGCCGGGGCGCAGCGACGTGTCCGAGTTGCGGACGATCGCGCGGATGACCACGGCGCGGCCGGCCGCGTCGAGCAGCGGATTGACCGCCAGCACCTTGCCCTCGAACGTGCGGCCCGGCAGCGCGTCGAGCTGCACCTGCAACTGCTGCCCCGGCTGAACCTGCCGCATATAGATCTCGGGAACGCGGAAATCGACCTTCAGCGGATCGATCGATTCGATGTTGACGAGGTCGGCGCCCTCCTTCACGTAGTCGCCGACCGACACCGACCGCAGCCCGATGATGCCGTTGAACGGCGCCCGCATCTCCAGCTTCGCGAGCTTCGCCTCGGCGAGCTGCAGCGACGCCTCGGCGATCCGGTAGTTGTGGTCCGCCTCGTCCTTCGCCTGCGACGAGATGAAGTTGCTCTTGGCGAGGTCGGCCGCCCGGTCGTACTTGGTCTTCGCCAGCGTCAGGCCGGCGCGGGCCTGCAGGACCTCGGCCAGCGGCACCGAGGCGTCGAGCTGCACGAGCAGGCTGCCCTTGGTGACGCGCTGGCCTTCCTGGAACCCGATCGCGCTGATGCGTCCGGCGACCTCGGGCCGCAGCGTGATCGACTCGTCCGAGCGCAGGCTGCCGACCGCCGTGATCGTCTGCGGCAGCGACATCGTCTCGACCTTGACCGCCTCGACGTTGACGGCGGCGCCGCCGGGAGCGCCACCCGGCCCGCCGGGGCCGCCTGCCTTGGCAGCTGCCTGCGTCGGCGGCGGGCCGCCTGCAGTGCCGCCGCGCTTGGCACCGAACCAATAGCCGCCGC
Source organism: Bordetella parapertussis (assembly GCA_943331295.2). Classification (GTDB taxonomy): domain Bacteria; phylum Pseudomonadota; class Gammaproteobacteria; order Burkholderiales; family Casimicrobiaceae; genus CAIWHR01. The sequence goes on along the minus strand of CALQLA020000012.1, from coordinate 109,224 downwards.
CGACTGCGGCGCCGACCACGACCACTGCGACAACCGAAACGACTGCTTTGTTCATCTGGTGCGTGACCGTAGAGGGAGAAGACCGCGCGGGCGACGCGCGCCGGGGGCAACGCGTCCACCGGCCGGGCACCGGATGCCGGGCCGGCGGGGGCGGTTGCGAATTATGCGCTTGCGCGCATTCCCGCCGCAACCAAAGGGGCGCGGGACCGGCGCTTTGCCGCGCGCGGGCGCCGCGCGTGCCCCGCTGTTAGAATCGTCCGGCCCCCCCCCCCACGCCCCGGAGCCTCCGCATGAGCACCCGTCCACCCGCAGCGTCGCGAATCGTGAACCGGAGTTCATGGCGGAGGCTGCTTTGCGCCGCGCTGGCGGCAGCCGTCGCGGGCGTTGCCGGCGTCGCCGCCGCGGCCGACGCGTTTCCCTCCCGCCCCGTGAAACTCGTCGTGCCGTTCCCGCCGGGCGGGCCGCTCGACGCCACCGGCCGGCTGATCGCGCAGAAGCTGACGGACGCCTGGGGCGTGTCGGTGGTGGTCGAGAACAAGCCCGGCGCGGGCGGCAACATCGGCGCCGACGCCGTCGCCAAGTCGCCGCCCGACGGCTACACGATCGTGATGGGCGCACTGTCGACGCACGCGGTGAACCCCAGCCTGTACGCGAAGATGCCCTACGACGCGATCCGCGATTTCGCGCCGATCACGCTGCTCGCCACCACGCCGAACGTGCTGGTCGTCAACGCGTCGCTGCCGGTCAACTCGGTCAAGGAACTGGTCGCGTACGCGAAGGCGAATCCGGGCAAGCTGTCGTTCGGCTCCGGCAGCAACGGCAGCGCGGGGCACCTCGCGGGCGAGCTGTTCAAGGTCGACACCGGCACCGACATCGTCCACATTCCGTACAAGGGCGGCGCGCCGGCCACGCAGGCGCTCCTGGCCGGCGACGTCCAGTTCATGTTCGACAACCTCGCCAACGCCACGCCCCAGGTCAAGGCCGGCAAGCTGCGCGCGCTGGCGGTCACCACGGCGCAGCGCTCGAAGCTCGCCCCCGAGCTGCCGACGATGGCGGAGGCAGGAATCCCCGGCTTCGACATCTCGACGTGGTTCGGCCTGATGGCGCCGGCCGGCACGCCGAAGGAGGTGATCGCCAAGTGGAACGCCGACGTGGTGAAGATCCTCAACTCGCCCGAGATGCGCGAGCGGATGACCGCGCTGGGGGCGGAGCCCGCGCCGGACACGCCCGCCGAATTCGCCGCGTTCATCCAGGCCGAGAACACGAAGTACGCGCGCATCGTCAAGGCCTCGGGCGCGAAGGTCGACTGAAGTGACGGCCCCCACGCTCGCCAAGCTCGCTGCCCCCCGAGGGGGAGCACGACTTCCCTTGGGACGGCCCGGCGGGAAGTCGACCGCCGGCGGGCGCTGAGCGCACCGCGCGCGCCATCCCACAACCATAACGAAAGTCACGAGGAGGAACCGATGTCCGTCATCCTGAAACGCTGGGCGCTCGGCCTGCTGCTGGCGGTGGTCGCGGGGGGCGCCTGGGCCCAGGCCTACCCGGTGAAGCCGATCCGCCTCGTCGTGCCCTTCCCGCCGGGCGGCGCGACCGACATCCTCGCGCGGGCCGTCGCGCAGAAGCTCACCGACGCCTGGGGCCAGTCGGTCATCGTCGACAACCGACCCGGGGCGGGCGGCAACATCGGCTCGGAGCTGGTCGCGAAAGCGGCGCCCGACGGCTACACGCTCGAAATGGGCACCGTCGGCACGCACGCGATCAACGCGAGCCTTTACTCGAAGATGCCGTACGACCACGTCAGGGACTTCGCCCCGGTGATCCTGGTGGCCGGCGTGCCGAACGTGCTCGTCGTCAACCCGGGCCTGCCGGTCAATTCGGTGCAGGAGCTGATCGCCTATGCGAAGGCCAACCCGGGCAAGCTCAACTTCGCGTCGTCGGGCAGCGGCACGTCGATCCATCTCGCCGGCGAACTGTTCAAGGTGATGGCCGGCGTGCAGATGACGCACGTCCCCTACAAGGGCAGCTCCCCGGCGTTGCAGGACCTGCTGGGCGGCCAGGTGCAGCTGATGTTCGACAACCTGCCGCCGTCGCTGCCGCACATCAAGGCCGGCAAGCTGCGCGCGCTGGGCGTGACTTCGGCCACGCGCGCGCCGGCGCTGCCCGACGTGCCGACGATCGCCGAATCCGGCCTGCCGGGCTTCGAGGCGTCGTCGTGGTTCGGCGTGCTGGCGCCGGCCGGCACGCCGCCGGCGATCATCGCGAAACTCAACGCCGAGATCGCGAAGTGGCTCGACACGCCCGAGGCGAAGGAGAAGATGCTGGCGCTCGGCGCGAACGCCGCCGGCGGCACGCCCGAGGATTTCGCGAAGCACATCGCGGCCGAGACCGCGAAGTGGGCGAAGGTGGTGAAGGAGTCCGGCGCGAAGGTGGATTGAGCCGCCCGTCTCGTCGTGCCCTAGCCCGGGTTGCGCAGGACGCCCCAGGCGACGGCCAACCACGCCGCCAGGAACACGACGCCGCCGACCGGCGTGATCGCGCCGATCGCGCGCACGCCCGTCAGCGCCAGCGCGTACAGGCTGCCGGAAAAGAGCACGATCCCCGCGGCCAGCAGCCACGCGCCCACCGCCAGCGCGCCGCTGTCGGGCTTCTGGGCGAGCAGGATGCCGACGGCCAGGAGCCCGAGCGCGTGCCAGAAGTGGTACTGCACGGCCGTGTGATAGACGGCCATCATCTCCGGGTCGAGCCGCGACTTCAGCGCATGCGCGCCGAACGCGCCGGCGCCGACCCCGGCGAACAGGAAGAGCGCGGCGACGGCGAGGGCGAGGCGTGAGGTCATGACCGGGGCGACGGGAAGCCAGCGGGTGGCGGCGGGCGGATAAGCGCCTTCCCGTTTCGTCTACAATGGAAGTTCACTCCCCAACCGTCTCCCGCAAAGGATAGCATCATGACCCTCGAACGCCGGCACGTCGGCAAGCGCCTGTCCGAACTCGTGATCAACCGCGCGTCGGGCACCGCGTACCTCGCGGGCCAGGTCGCCGCCGATCCGACGGCCGACATCACCGGCCAGGCGAAGCAGGTGCTCGCCCAGATCGACGCGCTGCTGGCCGAGGCCGGCTCGGACAAGACGCAGATCCTGTCGGCCACGATCTTCCTGCCCGACATGAAGGACTTTCCCGCCCTCAACGCGGTCTGGGAAACCTGGGTCGTCGCCGGGCACACGCCGGCGCGCGCCACGGTCGAGGCGAAGCTCGCCGGCCCCGAGTACCGCGTCGAGATCCAGGTCGTCGCCGCCATTCCGAAGGCCTGACGCCGCCGCGGGTCAGCCCTCATCGCTTCGTTCCCCCTTACGGTCTCGCACACGCCGATGAAACCTGCCGCCACGCCTGCCGCCGCCGCCACGCCGCCCGACGAGACCGCGGTCGCGCGACGCGACGGCGCGACCGGCACCGCCGCGGCCACGCTGCCGGTCACGCGCGCGACGTTCGACGAGGTGATGGTGCCGTGCTTCGCGCCGGCGCCATTCATCCCGGTCCGGGGCGAGGGCTCGCGCGTCTGGGACCAGGCGGGGCGCATGTACATCGACTTCGCGGCCGGCGTCGCCGTCACCGCGCTCGGCCACTGCCACCCGGCGATGGTGAAGGCGCTGACCGAGCAGGCGAACACGATCTGGCACGTGTCGAACTGGTTCACCAACGAGCCCGCGTTGCGGCTCGCGAAGCGGCTCACCGACAGCACGTTCGCCGAGCGCGTGTTCTTCAGCAACTCGGGCGCCGAGGCGAACGAGGCGGCGCTGAAGCTCGCGCGCCGCTACGCGCACGACCACTTCGGCCCCGAGAAGATGCGGGTGATCTCGACGCTCAATTCGTTCCACGGCCGCACGCTGTTCACCGTGACCGCGGGCGGGCAGGCGAAGTACGCGGCCGGCTTCGGCCCCAATCCCACCGGCTTCACCCACATCCCGTACAACGACATCGCCGGGCTCGAGGCGGCGTTCGCGGAGGAAGGCGGCAGCGACGTCTGCGCGGTGATCCTCGAGCCGATGCAGGGCGAAGGCGGGATGATCCCCGGCACGCCCGAGTTCCTGCAGGCGGCCCGCCGGCTGTGCGACGCCCACGACGCGCTGCTGATCTTCGACGAGATCCAGAGCGGCATGGGCCGCACCGGCGCGCTCTTCTCCTACATGCAGAAAGGCGTGGTCCCCGACATCCTGACCAGCGCCAAGGGCCTGGGCGGCGGCTTTCCGATCGGCGCGATGCTGACGACCGCGAAGGTCGCCGGCGCGTTTTCCCCGGGCGTGCACGGCACCACCTACGGCGGCAACCCGCTGGCCTGCGCCGTCGCCGGCGCGGTCTTCGACGTGATCAACACCACCGAGGTACTGGACGGCGTCAAGGCGCGCCACTCGCTGTTCATGGAAGGCCTGAAGGCGATCAACCAGCGCCGGCGCGTCTTCTCCGACCTGCGCGGCGAGGGCGTGTGGATCGGCTGCGAGCTGGACGCGCCGTGGAAGGGCAAGGCGATGTCGGTGCTGACCGCCGCCGGCAACTGCGGCCTGCTGGTGCTGATGGCCGGGCCCGACGTCGTGCGCATCGCGCCGTCGCTCGTCATCAGCCTCGACGAGATCCTCGAGGGCCTTTCCCGGCTCGAGACGGCGCTCTCCCGAGCGCTGTCCTGATGCCGCGGAGCGGCCGCTTCACCGCGGCCGCGGGGCGGCGGCTTCAGGACTCCTGTACGGCGGGCGGGGAGGCCGCTTCGGTCGCCACGCGGTTGCCGCCCTCGCGCTTCGCCTGGTACAGCGCGCGATCGGCGGCAAGCAGCAATGCGTGCGGCGTCCCCGCCGACGCGGGATAGGACGCCACGCCGAAGCTCGCGCGGATGTTGAGCGTGGCGCCGTCGACCTCGACCTGCGCGGACGAGACCTCCTGGCACAGTCGCTCGGCGAGCGCGGCGGCGGCGGCGAGCCCGGTCTCCGGCAGCAGCACGAGGAACTCGTCGCCGCCCCAGCGGCAGGCGATGTCGCCGCCGCGGATCGTGGAACTTGTCGCGTCAGCGGCGGCAACGAGGACGCGGTCGCCGGCGTCGTGCCCGTGCCGGTCGTTGATCTCCTTGAACCGGTCGAGGTCGAACATCACCAGCGAATACGCCCGGCCATGCCGCGCCGCCACGGCATGCACGCGTTCGAGTTCCTCGCGCAGGCGATAGCGATTGGGCAACCCGGTCAGCGCATCCTCCGTTGCCTGCCGCCGCAGCACGGTGCGGGCGTCGGCCTGCGCGAGCGCCGTCTCGGCGAGCAGCGCGAACGCGCGGAACGGCGCGATGCCGATCGACCGGAAGTAGTCGGCGTCGTCGGCGTAGAACACGAGCAGCCCGCGGTGCCGGTCGTCGGGAACGCGCAGCGGGAACGCGACCGCGATCTCGAACCCGTAGCGGCGGCTTGCGGCGCGCCACGGGCTGTAGAACGAAAAGCGCGACACCGTCGTCGCGTCGGGCAGGCTGCTCGAGAGTGCGCGGAAGGCCGGGCCGAAGCGCGTCAGCAGGTTCTTCTCGATCACCAGCGCGTCGGCGTACGCGCGCGCCGGGCCGACGCTCACCATCGGGCGGATCCTGTTCGTCTGCGGATCGCCGTACCACGCCCACGCGAGCCGGATGTGCGGAGTCGCGGCGACCAGGCTTTCGCACACGCAGCGGATCACGGCCATGGGCTCGGTCTGCGCGACGAGGCGCGACGTCGCGTTGAGGAGCGCGGAGGTGACGGCGTTCCGTTCCGCGACCGCGCGCTCCGCCAGCAGCGCGCGCGGGGACGGCGGCACGGCGGCTTCGGTCGGGTCCGGGTGATCCTTCATCGCAAAGCGCAGGGATGGCGGCAAGCCGTTCATTCTAGCGGAAACCGACTGCCCGCCGCCCCCGCCCGCCCGCCGGCGCGGTGGGCGCGCCCCTCCTGCCTACTCCGGCGCCACCACCGGCAACGTCCGGTGGCGCCGCACCGGCAACCACAGCACGGCGGCGACCGACAGCACCAGCCCCAGCGCGCCGACGGTCAGCAGCGTCGCCCGCAGCCCGATCACCGTCGCCAGCGCGCCACCCGCGAGGGAGCCCAGCGGCGCCGCGGCCACCGTCAGGAAGCGCATCGTCGCCGTCATCCGGCCGAGCAGCCGGTCCGGCGTGATCGCCTGGCGCAGCGCCAGGTAGTTGATCCCGTAGAGGACGGCGCCGAAATCGAACACGAGCATCGCGCCGCCGAGCGCCAGCGTGGCCATCCACGGGGGACCGGCGACCAGGCCGAACGCCTGCCATCCGGGCGCGGTGAGGATCAACCCGTGCACGATCACCGGGCCGATGCCGAGCCGGGCCGGCAGCCGCTGCGCGAACGACGCGGCGAGCACGCAGCCGAAGCCGCCGAACGCGTAGGCGAGCCCGATCGCGCCCGGCGACAGGTCGAGGTCGCGGGTGGCGAACAGGATCAGCACGGCGGCCGTCAGCGGCAGCGCGAGGTTCGTGACCTGCGCGCCGAACGACGTGATCGAGAGCGACAGCCAGAGCCGCACGAAGGCGGGCCGGCGCCAGAGTCCGCCGAAGCGGCGGCCGAGTATCCTGCGAATGTTCGACATGAATCGGCGCAACGCGCGGCGCGCGCGCCGGCGCACGTCAGCGGGACGTCTTCTGCGCCGTCGTGTCGACGTCGAGGTACTTCCACGGATGCTCGTTGTAGACGTGCTTCCGGTAGCCCTTCACCCACGGGTACACGAGCGTGTTCTCGTAGCGGTACACGCCCAAGTCCCACGGGTTGTAGGCGGCGACGATCGTTGCCATCTTCCGGTACAGCGCGCTGCGCTCGGGACCGTCGGGAATGCGCTTCGACTGCCGGTAGAGCTCGTCGTACTCGGCGTTGACGAACCGCGCATAGTTCGACTGCCCGATGTTGTGGCTGTAGAGGAGCTGCATGAACGCGTCGCCCTCGCCGTAGGTGGTGATCCAGCCCACGGGCCACATCTGCAGCTTGCCGGCCCGGCCCATCTTGAGGAGATCGGGCCACTTCTGCTTGATGAACTCGATCCGGACGCCGATCGCCGTCATGCTCTTGATCCACAGCTCGTCGCGCTCGCGGTCGCGGCCGGACGTCGAGCTGCCCATCGACAGCACGAGGGGCTTGCCGTCGGGCAGGTCGCGCCAGCCGTCGCCGTCGCGGTCCTTGTAGCCGAAGCGGTCGAGCAGCGCCTTCGCGGTCGCCGGGTCGTACTTGACGTTGACGTCGAAGCCGGCGCTGTGGCCCGCGACGACCGGCGGAATCGGCTGCGTCGCGCGCACCGCCTGCCCCTGGTACCAGACGTTGATGAGGTCGGGCACGTTGAAGCCCATCAGGATGGCGCGGCGCAGCGCGATCCTGTCCGGCGTGTAGCCGCCGACGACCGGATCGTCCATGTTGAAGTAGCAGTACGACAGCGCCGGCTGCATCACGCGCTCGAGCCGCACCTTCTTCGCGGTGTACGCGGGCTTCAGCTTCGGCCCGGGCTCGAGCACGCGCGGGACGAGGTCGGCCGGCACGTTGGCGTAGTCGAGCTCGCCGCTGTCGAACGCGAGGAGCTGCGGGTTCGACTCCTCGATGATCGCGATCTCGACGCGGCCGGCCTGCGGCAGCCGCTTGCCCTTCATCGAGGCGACGAGTTCGCGGTCGGCGGCGTCGCCGCCCGTGGGAAAGTATTCCTCGCGGTAGCCGGGATTGGCCTCGAGCACGATCTTCTGCCCGCGCCGCCATTGCGCGAGGCGGTAGGCGCCGGTGCCGACGGGATTGGCCATCGCCCAGCCGGTGCCGTCGGCATAGGCCTCGATCACCTCCCGCGCGACGGCGGCCATCGGCGCCTGCGACAGGTAGCCCAGCATCACGTAGTCGGGCTCCTTCAGCGTGAGCTGGATTGTGTAGCGGTCGAGCGCGCGCAGGCCTTCGATCGGCGCGTCGTAGTCGAGCCGCCCCGCCTCCTTCGCCTTCGCCAGCACGGCCTCCGCGCCGGCCACCTTGCCGTCCAGGTACCAGAGGAACGGCGCGCGCAGCCGCGGGTCGAGCAGGCGCTTCCACGCGTACACGTAGTCCTCGGCGACCAGCTCGCGCGGCTTGCCCTTGAACACGGGGTCGTCGGCGAAATGGATGCCGGGCTTCACGCGCATCGTCCAGGTGCGGCCGTCGGCCGAGATCTCGGGCATCGCCGCCGCAGTATTGGGCACCATCCTGTACGGGCGGGCGAGATAGTCGAACACGTACAGCGACTCGAAGATCGCGCGCTGCACGTGTGACGAGTAGTAGTCGGACGTCGCCTGCGGATCGAACCCGGTCTCGGCGACCGGGAACATGACGCGGAGCGTCTTCGCCGGGTCGGCCCATTTCGGCTGTCCCACCGCGGGAACGGCCCCCAGCGCGGCGGCCAGCGCGACCGCGGCGACGAACGCGCCCGCAAGCCGCGCGCAGCGACGGTCCAGGGTCGGGTGCGGCGCGGCCCGCGTCATTGGACCGCGACGCGCTTCTTCGCGTCGTCGATGTCGAGGTAGGGCCACGGGTGCTGGTAGAGGCCACTGTGCTTGTAGCCCTGCACCCACGGGTAGATCACGACGTTCTCGTACCGGTAGACGTCGAGCATCCACGGCGCGTAGGCCGTCACCAGCGCCGACATCTCGCCGAAGAGCTTCGCCCGCGCCGGGCCGTCCGGCAGCCGGCGCGACGCCTCGTAGCGCACGTTGAATTCCGGCAGGTTGAAGCGGGCGAAGTTCGACAGGCCCGCGTTGGGGCCGTAGAGGAGACCGAGGAAGCCGTAGCCTTCGGTCGTGGTGTTGGTGTTCGCGAGGCCCCACATCTGGAGCTGTCCCTGGCGCGCCATCTTGAGCGTGTCCGGAAATTTCTGCTTGCTGAACTCGACGCGGAGGCCGACCGCCTTGAGGCTGCGCTGCCACAGCTCGTCGGTCTGCCGTTCGATGCTGCCGATCGTCGAGGATATCCGGAGCACGAGCGGGCGTCCATCGGGCAGCTCGCGCCAGCCGTCGCCGTCGCGGTCCCTGTAGCCGAAGCGGTCGAGCAGCGCCCGCGCGCCGGCCGGGTCGAATTTCACGTGGCCGTCGAACTTCGGATCGTGGCCGTTGACGCCGGGAGGAATCGGCTGCGTCGCCGGCACCGCCTGCCCCTGCCGGATCACCTTGATCTCCTCGGCGGTGTTGAAGGCCATGCCGACGGCCCGGCGCAGCGCGATCTTCTCCTTCGCGTAGCCGCCGACGACGGGATCGTCCATGTTGAAGTACGTGTACGCGACCGTCGGCAGGATGCCGCGCGCGAGGCGGACGCCGGCACGCGCGAAGCGCGGCTTCAGCGTGTTGCCGGGGTCGAGCACGTTGTCCACGAGGTCGTAGGGGACGGCGATGTAGTCGAGCCCGCCCTTCTCGAAGGTGAGGAGGCGCGGGTTGCTTTCCTCGATGATCGAGATCTCGACGCGCCCGATGAACGGGATCCTGCGGCCGCCGAGGCGGGCGACGATCTCGAGGTCGGCGGGGTCGGCGCTGGTCGGGAACGTCATCTCCCGGAATCCCGGGTTCGCCTCCAGCACGATCTTCTGGCCACGCTTCCATTCCCTGACCCGGTAGGGCCCGGTGCCGACGGGGTTGGCCATCGCCCAGCCGTTGCCGTCGCCGTAGGCCTCGATCACCTCGCGGGCGACCGCACCGGACGGCGACGCCGTGAGGTCGGCCAGGAGGTCGTAGGACGGCGCCGCGAGGCGGATGCGCAGCGTGTACCGGTCGAGCGCCTGCAGGCCCTCGAACGGCGCGTCGTAGTCGAGCGACCCGGTCGCCTTCGCCGTGGCGAGCAGCGCCTCGGCGCCGGCGAACTTGCCGTCGAACTGCTGCAGCGCCGGCGCGCGCATCTTCGGGTCGAGCACCCGCTTCCACGAGTACACGTAGTCGGCCGCGGTCAGCTCGCGCCGCACGCCCTTGAACACCGGGTCGTCGGCGAAGTAGATGCCCGGCCGGATCTTAAGCGTCCACGTGAGCCCGTCGGCGGAGATCTCCGGCAGCGCCTCGGCGGTGTTCGGCACGATCCGGTACGGCCGCGCGAGATAGTCGTACGTGTAGGGCGGGTCGAAGATCGCGCGCGTGACGTAGTTCGAATAGAGGTCGCCGGCCGCCTGCGGGTCGAATCCCGTCTCGGCCGACAGGAAGGCGACGCGCAGCACCTTGCCCGGATCGGCCGCGTGCGCGAGCCCCGCTGTCGCAAGCGACAGCACGACGGCGACGATCGCCGCCCGCCGCATCGGTGCTCAGCGCCCGCCCGGCCGCCCGAAGGGCGCTGATGCTCCCCCTCGGGGGGCAGCGAGCGCAGCGAGCGTGGGGGTCGTCGACTTCCCGCCGGGCCGTCCCAAGGGACGTCGTGCTCCCCCTCGGGGGGCAGCGAGCAGCGCGAGCGTGGGGGCCGTCGACTTCCCGCCGGGCCGTCCCAAGGGAAGTCGTGCTCCCCCTCGGGGGGCAGCGAGCGCAGCGAGCGTGGGGGCAGTCATCTCAGAGCAGCTTTTCGATGTCGGCGGCGAGGCTCGCAGGCTCGGCGTTGGGGGCGTAGCGCGCGACAGCCTTGCCGTCCTTGTCGACGAGGAACTTGGTGAAGTTCCACTTGATGCCCTCGGAGCCCAGCAGTCCCGGCTGCGCCGCCTTGAGGTACTGGTAGACCGGAGCGGCATTCTTGCCGTTGACCTCGATCTTCGCGAACAGCGGGAACGTCACGCCGTAGTTGACCTCGCAGAACGACGCGATCTCGGCCTCGGTGCCGGGCTCCTGCGCGCCGAACTGGTTGCACGGGAAGCCGAGGATCTCGAAGCCCTTGCCGTGGAGCTTCTGGTAGAGCGCTTCCAGCCCCTTGTATTGCGGGGTGAAGCCGCAGTTGCTGGCGGTGTTGACGACCAGCACCACCTTGCCCTTGTAGCGGTCGAGCGGCACGTCCTTGCCGCGGATGTCCTTGACGCTGAAATCGTGGATGCTCGCCATGCGGAACTCCAGGTTGCCGTCGAAAGGAACGATTATGCCCCGAGTGCGCCGCCGGGGCCCGCGAAGCCGCCGGTCGCCCTAGCCGCCGCCACCCGGCACCGGGGCCGGGGGCCGCGCGCGCGGCGGCACCAGAAAATCGCGCGGCGCGGCGACGAGCCGCGCCAGCACCGCGCGGAACACGCGCCGCCGCGACATGTCCCCGGCGCGGGTGGCGCGGATCGCCACCCACAGCGCCAGCGCGAACGAGACCGAGAGGTTGAGGAAGCCGATGACCGTGATCCCCGCGCAGGCGAGCCAGAATCCGGTCGTCGCGACGACGCCCCACCCCAGCGACGACACCGACAGCGCCAGCGCGCCGGTCGACAGCGTGACGTGGCGCACGTCAAGCGGCAGGCCGAAGAACGCCGCGATCACGGGAATCATCCCGAGCAGGAAGCCGAGGGAGATGTTGCCGCCCAGCCCGGCGATGTTGCGGGCGAGCCAGTCGGCGATCCCGCGCATCCGCTCGGTGCCGAACGCATAGACGAGACGCGGCTGCGCCGCCAGCGCGTCGGGCAGCCGCCGGTAGGTCGCCCAGTTCTCGATCCAGCCGGACAGCACCGCCGAAGCCCACAGCAGCACGCCGGTGAACGCGGCGTAGAAGGCGGTCGCGCCGAGGACGCTCAAGGACTCGATGGTCGCCTGCGCCTTCTCCGGCCCCGGCAGGTGCGCGCCGCCCGCCAGCACCCACAGCGCGTTGACCAGCAGCGCGGAAGGCACGACGAACGCCAGGTTGCCGACGATCGCCGCCACCTGCGAGCGCGTCAGGTTGGCCACCTCGTCGACGAACGAGCGCAGCCGGTGGCGCCGCCGCGCGTCCTTCAGCCGGGCCGCCATCGCCGCCGCGGTCATCGCCGGCTGCTTGGTCGCCAGCGTGCCATGGACGAACTGGATCGCGCAGAACGACAGCGCGTAGTTGAGCGACGCGATCAGGCCCTCGATGAACGGCGCGAAGCCGTGCCCCAGCAGCCCGAACTTGGCGAACACGGTGAGCCCCGTCAGCGCGCCGCCGCCGCCCGCCGAGCGCAGCATCGCCCGGTACTCTGTCGCGTCGCGGGTGATGTAGTGCTCGCCCGTCCGGCCGGTGCGCTCGGCGATCTTGCGCGTCAGCAGGTCGAGGTTGGTGCGGAACAGCGCGCGCACGCCGCGGTGCGCGTGCATGTCGCGGATCAGCGTCGCGATGAAGCGCGCCATGTCGCCGATCGCGACGCCGTCGCCGGAGGCGAGCGCGACCAGGCTCTCGATGCGGGAGAGCTCCTGCCGCGCGAGCTCGATCTTGTAGACGAGGCCGACGCTGACGCCGTTCTCCTCGAGGTGCGCCATCACGTCGTCGAGCGCGTGCCGGCACGCCAGGATCTCCGCGGCGAGCCGCGTCCGCGCCACACCCAGCACGGCCGGCGCGGCATTTCCGGCGACCTGCGACAGGTAGTCATCGGCGGCGGGGCCGAGCGTGACGAACGGCGAGCGGGACAGCGCGTCCGGCGTCCCGCGCTGGCGGACCGCGTCGGAGAGCCCGATCGCGGCGACCTGCGCGACCAGCACCACCACCGCGTCCTGCAGGTCGCGCCGCACCACGTCCCAGCAGGCCTCGTTCGGCGCCTCGTCGTAGCGGAACAGCGCCCTCAGCTGGACGTGCGTCTCGTAGGGCAGCGCGCGCGGCATCGCCTCGTCGCCGTGCTCGGGAAAGAGCAGCACGAACACCTGCGCGAGGTCATCGTGCGCCGGCGGCTCGGGCAGCAGCTTGGCCGCGAACCGGCGCGTGGCTTCGCTCCAGAAGCCGAACTCCTGCGCGAGCCCGGTGGTGGCGAACAGGCGCAGGCCGCGCGTGTCGCGCAGCACCGAGCGCAGCGTCCGCGCGACGCGCGACTTCCACTCCGGATTGCGGTCGAGGACGCGCAGCATGAAGCGGATGCGGGCGGCGCGCACGCGCTCCCGCCTGTCCTTCAGCGCCGCTTCGGCCGACGTCTCGTCGTCGGCGTCGGCCGGCTCCGTGCCCTTCACCGCCTTCATCTTCTGGTGCAGCCGCACCCAGCGCAGCAACTCGGTGAGCCACGCGATGCGGTCGGACAGCGGCGCCGCCGGATCGGCGTTCGCGAGCAGGTAGTCGAGGCCGAGCCGCTCGTGCGGCCCGCGCAGCAGCCGGCCGATGCGGCCGAAGAACCCCGGGGTGCCGCTGTTGGACATCGTCGGCTACGCCGCCGGCCCGAAGCCGCCGCCGCCGGGCGTCTCGATGACGAACACGTCGCCCGCCGCCATCGCGACCGCGCAGGTCGCCCCGAATTCCTCGCGCGTGCCGTCGACGCGCTCGACCCAGTTGCGGCCGACCGCGCCCGGGGCGCCGCCCGCCATCCCGAACGGCGCGACGCGGCGGTGGTTGGCGAGCATCACCGCAGTCATCGGCTCGAGGAAGCGGACGCGGCGCGTGCCGCCGTCGCCGCCGCGATGCCGGCCCGCGCCGCCGCTCCCCGGGCGGCGCGCGAACGATTCCAGCCGCACCGGGAACCGCCACTCGAGCACCTCGGGATCGGTGAGCCGGGAGTTGGTCATGTGGGTCTGGACCACGCTGGCGCCGTCGAAGTCCGGGCCGGCGCCGGACCCGCCGGCGATCGTCTCGTAGTACTGGTAGGTGTCGTTGCCGAAGGTGAAGTTGTTCATCGTGCCCTGCGACGCCGCCAGCACGCCGAGCGCGCCGTACAGCGCGTCGGTCACCGCCTGCGACGTCTCGACGTTGCCGGCGACGACGGCCGCCGGGTAGCGCGGCGCCAGCATCGAGCCCTCGGGAATCCGGATCGACAGCGGCTTGAGACAGCCGGCGTTCATCGGGATGTCGTCGTCGACCAGCGTGCGGAACACGTACAGCACCGCCGCCTTGCACACCGCCGACGGGGCGTTGAAATTGGTCGGCTGCTGGTCGCTGGTGCCGGCGAAGTCGATGACCGCCTCGCGCTTCGCCTTGTCGATCCGGATGGCGACGCGGATCGTCGCACCGCTGTCCATCGGATAGCCGAAGCTGCCGTCCGTCAGCACGTCGAGCACGCGGCGCACGGCCTCCTCCGCGTTGTCCTGCACGTGCTGCATGTACGCCTGCACGACCGGCAGCGAGAACTGCGCCACCATTCGTTCCAGCTCGTGCGCGCCCTTCGCGCACGCGGCGACCTGCGCGCGGAGGTCGGCCATGTTCTGGTCGACGTTGCGCGACGGGTAGCGCCCTCCCGCCAGGATCGCGCGCATCTCCGCGTCGAGGAAGCGGCCTTCGGCGACCAGCTGCACGTTGTCGAGCAGCACGCCCTCCTCGTCGACGTGCGTCGAGTCGGGCGGCATCGAGCCGGGCGTGGTGCCGCCGATGTCGGCGTGGTGGCCCCGCGACGCGACGTAGAACGCGGGCCCGGCGGCGGACGCAGCACCGGGATCCGGTGCCGACGCGGCGAGGAACACCGGCGCGATGACCGTCACGTCGGGCAAATGGGTGCCGCCGTTGTACGGCGCATTCAGCACGAACACGTCGCCGGGCCGCAAGGTGCCCGCGCGGCGGTCGATCACGGTGCGCACGCTTTCGCCCATCGATCCCAGGTGCACCGGCATGTGCGGTGCATTGGCGATCAGGCTGCCCTCGGCGTCGAACAGCGCGCACGAGAAATCGAGCCGTTCCTTGATGTTGACCGAGTACGCGGTGTTCGCCAGCGTCACGCCCATCTGCTCGGCGATCGCCATGAACAGGTTGTTGAACACCTCGAGCAGCACGGGGTCGGCGGTGGTGCCGATCGCGTGCGCGCGGGTGAGCACCTCGACCCGCTCCAGCACCAGGTCGCCGCGGGCGGTGAGCGTCGCGCGCCAACCCGGCTCGACGACGGTCGTCGCGTTGGCTTCGCGGACCACCGCGGGCCCGGCGACGGTGTCGCCCGGCAGCATGCCGTCGCGGTCGTACACGGCGGCGTCGTGGAACGCGCCCGCGGTGTACAGCCGCTTGTGCCGGATCGGGGCGAGCGCGCCGGTGCGTTCCGCGAAGCGCGGGACCGCGTCGGCCGCCGCCTGCGCGGTGCCGATCGCCTCGACGGCGACGGCCTCGACCACCAGCGCCCGGCCCGGCATCAGGAACCCGTACTGGGCCCGGTAGTTCCGCGCGAACTCCGTCGCCAGCCGGCCGCATTCGTCGTCGCCGGCGGCGGTGTCGGGCGTCGCGGCAGCCGCAATCTCGAGCGTGGTATCGGTGCCCTCGTACTTGAGGTGCAGCGTGCGCCGCAGCGCGATGCGCGCGCCCGGGATGCCCTGCGCCGCCACTTCCGCTGTCGCCCGGTTGCCGAGGTCCGAGAAGCACGGCGCGATGTCCGCGAGCGCCGCGGGCGCGAGGCGCGCCTCGACCGCCTGCTGCTTCAGCGCGCGGACGTCGGCGAGCCCCATCCCGTACGCCGACAGCACGCCGGCGAACGGATGCAGCAGCAAGCGCGTCATCCCCAGCGCATCCGCCACGAGGCATGCGTGCTGCCCGCCCGCGCCGCCGAAGCAGCACAGCGTGTACGCGGTGACGTCGTAGCCGCGCTGCACCGAGATGTGCTTGATCGCGTTGGCCATGTTGGCGACCGCGATTTCGAGAAATCCGGCGGCGACCGCCTCCGGCGAGCGACGATGCCCGGTCTTCGCCTCGACGTCGGCGGCGAGCGCCGCGAAGCGTTCGCGGACGACGGCCGCGTCGAGCGGCGCGTCGCCGTCGGGCCCGAACACCCGGGGAAAGAGCTCCGGGTCGAGCTTGCCGACCATCACGTTGCAGTCGGTGACCGTCAGCGGCCCGCCGCGCCGGTAGCAGGCGGGGCCCGGGTTGGCGCCCGCCGACTCGGGGCCGACGCGAAAGCGCCCGCCGTCGAACGTGCAGATCGAGCCACCACCGGCGGCGACCGTGTGGATGCGCATCATCGGCGCCCGCAGCCGCACGCCCGCCACCTCGGTCACGAACGCCCGCTCGTACTCGCCCGCGTAGTGGGTGACGTCGGTCGACGTGCCGCCCATGTCGAAGCCGATGATCCGGTCGAAGCCCGCGAGCCGCGCGATT
The DNA here is from genome assembly GCA_943331295.2 of Bordetella parapertussis. GTDB lineage: Bacteria > Pseudomonadota > Gammaproteobacteria > Burkholderiales > Casimicrobiaceae > CAIWHR01. The sequence continues at coordinate 93,134 of CALQLA020000012.1, read as the reverse complement.
TCGACGGCGCCGACGATGCCGCCCGCGGGGCCGGACAGGATCGCGTCCTTGCCCTGGAACCGGTGCGCGTCGGTCAACCCGCCGGAGCTCTGCATGAACTGCAGCCGGATCGGCGCCGCTGCCGGCGCATCGGCGCCGGCGAGGTCGGTCTCCACCTGCCGCACGTACTGCCGAAGGATCGGCGACAGATAGGCGTCGACGACCGTGGTGTCGCCGCGCGAGACGAACTTCATCAGCGGGCTCACCTCGTGGCTCACCGAGACCTGAGCGAAGCCGAGTTCGCGCGCCAGCGCGGCGAGCGCCGCCTCGTGCTGCGGAAAGCGGTAGCCGTGCATCAGCACGATCGCGAGCGCCCCGATGCCCTCGGCGCGCAGCGCGACCAGTGCCGCGCGCGCGGCGTCGAGAGCGAGCGGGCGCACCACGTCGCCCCGCGCGCCGATGCGCTCGTCGACCTCGATCACGCGCGCGTAGAGCGGCGGCGGCAGCTCGATGCGGCGGACGAACAGCTTCGGCCGGTTCTGGTAGCCGATGGCGAGCGCGTCGGCGAAGCCGCGGGTGACGACAAGCGCCGTCGGCGCGCCCTTCCGCTCGAGCAGTGCGTTGGTGGCGACCGTGGTGCCCATCTTCACGGCATCGACGATGCCCGCCGGGATCGGCGCGCCGGGGGCGAGCGCCAGCAGCTCGCGGATGCCGTGCACCGCCGCGTCGCGGTAGCGCTCGGGGTTCTCGGACAGCAGCTTGTGCGTGACCAGGGTGCCGTCGGGCCGGCGCGCGACGACGTCGGTGAACGTGCCGCCGCGGTCGATCCAGAACTGCCAGCCGGCGGGCGACGATGGGTGCGGAATCATGGCAAGGGGCGATCGGACATCGGACGGTGAAGGGGCGGCGGAAGCCGGCCGGCGAAGGTTGCAGCGCGGGCGCCGCAACCGATGCCGAAGCACGGCGCGCGCCACGAGGGGAGGCATTATAGGCTTCCCGGCGTCGCCGCCTCCGCCACCGACGCTCCCGTTTGTGGTAAAACGACGCGACTTCCCTTGCCCCGCGCCGGGGGCGCGCCACGCGCCCCGCCGGACGCGGCACTCCCTTAAGGAGACCCGAGATGAAATGCCTGCCGTCGCTCGCCGCAGCCCTTGCCCTTGCCCTCGCCGTTGCGCTGCCCGCCGCCGCGCAGACCAAGTGGGACATGCCGACCGCCTATCCCGCGAACAACTTCCACACCGAGAACATCCAGCAGTTCGCTGGCGACGTGGACAAGGCGACGGGCGGCAAGCTCAAGATCACCGTCCATCCCAACGCCTCGCTGTTCAAGGCGCCCGAGATCAAGCGCGCGGTGCAGGGCGGCCAGGCCCAGGCCGGCGAGATCCTGCTCGTCAACTTCGAGAACGAGGATCCGCTGTACGGCATCGACGGCGTGCCGTTCCTCGCCACGTCGTACGGCGAGTCGCTGAAGCTCTACAAGGCGTCGAAGAAGGCGCTGGATGACAAGCTCGCGAAGCAGGGGATGAAGCTGCTGTTCACGGTGCCGTGGCCGCCGCAGGGCATCTTCACCAACCGCACGCTCAACGGCGTCGCCGACATGAAGGGCATGAAGTGGCGCGCGTACAGCCCGGCCACGTCGAAGATCGCGGAACTCGTCGGCGCGCAGCCCGTCACCGTGCAGGCCGCCGAGGTGTCGCAGGCGCTCGCCACCGGCGTGATCGACTCGTACATGTCGTCGGGCGCCACCGGCTACGACTCGAAGACCTACGAGCAGATCAAGAAGTTCTACGACACGCAGGCCTGGATTCCGAAGAACGCGATCATCGTCAACCAGAAGGCGTTCGACGCGCTCGACAAGCCGGCGCAGGCCGCGCTGATGAAGGCGGCCGCCGAGGCCGAAGCGCGCGGCTGGAAGCTGTCCGAGGAAAAGAACGCGTGGTACGTCGAGCAGCTGAAGGGCAAGGGCATGACGATCGTCAAGCCGTCCGAGCAGCTGATGGCCGACCTGCGCCGCATGGGCAACCTGATGCTCGCCGAGTGGCTGCGCAAGACCGGCGACGACGGCCGCAAGATCATCGACGCCTACCGCAACCTGTAGCGATCGCCGGCGCCCGCCGGCGGCCCGCCCTCGCGCGGCCGCCGCGGCGCCATCGCCCCCGATGACGATCCGACGCCTGCTCGACGGGCTGTATCTCGCGGCCGGCGCCGTCGCGGCACTGCTGCTCGCGGGCACCCTGGTGATGGTGCTCGCCGGCATCGGCGCGCGCCTCATGGGCATCCACATCGCCGGCACCGACGCGTACGCGGGCTACTGCATGGCGGGCGCGGGCTTCCTCGCACTCGCGCACACGCTGAAGCGCGGCGAGCACATCCGCGTCAGCCTGCTGCTCGACCGTGCCGGCGACCGGATGCAGCGCGCGCTCGACCTGTGGTCGCTGGCGGTCGCCGCGCTGCTCTCGGGTCTCTTCGCCTTCTACAGCGTGCGGCTCTCCCTCCAGTCGTGGCAGTTCAACGACATCTCGACCGGCAACGACGCGACGCCGCTGTGGATTCCGCAGCTCGCGATGGCGGCGGGCACCGTGATCCTGCTCGTCGCCGTCGTCGACGAGCTCGTGCTGGAACTCCGCGGCAAGCGGCCGCGCAGCCGGCCCGGCGAAGCGCTGCACGTCGAGTAGCACCGCCGCGACCGACGCCATGGACGCCCTGATCACCACGCTGCTGATCGTCACGCTGTTCCTGCTGCTGGGCAGCGGCGTCTGGATCGGGCTCGCGCTGGCCGGCGTGGCCTGGGTCGGGATGGAACTCTTCTCGTCGCGGCCGGCGGGCGACGCGATGGCGGTCACGATCTGGGGCACCGCGTCGTCGTGGACGCTCACTGCGCTGCCGCTCTTCGTGTGGATGGGCGAGATCCTGTTCCGCACGCGGCTGTCCGACGACATGTTCCGCGGCCTGGCACCCTGGCTGGAGCGGCTGCCGGGCCGGCTGCTGCACACGAACATCATCGGCTGCACGATCTTCGCCGCGGTGTCGGGCTCGTCGGCGGCCACCTGCGCGACGATCGGCAAGATGACGCTGCCCGAGCTGAAGGCGCGCGGGTATCCCGAGGGCATCACCGTCGGCACGCTGGCCGGCGCCGGCACGCTCGGCCTCCTCATCCCGCCGTCGATCATCATGATCGTCTACGGCGTGACCGCCAACGTGTCGATCGCGGAACTGTTCATCGCGGGCGTCATCCCGGGAATCCTGCTGGCGGCGCTGTTCTCCGGCTACATCGTCGTCTGGTCGCTGCTGCACCCGGGTGCGATTCCCGCCGCCGCCGGGCGCACGACGTTCGCGCAGAAGATCGCCTCGTCGCGCCACCTCATTCCCGTCGTGCTGCTGATCGCGCTGGTGCTGGGCTCGATCTACACCGGCGTCGCCACGGCGACCGAGGCCGCGGCCTTCGGCGTCGTCGGCGCCCTCGCGATCTCGGCGGCGCAGGGCTCGCTCACCGCGCGCTCGTTCTCGTCGTCGATCATGGGCGCGACCCGCCTCTACTGCATGATCGCGCTGATCCTCGCCGGCGCCTCGTTCCTGACGCTGGCTATGGGCTACATCGGCCTGCCGCGCCACCTGGCGGAGTGGATCGGCGGGCTCAACCTGTCGCCGTTCGCGCTGATCGTGGTGCTGATGGTGTTCTACGCGGTGCTGGGCTGCTTCCTCGACGGCATCTCGATGGTGGTGCTGACGATGGGCGTGATCCTGCCCACCGTCGAGGCCGCGCACATCGACCTCGTCTGGTTCGGCATCTTCATCGTGCTGGTCGTCGAGATGGCGCAGATCACGCCGCCGGTCGGCTTCAACCTGTTCGTGCTGCAGGGCATGACGCGGCGCGAGATCACGTGGATCGCGCGGCAGGCGATGCCGATGTTCTACCTGATGATCGTCGCCGTGCTGCTGATCTGGTTCTTCCCCCAGCTCGTCACCTGGATGCCACAGCAGATGAAGGCCGGCGGCTAGCGGCGGCGTGACGGGCGCGACCCGAGGAGCAACAGCATGCCCAACGCAGCGCCAGCACGACCGTACGCGGCGAAGTTCCGGCTGCCCTGCGCGGTGCTCGGCATCCGCACCGCGCACGGCACCATCGCCGGGGTCACCTACCTGCCGTCGTCGGAGCGGGCGCAGGCGCCGGCCGACGCGCTCGCCGAGCGCGCGGTCGCGGAACTCGCGCGCTACCTCGCCGACCCCGAGTTCGTCTTCACGCTGCCGCTCGCGCACGCGGGCACGGCGTTCCGGCAGCGCGTGCGCGCGGAGCTCGCGAAGATCCCGGCCGGCGAGTCGCGCACCTACGGCGAGATCGCGCGCGCGCTGCGCACCGCGCCGCGCGCGGTGGGCGGCGCCTGCGGCGCGAATCCGATCGCGCTGGTCGTCCCCTGCCACCGCGTGGTCGGCAGCCACGGCTGGCTGGGCGGCTTCATGAGCACGAAGGGCCGCCCCGAGCGCGAATACCGGAGCGCGCAGCGCGAAGGTGATGCAGTGACCGCGGTCGACGGCGAGCCGATGGCGATCAAGCGCTGGCTGCTGCAGCACGAGGGGTACCGCTTCGGCGCATGACGCCGCGAGCGGCCCCGACCCGACCGATGACCCCCGCGGCGACACGGCCGCCGGCGACGAAGGCGGCGGCCCCGGCCGACGTCGCGCTGATCGACGCGTTCTGCGACCAGGTATGGCTGCAGGACGGGCTGGCGCCGTCGTCGCTGGCGTCGTACCGGCGCGATCTCGTGCAGTTCGCGCGGTGGGCCGCCGCGCGCGACACGTCGCTCGCGGCGGCGCAGCGCGCCGACGTCGACGCCTTCCTCGCCGCCGAATTCGCGCGCAAGGCGAAGGCGACCTCGGTGGCGCGGCGGCTGTCGTCGCTGCGCCGCTTCTACGGGCTCCAGCTGCAGCAGGGCGTGCGCCGCGTCGACCCGACGCTGCGCGTGCGCGCGCCGAAGCTGCCGCGGCGGCTGCCGAAGAACCTGACCGAAGCGCAGGTCGAGGCGCTGCTCGCCGTGCCGGACGTCGAGACGACGCGCGGCCTGCGCGATCGCGCGATGTTCGAGACGCTCTACGCCACCGGCCTGCGCGTCTCCGAGCTGGTCGGCCTGACGCTGGGCCAGGTGGCGCTCGACATGGGCGTGGTGCGGGTGATGGGCAAGGGCAGCAAGGAACGGCTGGTGCCGCTCGGCGAGGAGGCCGTGCTGTGGCTGACGCGCTACCTCGCGACGGCGCGCCCGGCGCTGATGGCCGGCGGTCGCAGCGACGCCATGTTCGTCACCGCGCGCCGCGGGCCGATGACGCGGCAGTCCTTCTGGCTGCTGATCAAGCAATGCGCGACCCGCGCCGGCATCCCGGCCGCGAGCCTGTCGCCGCACGTGCTGCGGCATGCGTTCGCGACGCACCTGCTCAACCACGGCGCCGACCTGCGCGTCGTCCAGCTCTTGCTCGGGCACGCCGACATCACGACGACCACGATCTACACGCACGTGGCGCGCGAGCGGTTGAAGCGCCTGCACGCGCAGCACCACCCGCGCGGATGAGCGCGCCGGGATCCCGTAGCCCGGATCGGGCGTCAGCGAGACCCGGGAAGCGGCGAAAACGGGATCACGACCGGCGCGTCGGCGCGGTCGCGTCGGGGCCGGCGCGAACGCCGACGGGGCGGTGCGTTCGCGTGCCGGCGCTACGGCCGCCGGCGCTCGATCGCCACGCCCAGCTCGCGCACGCCGGCGATGGGGGCGAGCTTCGCCACGCGCACCTTCACCCACGGCGCGTTGAACTCGCCCAGCACGATGTCGGCAACCGCCTGCGCGAACCGCTCCATCAGCTTATGCGGGTGGTCGGTCGCGAACGCCTGCAGCCGCCGCACCACGGCCGCGTAGTCGAGCGCGTCGGCGAGGTCGTCGGTCGAGAACGCGGTGTCGGACGGGAGGCCGAGCTCGACGTCGAGCCGCAGGGTCTGGCGCAGGTGCTGCTCCCACTCGTAGACGCCGATGCGCGTTTCGAGGCGGAGATCGTGAATGAAGATGGTGTTCATCGGGGGGCCGTTGCGTGCGCCGTCGGCGCGGGGAAGACGGGAAGCTCGCGGGCGGCACCGCGGTCGGCGCCGCAGCGGGTACCGCGGTTTGCGCAGTACACTCGCGACTTCCGCCGCATTCTAACCGACGCGCCGGCCGCAGCCACGCAGGCGCCCCCGCCCGCTCGCGCCGCTGCCGTCCGGCGCCATTCCCCACGTCCGGAGCCGTGATGACCGCAGCCCTTGTCTTTGTCGCGATCGCCTACCTGGTCGGCTCGGTGTCGTTCGCCGTCGTCGCCAGCCGCGCCTTCGGCCTGCCCGATCCGCACAGCTACGGCTCGGGCAACCCCGGCGCCACCAACGTGCTGCGCACCGGCAACAAGGCGGCCGCCGCGCTCACGCTGGCCGGCGACGGAATCAAGGGCTGGCTCGCGGTGTGGCTCGCGCAGCACTTCGCGGCGCCGTTCGGCGCGCCCGAGGCGACCGTGGCGGCGGTCGCGCTGGCCGTGTTCCTCGGCCACCTGTTCCCGGTGTTCCACGGCTTCAGGGGCGGCAAGGGCGTGGCCACGGCCGCGGGCGTCGTGCTGGCGCTGTCGTGGCCGCTGGCGCTGGCGCTCTCGACGATCTGGCTCGTGATGGCGTTCGGGTTCCGGATCTCGTCGCTGGCGGCACTGGCGGCGTCGGCGCTGATGCCCGTCGGCATGTTCGTCGTGGCCGGCAACTCGCTGCAGGCGTGGGCGATGGTGGCGGTCGCGCTGCTGCTGTTCTGGCGCCACCGCGCCAACATCCGCCAGTTGATGGCAGGCAGGGAACGCCCGATCGGGCGCTGACGGCGTCGTCGCCGCGGGGCCGGACTGTCAGGCGGCGGGCGACCGGGCGCCCGGGGCCTCGAGCGTGCAGAGTTCCCAGCGCGGCCGCACCGAGTACGCGCGGTCGGGCGTGGCGGCCGTCGCGACGGCCGCCGCGAGCCGGAACGCGCCGACCAGCGCGATCATCGCGCCGTTGTCGGTGCAGTACTCGAGGTCCGGGAAGAAGACGCTGCCGCCCCGCGCGCCGACGGCGGAGCCGAGCCGCGCGCGCAGTTCGCGGTTCGCGCCGACGCCACCCGCGACGACCAGCCGCGGGTGGCCGGTCGCCGCCAGCGCCGCCAGCGACTTCGCGACCAGCACGTCGACCACTGCATGCTGGAACTCGCGGGCGATGTCGGCGCGCCGCGCGTCGGTGAGCGGGCCCTCGGCCGCGTCGCGCCGGACCCGCGTCAGCACCGCGGTCTTCAGCCCGGAGAAGCTCATGTCGAGGTCGCCGCTGTCGATCATCGGCCGCGGCAGGGCGACCGCGCCGTCGCGGCCCGCCTCGGCAAGCCGCGCGAGCGCCGGGCCGCCCGGATAGGACAGGCCGAGCAGCTTCGCCGTCTTGTCGAAGGCCTCGCCGGCGGCGTCGTCCTGGGTGTCGCCCAGCAGCGTGTAGCGGCCGACGCCTGCGACGGCGAACAACTGGCTGTGGCCGCCCGAAACCAGCAGCGCGACGAAGGGGAACGCGGGCCGCGGTTCGGACAGGAGCGGCGACAGCAGGTGCCCCTCCAGGTGATGGACGCCGACGACGGGCTTGCCGAGCGCGAAGCCCAGCGCGTTGGCCACGCTGGCGCCGACGAGCAACGCGCCGGCGAGCCCCGGCCCCTGCGTGTAGGCGATGCCGTCGAGATCGCCGCGCCCGAGTCCGGCGTCTCGCAGCACGCGGCGCGCGAGCGGCAGCACCCGCTGCACGTGGTCGCGCGAGGCGAGCTCCGGCACCACGCCGCCGTAGGCTTCGTGCATCGCCACCTGCGAGTGCAGCGCGTGCGCGAGGAGGCCCCGTTCGGTGTCGTAGACCGCGAGCCCGGTTTCGTCGCAGGAGGTTTCGATGCCGAGGACGCGCATGCTCGCTTCCGAGGGTGGGACCGCATTGCCGGCGCGGCCGGCGGGGGCCGTCGGCGCTCGAGGGGCCCGTGGCCAGCCCCGCCGGCGTCGTTTCCGGCCGCTATTCGCGGCGGCGGCTTGCTCTGGCGGTCGATTATACGGGGGTTGCGCGCACCGCCGCCCGCTGCTATAGTTTCGGGCTACCGAAATGGAATACCCCGTACTCAAAGGAACACGTTAGATGCCAAGCGTTCGCGTCCGCGACAATGAACCCTTCGAAGTGGCCATGCGCCGCTTCAAGCGCACCATCGAAAAGACTGGCCTCCTGACGGAGCTGCGTGCGCGCGAGTTTTACGAAAAGCCGACGGCCGAGCGCAAGCGCAAGCTCGCCGCGGCGGTGAAACGCCATTACAAGCGGCTGCGCAGCCAGCAGCTGCCGCCCAAGCTCTACTAGGCGGCAACCGGCTTCCGCAGGCTCCTCTCGAGGGAGCGTGCGCGACCGGCGGCAGGACGGCAGCAACAAGGCGGCAAGCCAGACCCGGCATGGGTCGGCGGCCACGAAGGGGCGAAGCGATTCGCCCCTTTCGCTTTTTCGGTCCGCCCCCATCTTCCCTCAGCCAACCCCGGGGAAGCCGACCGCCGCGCTTCCCCCTACTTCGCGGAGATTCCATGACGCTCAAGGCCCGAATCACCGAGGACATGAAGGCCGCGATGCGCGCGCGCGACGCCGCCCGGCTTTCCACGATCCGGCTGCTGCAGGCGGCGATCAAGCAGCGCGAGGTCGACGAGCGGATCGAACTGACCGACGCCGACGTGCTCTCCATCCTCGACAAGATGGTCAAGCAGCGCAAGGATTCGATCACGCAGTTCGAGGCCGGGCATCGTCCCGACCTGGCCGCCGCCGAGCAGGCCGAGATCGCGGTGCTGCAGGATTACCTGCCGCAGCCGCTGTCGGCGTCCGCGGTCGAGGTGCTGATCGACGCCGCCATCGCTGCGACCGGCGCGGCCGGCGTCGCGGGCATGGGCAAGGTGATGGCCGTGCTGAAGCCGCAACTGGCCGGCCGCGCCGACCTGGCCGCGGCCTCGGCCCGGGTCAGGGCCCGGCTCGCGGGCTAGCAGCGACGCCCGCGCGGCGCCGGCCGGCGACTCGCGGCGAAGGCACCCGGCCGGGCCGCAAGCAATCAATCTGGCGGCCTCGCCACGGTCGCCTATAATCAATGAGGCCCTGCCCTCGCCGCGCGTCCGCGCGGCAAAGGCAGGCAAGGCGGTGCGGCGCCCGACGGCGCCGCGTCACCGGGCGGGCATCGCCAAGGCAATGATTCCAAACGACTTCATACAAACACTGCTCGGCCGGGTCGACATCGTCGAGGTCATCGACCGCGTCGTCCCGCTGAAAAAAGCGGGCACTAACTACGCCGCCTGCTGCCCCTTCCACAGCGAGAAGACGCCGTCGTTCACGGTCAGCCCGACCAAGCAGTTCTACCATTGCTTCGGCTGCGGGGCCCACGGCACGGCCGTCGGCTTCCTGATGGAGTACTCGGGCAAGACGTTCCCCGACGCCATCGAGGAGCTGGCGCGCGACGCCGGGCTCGAGGTGCCGCACGACGAGCGGCCGGGCGACGTCGAGCGGCGCGAGCAGTCGCAGGACCTTGCCGGCCTGATGCTCACGGCGGCCAGGTTCTACCGGGCACAGCTGAAGGACTCGCCGCACGCGATCGAGTACCTCAAGGGCCGGGGGCTGACCGGCGCCATCGCGGCCCGGTTCGGCGTCGGCTATGCGCCGGACGGCTGGCAGCCGCTCGCCGCGGCGTTCCCGAACTACGACGAGCCGGCGCTCGAAGGCGCGGGCCTCGTGATCGCCGGCGACGGCGGCAAGCGCTACGACCGCTTCCGCGACCGCGTGATGTTCCCGATCCACGACAGCCGCGGGCAGGTCATCGGCTTCGGCGGCCGGGTGCTCGGCAAGGGCGAGCCCAAGTACCTCAACTCGCCGGAAACGGCGCTGTTCTCCAAGGGCCGCGAACTCTATGGCCTGTTCCTCGCCCGGCAGGCGATCCGCGAGGCCGGAAAGGTGGTCGTCGTCGAGGGCTACATGGACGTCGTGGCCCTCGCCCAGCACGGCGTCGAGTACGTGGTCGCGACGCTCGGCACCGCGACCACGCCGACCCACGTGCAGAAGCTCTTCCGCCAGGCCGACACCGTCGTCTTCTGCTTCGACGGCGACGGCGCGGGCCGCAAGGCCGCCTGGCGGGCGCTGGAGAACGCGCTGCCGATGCTGGCCGACGGCAAGAACGCGCAATTCCTGCTGCTGCCGGACGGCCAGGATCCCGACGACTACATCCGCCTGCGCGGCAAGGCCGCGTTCGAGGCGCTGGTCGCCGACGCCATCCCGCTGTCCGCGTTCCTGCTGCGCGAACTGGCAGCGCAGCACCCGCCCGAGACCGCCGAGGGACGCGCGGCGCTCGTCGCCGCGGCCCGGCCGCTGTTGGCGCAGATCAACGCCCCGGTGCTCTCGGCGCTGATCCGCGGGGAACTCGCCAAGCTGGCCGGGCTGCCCGATGCCGAATTGCGCGGCCTGCTGCACCTGCCGGCGGCGTCCGGGCCCGGCGCGCCGCCGCGCCCCGATCCGCGCAGCGACCAGCGGACCGGCGCCCGGCCCGAGAGCCGCCGCGCGGCGCGGCCGGCGCCGCCGTCGAACCGTCGCCCGCCGTCGCTGGTCCGCGACCTGATCCAGTGCCTGCTGCTCCAGCCCGAGGTGGCGCGGACGATCGCCATTCCGCAGCCGGACGACGGCACCGCGGAAGGCGCGGCGCTCGCGGCGCTGGTGACGTTCTGCGAGGAGGCCACCGGACCGCTCAGCACGCCCGCCGCCATGCAGTACTTCGCCGGCACCGACCACGAACGAATTCTGGTCGCGGCGCTTGCCACCGCGCAGGACCACGACATGACGGCGGAGCAGGCCGACCTGCACCTGCGCGCCGGCGCGCAGCGCTACTGGCTGCAGGCGCAACGGGCCGGCCAGCCGGCCGCGGCCGGCGCCGCGACCGAAGCGACGGCGCGCGCGACCCTCGACCTGCCCCCCGAGGAAGTCGAGCGGCTGCGGCAGCTGGAAATCGTGCGCGACGCCCTCGCCGGCAGGCAGCCGGCGCCGCCGCGCGGCGGCACGTCGTGACCGGGGTTGCACGGGCGGCGGGAGCCGCCCGATGTTATAATTTGAGGTTTTCCCGGTGCAGCCCTATATGGGGTTGCCCGGCTCCAACGAATCGCTAGGATGATCATGGCCAAAACCCCCGCGAAGCCTGCACGCAAGTCGCCCGCCAAGTCCAAAGCCGCGCCCAGCCGCAACAAGGCGGGCCGCTCGGCGTCGGCGCGCAAGCCCGCGGCGAAGAAGCCCGGCGCGAAGTCCTCGCGCCCTGCGCCCCGCAAGCCCGCCGGCACCGCCAAGCCGGCGTCGCGCAAGGCCGCGTCGGCGCCCAAGAAACCCGCCTCCAAGCCACAACCGAAGGGCCGGGCCAAGCCCGCCGCGAAGCCCGCGCCGAAGGCCAAGCCCGTTGCGGCCAAGCCGCAGAAGCCCGTCGCGACCAAGGCGGCAAAACTGCCCGCCGGCAAGGGCGCGAAGCCCGTCGCCGCCAAGCTGGTCGCGGTGAAGCCGGTCGCGGCCAAGCCGGCGGCGAAGCCCGTCGCCGTCAAGCCCGTCGCCGTCAAGCCCGTCGCCGTCAAGCCCGTCGCAGTCAAGCCCGTCGCCGCCAAGCCGTCCGAGGCGGCGAAGCCCGCGGCCAAGCCGGCGAAGGTTGTCGCCGTGCCCGCGCCGGCAGCGGCCCATGGCGCGGCCGGCAAGAAGCCGACGCCTAGCGAAATCGCCGCGCGCCTCGCCGGCAAGCGGGCGGAGGACGCCACCAAGAAGAAGGGCGGCAAGAACCCCGAGATCGCGCCGCGGGTGCTGACGCCCGCCGACGTCGAGGCCCGGAAGCGGCGCCTCAAGACCCTGATCGTGCTCGGCAAGGAGCGCGGCTTCCTCACGTTCGCCGAGATCAACGACCACCTGCCCGACGACGTGCTCGACGCCGAGCAGATCGAAGGCATCATCAGCATGATCGGCGACATGGGCATCGCCGTGTACGACGAGGCGCCCGACGCCGAGACGCTGCTGATGTCCGAGACGGCGCCCTCGGCGCCGACCGACGACGTCGAGGAAGCCGCCGAAGCCGCGGTGTCGACGCTCGACTCCGAATTCGGCCGCACCACCGACCCCGTCCGCATGTACATGCGCGAGATGGGCTCGGTCGAACTCCTGACCCGCGAGGGCGAGATCGTCATCGCCAAGCGGATCGAGGAAGGCCTGAAGCACATGATCATGGCGATCTCGGCGTGCCCGATGACCGTCATGCAGATCCTCGTCCTCGCCGACAAGATCGCCAAGGACGAGATCAAGATCGACGACCTCGTCGACGGCCTGATGGACTTCAACGAGCAGCTGACGGCGCCGCCGGCGGCCGCCGCCGCCGCCGCGCTCGACGACAGCAGCGACGACAGCGAGGAGGAGGAGGACGAAGGCGACGCCGGCGCGATCGCCGCGGAAAACCTCGAGCGGCTGAAGGTCGCCGCGCTGGAGCGCTTCGCCACCATCCGCAAGCTGTTCGCGAAGATGGTCGTGGTGCTGACCAAGGAGGGCCACAAGGCGCCGAAGTACGTCGAGCTGCAGAAGAAGATCTCCGCCGAGCTGATGCAGATCCGGTTCTCCGCGCGCCAGGTCGAGAAGCTCTGCGACGCCGTGCGCGGCGAAGTCGACAACATCCGCCAGATCGAGCGCAAGATCCAGGACCTCGTCGTGCACAAGGGCGGCATGCCGCGCCCCGACTTCATCAAGAAGTTCCCGGACAAGGAGATGTCGCTGCGCTGGATCGACGCCGAGGTCTCCGGCAAGCACAACTACAGCGAAACGCTCGGCAAGTACCGGCAGGCCATCGTCGAGCAGCAGCAGAAGCTGCTCTCGCTGCAGGACCGCGTGATGATCCCCCTGAAGGACCTGAAGGAGATCAACAAGCAGATGTCCACCGGCGAGGCCAAGGCGCGGAAGGCCAAGCGCGAGATGACCGAGGCCAACCTGCGCCTCGTGATCTCGATCGCCAAGAAGTACACCAACCGCGGCCTGCAGTTCCTCGACCTGATCCAGGAAGGCAACATCGGCCTGATGAAGGCCGTGGACAAGTTCGAATACCGCCGCGGCTACAAGTTCTCGACCTACGCGACGTGGTGGATCCGCCAGGCCATCACCCGCTCGATCGCCGACCAGGCGCGCACCATCCGCATCCCGGTGCACATGATCGAGACGATCAACAAGATGAACCGCATCTCGCGGCAGATCCTGCAGGAGACGGGCTCCGAGCCCGATCCGGCGCTGCTCGCCGAGAAGATGGAGATGCCCGAGGAGAAGATCCGCAAGATCCTCAAGATCTCCAAGGAACCGATCTCGATGGAAACGCCGATCGGCGACGACGACGATTCGCATCTCGGCGACTTCATCGAGGACCTCGCGACGATCGCCCCGTCGGACGCCGCGGTCAACGCCAGCCTGCGCGACGTCTGCAAGGACATCCTCGACACCCTGACGCCGCGCGAGGCGAAGGTGCTGCGGATGCGCTTCGGCATCGAGATGAACACCGACCACACGCTGGAGGAAGTCGGCAAGCAGTTCGACGTCACCCGCGAGCGGATCCGGCAGATCGAGGCGAAGGCGCTGCGCAAGCTGCGCCACCCGTCGCGGTCGGAGAAGCTGCGGAGCTTCCTCGAAGGCGAGGGCTAGCCACAGTTGCGTGTAGCCCGGGTTTCGCTTGCGCTCAACCCGGGCTACGCGACAAGCGGCCGCCGGAATGCCCGTTACGCGAGATCCTTGATCATCAGCACTTCCTGGTGGCCGTCGGGGTTCTCGTGCGGGACGAAGCCCAGCCGGGCTGAGAACGCAATCATCCGCTGGTTCTCGCGCAGCACCGTGCCTTCGAGGCGGCGCAGTCCTCGCGTCTTCGCGCACTCGATCAGCCGCTCCATCAGCACCGTCGCAACACCCCTGCCCTGCACCGCATCGGCGACGACCACGGCGAACTCCGCGCTCTCGCGATCCGGGTTGGTGACGTAGCGGGCGACCCCGACATAGTCGACGCGACCGTCCACGTCGAGCAGCGCCACCAGCGCCAGCTCGCGGTCGTAGTCGATCTGCGTGAAGCGCGCGAGCATCGCCGGCGTCAGTTCCTGCAGGTGATAGAAGAAGCGGAAGTACCGCGCCTCGTCCGACAGCGCGGCGACGAACGCGCGCTCCATCTCGGCGTCCTCCGGCCGGATCGGACGCACGTGCATCCGCGTGCCGTCGCGCAGCGTGACGTCGGTGACGAGCTCGATCGGATACGGGTGGATCGCCATGTGGCGGTACCCTTCGGCGGCGACCTTGCGCCGCGGGTCGACGACGACGCGGGCGTCGACGATCGCCGCGCCGGCGTCCGTGACCTGCACCGGGTTCAGTTCCAGCTCGCGCACCCACGGCAGCGCGCAGACCAGCGTCGATACCTGCAGCAGGATCTTCACCAGCGGCTCGAGGTTCGCCGCGGGGAACTCGTGCTGCGCGCGCAGGTACTTGGCCGTCTGCGTCCCCGCGATGAGGTCGATCGCCAGGCTCCGGGACAGCGGCGGCAGCATCACCGCCTTCTCGCGTCCGACCGAGGCGTTGACGCCGCCGTTGCCGAACGTGATGACCGGGCCGAAGACCGGATCGGTGTGCACGCCGATCGCCACTTCGCGCGCATTGCGCAGCGTCACCATCTTCTGCACCGTCACGCCGGACGTCCAGCGCTCGCCGGTCCGCGCGCGTGCCTCCTCGAGCATCTCGCCGTAGGCGCGCGCCACCATCGCCCGGTTGCGGAGGTTGAGCCGCGAGCGGGACAGGAGGTGCGGCCGCGACACCGTCTTCGAATGGAGCTTCAGCACCACCGGGAAGCCGATCCGCCCCGCGGCGCCCAGCGCGCTCGCGCGCGTGGTCGCCACGGCAATCGCCGCCAGCGGCAAGCCGAAGGCCGTCAGCAGCGCGTGGGTCTCCGGGTCGCTCAGCAGTGTCCGGTCGGCAGCCAGCGCATGCTCGCGCACGCGCTCCGCGGCGGCGAGGTCGAGCGGCTCGGGCTCCGGCTGCGGCGGCGGCACCTCGAGCAGCCACTGCTGGTTGCGCTGATAGGCGGCGAGGAACGAGAACGACTCGACCGCGTTCTCCGGCGTGAAGAAATTGGCGACGCCGCCGGCTTCGAGCGCCTTGCGCGCGTCGCTGCGCTCCACCGCGCCCAGCCATGCCCCGAACACCAGCTTGGCGGCGCCGCGCGCGACGGTGGCAACCGCATGCGCCGTCTCGGTCGGCGGCGCCGCGGGCAGCGGCGAATGCAGCGCGAGCACCGCATCGGCGCCCGGGTCGTCCAGCACCGCCCGCAGCACGTCGGCAAAGCGCTGCGGCGTGGCCATGCCGCCGATGTCGAGCGGATTGTCGCAGGGCGTGTCCTGCGGCAGCAGCGCCTGGAGCGCCGCGACCGTTTCCGGAGCGAACGCCGGCAGGCGGACACCGCACTCCGCCGCGGCGTCGGCGGCGATCGTGCCGATTCCATGGCCGTTGGAGATGATGGCGAGCCGCTCGCCGCACACGGTGCGACCGAGTCCGACGACCCGCGCCGACGCGAACAGCTGCATGTAGGTCTGCGCCCGCACGGTGCCCGCGCGCTTCAGCGCCGCGTCGAACACCGCATCGGGGTTCGGCGCCGCGCCCGGTCCCAGCGTCGCGCCGCCGGACCGGCCCGTCTTCAGCACGACGACCGGCTTGGTGCGCGCCGCCGAGCGCAGCGCCGACAGGAAGCGGCGCGGGTCGCGCAGCGTTTCGACGTGGAGCAGGATGCCGTCGGTGCCGGGGTCGAGCAGCAGCACGTCGAGCAGGTCGCCGAAGCCGATGTCGAGCGCGTCACCGAGCGCCACCACCGACGAGAAACCGATGCCCGCGGGCGTCGCGAAATCGATCAGCGCGGAGCAGACGGCGCCTGATTGCGCGATCAGCGCGAGGCGCCCCGGCAGCGCCTGCACCGAGCCAACCGTCGCGTTCAACCCCAGGTCGGTGCGGATGACGCCGAACGCCTCCGGGCCGAGGATGCGGATGCCGTGTTCCGCGGCGATCGTCGTGATCTCGCGCTCCCAGGCCCGCGCGTTGCGATCACCGACCGGCTTCGCCGTAAGGATCACGGCGGCCTTCGTTCCGTTGGCGCCGCCCTGCGCCAGCACGGTGGGCACCTGGTCGCAGGGCACGGCGATCAGCGCGAGGTCAACCGGCTTGTCGATCGCCGCCAGCGAGCGCACGACCGGCCGGTCGAGGATGATCCGGTGCCGTGGATTGACCGCGTACGTCTCGCCCTTGAACCCAGCGGCGAGCAGGTTCTCGTAGACGATGCGGCCGAGCGAGCCGGGACGCTGCGAGGCGCCGACCAGCGCCACGGACTTCGGCATGACCAGCGGATGCAGGTAGTGGCGGGGGTTCATCGAGATGAGCGGCGGGTCGCCGGCGGCAAGGAGCGCGACGCGGCGTCGCGGCGCGCTGGTCGGTGTGTCCCTAGTGTACCGCGGCGCACCAAAGGCGCCTGCCCGGGGAATGCGTGCCGGCGTCGGTTATAATTTTCGGCTGCCGGCCCACCCGCGGCGCGTTGCGCGGGCCTGTGGCCGGATCGGCGCGCCTTCCCCTGTACGCCCACGGGCCCGTAGCTCAGCGGTAAGAGCAGGGGACTCATAATCCCTTGGTCGCTGGTTCAAATCCAGCCGGGCCCACCATACAATCAAATGGTTACGCCATATTTGGCGTCGCCGGTTTGGCCATATTGAGCATCGGTGCCGATTAGGTGCCGGTTATGGGCGCGGCTGCCATTCGCGCGTTGCCATTCTGCGGTGGCGCACGATTGACGCAACCGCACGCATTACAAAAACGAGATCGAACATCAAAGCAACGCAGGCAAAGCTCGCCGCGCCACAAGCAATACCAAGTTGGGTACGAATTCATCGAACGTCGACGAATATTGATGCGGGTCAATATCTCTCACGTCCAGAGCTTGCACGGACTGGCATCTCGAGCCCCTTCGGGGCATGTTTTGGGCCACGGATGACAAGTGCGCTCCCGCGGCTGCTGCAAACTGAGGACGCAGGGGCCCGGCTTAAACCGTTACTATGCAAAGGCAATAGACCTGATATCCCTCCGTCCTGATTGTGGCCGACACCGTACTCGCGCACACTGCGACTACTGGACGGAAGCGTCCGCGGAGAGGTAGCGATTCCATGCGATTGGCGAGTTTCAGGTACCAGGGAAAAGACGGCTTCGGCGTGGTGCGCGAAGACCACGTCGTAGATCTCACATCCGACGCGACGTCGCTGCGTGAGGCGCTGGCGACGTGGGGACTCGACGGACTACGTTCCCGTGCAAATTCAGGCAGGGGCGTCCGCCGGTCGTTGTCCGAGATCGCGTGGCAACAACCGATCACGAATCCGGACAAGATCCTGTGCGTAGGCCTTAACTATTACGAGCACGCCAAGGAAGCCGGTATGGCCGTTCCATCGCGCCCTTCGGTGTTCGTGCGCTTCCCGGGATCGCAGGTCGGTCACAAGGCGCCGGTCTGGCGGCCCCGGGCTTCCTCACAGTTCGATTACGAAGCCGAACTCGCGGTCATCATCGGCAGCACCGCGCGACACGTTCCGGAATCCGAGGCGGACGGTCTTATCGCCGGTTACGCCTGCTTCGCCGAAAACTCCGTGCGCGATTTCCAGAAGCACGCGACGCAGGCCACCCCGGGCAAGAATTTCACCGCGAGTGGCGCTTTCGGCCCGTGGATAGTTACGCCAGACGAAGCAGGCCCGGTCGGAAACATGGACGTCATCGGACGCCTCAACGGCCAGGAGATGCAGCGCGGCAGCGCCGCCAACATGATCTTCTCCGTCTCCCAGATCATTTCGTACATATCGTCGTTCGCGACGCTATTGCCAGGCGACGTGATTGTCACCGGCACGCCCGCGGGTGTCGGCTTCACCCGAAAGCCACCGGTCTGGCTCGTACCCGGAGACGTTTTCGATGTCGAGATTACAGGCATCGGCGTGTTGAGCAACCCGGTCGTCGATGAACCCCTTTTGGAAGGCTCCTGACATGGCTGCACCGGCGGCCCGCCGCGCGCGGCGGCGGAGGGGGCCTGGCCACCCCGGGGCGCCGCGCTCACCTCCGGGACACTCGACTTCGGGCGGCTTGATCTTTCAGCCGCAATAGCGCGCTCATCGCAACACGAACGGGTTGGCGGTCTTTCCCACCGTATCTATCCACACCGTCTTCGTCTGCAGATACGACGCGATCGCCTCCTGGCCGCTTTCGCGTCCGATCCCGCTTCGCTTGTAGCCGCCGAACGGCGCCATATAGCTGACGGCGCGATAGGCATTCACCCACACGGTTCCGGCCTGGAGTTTTGTCGAGCCCCGGATCGCGCGACCCATGTCGGCCGTCCACAGGCCGGCCGCGAGGCCATAGTCGCTGTCGTTCGCGAGCGCCCAGGCCTCGGCCTCGTCGTCGAAAGGGATCACCGACAGGACCGGCCCGAAGACCTCTTCGCGAGCGATGCGCATCCGGTTGCTGACGCCGGTAAAGATCGTCGGCTCGACGAACCATCCCGCACTGAGCGACGGATCGCCGGGCACGCCGCCGCCTAGCACGCAGGTCGCGCCCTCGGCCTTGGCGATGTCCATGTATCCGAGAACCTTCTTGCGCTGCGGCAGCGTCGTGACCGGCCCGACCTGCGTGTCCGGCTTCGACGGATCGCCGAGTCGTGCGGTCCTCGCCAGCGCGACGACCTTCTCGACGAACGCGTCGTGCACCTTTCTCTCCACCAGCAGGCGCGACCCTGCGATGCACGTCTGCCCGGAGGCGGCGAATATCCCGGAAATCACGCCGTTCACCGCGCTTTCCAGATCGGCATCGCCGAACACGACGTTCGCCGACTTGCCACCGAGCTCGAGCGTGACGTGCTTCAGGCCCTCCGCGGCCGCCTTGTACACCGCGATGCCGCCGGGCTCGCCGCCTGTGAACGCGATCTTCGCGATTGCGGGGTGCCGGACGAGCGGGATACCGACGTCGTCCGGGAACCCCGTCACTGAATTGACCACTCCCGGCGGGAAGCCCGCCTTTTCGAACAGCTCGAGGAACGCAAGCGCGGATGCCGACGCGTGCTCCGACGGCTTGATCACCGCCGTGTTGCCGGCCGCGAGCAGCGGCGCGAGTTTCCACGCGAGCAGCAGCAGCGGCGAGTTCCACGGCACGATTGCCGCGACCACGCCGAGCGGCTCGCGCCGCGTGAAGGCGAACATGCCCGGCTTGTCGATCGGGAGCACGCGGCCTTCGATCTTGTCAGCGAGTCCGCCGAAATAGCGGTACCACTCGGGGATGTAGCGAAGCTGTCCGCCCATCTCCGCGATCAGCTTGCCGTTGTCGCGTGTCTCGATCCGCGCGAGGCGCTCGGCGTTTTCCGCGATCAGGTCGGCGAGGCGCACGAGGAGCTTTCCGCGCGCCGAAGGTGTGGTTGTCGACCACGGGCCGGTCAGGAACGCGCGCCGCGCCGCGTCGACGGCGGCATCGACGTCAGCGGCATTGCCGCGAGGGATCGCCGCCCACGCCGTGCCGGTGTATGGGTCGTAGCTTTCGAACGTATCGCGCGCGTCGACCAACCTGCCGTCGATGGTGTTGCGGAATGCCTCGAGTCCAGCCATTCGCTGCCTCCTCCGTTTTCTCTATCTCGTTGTCAGACCGGATCCCAGCAGAAGACATCGGCCGACTTGTCGAGCGCGTAGAACGAGGCCCGCAGCGCGGGCAGCGCATGGTCGGCGATCGCCTGCGGCGTCCATCCGGCATCGCGCTGCAGGCTGCGCAGCGGCCGTGGCTGGCTCATCAGGAACAATTCGTTCTTGCGTACGGCGAACACCTGCCCGGTCACCTCGCGCGCAAGGCCGCTCAGCAGAAAGACGACCATCGGCGCGATCTTTTCCGAGCCCATCGACTTCAACCGGTCGACGCGCTCCTTCTGCTCGTCGGAGTCCACCCGGATGTTGCCGATCATCCGGCTCCACGCGAACGGGCACACGCAGTTCGAGCGCACCCCGAAGCGCTCCATGTCGAGCGCGATCGACTTCGACAGCCCGACGACGCCCATCTTGGCCGCCGAATAGTTCGCCTGGCCGAGATTGCCAACGAGCCCGCTCATCGACGTGAAGTGGACGTAGCTGCCCGATGCCTGCCGCTTGAAGTGCTCGGCGGCCGCCCGCGCGACGTTGAACGAGCCCATCAGGTGGACGTCGATCACCGCCTTCCAGTCTTCCTGCGTCATCTTGTGGAAGATGCGGTCGCGCAGGATGCCGGCGTTGTTGACCACGCCGTCGATCTGGCCGAACGCTGCAATTGCGGCGCCGACGATGCGCTCCGCGCCCGCCGCATCGGCGACGCTGTCGGTGTTCGCGGTCGCGCGCCCGCCCGCGGACTCGATCTCGTTCACGACCGATTGCGCCGGCCCGACGTCGCTGCCCTCGCCTTCGACCGAGGCTCCGACGTCGTTGACGACGACCAGCGCACCTTCCGCCGCCGCGAGCAGCGCAATGTCGCGGCCTATCCCACGCCCGGCGCCCGTGACGACGACTGATTTCCCTTCGAGACATCCCATGCTTGAACCCCTTCCTCGACGATTGATCGTTCAGGTTCCCGGCAGGCGCGCGACGACCTGCGCGTAGACATCCGCGATCGGCGCGCTCAATTCAGTGGCCGTCATTCCCGCGACGACTTCGCGTACTCGGCATTCGATCAGCATCCGGACATGACAGGCGCGCCTTGCCACTTTGCGCTCGGTTGTCGTCGTGCGCTGCGACTGCCAGCCCATGTGCGCGTCGATCGCGCCGGAGAGCTCGACAATACCGCGGCTCTGCGCCGCACTGGCGAGGATCACCGGGCTCTCCCAACCCTGCTGGCGGGCTGCGCAGAGCTTGGCGATCGTGCGCAGTTCGGCAGCGACACGCTCAGCGCCGTCCATGTCCGCCTTGTTGACGACATAGATGTCGGCCGTCTCGATGATGCCGCTCTTCATCAACTGCACCTGGTCGCCCGCGCCGGGCATCAGCACCAGCACGGTGGTATCGACGAGATGGCGGATTTCGTGCTCGGCCTGTCCGACGCCGACGGTCTCCACGATCGTTTCGGCAAACCCCGCCGCGTCGAACGCGGCGAGCAACTCGGGCAGGTTGTCGGCAAGACCGCTCGCGGCGCTCCGGCTCGCGATCGAGCGTATGTAGATGCGCGGTTCCTCGGCCAGCGCATCCATCCGGATCCGGTCGCCGAGGATCGCACCGCCGGTGAGCGGGCTCGACGGATCGATCGCCAGAATGCCGATGCGGCCCGGATGCCGCAGCCGCTCGCCGGCGAGCGCGCCCGCAAGCGTGCTCTTGCCGACCCCCGGCGGCCCGGTCAGCGCGATGCGTCGCGCCGGCGTGCCCTGCGGTACCGCCGCCGAGGCGAGCGCCTGCGCAACCGTCGTGTCCGCAACCTGCGAGAGCTTTTGCGCGAGACGGCGGCGGTCGAACGGGTCGGAGGTCATTCCTTGGCGCGCAGCGTGCCGACAGAGCCGTGCTCGCCCAGGAGCGGCGGCGCACGGTACTGCGTCTCCTGTCCTTCGAAGCGGATCGGGTTGCCGATCGCGCGGATGCTCCCCTCCGGTGTGGCGATGTCGACGACCATGCGGCGCGCGGCCACCTGTTCGCTCGCGAGCGCCTGCTCGAGCGTCTCGATCCCCGAAGCGACGATGCCGAGCGGCACGAACCGGCGCACCCATTCGGCCGCGGGGCGCGCGGCGAGGAGAGCGCCGATCTCCGCGATCACGACCTCGCGATTGAGCCGCCGCGCATCCATCGTGGCGAAGCGCGGATCGGTGGTCCATTCCGGGCGATCCATCTCGCGGCAGAAGCGGGCCCAGAACTCGTCGTGCGTGATGAACAGCACCAGCCAGCCTTCGGCGGTCGCAAATACCTGCGCCGGCACGATGAACGGGTGGGCCGAAGCCGCCATCCGCCGCGCCGGGTCGCCGGCATTGAGCCAGGCGCTGGCGAGATAGTTCATCTGCGAGAGCATGACGTCGTACATCGCGATGTCGACCTGGCCGCCGTGCCCTTCTACGATCTTCGCGACGAGCCCCAGGGCGGCCATGATCCCCGCCGAATTGTCCACTGCCGAATAGCCCGTCTTCGCGGGCGGGCCGTCCGGCTCGCCGGTCATCGTCATCATGCCGGTCATCGCCTGGATAACGTAGTCGTAGGCCGGCCGGTCCGAATAGGGGCTTTCCATGCCGAAGCCGGTGAGTGCCACGCAGACGAGCTTCGGGTTGACCTCGCCGAGCGCCGCATAGGTGAGGCCGAGCTTGCGGATGACCGAGGGCCGCATGTTGGTGACGAGCGCATGCGCGTCGCGCGCGAGGAGGCGCAGTGCGCCCTGGCCGTCCGCCGACGCGAGGTCGAGGACGACGCTGCGCTTGTTGCGATTGAGGCTCGCGAAATAAGAGTTGTGCGCGCCGATGACGTGACCCCCCAGGCGGCGCGCGATGTCGCCCTCGGCAGGCTCGATCTTCGTCACCTCCGCGCCCAGATCGGCGAGCAGCAGGCCGCAGTAGGGCCCGGCCAGCATGTGCCCGACTTCGAGGACGCGGATCGCGGAGAGCGGACCGCTCACGCAAGCGCCTCGGCGATCGACGCGACGACTTCGGCGAGCGGCATGTCGCTGGTGAAGATGCGGCGCGCACCGAGGTCGAACAGCGCCTGCTGCTCGGCGGGGGGAATGGTCCCGCCCACGAACACCGGGATGTCCGCACCGCCGAGGCTGCGCAGCGCATCGAGCGTCTGCTCGAGCAACTCGTGATGGCTGCCGGAGAGCACGCTCAGGCCTACGGCGTCGACGTCCTCGTCGATCGCGATCCGCGCGATGAACTGCGGCGTCTTGCGCAGGCCCGTGTAGATCACCTCGGCGCCCGCATCGCGCAATGCCAGCGCCACGATCTTCGCGCCGATGTCGTGGCCGTCAAGGCCGGGCTTGGCGACGAGGATTCGCTTCCCCGCGAGGGGTCGTGCGGCCACATCGATCATAGGCGGATCGGCTCCTGGAACTCGCCCCAGAAACGCTTCAGCACGTCGGTCATCTCCCCGACGGTCGCGTAGGCGTGGCAGCATTCGACGAGCGTTGGCATCATGTTCTCGCGGTCATCGCGCGCCACGGCTTCGAGGCGCGTCAGCGCGGTCGCGACCACTGCTGGATCGCGACGTTGCCGCACCGCCTCGAAGCGCTCGATGACCCGCTCGGCGGTGCGCGGATCGAGCTTGAAGATTTCGCCCGCCGAGTCCGCGTCGGGGGCCTTGCGAAACGCGTTCACGCCCACGACGACCGTGCTGCGGTCGTCGACCTTCTGCTTGCGCTCGAACGCGCGCCCGGCGAGCCGCGCCTGCAGCCAGCCGTCCTCGATCGCCTTGACCACACCGCCGTAGTCGTCGATCTCCCCCATGACACGAACCATTTCGGCCTCCATGCGGTCCGTCAGGTACTCGACCAGGTGGCTGCCGCCGAGCGGGTCGACCGAGGCGCCGATGCCGCTTTCGTAGGCGACGACTTGCTGCGTGCGCAGCGCCAGCTCGGCTGAGAATTCGGTCGGGATCTGCGTGGCCTCGTCGTAGGCGGCGGTGAAGATCGACTGCGCGCCGCCCATTACCGCGGCCATCGTTTCGATGGCGACGCGCACGACATTGTTGAACGGCTGCGCCGCGGTCAGCGACGAGCCGCCGCACACGACGCCGAAGCGGAAGAGGAGCGCCTTGGGATCGGTTACGCCATAGCGCTCGCGCAGGAGCTTCGCCCACAGGCGGCGCGCCGCGCGCAGCTTGCAGACCTCTTCGAAGAAGTCCATGTGCACGTAGAAGAAGAAGCTCAGCCGCCTGGCGAACTTCAGTATGTCGCCGCCCCGCGCGACGAGCTCGTCCACGTAGGCAAGCCCGTTCGCCAGCGTGTAGGCGATCTCCTCCACCGCGGTGCAGCCCGCATCGCGTACGTGCGCGCCCGCGATCGAGATCGGGTTGAATCGCGGTGCGACGTCGTTGGCGTAGAGGATCGAATCGGAGATGAGCCGCATCGACGGCCGAACCGGGAAGATCCACGTCCCGCGCGCGACGTACTCCTTCAGGATGTCGTTCTGGATGGTGCCGGTGAGCTTCGCGCGCGGCACGCCCTGCTTGTCGGCGCAAGCGATGTACATCGCGAGGATGATCGCCGCTGTGCCGTTGATCGTGAACGACGTCGACACGCAGCCGAGATCGATGCCGTCGAACAGTGCTTCCATCTCCGCGAGGTTCGACAGCGACACCCCGACCTTGCCGATCTCGGGCCGGGCCATCGGATCGACCGGGTCGTAGCCGCATTGCGTCGGCAGGTCGAGGGCGACGGAGAGCCCGGTCTGGCCCTGCTCGAGCAGGAACTTGTAACGCCGGTTCGATTCCTCGGCGGTCGAGAAGCCGGAGTACTGCCGCATCGTCCAGAGGCGGGCGCGGAAGCCGTCGGCGAAGATGCCGCGCGTGAACGGGTACTCGCCGGGCATCTCGTCGCCCGGTGCCCCGTGCATGGCGGCCGTGGCGACGACGGGAAGCGCAATGCCGGACGGCGTTGTCGTCGTCGGCAGCAGCTCCGAATCGGATGCAGCAGCGCCGGGCCTTGCAGCCGGGTCAGGACTCACCGAGGATTCCTCATCAACGTTGCGTCCGGTCGAGCGCGCGCTCGGCCGCGCGCCAGTGGTCCTCGCTCGTCCACGTCGGGACGAAATGCGCGCTTTCGCTCGCCGCGCGCGCCTCCGCGGAGTGGCCGCTGCGGTGCGCCACCCCGAGCGCCTTGAACGCGCGCATCACGAGCGGCCGTTGCGAGGCGTAGGGCGCGACGAAGCGCGCAGCGAAAGCATCGAAGGATTCGTCCGCCTCGGCCCTGGCACTCACGAGCCCGAACGCCTCTGCCTCGCCTGGCCCGAGAACGCGCGCCGTGCACAGCAGCTCGAGAGCGCGCGCGATGCCGATCGCCGCGATGAGATCCGTTCCGCCGCCCCACGCGGAGGCAATGTTGAGCTTCGACTGCAGGAAGCCGATCCGGGCGGTCTGCGATGCGATGCGGATGTCGCAGGCCATCGCGAGCTCGGCGCCGCCGCCCAGCGCGTCGCCGTTCAACGCCGCGATGACCGGGAGAGGAAAGCGCCGGATGGCATTCAGTGCCGCGTGTGCCGACGTCGAGAACTCCATTGCATCTTCCGCCGTGCGCACGGACGCGAGTTCTTTCCGGGCGCCGCCGGCGGCGAAGCTGCGGTCCCCCGCGCCCTTGAGCACCGCTACCGCCAGCGCAGGGTCGTCGGCGTGCCGCGCGAACGTCTCGCGTAGCGCGGCAAGGATGGCGCGGCTGAGCGCATTGCGCTTCTCTGCGCGGTCGATCGTGACCGTGAGGACGCCGCGCGAAACCTCGGCTTTGACGGAAGATTGCATCTTTACGGGTTGCCGGCGGTGTGCCCCGAGGGCAGCTTCTATTTCGCTATTGTGAAGAATGATTCTAAATATCGAACCAGAGCAAGTCAATCCGGGATGTGGTGCCAGCCTTGCGCGGACGTACGGTCGCGGGTTCGCCGCCCGCAGAGCCTCGACATATTCGAAATATCGTAATACATTTCCCATACCAGAAACCAAGGGGATTTGCCATTCAGCCGCTGAACGCGTTTTTCGCCCCGACGCGCGTGGCGATCATCGGGGCGTCGAACGACGCGACCCGCATCGGCGGCCGGCCGCTCGCAGCGCTCGCCCGGCGGTGGCTGCGCGCAGATCCTGCGCGCCGGCTCTATCCGGTGAACCCCGCGCGCGGACGGATCCAGGACCTGCCGGCCTTCCCGAGCATGGCGGCGCTTCCCGAGCGGCCCGATCTCGCGATCGTTGCCGTGCCGGCCGCCGCCGCGCTCGACGCGATTCGCGACTGCGCGGCAGCGTGCTGCCCGGCGGCGGTCATCTTTACGAGCGGCTTCCGCGAATCCGGCGCCGAGGGCAGCGCAATGCAGGACCGGCTGGCCGCCGCCGCGCGCGAGGGCGGCGTGCGTCTCCTCGGCCCGAACTGCCTCGGCGTCATGGTGCCGTCGAGCGGCATGTTCGCCACGTTCTCGGAGTCGGCGAGTTTCGACGACCACGCCGACGGCGTCGTCGCCGTCGCCAGCCAGAGCGGCGCGATCATGTCGCAACTCCTGATGCTCGCGCGGCGACGCGGGTTGGGGCTGCGCGCGCTCGTATCGACAGGCAACGAATGCGACGTCGACGTCGCGGAGTGCATCGATCACTTCGTGCGCGATCCGGCGACCCGGGTGATCGTCGCCTACATCGAGTCCTGCCGCGATGGCGGGCGTTTCGCCGCAGCCCTCGCCAACGCGCGTGCTGCGGGCAAGCCGGTGATCGTGCTCAAGGTAGGCCGTACCCCCGCCGGCGGCGAGGCGACGAAGACGCACACCGGCGCACTCGCGGGCGAGGACCGGATCTACGACGCCGTCTTCCGGCAGTACGGCGCGTGGCGTGCGGCGAGCTTCGACGAGGCGATCGACGTGGCCTATGTCTGCGCGAACGCAACCGAGCCGGCGGGCAACAGGCTGGGTGTGGTGACGATTTCGGGCGGCGCGGGGGCACTGGTTGCCGACGCGGCGACGGACGACGGGCTCGACGTCGCGCCACTTTCGGCGCAGGCCGAGGCGAGCCTCAAAGGCATGCTGCCCTACGCCACCGCACGCAACCCGCTCGACACCACGGCGCAGGTCTTGAACGACCTCGACCTGTGGACGCGCAGCGTCGAAGTCGTCGCGGGCGCCGGGTACGACGCCGTGCTGATGTACCTCGCGTATTTCGGGCAGTCGCCGCGCATGTTCGCACCGCTGCTCGAGGCGATGGCTCCGCTGCGGCGCAGCGACGGCCCGCCGCTGGTCTTCTGCAGCCTCTTCGACCCCGCGGCCGCCGCTGCGGCACGCGGCGCCGGCTTCCTGGTGTTCGAGGATCCCTCGCGTGCCGTGCGCGCGCTCGCTGGCTGGACCCACGCCCATCGGGCAATCCGCGAGGCACGCGAGCGTGCTCCGGCCGCAGCGAGCGTGGCCGGGACACCACTGCACGCGAGCAGTGGGGAGAGCGAGGTGAAGCGCGCACTCGCCAGCGCCCATATCGCGATTCCCGAAGAGCGCGTCGCCACCAGCCGCGATGCCGCTGTCGCCTATGCGCGCTGTATCGGATTCCCCGTCGTAATGAAAGTGACATCGCCCGACATCGCGCACAAGACCGAAGTCGGCGGCGTCGTGCTGGGGCTTGCGGGAGAAGCCGACGTCGCGCGCGCCTGGGACGCGATCACGGCGTCCGTCGCGGCCAAGGCACCTGCGGCGCGCGTCGACGGCATCCTCGTCGCTCGCCAATACACCGGCGGGCTCGAGATGCTTCTGGGCAGCGTCGCCGATCCCGTGTTCGGCACGATGATCCTGCTGGGCGCGGGCGGCATCCTCGCCGAGGCGATGGACGACGTCGCGATGCGGCGAGCGCCGCTCGATCGCGACGACGCAGAGGCGATGATCGGCGAGCTGCGCATCGCGCGCCTGCTCGCCGGCATTCGCGGCGGGCCGCCGCTCGATCGCGCGGCGTTGTGCTGTGCCATCATCGAATTCGCAGCCACCGCGACGGCGGCAGGCGCGGGCGTTTCGATCGAAATCAATCCGCTGCTCGTGTTGCGTGAAGGGCAGCGCTGCGTGGCCCTCGACGCATTGCTCGTGACCGCGAATGACAAGACCGGCCTTCCGGCGCCGATGGAGCAGCAATGAGCAATGCCGCATCCGACGAAGAGATCGCCCTGATCCGCGCCTCCGCACGCGACTTCGCGCGCGACGAGGTCGCCGCGATGCGCGCACGGCCCTTCCACGACGGCGACGGATTGATCGATCGCGCACGGTGGACCGAGCTCGCCAGCCTCGGCTGGATCGGGCTCATGGCCCCCGAGGCGCGCGGCGGCGCGGGCCTTGCACTTCCCGCCCTTGCCGCCATCGCCGAGGAGCTGGGGCCCGCCATCCTTCCGGAACCCCTGGTCTGCGCGGCGGCGTTCGCGGTCGGTATCGCGCGGCGGGGCGACGGGCCGGCGGCAGGCGCTCTCCTCGAGCGCATCGCCGCGGGCGAGGCCTTCGCCGCGGTTGCATGGCAGGAAGGGCCGTCCGATCTTCCCGGGGCACCGATGGTCACACGCGTCACCGGCGGCGCGCCGGCGATCGAGGGACGTAAGCGCTTCGTGGCGCACGCCGCGTCGGCCGATGGATTCCTGGTGGCTGTACGCGCCGAGGGCGGCGTGGAAATTCACTGGATCGAGCGTGGCACCAAGGGCGTCGACATTCGAATCGACCGCAGTGCCGATGGCGGCAGCATCGGCGAGCTGGGCTTCACGCATGCGCCCGTCTCCGCGGCGACGTCCGTCGCTTCGGCCGCCGTGGGTGCCGCAGCGCTGGCCGGCGCGTTCGACGATGCGGCCTGTGCGACAGCGGCCGAGCTGCTCGGCCTCACGCGGCACCTGCTCGCGACAACACTCGAATACCTGCGCACGCGTCGCCAGTTCGGCCAGCCGATCGGCTCGTTCCAGGCGCTGCAGCATCGCGCGGTCGACCTGTACGTCCAGCAGGAGCTCGGCGGCGCGTGCCTCGCCGATGTGTTGCGCGAATGGGGCGTCGACGATCGCCTGCTGCGCGCGCGCCGGGCAAGTCGCGTCAAGGTGCGCTGCAGCGATGCGGCACTCGCGGTCGGCCGCGAAGCGATCCAGATGCACGGCGCGATCGGCATCACGCACGAGTGCGACGTCGGCCTGCTCGTGAAGCGCGCGGTGGTGCTCGCGGCGCGCTACGGAACCGCGAGCGTGCATCGCGCGCGAATCGCTGCGGCCCGCGTTGCGGCAACCGGAGAATGCGGATGACCGAGACCACGGACTGGAACGCGCTCGACAACGACGCCTTCCGCGAGACCGCGCGCGCGTTCTTCGCGACGAACTATCCGCCCGAACTGCGTTATCCGATGCACAGGCTGCACTGGCCGCAGATTCGCGGCTGGTACGCGACACTCTCGGCGAAGGGCTGGGCCGCGCCCGCCTGGCCTGTGCGCTGGGGCGGGATGGGCCTCGGGCAGGACAAGCTACTCATTCTGCTGGAAGAGCAGGAGGCTTTCGGCGTAGCGCGAACGCCGGACATGGGGATCAACCTCGTCGGCCCGCTGCTGATCCAGGAGGGCACAGACGCGCAGCGCGCGCTGTACCTGCCCCGGATCATCTCGGGCGAGCATCTCTGGTGCCAGGGCTATTCGGAACCCAATGCCGGTTCGGATCTCGCGAGCCTGCGCACGTCCGCGGTGATCGACGGCGACGCGTACGTCGTCAACGGCCAGAAGACCTGGACGACGCTCGCGCAGGACGCCACGCACATGTTCCTGCTGGTGCGCACCGATGCGGCCGCGCGCAAGCAGGAGGGCATCAGCTTCCTGCTCGTCGACATGACGGCGCCCGGCATTACCGTGAGGCCGATTCGCAACCTCGCCGGCGAAGAGGAGTTCTGCGAGGTATTCTTCGACGACGTGCGCGTGTCGCGCGACAACCTGGTCGGCAAGCCCAATGCCGGATGGGGCATCGCGAAGTCGCTGCTCGGCTTCGAGCGGATCTTTCTCGGCAGCCCGAAGCAGTCGCAGTACGCGCTTCGCCAGCTCGAGCGGCTTGGCGATGCGAATGCGCTGTTCGCCGATCCCGTCTTCGCCGAGCGCTACACGCGCCTCGCGCTCGACGTCGAGGATCTGTCGAGCCTGTACGGCAGATTCGCCGACGAAGTGCGCGCCGGCCGCAAGCTGGGGCCTGACGTGTCGATACTGAAAATTTTCGCCACCGAGACCTACGCTCGCATTTCCGAGCTGATGCTAGAGGCGGCGGCGAGCGCGGGGCCTGTGCGCTCGACCTCCGAGTTCGGAGCGGGTCCGGAGGACGTGCTCGCGACCTACTTCAACGCGCGCCCGGCGACGATCTACGGCGGAAGCAGCGAAATCCAGCGCGGGATCGTCGCCAAGAACGTGCTGGGGCTGTGAGCGCGGCGGGCCGTCCCACGCGCAAACACCGGAGTGTGCAGCACCAATCTTGCCTTAGGACCGAAGCGGCGGCGGCGCGAGCACGAAGCCCGACCGCCGGCGCGATCGCCCATTCTCAGACGGCGACAGGCGGGACGCTCACCGTCTCGTAGTCGGCGGGCAAGATGACTTCCATCATCTCGCAATCGTCCGAGTAGTCGAGCACTGTGTGCCTGATGTTCTGGGGCAGCATGAAGAACGTGCCCTCCTTGGCGACCATCGGACCCTGGCCTTCGACCTCGAGCTTCATCCAGCCGCGCAGGATGTAGGCGTACTGGAGTTTCGTGACGTGATAGTGGCGCTTGCGCACCTCGTCCGTGCACGGGGGCACCATGCGGATGATGTGTGCCTGCGCCATGCCGTTGGTCGCCTTGGCGAGGCCGAGGTCGCGGTAGAAGGCATACGCACGGTGACCGTCGTTCTTGAAGTCCGAGTCACCCTCGAAGTGCTTGATCAGGAACGTGTGGCGCTTGCTCGGATCGACCGAGCGCGCCTTCTTGACCGCCGCGCGGCGCGGTGCGCGCTTGGCGGCCGGCTTCGCGGACTTGGCAGCCGGGCGCG
Organism: Bordetella parapertussis; assembly: GCA_943331295.2. Lineage (GTDB taxonomy): Bacteria > Pseudomonadota > Gammaproteobacteria > Burkholderiales > Casimicrobiaceae > CAIWHR01. The sequence goes on along the minus strand of CALQLA020000012.1, from coordinate 62,396 downwards.
CCGTTTTCGCCGTAGTGCGGCCGGGCGCAGGCTTGGCAGCCGGTTTCGCCGCCGTGGTCGCCTTCGCAACTTTGCGCTGCGCCGCGGGCTTGGGGGCTGCCTTGGCAGCCTTCGCAATACCCGTCTTCGCCTTTCCGGCTTTTCCGCTCGTCTTCGCCATCGCCTTTCCTCCTCGTGCGCGGAAGCGCTTGATCGCTCCGAATGTTTCCGTATTGCGCATCATCATACGAATATACGCAAAGAGATGTCAACGGGAAGTCGGCCCCACGCCGGAGAGCAGGCGTTCGTTCACTGGGTGACCTTGCGAAATACCGGAAGTTGATTCTGTATAATGAAATGATGAGCATCCGTGGGAACGCCGAGATCGTCGGCATCTACGAGCATCCGACGCGCAAGGCCGACGACAAGTCGATCGGCCAGCTGCACGCGGAGGTCGCGCGCGGCGCGCTCGCCGATGCCGGCCTCTCGAAGGACGACGTCGACGGCTATTTCTGCGCGGGCGACGCGCCGGGCCTCGGTCCACTGTCGATGGTCGAGTATCTCGGGCTGCGCGTGCGGCACCTCGATTCCACCGACATTGGCGGCTCGTCGCCGCTCCTCCACGTAGCGCATGCGGCCCAGGCGATCGCCGCTGGCCACTGCCGAGTGGCGCTTGTCACCCTCGCGGGCCGGCCGCGCGCCGAAGGCATGGCCACGGGAACGGCACCGCGCGTCTTTTCCGCCGCCGCTCCGGACGTGCCATTCGAACTGCCCTACGCGCCCACCGTCGTCGGCATGTACGCGATATGCGCCATGCGCCACCGTTACCAATACGGCACGACCTCCGAGCAACTCGCGTGGATTCGCGTGGCCGCCTCGCAGCACGCGCAGCACAATCCGCATGCGGTAATGCGCGCGCCCGTCACGGTCGAGGAGGTGATGAATTCGCCCGTCATCGCCGATCCGCTGCGGCGCCTCGACTGCTGCGTCATCTCCGACGGCGGCGGCGCGGTCGTGGTCGCCGCCCCCGAGGTTGCCCGCGACCTGCGTCGTCCGCGGGTGCGCGTGATCGGGACGGGCACTGCACCCAAACACCTGTCCGGCAACGCGTTCGACATCACCGTGTCCGGCGCCGCATGGTCCGGACCAGCTGCGTTCGCCGAGGCCGGCGTGAAGCCGTCCGACATCGACTACGTTTCGATCTACGACAGCTTCACGATCACCGTGCTGATCCAGCTCGAGGATCTCGGCTTTTGCGAGAAGGGCGCGGGCGGCCGGTTTGTCGCCGACGGCAATCTCATTTCGGGTGTGGGACGCCTGCCATTCAACACCGACGGTGGCGGTCTTTGCAACAATCATCCGGCCAATCGCGGCGGCATCACCAAGATCATCGAGGCGGTCCGCCAGTTGCGCGGCGAAGCGCACCCGGCCGTGCAGGTGCCCAATTGCCGCCTCGCGCTCGCGAACGGCACCGGCGGTTCGCTCGCCACGCGCCACGGCAGCGCAACGCTGATCCTCGAAAGGATCTGACGATGGCAATCCTTGCGCGCCAGCCAATCGCTTCGCCGCAAGTCTCGCCCGAGACGCGCGAATTCTGGGAGGCGGCCGCTGCCGGACGACTCCTCGTGAAGCACTGCCCGGATTGCACACGCAATCACTACTACCCGCGCACGATCTGCCCGCATTGCTTCAGCGACCGCACGCAGTGGTTGGAAAGCGCCGGCCGCGGGACGGTCTACAGTTTCACCGTCATGCGCCGGGAGAAGGAACCGTACGCGCTCGCCTACGTCACGCTCGACGAGGGGGTAACGATGATGACCAACATCGTCGGATGCGAATCCGACGCAATCGCCATCGGCATGCGCGTGGCCGTGCGATTCGTTGCCACGCCGGAAGGACCGCCTGTGCCGATGTTCGCGCCGGACGCGCCGAAGGAGGTACGCCCATGATGGTCCTAGCTACAGCATCGGACATGCGCGCGCATGTCGGAAAGGAACTGGGAACGAGCGAATGGCTGGCCATCGACCAGCCGATGATCGACGCCTTCGCGGATGCCACCGGCGACCACCAGTGGATTCATGTCGACGTCGAGCGTGCGCGCAACGAACTGCCCGGCGGACGGACGATCGCGCACGGTTACCTGCTGTTGTCGCTGCTGCCGCGGCTCGCACCGCAGATCTGGCGCGTCGAGAGGCGTTCGCGCGGCCTCAACTACGGGCTCAACAAGGTCCGCTTCACGAATTCCGTGCCCGCGGGCGCCCGCGTGCGACTGCGCCAGACGGTCGCGGCTGTCGAAGAGAGCGGCGGCGGCTGGCGGATCATCGTCGACAGCACGCTGGAGCGCGAAGGGCAGGAGCGTCCCGCGATGATCGCGCAGACCATTTCGCTGGTGTTCGACTGAGGTCATGGCAATGAGCAACGACGAAGCATCCGGCGTCCCCTCGCGCGTGCCGGCCTACAACTGGGAGACGATTCCCGCCTTCGACTACGATGGCATCACGGTGCGCGGCTTTCGCAGCAGCAACGTGGCGATCGGCTACAGCCACCTCAGGCCGGGAACGCCGATGAAGCCGCCGCACACGCACGACATCGAGCAGATCTTCATGATCCTGCAAGGGCGCGTGAAACTGCACGTGGGCGACCAGGTGCACGATTGCGGGCCGGGAACGGTGGTGCGCATTCCGCCGCTGGTCGAGCACTGGGTGGAGCCGCCGGCCGTCGAGGACGGTGTGGCGATCAACCTCGACATCTTCTCGCCGATCCGGCCCGACTTCCTCGAGTTGACGAAGTACCAGACCGAGAAGTTCGACGAATGAAAGAAGGCCGGCCGGGCGAACATCGCCCGGCCGGCCCCGTGTCGTGCGCCCGTCAGCGCTGGCCGCTCAGCTTCAGCGTCACCGCCTCGCGAACGCGGCCGATCTGCGCCGCATTCGCCGCGTTCTCGACGCGGCAAGCCTTCCCGCCCTTCGCGACCTGCGCGGCGGCCATCTTGATGAACTTGTTGTTCTTGTCGAGGATGCTCGGCAGCGGCTCGATCGGGTCGACGACCTTCCATCCTTCCACCGCCAGCCATGCGGCGAAGAGGCGCGCGGTATTCGGATTCGGCGAGCCCTCGAGGACGTAGACATAGTTCTCGGTGGAGATCACGTAGTCCGCGTACATCTTGAAGTCGATCGGTTCCTTGTTGCGCGCGGCATTCTCGGCGACCAGCGAGATCGTCATGCCGAACGGCACCTGGCCGGTCGTGATGAACTGGTTGACCGGCGGCGAGCCGCGACCGAGCACCGGCTTGTTCGCGATGAGCCCGTCCGCAAGCTTCAATGCCTTCTCCTCGCCCATGCACAGCGACATGATGTCAAGCGGCACCAGGAAGAACGCGTTCGCGCCGATCTTGCCCTGCCACTTCGGATTGGTCATCTCCTCCACGGTGTTCGGCACCTCGCCCGCCTGGATCATCTTGGGATTCCAACCGATGCCGTTGTGCGCGACCATGTAGAGGAGGCCCAGGCCGCGGAACTCCGCAAGGCCGTCAATCTCGTTGATCTGCGGCATCTGCGGGCCGAACGTGGCACGCCAGTCGTAGGTCTTGATCAGGTTCGCGTCGCGTGCGGTGATGATCTCGCCGATCGACGCGCCGCCGATGATGTCGCCGGTGACCTTGCCGCCCGCGCGCTCGGCAATCGCGCGTGTGTTGGCCGTCGGCGCCGCCATCGGCACCCATTCGAGCTTGGTGCTGAGCCCGAAGCGCTTGTTAAACGCCTCGATCGCGGCTTGCTGCGCCTCGGGGCGACTGGGCAACGGCGACCAGACGACGAGCTTTCCTTCCTTTTTTGCGCCGTCGACCAGGGCCTGGAAGCTCGCGCCGGCCTGCTGGGCCTGCGCGGCTCCGGTGACTGCCAGCGCACCCAGCGCGAGAGCGCCCAACGCCTTCAGAGTGCCGATCTTCATGTGAATGTCCTCCTGCTCGTGCAGTTTTAGGGATTGGAACTGCGCGCCATTCCGGCGAGATATTTCCGTATTACGAAAAGTAATTCGAATTATGAAGGGTGTCAATGCCGACCTGCGGCCCTGGCAACGTACCGCAGGATCCGCTCAGTCGCCCTCACGGTCCCGGAACGCGAGCATCTGGACGGGGATGACCAACGCCACCAGCGCGCCCACCATCAACATCGAGAGCGCGGACGCTGCGGGCAGGTCGGGGTAGGCCCACGTGGTGAAGATCGACGAGGCGACGACCACGTTCGTCGAGGTCAACAGGATCAGCGGAAAAGTGAGGTCGCGCGCGCTGTGGGCGACGACCCAGAGCCAGGCGTTGACCGCGTGCACCCACACCAGCGGCATCACGATGCGCCGGAACATCGACCACCAGCCGGCGCCGCTGATCGTCGCCGCGTCCTCGAGTTCGCGATGGATCTGGATGAAGGCGCCGCTCATCGTGCGCGTGCCGAACGCAAGGAAGATCGTCACGTGGCCGATGACGATGACCCAGATCGTCCCGTAGAGCGGCGAAACCATGAAGAAAAGCAGCATCGCGATCGCCATAACGACGGCCGGGATCGCGATCGGCGCGAACGCGAGGAGGTCGACGAGGCGGCCCGCCGTGTTGCGCGCGCGCACCGAGAACCAGCTGATCACGCAGGAAAGCAGGATCACGGTCACCGAGCTGACGATGACGAGGATCGCAGTGTTGGCGATCGCGCGCACGAACGTCGGCTGGGAGAAGACCTTGTGGTAGGCCGCGAGCGTTAGATTCGAGAGGTCCGCGAGGTTCGGCACGCGGTAGAACGGCAGCAAGCTCGCCCACAGCAGGATCAGGATGGGCAGCAGCATCAGCGCGAGGTACCCCGCGAAGAACGCGATCGCCGCCGGTTTCCACGCCCCCAGCAGCATGCGCTTGGGCCGGAAACCGCGGCCGGAGACCACCCGGAATCGCTCCGAGACGCGCGTCGCGCGGAAATAACCCCACATCAGCACCATCGCGAGCAGCAGCAGGAACACGCCGAACGCCCCCGCGAGCCCATAGTTCGGCTTTCCCATGTCCGGCGCGGCCAGCAGGAAGATGCGCGTGCTGAGCACCTGGATGCCGGAGTTGGCTCCCAGCACGAGCGGGAAGTCGAACGTCTGGATCATGCCGACGTAGACGAAGATCATCACCGAGAAGAGTCCCGGCGTGAGCACGGGCAGCGTGACCGAGCCCAGCACGCGCAGACGGCCCGCACCGTGCACGGTGCCCGCATCCTCGAGCGACGGGTCCATGTTGCGCAGGAGCCCGCTTAGCATCACATAGGCGGTCGGCACGAGGCTCAGTGCGCTGATGACAACCAGCGCCGTCATCGAATAGGGCGACAGCATATTCACCGGAAACCCGAAGAGGTCGCGCAGCAGGACGTTGATCGCGCCGTTGCCGGGGTTCACCAGCAGGATCCATCCGTAGGCGAACACGAGCGGCGGCACCGCCATCCACGAGAACATCAGGATTCGCACCGCCATCCGACCGGGCATGTCGGTGCGCTCGGTGAGCCACGCCATCGCGGTGGCGAGCGCCACGCCGAGCAGCGTGGTGCAGGTCGCGTAGACAAGCGTGTTCCACACGAGGCGGCCGGTGCCCGGCCGCGCAATCACGTCGACGTAGTTCTGGAAGGTGAAGGTGAGCCGCTCGAAGAAGAGGACCTTCGGGTCCGCGAACGAGGTGAGCAGCAGGACGACCAGCGGGCCGACGATCAGCAGGAAAAGGAACGCCGCAAGCGCGGCGGGCGCGACCCGCATCAGCCGCGTTCCCGAAGCCCCCGCCGCAGCCGCGCTCATAGGCAACCTTCGTGCGGCGCACTCCGGTGTTCGCGCTTGGGACGGCCCGGCACTCTCACGGCGCGGCTCCGCCGGTGTCCATGTCTTCCATCACGACGACGCACGTCTCGTCGCCGAAATCGACCTGCACCGTTTCGCCCTCGGTCAGCTCGACGTGCGGGTTGAAGGTCGCACGCAGCTTGTAGCCCGCCAGATCGACCTGCGCCTCGACGACGTCGCCGAGGAACGTCGTCTCGCACAGCTTGCCGAGAAACCGGTTGCGCCCGATTGCGGCGCCAGGTCCGGCCTTGACGACCGTTACGCCGATCGGCCGCACGGCGACGCGATGCGGACCGCTCCGGTCGAGGCTCGCCGGCACGACACAATTCAGCAGCCCGAAGGGTGTCCGCACGACGCCTGCCGCGGCGTCGACCAGTTCGCAGGGAACGAGGTTGCCGCGTCCCATGAAGTCGGACGCGAAGCTGCTCTGGGGCAGCAGATAGATCTCGCGCGGCGTGCCGGCCTGTACGATCCGACCGTCGCGCATCAGGATGATGCGGTCGGACATCGACAGCGCCTCGGTCTGGTCGTGCGTGACGAAGATTGTCGTGATGCCGAGTTGCTTGATGAGGTGGCGCAGCTCCACGCGCATGTGGTCGCGTAGCTTCGCGTCGAGGTTCGACAGCGGTTCGTCGAGCAGCAGCAGCCGCGGGTTGTGCACGAGCGCGCGGGCGAGCGCGATGCGCTGCTGCTGTCCGCCGCTCAGGTGCGGCGCGGGACGCTCGGCGAAGCTCGCCATCTTGACGAGGTCTAGCGCGCGCATGACGCGCGAGCGCATCTCGGCCTCGGACGGCTTCTTCTCGACGTGGAGCAGCGGGAACGCGACGTTGTCGAAGACCGTCATGTGCGGCCAGATCGCGTAGGACTGGAACACCATGCCGAGGCGCCGACGGTTGGCTGGCACCAGCACGTTGCGCTTGCTGCAGTAGACGACCGTGTCGCCCATCTCGATCCGGCCGCTGGTGGGCGTCTCGAGTCCCGCCACGCACTGCAGCGTGGTCGTCTTGCCGCAACCGCTCGGGCCCAGCAGCGTGAAGATGTCGCCAGTCTCGACGCGAAAGCTCACCCCGCCGACCGCCGTCACGCGGCCATAGCTCTTTACCAGGTTTTCAACGACCAGCATCGCGCCACTCCGGCCACGTTAGCGGATCCCGTGCAGCGGCCACGGTGGCCGAATATTACTTCGAAATGGCGAAATTCGATCCGCAATACGGAAAAATAATCGACCGGCCGGAACGTGTCAACGGCTCCCGGCATCTGCCGGCGCGAAGTGCAGCAGGGCGCTGTCCTCCAGTTCGAGAATGCGCCGGACGGGCGCCCGCTCGAGCATCCGGCCAACCCAGCCGGCGAGATGCCCGAAGCCGCTGATCGGCACGCCGAATCGCTCGGCGACGCCCGCGAACACGAGCGCGTAGGGATCGGCGGTCGTGTACTGGTGCCCCATCATCCAGCGACCGGTCGCGATCCTCTCGTCCAGCGTTCGCATCCATTTTTCGAGCGTGGCGCGACCCTTGGCCTGCAGCGCCGGATAGGTGGACGGGTCGTCGCTGTAATTCTCCGGCCGGGTGATGTGCCGCGCGTCGGGCTGGACCGAGTTGGCGAGCCACGAGACCAAGGACAACCAGCGCACGCGCGCCTCGTGATCGTCCGGCCAGAGTCGCGCTTCGGGGTGAGTCACGACGAGATGGTATTGAATCGCGACGTTCTCGGTGAACACCGCGTCGCCGTCGACGAGGACCGGCACCTTCCCCTTTGGATTGAGGCGCAGAAAGTCGGGCGAGCGCTGCTCGGCGGTCGCGAAATCCACCTTGGCCGCGCGGTAAGGCGCCCCGATCTCCTCGAGCACGATGTGCGAGGCGGTAGAGCAGGAGCGTGGGGCGTAGTAGAGGGTCAGCATTGCGCCAAGTGTCCGAAGTCGGGATTCGCGGCATATGATGACGGCGACGAGCGGGCGTGCCAAGCAGAAAAACATCGTCCTGCCGATTTATAATTCAAAATCACGAAACTCCTTCTCGGGTATCCATGGGAACCTCTGTTCGCGTTCTGGAGATCTTCGAGGCCTTCGCGCGGCTGCAGAAGCCGCTCACGCAATCGCAGATCTCCGAAGCCGTGGGTGCGCCGATCTCGACGTGCTTCGGCATCATCCGTTCGCTCGAGAAGTGCGGCTATCTGCACCTCGTATCGGCGCGCAAGGAGTGGTACCCGACCGGCAAGATGATGCATAACACGCGTGCGATCGAGCGCGGCGAGCCGCTGCTCGTGCGCTTCGACCCGATACTGGCGGCCCTGCGCGACGAGACCCGCGAGACCATAATCATGGGTCAGGCGACCCGCTACGACAACGGCATCGTCTACCTCAAGGTCTTCGAGGGCGGCCAGGCGATCCGCTACTCCGCGACCGTGGGGGACCGCAAGAACCTGCATTCGACCGCGATCGGCAAGGTAGTGCTTTCGCAGCTTCCGGCCGACCAGCGCGTAAAGACCGTCGCGAAGCTCAAGACCGAGCTCGTCACCGAGGCCACGATCACCGACCCCGACGAACTCGCCCGCGACGTCGAGGCAGGCCTCGCCCGCGGCTACCAGATGACGCGCGGCGAGAACGTCGTCGACGTCGGCGCGATCGCGATGCCGGTGGTCGTCGCCGGCCGCACCTTCGGCGTCGCGATCGCCGGGCCGGTGGCGCGACTCGACCGCTCGCTGAAGACGCATGCGGCGGCACTCAACGCCGCCTGCCGCAAGCTCGTCGCGCTCGACCCCTAAACCTTGCCGGCTCCCCCGGATCCCGCGCCCGCACGCACGAATCGGTTGACCAAATTTTCGTATTCTCGTAAGGTAATTCGAAATACGGAAATTCTGGGCGCCGTGGCGCCCGCATCGACCGGGGGTGTTCACCGATGGACCTACGTCTGGACGGCAAAAAGGCGCTCGTCACGGGCGGCTCGGCCGGGATCGGCCTCGCCGTCGCGGAGGCGCTCTGCGCAGCGGGCTGTGCGCTGACCCTGGTCGCTCGCGACGCCTCCCGGCTCGCCGCGGCGGCCGGCGAGCTCGAGCGGCGGTTTGGCCGCCCGGTCGCGACCTGTGTACGCGACGTTGGCGAAGACGCAGCTCACCAGGCGATCGCCGAAGCGCATCCCGACATCGACATCCTCGTGAACAACGCCGGCGCGATCCCGGGCGGCAGCCTCGACCAGATCGACCAGGCGCGCTTCCGTGCGGCGTGGGACCTCAAGGTCTTCGGCTTCGTCGGAATGACGCGCGAGTACTACGCACGCATGCGAGCGCGCGGCTCGGGCGTGATCGTCAACGTGATCGGCGCCTCGGACCAGCGCGGCGACCCTGTGTACATCGCCGGCAGCATGGGCAACGCCTCGCTCGCCGCACTGACCAAGGCGCTGGGTGCGGAGGCGCCCGATTTCGGCGTGCGCGTGGTCGCCGTCAGTCCCGGTGCGGTGTTCACCGCGCGGCAGGAGGGCGTGCTGCGGCGGCAGGCCGAGATCCAGTTCGGGGACGCCGAACGCTGGATGGACTTCGTGCGAGCCTTTCCCTTCGCGCGGATGGCGCGGCCCGAGGAGGTCGCCGACACCGTTGCGTTCCTCGCCTCGCCACGCGCCGGCTACATCAGCGGAACGATCGTCAACGTCGACGGCGGCATGAGCCAGCGGCACAAGTGGTGGCCGAACCCGCGCGGTTGAGTGGGTTGCGGACGGGAAGATAGGAGCGGGCATCGTGAACGGCGCTGAAAGCCTCGTGCGAACGCTGGTGAGCGGAGGGGTGACGACGTGCTTCGTCAATCCCGGTACGTCGGAGATGTATTTCGTGCAGGCGCTCGACAAGGTGCACGAGATGCGCTCCGTGCTGTGCCTTTTCGAGAACGTCGCCACGGGGGCGGCCGACGGCTACGGCCGCATGACCGACCGGCCGGCGAGCACGCTGCTGCATCTCGGCCCCGGTCTCGCCAACGGCTGGTCCAATCTCCACAACGCCAAGCGCGCGCAATCGCCGCTCATCAACATCGTCGGCGACCACGCGGTCCGTCACCTCCGGCACGATGCACCGCTGACCGCCGACATCGCCGCGCTCGCTCGCGGCGTCTCCGCGTGGCAGCGCACGGTTTCCGGTGCGGAGACGATCGGCGAAGACACCGCCGCCGCCGTGCGCGAGGCGCGTCGCGCCCCCGGTCGGATCGCCACGCTGATCGCGCCCGCCGATGCGACCTGGTCGGACGGCGCCACGGTCGGTTCGATCGGAGCCGTTCCACCGCCCGGCCGTGTGGACTCCGACGCGATCGCGGGCGCGGTGCGCCTGGTCCGCGACGCACGTCCCGCGATGCTGCTGCTCACTGGCCGGGCTCTACGCGCCGACGCGCTGGCGCTCGCCGGGCGGATCGCGGCCTCGTTCCCGGACGTCGAGATCGCCGCGCAAACCTCCAACGGCCGCGTCGAGCGCGGCATCGGGCGCGCGCCGGTCGGCCGCATTCCCTATCCGGTCCAGCCGGCGCTGAAGCGCCTCGCGCACCTGCGCTCGATCATCCTCGTCGGCGCCGCCGATCCGGTTGCATTCTTCGCCTATCCAGGCAAGCCGAGCCGCCTCGCGCCGCCCGGCTGCACGATCCATCGCTTTTGCGCGATCGACGAAGATCCGGTCCACGCGCTGCAAAGCCTCGCCGATGAGCTCGGCGCGAAATCGCCGGCGATCATTAGCGCCGGACCGCCCGCGCGGCCGGTCGTTGCGCCGGGTCCGTTGACGGCCGACAGCCTCGGCCTGTGCCTGGCAGCGACACTCCCCGAAGATGCGATCGTCGTCGAGGAGTCGGTCTCGGTGGGGCGCGGCTTCTACGCGGCGCTCGAAACGGCGCCGGCGCACGACTGGCTGCAGGTCACCGGCGGTTCGATCGGCGACGGCCTGCCACTGGCGGTGGGGGCGGCCGTCGCGTGCCCCGGGCGGCGCGTCCTGTGCCTCGAGGGCGACGGCAGCGCAATGTACACGAACCAGGCGCTGTGGACGATGGCGCGCGAAGGCCTCGACTGCACGGTGGTGATCCTCAACAACCGCGGCTATGCGATCCTGCACGGCGAGTTGAACGCCATCGTAGGCGGCAAGGCGGGCCCGCGCGCAGCGCGCATGTTCGACATCGAAGGCCCGGAGATCGACTGGTGCGCGATGGCCCGAGCGTCGGGCGTCCCGGCCGTGCGCGCGGAGGACACCAGGGCATTCGTCGCTGCGATCGCTGCGGCGAATGCGACGCCAGGCCCGCACCTGATCGAAGCGATGGTGGCCCGTTGAACGGGCAGCAACGGAGAGGGCGGTGAGACAACGCTTCGCAGGGCGCAAGGCCATCGTGACCGGCGGTGCCAGCGGCATCGGTGCGGCCTGCGCCCGGGCGTTCGCCGCCGAGGGCGCCTTTGTCGTTGTCGCGGATGCGGACGGCGTGGCGGCGCGACGGACCGCGGAAGAGATCGGCGCGGCGGCGGCGGCCGCGGCGCTCGACGTCACCGACCGCGGCGCGGTCGAGCGCTTGTTCGGCGATCTCACCGGCCGTCACGGCGCGTTCGACATTCTCGTCAACAGCGCCGGCATCCGCGAGATCCTCCCCGTGCTCGAGCTCGACGCCCAGACGTGGCAGCGGGTACTCGCCGTCAATCTCGACGGCACCTTCCACATGTCGCAGATCTTCGCGCGTTCGGTCGTCGCCGCCGCCATTCCGGCCGCGATCGTCAATCTTTCTTCTTCCGCCGGCCTGATGGGCGTTCCCAACCGGGCAGCCTATGTTGCGGCCAAGCATGCGATCGTCGGCCTTACGCGCGAGATGGCGATGGAACTCGGGGCCTACGCGATCCGGGTGAACGCAGTCGCGCCAGGCTCCGTCCGCACGCCACTCACCGAGCGCTATTTCAGCGATCCGGAGCTGGTTCGCCGGCTCAATGCCGCGCACCCGCTGGGCCGTGTCGCCGATCCAGCGGAAATCGCCGCTGCAATCCTGTTCCTCGCTTCCGACGAAGCGAGCTTCATCACCGGCGCCGTACTCCCGGTCGACGGCGGGTACACTGCCGGCAAGGGGTGGTAGACACAGTGCCGCCGCCGGCCCGGTTCGCGGCGTGCGCTATCGACTGTGCTCGTGCCGGTACTGATAACGGTGGGCTCGACTAGCGAAGGCATGGGAAAACCCGGCGGGGGTGGGGTCGTCCTCGACCATTGCCATCCGCGGCATCTTGATGCGGTTGGAGCTCGGTATCCGAAGCTGCTGATCGTTGCGTCGCGCCCCGGCTGGCCCTGGCAAACAGAGACCATCGCCGTACTTCTTCACAAGACCAATGTCTGGTACGAAGTGCACGGCTGGTCGCCGAAGTATTTCACGCCGGACCTCAAGCACGAAATCGCCCGCCGGCTGCAAGACCGCGTGCTTTTCTGTGGGGACTATCCGCTGTTCACCTACGAGCGCCTGCGCAACGATTGGGCGGGGTGTGGATTCTCTGCCGACATTGTCGAGAAGGTGTTTTTTCGAAATGCCGAGCTTTTTCTGGAACACGTTTCCCTGCGACAGGCGACCCACGGATCCGAAGCCCCTCGGTCGACCCGGGTGTTCGTCAACCGAGCGCGGGACCAGCGACAACGGCGTAAACGGGCCGCAGGGACGCGCAGCGGGGTCCGGTGCTGCTCACTACGTGACAGTGACCGGTGTCGCGTCCAGCGACGGCGGCATCGGCGGTAGCGCCGCGAGTGCCGGGCGCTCCGGACACCGGGTCGAAGGCTGCGACGGCGGTGTCCCGATTGTTCGCAACCCAGGCATCACCTGCCGGCCCGCCCGGCTGGTATTCCAAAATTCCCGGGAATCGGCGTCGGCACATGCCGAGACACCCCCCGCTGACGGTAAGATTCGTCTGCCCGGCGCATCCTTAGGCGCCGGGGCTTGTTGGCTTGCGGATGGCTCGTAGCGCAGATCGCCACATTGGAGAGACGAACATGAGGGTAGCCAAGGAAAGCGTGGACATCAGGATGGAGATCCCCGGTGCGGTGATCCGTCAACGAACGGACTTCGGCGATGCAACCGGCTTGGGCAAGATCAGCGCCGAGTACTTCAGCCTCTCCGCGGGCGTCGATACCACGCCGCTGTTCAAGGGACTCGAAGGTGACTTGTGCCAGTGCCCCCATTGGGGGTTCGTCTTGCGCGGGCAACTCACGACGACCGACGCGACCGGCGTGGAGGAGACAGTCCGGGCGAACGACCTGTTCTACTGGCCTCCCGGGCACAACGTGAAGGTCGACGCAGACGCGGAGATCATCATGTTCAGCCCTCAGCGCCAGCACACTCATGTCATCAACCACATGATCGGGAAGGTCAAGGGTTAGGCCCGATGCACGGGCGGCGCGGCGAACAGCACCCCGGCCCGCCGCAACTCGAAGGCCATCCGGTTGAACCGAGGCGTACGCCCGACATGCCGATCCCCGCCGACCTCGAAACTCCCCTGCTTCTGCTCGACGAGCGCCGCATGCAGCACAACATCGAACGCATGCAGTCGCGCATGGATGCGCTGGGCGTGCGCTTTCGCCCGCATGCCAAGACCAGCAAGTGCGCGGCCGTGGTGGAACGCCAGATCGCGGCCGGTGCAAAGGGCATCACGGTGTCCACGCTGAAGGAGGCCGAACGCTTCTTCGCGGCGGGCATCGACGACATCCTGTACGCCGTCGCCATCGCGCCGTCCAAGTTCGACCACGCGTTGCGCCTGGCCCGCCAGGGCCTGCGCCTGACCCTGCTGGTGGAGTCGGTGGCGGCCGCCGAGCAGCTCACTGCACATGGCCTGGCGCACGGTCACTGCCACGAGGTTCTGATCGAGATCGACACCGACGGCCATCGGTCGGGGCTCGAGCCCGCCGACCCGCGACTCCGGGCGGTGGCCGGCGCGCTGCGAACGCGTGATGGTCTCGGTGCGCGCCTCGGGGGCGTGATGACTCACGCCGGCAGTTCGTACGCGCTGCGCACGCCGGAAGCACTCGCCGCCATGGCCGAGCGCGAGCGCGCCGGCTGCGTGGAAGCCGCCCGGCGCCTGCGCGCCGACGGCTACGCGTGCGAGGTGGTCAGCGTCGGCTCGACGCCGACGGCGTTGAGCGCACGCTCGCTGGAAGGCGTTACGGAGGTGCGCGCCGGCGTGTACGTGTTCTTCGACCTGGTCATGGCCGGAATCGGCGTCTGCACGGCCGACGACGTCGCCATGTCAGTCTTGTGCACCGTCATCGGTCATCGCCCCGACGCGGGCTGGATCATCACCGACGCCGGCTGGATGGCGATGAGCCGCGACCGCGGCACGCAGCAGCAGGAGCGGGACTACGGCTATGGCCTCGTTTGCGACGAGGCCGGCAAGCCGGTGCCGCAACTGGCCTTCAACGAGGCCAACCAGGAACATGGCGTGCTGCAATGGCAGGGCGACGCGGCGTGCGCGCTGGAGCAGCGGTTTCCGCTCGGTTCGCGCCTGCGCATCCTGCCCAACCATGCGTGCGCGACGGGGGCCCAGCACGAGCGCTACGTCGTCCTGCCGGCGTCGGGTGAATCCATGCAGTGCTGGGAGCGCTTCGGCGGGTGGTAGCCGATCACCTCCGCGCTTGCCCGGGGGCCCGCTGCAACGAAGTCTGGTGCGACCCTCACGATCGATCCCGGAGAGATTCAGAAGCCTTGGACCGGGGATCTGGACGGAATGATCGAGCGCCGGCTCATCCGCGTTCTGACCGTCGACAGCAAGACTTTCCATTTCCACGACAAGGCTGCGCAGCGCGGCACCGTCGTTGATCTCTTCCGGGCGTTCGAAGACGAACTCAACAGGAAACTCGCTGCCGACAAGAGGCTCAAGAACAAGAACCTGAAGGTGCGCGTGGTGTTCATCCCGGTGGCGCGCGACGAATTGCTGCCCGGACTCGTCGCCGGCAAGGGCGACATCGCGGTCGCCAACCTCACGATCACGCCGGAGCGCCGGAAGCTCGTGGACTTCTCCGCGCCGATCTTCAGCCATGTGAACGAGGTCGTGGTGACGGGGCGGCCGCGCCGAACATCGGGAGCCTCGATGACCTCTCCGGCAAGACCGTGTTCGTGCGCAAGTCTTCGAGCTATCACGAAAGCGTCGTGGCGCTCAACCTGAAGCTTGCGGCCGATAAGAAGCCGCTGGTTGCGATCAGCGCTGCCCCCGAGACCCTGGAGGACGAGGATCTGCTCGAGATGCTGAACGCGGGCCTCATCCCGATCGTCATCGTCGACAAGCAAAAGGCGGACTTCTGGAAGCAGATATTCCCGAAGCTCGCCGTGCACGACGGCGTCGCGGTTCGCATCGGCGGCGACGTCGCCTGGGCATTCCGCAAGGGCAGCGCTCAGATCAATGGCGTGCTGGACGAGTTCGTCACACGCAACCGGGCGGGGACTTCGATGGGCAACCAGCTTCTCACGCGCTACCTGAAGAGCGTCAAGTACGTGAAGGACGCAGCCTCGAAGGAAGAGCGCAGGAAATTTTCCGCCCTGATGCGGTACTTTCAGAAGTACGGCGACAAGTACGACGTCGATTGGGTGTTGATGGGCGCGCAGGGCTACCAGGAATCGCAGCTCAACCAGAATGCAAAAAGCGCGGTGGGCGCGATCGGCGTCATGCAGATCATGCCTGCGACCGGAAAGGAGATGAAGGTCGGAGACATCACCGATACCGAGGCGAACATCCACGCCGGCATCAAGTACATGCGCTACATGATCGACCAGTATTACGGGAACGAGCCGATGACGGCGCTCGACAAGGCGCTGTTCGCCTTCGCTTCCTACAACGCGGGGGCGGGCCGCGTCGCGTCGCTGCGCAAGGAAGCCGCCAAGCGCGGCCTCGACCCCAACGTCTGGTTCCACAACGTCGAGTACGTGGCGGCGGAGAAGGTCGGTCAGGAGACGGTGACCGACGTCAGCAACATCTACAAGTACTACATCGCCTACCAGCTGATGCTGGCGAGCGAAGCCGCCCAGAAGGACGCAATCGAGAAGATCAAGGCGGGCACCAGGTGACGGCGAGGCGCGGCCGGCGGCAGCGGCGAGGCGCGATGGCATCGGGCGCGCGCGCATCGCGACATTTTGTGGCAGCATTCCCCCACGTCCACGCCTGAGGTTCCCCCATGCACAACCCTAGCGCAGCCGAGAAGCGGCGCACGCTGCAAGGCCGCCTGCACAGCGGCCGCATCGTGGTCGCCCCCGGTATTTACGACCTGGTGTCGGTGCGCATCGCCGATCGGATGGGCTTCGACAGCCTGTACATGACCGGCTTCGGCACCGTCGCCTCCTACCTCGGCGTTCCCGATGCGGGCATCGCCACGTACTCGGACATGGTCGACCGCGTGACCGCGTTCTGCGGCGCCGCCGCCACGCCGATCGTCTGCGACGGCGACACCGGCTACGGCGGCCTGCTCAACGTCGCGCATACCATCCGCGGCTACGAGCACGCCGGCGCCGCCGGCATCCAGCTCGAGGACCAGGAGTTTCCGAAGAAGTGCGGCCACACGCCGGGACGCCGGGTGATACCTGCCGAGGAAATGGTGAAGAAGTTGAAGGTCGCCGTCGAGACGCGCACCGACCCGAATTTCCAGATCGTCGCTCGCACCGACGCGCGCTCGTCGCTCGGCCTCGACGAGGCCCTGCGCCGCGGCGAGATGTACGCAAAGGCGGGCGCCGACGTGATCTTCATCGAGTCGCCCGAATCGGAGAAGGAGCTGGAGATCATCGGCCGCTCGTTCGACCAGCCGCTGTTCGTCAACATCGTCGAGGGCGGAAAGACGCCGCAGCTGCCACCCGACGAATTGCAGCGGCTCGGTTTCGCGCTGGCGATCTATCCGGTCGCAGCGTTGCTGGCGGCCGCGCAGGCGATGACCAACGTCTACGCCGAGATACTCGCGCGCAAGGGCACCGGGGCGCAGGCGGGCAATCTTTATCCGTTCGCCGAAATCTGCAAGGTGATGGGCTTCGAGGCCGTATGGGCGTTCGACCGGCAGCACGCTGATTAGCAGCTGTCGACAATGCACAAGGAGACCTTTTCGTGACCAGCCCCAAGTTCGCCGCGATCCTGCTGGCAATCGCCTTCGTTATCCCCGTCACCCAGGCGCGAGCGCAGGCACCGGCCTGGCCCGCGCAGCCGATCAAGATGATCATTCCGTCGACGCCAGGCGGTGGCACCGACTTCATTGGTCGCCTCCTGTCCACCAAGCTGGCCGAGATGAACGGCTGGACGATGGTGCCGACCAACCGCCCCGGCGCGGGTACGGCGCTCGGCCTCGCCGAAGGCGCCAAGGCGAGCCCGACAGGCTACGAACTGGTGATCGGCCAGACCGACAACGTGTCGCTGATTCCCCTGCTGCTCAAGGTTTCGTACGACCCGGTGAACGATCTGACCCCGGTCGCGCTCGCAGCGACGACGCCAATGGTGCTGGTCGTCGGGGCGCAATCGCCGTTCAAGACGCTCAACGACGCGATCGCCGCAGCCAAGGCCGCACCGGACACCATCACCTACGGCACCTCGGGCACCGGCGGGTCGGCGCACATCGCGATGGAACTGCTGCAATCGGTGGCGGGGTTCCAGATGCGGCACATCCCGTACAAGGGATCGAGCCCCGCGCTCGCCGACCTGGTCGGCGGCCACGTCGGCTTCGCGGCGACGTCGATCTCGTCGGCCACCGCGCTGATCCAGGGTGGCAAGCTGCGCGCGCTCGCCGTCTCGTCGCCCAGGCGAAATGCCGCGCTGCCCGACGTGCCCACCGTCGCCGAGCTGGGCTATCCCAAATACACGTTCATCACCTACTACGGCGTGTTCGGGCCAGCCGGCCTGCCGCCCGCCATCGTCGCGCGGCTGAATGGCGACATCAACCGGATTCTCGGCAGTGACGACGTGAAAAAGCAGATGCACGCGCAGGGCCTCGAGCCGGATCCGGTGACGCCCGAGGCGTTCGTCGCCCTGATCAAGGCCGACATCCAGAAGTCGAAGGGGGTCATCACGGCCGCTAGCATCAAGGTGGAATGACGCGGGCCGGCCGCGCTCGTGGCAAGCCTTGCACTGCACTGCCCGTTCGGTTTGCCATTGCCAGCCCGCTTCCAACACCGAACGGCAGGAAGCGATCCCGGCGCAAGTCGACATCCGCGGCCTGACCCGGCCTATACGGACTGCCCCCGCGAGGCAGCATGTGGACGCGCGATGCACGAAGCACTACCCTTGCGCCGATGACCGTTCCGACCGACCCCGACGACCCGGGTTCGACGACCCCGCCCGCGGCGACTTCCGACGTTCCCGCCGGCGAGATCGTGCTGCGCCCGCTGCAACTCGCCGACCCGCTGCGCTGGCTCGCGCTGGGTTGGCGCGACTTCATCCGCTGCCCGGGCATTGGCCTCTTCTACGGTGCCTGCTTCACCGCCATGGGCTGGGCACTGATGAAGCTGTACGCGGCCGCACCCGCCTACGTGATGGCGCTCTCCGCCGGCTTCCTGCTGATGGGCCCGTTCCTGTGCCTCGGCCTCTATCGCGCCAGCCAGCGGCTCGAGCAGGGCAGGCTACCCGACTTCGGCGATTCCCTGCTCGCCTGGGACACGCGCACCGGGACGCTGGCGATCTTCGGCTTCGTGCTGCTCGTCCTGGAGATGCTGTGGGGACGCGCGACGCTGGTGCTGTTCGCGTTGAGCTTCAACGGCATGCCCGACCTGCAGGGCTCGCTGCTCGCGCTGACCGAGCCCGAGAACCTCGGCTTTACGCTGGGCTGGCTGGGCCTCGGCGCGCTGTTCGCCGGCCTCATCTTCGCGATCAGCGTGGTGTCGATGCCGATGATCCTCGACCGGCAGACCGACGCCATCACGGCCGGGTTGACCAGCGTGCGCCTCGTCGTCACGCAGACGCGCGTGATGCTGTTCTGGGGCGCGCTGATCACGCTGCTGGTGGTGCTGGCACTGCTGCCCTGGTTCGCCGGGCTGCTGATCGTCGGTCCCGTGGTCGGGCATGCGTCGTGGCACGCCTACCGCGCGGCCGTCGCCGATCACGAAGCGTGAGTTGCGGTTCCCGGGCACGCAGCCCGGCAGGAGCCTGATCCCCCACCGGGCCGCTGCGGCCACCGGCGAACGGGGCGCCCGGTGACGACGACGAGCGACGTCCGGCCGACGAAGCGGCGTCGATGCGCGCGTTGCGCCCGGAGGACGGCAGCGCGTCGTCGACGCCTGCCGCCGGGGCGGGCCGCGGACCTTCGGTCTTCGCATCGCAGCAGGCGCAGCGAAGCATCGGCTTCGATCCGCAAGATTCGCCGAAGCCGGCATCGCATCGGCATCCGCGGAGACGGCCACGGTTACAATTGGCGGCCACGACGCGTTTGCCAACGGATCACCCTCATGCGCAACAGCAGAAAGCCCGCCACCGCCGTCGCGCCCGCGCCCGGCATACTGGAAGGCCTGGCCGGCTTCCATCCCCGCGCCGAGCGCCTCGCGTTGGGAAAGGCGCTGCGCGCGCAGGTTCCCCGGGAGAGCCAGGGCGACTTCCACGTCCCGCACAAAGGCCGGGATCCGGTCGCGATCCTCGAGGCGACGAGCCGTGGCCGGCTGCAGGAACTCGTGCCTATCCGCTATGGGCGAATGGCGCGCAGCCCCTTCACGTTCCTGCGCGGGTCCGCCGCGCTGATGGCCCACGACCTGGGGCAGACGCCGGCCACGGGCATCCGGGTGCAGGCCTGCGGTGACTGCCACCTGCTCAACTTCGGCGCGTTCGCCACGCCCGAGCGACGGCTGGTGTTCGATCTCAACGACTTCGACGAGACTCTCCCCGCGCCCTGGGAATGGGACGTCAAGCGCCTGGTGGCGAGCTTCGTGGTCGCCGCGCGCGACCTGCGCCTGTCCGACGACGACGGGCACGGCGCGGTCATCGCGTGCGTGAACGCCTACCGCGAGCACCTGCGCAAGTGCTCGCGCAAGCGCCCGCTGGAGATCTGGTACCAGCACCTCGACCTCGACACCGTGATCAGGATGGCACCCGACGCCAGCGCCAGGAAGTTCCGGCAGCAGATCGCGGACCGGGCACGCGAGCGCGTCATCGAAAACCTCTTCCCGAAGATCACGACCGAGGTCGACGGGCGCCACCGCATCGTCGACCAGCCGCCGGTCCTGATGCACGTCGCCGAGCCGGACTTCGAGGCCAGGGTGCTGGAGGGGCTCGCGGACTATCGCGCGTCGCTGCCGGACGAGCGCCGCGTGCTGCTCGACCGCTATCGGCTGGAGGACGTCGCGCTGAAGGTCGTCGGCATCGGCAGCGTCGGCACGCGCTGCTACATCGGACTGCTCTTTTCCGAGGACGGGCATCCGCTGATCCTCCAGTTCAAGGAGGCACTGCCCTCCGTCCTCGCGGCCCATGCCGGCAGCAGCGCCTACGACAACCAGGGCCAGCGCGTGGTCGTCGGCCAGCGGCTGATGCAATCGTCCAGCGACATCTTCCTCGGTTGGGTGCGCGGGCGGGGGCGGAGCGGCTACGATTTCTACGTGCGCCAGCTGCGGGACATGAAGATGTCGGTGCCGATGGACGGACTCTCCGCCGTGCAGCTCGTGCGCTACGCGCGGTTGTGCGGCTGGACGCTGGCGCGGGCCCATGCCAAGTCCGGCGATGCCGCGACGATCAGCGGGTACCTGGGGAAGAGCGACGTCTTCGACCAGGCGATGGCCCGCTTCGCGCTTGCCTACGCGGACCAGACACGACAGGACCACGCCGCGCTGGTGAAGGCGATCCGGTCCGGGCGGATCAAGGCGATCGCCGAGGAGTAGCAGTCGCGCCCGCGCGCATCCTGATCCAGATCAACCCCGGGCACGCTCGCCGGCGCTCAAAATGGACGTTTGCCGAAAACGATTGAGGAGAACGCGATGAAGACAACCCAATCTGTGCGCGGACTGCTGGTGGCCGCTGGCGCAGCCGCCGCACTCTGCGGTCCGCTGGCCCTCGGTGCGGCCACTGCGCACGCGCAGGCACCGACAGCGGCGCCCAAGCATTTCGACCCCAAGGGGAGCCTGCCGTCCACCTACACGATCGAGCTGCGCAACGGCGTGCTGGCCACGCTGCCGATGTCCGACAAGCGTGACTTCGACGAGGCCAGGAAGGGCTTCATCGCCGAGCCGCCTTACATGAAGATCATGGCGGACGGCGGCAACGTCGCCTGGGACATGGGCAGCTACCAGTGGCTGCTGCAGGGCAAGGACTTCCCGAGCATCCACCCGTCGCTGCAGCGCCAGGCCGTGCTGAACATGGCCTACGGACTCTACGAGGTGGTGCCCGGCAGAATCTACCAGGTGCGCGGCTTCGACCTCGCCAACATCAGCTTCATCAAGGGCGACACCGGCTGGATCGTGTTCGACCCGCTGACGGCCAAGGAAACCGCGCGCGCAGCGCTCGAATTCATCAACGAGAAGCTCGGCAGGCGGCCCGTGCTGGGCGTCGTCTATTCGCACTCGCACGTCGACCACTTCGGCGGCGTGCGCGGCGTGGTGGACGAGGCCGACGTCGCCAGCGGCAAGGTCAAGGTGATCGCGCCCGAGGGCTTCATGCAGGCCGCGATCGAGGAGAACGTGTTCTCGGGCAACGCCATGTCGCGGCGCACCCAGTACTCGTACGCGGTGCTGCTGCCGCGCGACCCGTACGGGCACGCCGACCAGTCGATCGGCAAGAACGTGGCGAACGGCAACGTCGGGCTGATTCCGCCGAACCTCGTCATCCGGAAGGACTTCGAGGAGGTCACGATCGACGGCGTCAGGATGGTGTTCCAGAACACGCCGGACACCGAGGCCCCGGTCGAGATGAACACGTACTTCCCGCAGTTCAAGGCCTTCTGGGCGGCGGAGAACATCACCGGCACGATCCACAACATCTACACGCCGCGCGGCGCGCCGGTGCGCAACGCGCTCAACTGGTCGAAGCAGATCAACGTCGCGCTCTACCGGTTCGGCCAGGAGGCCGAGGTGATGTTCGCCTCGCACAGCTGGCCGCGCTGGGGCAACGCGCGCATCCAGGAAGTGATGCGCACGCAGCGCGACACCTACGCCAACCTCAACAACCAGACGCTCCACTACGCCAACCTCGGCGTGACGATCAACGAGATCCAGAACGTCTACCAGCTGCCGCCCAGCCTGTGGAAGCAATGGCCCGCGCACAGCTACCACGGGTCGGAGCAGCACAACAGCCGCGGCGTCATCAACCGCTTCCTCGGCTACTGGGACGGCAACCCGGTGAACATCGCGCCGCTGTCGCCGAAGGACTCGGCGCCGCTCTACGTCGAGATGATGGGCGGCTCCGCGAAGATCATGGCGAAGGGCAAGGAGCTGATCGGCAAGGGCAAGTACCTCGAAGCCTCCGAGATCCTGAACAAGCTGGTGTTCGCGCAACCCCGGAACCAGCCGGCGAAGAACCTGCTGGCCAGCGCCTACGAGCAGCTGGGCTACCAGAAGGAAAGCCCGACGCTGCGCAACATCTTCCTGCAGGGCGCCTACGAGCTGCGCAACGGGCTGCCGGCCGGCACGCCGCAGCGGTCGTCGGGACCGGACATGATCCGCGCCATGTCGACGGAGAACTGGCTCGACTTCCTCGCCATCAGCATGGACCCGCGCAAGGCGGACGGCATGCGCTTCACCATCAACCTGGTCACGCCCGACAACGGCGAGAAATTCCTGGTGGAGCTGAGCAACGCGACGCTGACCAACATCAAGGGCGAGCAGGCGAAGACGCCGGACCTGACGATCACCCTGAACCGCGCCGACCTCAACCTGGTGATGATGGGCGTGAAATCGTTCGACGACCTGGTCGCGGAAGGCAAGGCGAAGTTCGACGGCGACCGGAAGCCCTTCGACCAGCTGCGGGGAATGATGGTCGCCTTCGCGCCGAACTTCGAGATCCTCCCGGGCACCGCGCCCAAAGCGCCGGCGAAGGGCCTGAAGCCGTTCGAGATGCCCGACCTCGCCCCGGCCGACGCCGCCGGCGACTGACGCCCCTCCCGCCGCCGGAACCCGCCGGGCCCCTGCTTCCGGGCTCGGCGCGCCCTCTTTTTGCCGTCCCGCCCGATCGCCGCGGGTGTAGGATGGCACGCGCCCGCCCGGCGCCCGCCATCCACGAATCGACCTCCACGAGCCAAGAGCGCAAATGAACCACAGACACAGCACCCATCTCGCCGCCACCGCATTGTCGTGCCTGCTTGCCGCCGGCAGCCTTGCCGCCGCCGCGCCGGCCGTCGCCCAGGCCAAGTACGCGTTCGAGCCCTCGCCCGTCCTCGCGGGGTCGGAACTCGCCGCGCCCGCGCTGCTGAAGGGCCCGCTGCACACCGTCGCCGAGCCCGTGACGCTGGACGGGAACTTCGGGCGCTTCATCATCGAGTCGAAGTTCGGCCGGTTCGTCGTCGTCGGCGAGAACATGCTCGCGATGCGCGTGCACGAGCTCGCGGCCATCCAGGCGCTGCAGGAAGTCCAGAGCAGCCAGGCGTTCCAGGATGCGCTGCTGCGCTCGGCGTCGGCGCCGATCCAGTTCGTGCAGAGCGCGTTCACCGACCCGCTCGGCACCGCCGAGAACGTGGGCCAGGGACTCGGCACCGTCCTCGGCCGGATCGGCTTCCTCGCGCGCTCCACGGCCCAGACCGTCGCCGACAGCACGACCGCCAGCGGCCCCGCCGCCACGGCTTCGGGCGTGCCCGGGCCGGCCACGGGCGAGCAGGCGCCCTCCGGCTTCATGGGCGATCCGTTCGGCTACAACAAGGCGCGCCGCGACTGGGCACGGCAGCTCAACATCGACCCCTATACGACGAACCCCGTGCTGCGGCCGCTGCTCGACAACGCCGCAAGGGCGAGCTTCGCCGGCAGCTTCGCGGTGAACACCACGCTCGGCGCGGTGTCCATGGGTGCCAACATGGTGGTCGAGTTCGACACGACGGTCCGCGATGCCGTGTGGAACAAGCCGGCGCTCGATCTCGCCCGCGACAACGAGGCGCAACTGATCGCGCTGGGCGTGAACCCGCGCACGACGCGCGACTTCATCCGCAACCGGTGGTTCACGCCGACGATGCAGACGGCGCTCGCCACCGCGCTCGCCGGGATCGGGCGCGTCGAGGGCGTCGAGTCGGTCATCCAGGTCGCCTCGCAGCTCGACGGCGAAACCCGCGTCCGCTTCCTCGTCGATTCGATCCGGATGCTGAAGCAGTTCAACGAAAAGGAAGGCCGGATCGTCAAGCTCCGGATGAGCAACCTGGTGCCGGTGGGGGTCGAGCCAGACGGCACGCTGGTGATCGCGGCCGCGATCGACTACGCGTACTGGGACCCGGCGGCCGCCGAGTTCGCGCAGCGCAAGGACCTCAAGGGGAAGCGGCGGATCGCGCTCGTCGCCGGCCAGGTCAGCCGCCGGGCGACGCAGGAGTTCGAGAAGGCCGGCCTGACGCTTCGCGCCGGCTTGCGGGCGCGCTGAACTGCCGGCGCGCGAGGGCGCTCAGCCGGATGCTGCCGCGGCGGCGCCGGCCGCCGGGAACGGCTGCCCCTGGCGCGAGCCGAACTTGTGCGAGTACACCCAGGTGAACTCGGCGCCGAACAGGAAGATCTGCGCCGAGTAGTACACCCACAGCAGCACCACGACGAGCGAAGCCGCCGCGCCGAAGCCCGTCGAGATGCCGCTGCGGCCGATGTACGCGCCGATGACGATCTTGCCGGCGATGAACAGCAGCGACGTGACCGCGGCGCCGATCCACACGTCGCGCCAGGCCACGCGCGCGCGGGGCATCGTCTTGTAGATCAGCGCGAACACCGCCGTCGGCAGGACGACGCTGATGACGAAGTCCATCGTGTCGGCGAACGTCGTCCAGCCGTCGAACAGCGGATCCCACCAGCGGTTGAGCGCGGCCAAGCCGGCGGAAAACGCGAGCGACACCATCAGCAGGAACCCGATCCCCAGGATCATCCCGAACGACAGCAGGCGCGCGCGCACGAGGCCCCAGAGGCCGGCGCTGCGCGGCCGGTGCGGAACCCGCCAGATCCGGTCGAGCGCGTCCTGCAGCTCGGCGAAGACGGAGGTCGCGCCGATGAACAGGAACAGCATGCCGAAGATCGTGGCCATCACGTTCTCGGCCGGCCGGCCGGCACTCTCGATCAGGCCCTGCACGGCGGACGCGCCCTGTGGCCCCAGGAGCCCGCTCAACTGCCCGTAGATCTCGCCGCGGGCAGCCTCTGCGCCGAACACCGTGCCGGCGACGGCGATCACGATCAGGAGCAGCGGCGCGATCGAGAACATCGTGTAGAACGCGAGCGCCGCGCCCATGCTCTGCGCGTAGTCGTGCACCCAGTTGACCGCCGCGGACTTGAAGAGGTCCCGGACGTCCCTCAAACCCATGGGTTCTCCTGCGCCGCCGGCGTCACAGCTTGCCGTTCCTCGACAGCAGCACGGCGATCGGCCGCGTCCCGGCAAACTCGGAGAACACGATCGCCATGATCGCGGTGATCGGCACGGCGAGAAAGGCGCCCGCGATGCCCCACATCGCCGACCAGACCGCGAGGCTCACCAGGATCGTGAACGGGCTCAGGTTGAGCGAGTTGCCCATGATGTACGGGTCGAGGAAGTTGCCGATCACGAACTGGATCACGACCAGCGGGACCAGCACCGCGAGGACGTCGTTCGGGTTCCCGAACTGCACGATTGCCATCAGCACCGGGAACACGACACCCAGCGCGGAGCCGATGTAAGGCACATAGTTGAGCAGCGCGGTGAGCACGGCCCAGAAGCCGGCGAACTCGAGCCCGACGAACGCCATCGCGACCCAGCTCACCGCGCCCAGCAGCAGGCCGATGAACGTCTTCAGCGCGAGGTACGAGCCGATGCGGGCGTTGATGTCCAGCGTGAGCTGCCGGATGCGGGCGATGCTGCGCGGATCGGTGGAGATGTTGGCGACCTTGTCGGCGAATGCGTGCCGCTCGACCAGCAGGAACGTCGCGTAGAGAAAGACGACGATGAAGCTGAGCAGGATCGAGGACACCGACGCGAGCGTCGATCCGACCAGCCGCTGCATGTTGACCTGCGCGAGGAGGTCCTGGCGCAGCGACGTCCACGTCGGCTCGTTCTCGATGCGCAGGAACACCGCGGCCTTCTGGATCGTCGCCAGCAGCGACTCCTGGTATTGCGGGCCCAGTGCCGCGACGCTATCCTTGTTCGCGACGATCAGGTACACCACGAGCACCAGCGCGGACGCGATGACGAGAATGGACAGCCCGTGGCGAACCTGAAGCGGCAGCAGCCGGCCCAGCACCGGAACGCTGCCCAGGAGGCGCGTGAGCCCCACGATCACGTACACCACCAGGACGCTGAACACGATCGGGACGAAGATGTCGCGCCCGATGTAGAGCACCCACCCGAGTATCAGCGCGAAGGCGGCGCCGTGGACCAGCGCCTGGAAGCGTTCGTTCATGAATGGAAGGGCGGGCCCGTTTGCGTTCGCCGACGTGAAATTTCGAGCGCCATTATGCACCCGGCCCGGCCGTTCGCGCCGGCCCGGGCCACGCGTGCCTGCCGCGCCCCGGGTGGGCGTCGGCGGTCGGGAAGCCGGGAATCGCGGCAATGAAGTCGGCGCTGGGCAGGCTGCTGAAGTGGGTCGCGGCGCTGGCGGCCGCGAGCCTCGTCACGCTGCTGGCGGTGCGCGCGTACGACGCGCAGCGCGGCCCGCCGCTCGAACGCTGGCACACGTTCGTCCCGCATGAACTGACGGCCGCCGAACTCGGCCACGCCGACTGGGCGCAGTACCTCGCGGCCGAGCAGCGGGCGTTCGACGAGGTGCGGACGGAGGTCACCGACAAGCTCGACCCGGCGTCCCGCAACCTCGCCAACCGCTACTTCGCCGGCAGCTCGATCCATCCGGCGCGATTCGCGCACGACTGGAACCGCTCGGTGATCCTGGAACCCGCGGGCGTGCCCGTCGGCGCCGTCGTGCTGCTGCACGGGCTCACCGATTCGCCGTACAGCGTGCGCCACGTCGCGCAGCGCTATCGCGACCACGGGTACGTCGCCGTCGCGCTGCGCCTGCCCGGCCACGGCACCGTGCCGGGCGGCCTGACGTCCGTCCAATGGGAGGCGTGGTCGGCAGCCACGCGGGTCGCGGTCGCCGAGGCGCGACGACGGGTCGGCGCCCCCGCCCCGCTGCACCTCGTCGGGTACTCGAACGGCGGCGCGCTGGCGATGAAATACGCGCTCGATGCGCTCGCCGACAAGGCACTCGCGCGGCCGGACCGCATCGTGCTGATCTCGCCGATGATCGGGATCACGAGCTTCGCCCGCTTCGCCGGCGTGCTCGGCTGGCCGGCGGTGTTCCCGTCGTTCGCCAAGGCGGCGTGGCTCGGCATCGTGCCGGAGTTCAACCCGTTCAAGTACAACTCGTTCCCGGTCAATGCCGCGCGCCAGTCGTCGCTGGTGGCGCGCACGCTGCAGGCGCAGATCGTGGCGCATGCCGCCGACGGCCGCCTGACGGAACTGGCGCCGGTCCTCACGTTCCAGTCGGTCGTCGATTTCACCGTCAGCACGCGCGCCATCATCGACGCGCTGTACGTCCACCTCCCGGCCAACGGCAGCGAACTCGTGCTCTACGACCTCAATCGCGACGCCCGGTTCGACCCCCTGCTGCGCACCGGCGAGGACAACGTCGTGGCGCAGCTCCTGCCGGCGCCGCCGCGGCGGTTCCGCACCGCCGTCGTCACCAACGCCGATCCCGATGCCGCGGCGGTGGTCGAGCGCGTCACCGCGGCGGGCGCGACGACGTCGACGACGCGTCCGCTCAGCCTCGAGTGGCCTTCGGATTTCTTTTCGCTGTCGCACATCGCGCTGCCGTTTCCGCTGGACGACTCGCTGTACGGCGCGACACCCAACCCGGCGGACGACTTCGGCGTGCACCTGGGCGCGATCGCGGCGCGCGGCGAGCGCGAGACGCTGGTGATCAGCCTCGATGCGCTGAACCGAGTGTCGTCCAACCCGTTCTTTCCCTACCTGCTGGAGCGCATCGACGACGGCCTGGGCCCGGTTCGAGGCCCCGGCGGCGGCGCGGCGAAGCGCGCGGTCGACTGACGGGCGGGGCGGCTACGGCGCGTGGAGCCCGGGCGGACGCGTCGCCCACGCGGCGCCGCCGGCCGCCTTCCGGTAGCCGACGTCGTAGAGCGCCTGCATCAGCACCGGATCGAAGGTCTCGGCGCCGGCGAGCTCGACGTCGTCGGGAATGGTCAGCCAGTTAAAGCCCGCCTGCTGGCTCTGCACCACCGCGTAGATGCGGAAGAGGTCGCTGACCACGGCCGAGCGGCTCGACGCGTCGAGCACCCGCATCGCGATTCCGGGGACGGTCCGCCGGGTCGGCTGCGGGACGGGAAAGAGCTGGCCGTTGTGGATGACGAAGATCTCTTCCCGCCCTTCGTACGGTCCGGCGCCGCCGCGCGTCCGCATGATCGACGGCGTGAACAGGGCGCCGTTATAGAAGACGCGCGCCCCGACGCCGCCGTCGACGTGCATCTCGTCGTAGCGCCGGCCGCCGGCCTCGACGTCGAAGAATACCGGCGGAAACGCGATCGGAATCGACGCCGACGCGAGCATCACCTTGCGGAACAGCTCGAGCGACTCCGGGCGGCCGCTGGTGGCGATCAGCCCCATGTTCCACACGACGAACTGCAGCGAGTCGAGGTCCACGGTCCCGATGTAGAGCCGCCGCCCCTGCTGGTGGGCCTCGGCGATCCGGCGGAGGAAATCGGCGTCGACGTTGCGCTCGATCAGCCGGGTGAGCGGCCCCGTGTCGGCCAGCGCCTCGCCGCGCAGCACGCGCGTCGCCATGCTGAACAGCGAACCGAGGACGAAGATGTCGCGCGACGACGTGGTCGTGTAGAACTCGCGCAGCGCGTCGTCGTACGCCGGCCCGAGGAAGGCGAACGGCGCCATCAGCGCCCCGGTGGAGACGCCGGTGACCATCTTGAACACGGGCCGCGTTCCCGCGCTCGTCCAGCCGTTCAGGAACCCGGCGCCGAACGCGCCGCTGGCGCCCCCGCCGGACAGCGCAAGGTGGGCGTATTGGATGACACCCGAGGCGTCCGGCGGGAATTCCCGCGGCAACTCCTGCCGGAAGGACAGCGCGAGGTCGCGCTCCATCGGCGGACTGAGATTCCCCGCCCACGCGCGGACTTCGGGCATGCCCGGGACCGTGGCTTCCGGCGTCAGCGGCGTGGGCACCGGGTTGCGCAGAAGCGTTCCGCAGCCGCCGGTGACGACGATGACTGCAACGACGGCGACGAGTCGCCCCAGCGTGGCTAGGCTTGTCATGAAGAGTCCGCGCCGACCGGCGCATCGAACAGCGGCCGGACCCCGGTGGTCGGGGTCACGCCGGTCATCTTACGAGAGGGGAACCGAAAGCTCAAACCGCACCCGGCCCGCCGAGGAATGCCGGCACCGCGATGCCGTGTGGCATGATTCCCGGTTGTTCATCCGCCTGCAGCATCACCGGAACGAAGCCATGGTATCGAAGCTACGCAAACTGCTGAAGTGGGTGCTGGTGGCGCTCGCCGCCAGCCTCGTCACGCTGCTCGGGGTGCGCGCGTACGACGCGCAGCGCGGTCCCCCGCTGGAGCTCTGGCACACCTTCGTCCCCCACGAACCGACGGCAGGCGAGATCGACAAGGCGGACTGGCAGCAGTACCTGGCGGCCGAAGGAAAGATCTTCGCCGAGGTGCGGACCGAGGTCACCGACAAGCTCGACCCCGAGTCGCGGGAGCCCGCCAACCGCTACTTTGCCGACAGCCCGATCTATCCGGGCAAGTTCGCCACCGACTGGAACCGCTCCTACGTGATGGAGCCCGCCGGCAAGCCCGCAGGCGCCGTGGTGCTGCTGCACGGGCTGACCGATTCGCCGTACAGCCTGCGCCACCTCGCGCGGCGCTACCGCGACGACGGCTATGTTGCGATCGCGGTCCGGCTGCCCGGCCATGGCACGGTGCCGAGCGGCCTCGCCAAGGTCGAGTGGGAGCAGTGGACGGCGGCGACCCGGCTGGCCGTCAGGGAAGCGCGGCGGCGCGCGGGGCCGGGCACCCCGCTGCACGTGATCGGGTTCTCCAACGGCGGCGCGCTGGCGATGAAATACGCGCTCGACGCGCTCGATGACAAGACCCTCGCGCGGCCGGACCGCATCGTGCTGATCTCGCCGATGATCGGGATCACGAGCCTCGCGCGCTTCGCCGGCGTGTTCGGCTGGCCGGCGGTGTTCCCCTCGTTCGCCAAGGCGGCGTGGCTCGGCATCGTGCCGGAGTTCAACCCGTTCAAGTACAACTCGTTCCCGGTCAATGCCGCGCGCCAGTCGTCGCTGGTGGCGCGCACGCTGCAGGCGCAGATCGCGGCGCACGCCGCCGACGGCCGACTCAAGGAACTGGCGCCGGTCCTCACGTTCCAGTCGGTGGTCGACTTCACGGTCAGCACGCGCGCCATCATCGACGCGCTCTATGCGAACCTGCCCGCCAACGGCAGCGAGCTCGTGCTGTTCGACATCAACCGGAGCGCCAAATTCGGCCCGCTCCTGCGCCGCAGCACCGACACGATGCTCGCCCGGCTGCTTCCCGACGCGCCGCGAACCTTCCGCACCACCATCATCACCAACGCCGGCCCCGGCAATCCCGAAGTCGTCGAGCGGGTGACCGAGGCGGGCGCGACCGCGGAACAGACGCGCCCGCTGGGGCTCCTCTATCCGCGTGACGTATTCTCGCTGTCGCACCTGGCGCTGCCGTTCCCGCTCTCCGACTCGCTGTACGGGCTGGAGCCCGAGTCCACCGACGAGTACGGCGTGAACCTGGGCGCGATGGCGACGCGCGGCGAGCGCGGCACGCTGATCGTGAGCCTCGACTCGCTGATCCGGATGTCGTCGAACCCGTTCTTCCCGTACCTGATGGACCGCGTCGAGGAAGGGCTGGGCAAGGGTCGGGGCGGCGCGGCTCCGGTCGTGCCGCAGGCCGCGGGCGGCTCGGGCGAAACGGCAGCGGCGCCGGCGCCGGCGAAGTGAGCTACTTCGCGGGCGCCGCCGCCGCGACGCCGACCGGCCGCGGGGTGATGGAATCGGCGAGGTCAACCCAGCCGCCCCCCATCGCCTGGTACACGCTGACGAGCTGCACGTAGCTGTCGGCTTGCGTGCGCACCGTCGCGAGCTCGGCGGCGAAGAGTTCGTTCTCGGCGACCAGCACGTCGAGGTAGCTCGCGAGGCCGCTGTCGAAGCGCAGCCGCGACAGCCGCGCGAACTCGCGCAGCGAAACCACCCGCTTCGCCTGGACGGCGGCTTCGTCGGCGCGATTGCCCGAGCCCGCCAGCGCGTCGTTGGTCTCGCGGAACGCATTGAGGATCGTCTGCTCGTAGGCGAAGAGCGCCTGCTGCTGCGCGCCCTCGGCCGAGCGCACCTGGCCCTCGATGGCGCCGGCCGTGAAGATCGGCCCGGTGATTCCCGCGGCGAGCTGCCACGCCGATGCCGGCCCCGTCAGGAAGTTGCCGAACGCAGTGCTGATGCTGCCCAGCGCGCCGGTCAGCGAAATGGTCGGATAGTATTGCGCGCGCGCAGCGCCGATGTTGGCGTTCGCCGCGACGAGGTTCTGCTCCGCCTGCAGGATGTCCGGCCGGCGCTGCAGCAGCGCCGACGGCAGGTCCGCGGGGATGAGCGGGGCCACGAGCTGGTCGATCGACTTGCCGCGCGGAATCGGGCCCGGGTTGCGGCCGAGCAGGATGGAGATCAGGTTCTCCTGCGCGGCGATCTGCTGCGAGATCGCCGGAATCGCCGCGAGCGCCTGCTGGTACTGCGACTCCACCTGGGACACTTCCGTCTGCGACACGACGCCGCGCTTGAAGCGGAGGTTGAAGATCCGCAGCGTCTCGCCGAAGTTGGCCGCCGTCGCCTTGGCGATCTCGAGCTGGCGGTCGAGCGCGCGCAGCGCGATGTAGCTCGACGCGACGCTGGTGACGAGCGTCAGCACGACGCCGCGCTGCGCCTGTTCGCTGGCGTACACCTGCGCCTGCGCTGCTTCGGAGAGGCGCCGGACGCGCCCGAACAGGTCGATCTGCCACGACGCGCCGAGCGAGGCCTGGTAGAGGGTGAAATAGGGGTCGGCGCCGGGCGGGAGCGGCGGCACGCCGACGCGGCTCGACCGCGCGCGCGACACGTCGGCACCGTAGCCGATCTGCGGGTAGAGCTGCGAGCGCGTGGAGACCAGCGCCCCGGCGAACTGGTCGACGCGGGCGGCGGCGATGCGCACGTCGCGATTCTCGCGCAGCGCGGTCTCGATCAGGTTGTTCAGCACCGGATCGCCGAACTGCTCCCACCACTTCGTGTTGGCGACCGCGGCGGCCTTGGGGTAGTCGATGCGCCACGCCGTCGGCGTGTCGACGCCGGGGCGCACGTAATCGGGCCCGACCGTGCAACCGGCAACGGCAATGGCAACGAGCGCTGCGAGCATCCGCGTGTTCAATTCGACCTCCTTCCGTGGGGCGCGCCGGCACCGGGCGCCGCGGGCAACGTGCGATGCGGCCGCCGGGGCGCATCCCGGTCCGCATTGTCGCAGCCTTCGGCACTGTCGTCGAAGTAAACCAAGGTGCAGTTGCCGCACTGCAACAAAACTGGCACCATCGCCCGATATAATCGCAGGAATCCGGGGAAGCGCGGCGCAGCCTCGCCCCCCGCTTCGGAACCTGCCGGGGAGTCGCCATGCGCTACGTCTACATCGCCCTGATCGTCGCCGTCACCGCCGCGGTGCTTCTGTTCAAGTTCCAGAATCTACAGACGGTGACGGTCTCCCTGCTGACCGCCAGCGTCACGCTGCCCGTGTCCTTCCTCGTCATCGGGATCTACGTCCTGGGCATGTTCACCGGCGGCTTCGTCGTCTCGCTCGTCCGCGCGTGGATCGGCGGCGCCAGGCAGGGCAACTGACGGCGCGCGCCACTGCCGCATCGCGCGGCGTGGCGAGCCTTTACCTCCTGCCTGTCCGCAACCCGGTCGCGGGCAGTTTCGCCTTTCACCGCACGACATCCACCAGGGCACCCGCATGAACCAGAGCACTGCTTCCAAACCCAGGCGTCGCACGCACGGTGCACCGGCCAAGCCGGCGCGCGCGACCCGGCAGGCGACGCGCTCGAAGGACGGCACCATCCGCGTCGACCTGGCGCTGCAGGGCGGCGGCGCGCACGGCGCGTTCACCTGGGGCGTGCTCGACCGCCTGCTGGAGGAGAAGTGGCTCGCGTTCGACGGTATCTCCGGCACCTCTGCGGGCGCGATGAACGCGGTCGTGATGGCCGACGGCCTGACCGAGGGCGGGCCGGACCGGGCGCGCGAATCGCTGGAGGCGTTCTGGAAGCGCGTGTCGGACGCCGCGCTGATGAGCCCGCTGCGGCGCGGCCCGCTCGAGATACTCGCCGGCTCGTGGACGCTCGACTACTCGCCGGTCTTCGCGGCGATGGACATCGCGGCGCGCGTGCTCTCCCCGTACGACACCAACCCGATGGGCACGAATCCGCTGCGCAAGATCCTGGCGGACAGCGTCTGCTTCGAGCGGCTGACCAGCGCCCCCATCAAGCTGTTCGTGACGGCCACCAACGTGCGCACCGGCCGCGGCCACATCTTCCGCAACGCCGACCTGACGCCCGACGTGCTGCTGGCGTCGGCCTGCCTGCCGACGATGTTCCAGGCGGTGGAAATCGACGGCGACCCCTACTGGGACGGTGGCTACGCCGGCAACCCTTCAATGGGGCCGCTGATCCGCGAATGCACGGCGTCCGACACGATCCTGGTGCAGATCAACCCGATCGAGCGGCCGGGCACGCCGAGGACCGCGCGCGAGATCCACAACCGCCTCAACGAGATCGCGTTCAACTCCGTGCTGCTGAAGGAACTGCATGCCGGCGCGATGCTGCGGCAGGTCGCCGATCCCGGCACCGGCGAGGGCGCCGTATGGGCACGGATGCGCGTGCACCGGATCGCGAGCGACGTGATGCTCGACCTCGACTCGTCGTCGAAGATGATCGCCGAGTGGCCGTTCCTCTGCATGCTGCGGGACGAAGGCCGCCGCGCGACCGAGGCCTTCCTCGCCGCCCACACCTCCGACCTCGGCGTGCGCTCGACGCTCGAGCTCGATACGCTCGACGAGAACGGCTGATATGAAACCGCCCCCACGCTCGCTTTGCTCGCTGCCCCCCGAGGGGGCGCAGTCAGTACCCTACGGTCGGCCGGGCGGGTACTGATATGAAACCGCCCCCACGCTCGCTTTGCTCGCTGCCCCCCGAGGGGGCGCAGTCAGTACCCTACGGTCGGCCGGGCGGGTACTGACATGGGCCTGCTCGGCATCCTTGCCGGCCTGGGCGGCCTCGTCTGGCTGTCGTTCCGCGGCTGGAGCGTGCTCGTACTGGCGCCCGCCGCGGCGCTCGTCGCCGCCCTCTTCGCGCAGGAACCGCTGCTCGCGAACTGGACCATCACGTTCATGGGCGCGGCGGCCGGGTTCATCCTGAACTTCTTCCCGCTGTTCCTGCTGGGCGCCGTGTTCGGCAAGCTGATGGACGACAGCGGCTCGGTGACGGCGATCGCGCGCCTGATGACCGAGCGCCTCGGTCCGCAGCGCGCCGTGCTGGCGGTGGTCCTGGCCGGCGCGCTGGTCACCTACGGCGGGGTGAGCCTTTTCGTCGCCTTCTTCGTACTCGTGCCGATGGGCCAGGCGCTGTTCCGCGCGGCGAACATCCCGAACCGCCTGATGCCCGCCGCCATCTGCCTTGGCACCATGACATTCACGATGTCGGCGCTGCCGGGCACCCCGGCCATCCAGAACGCGATTCCGATGCCGTTCTTCGGGACCACGCCGTTCGCAGCACCCGGCCTCGGCGTCATTGCCACGGCGGTCATGCTGGGCTTCGGCTTGTGGTGGCTGGCGCGGGCCGAAGCCGCCGCACGCCGCAACGGGGAAGGCTTCGGCGTAGTGCTTGCTGAACCGGACCCGGCCGGCGAGGATTCTGGCATCCGCGAGCGCGCGTCCACCGCCAGCGGCTTCGACCCGTCGGAGGTGCGCGAGGGCCGCGCGAGCAGGGAGGTTCCCGGCGCCGTCGTCGCGATCGCGCCGCTCGTCGTGGTGGTCGTCGCCAACCTGCTGGGCTCGCTCGTGGTGCTGCCCCGGCTCGACCTCGACTTCCTGGCGGAGCCGCGATGGGGCGGCGCGTCGGTCGCGGCGGTGAGCGGCGTCTGGTCGGTGCTGGTAGCCCTGGCGCTCGCCATCGTCGTGCTGGTGGTGCTGAACCGCAAGCGGCTCTCCGGGCTCCGCGCGACGGTCGATGCCGGCGCCAATGCATCGGTGCTGCCGGTGCTCAGCGTCGCCAGCCTCGTCGGCTTCGGCGCGGTGGTCGCGGCGATGCCGGCGTTCGCCGTGGTGCGCGATTGGGTGCTGTCGATCGGCGGCGGGCCGCTCGTCTCGCTGGCGCTCGCCACCAACATCCTGTCGGCGCTGACCGGTTCGGCGTCAGGCGGGCTCACGATCGCGCTGGAAGCCCTAGGCGGCCCGTTCATGCAGATGGCCGCGGACCTCAACATCGATCCCGCGCTGATGCACCGCGTGGCGGTGATTGGCGCGGGCACGCTCGACAGCCTGCCGCACAACGGCGCGGTGGTGACGCTGCTCGCCGTGTGCGGCTCCACGCACAAGGAGAGCTACTTCGACATCGTGATGGTCGGCATCGTCGGGGCGATGATCGGGCTGGCCGCGGTGATCGCGCTGGGCACGATGGTGGGGTCGTTCTAGGCAGGCAATGGCGGCCGCGCGTCGCGCACCGCGCGCGGCGCCGGCGCGCAATGACGGTATGAAGAGGTAGTGGTAGGCTTTTGCAGTGTGTTGTTGGGCCGGAGACCGTGCGCACGGAGGCGCGACGCGCGGCTCGTTTGTCAAAAATCAGCAATCAAGAGGAATCCGATGGCAATCAAATGGAAAACACTTGCGGCGTCGTTCGCAGCCTGCATGATGCTGGCGGCGGTCTGCGGCAGCGCGCGCGCGGACGACGTGCCGTTGGTCACGGGCGAGATGTGGTCGAAGTCGTCCGACCAGTCGAAGAAGATCTACCTGATCGGCATCGCCAACGCGGTCCAGGTCGAAGTGGCCTACGAAGGCACGAACCCGCCGTCCGACGCGCAGAGCCTCGTCCCGCGCCTCGCCAGGGGAATGAAGGGCCAGACGCTCGACTCGGTGCGCGAAGGCCTGGACAAGTGGTATGCGTCGAACCCCGACAAGCTGCAGCGGCCGGTCGTCGAGACGATCTGGTTCGAGTTCGTCGTGCCTGGCCTTCAGAAGAACAAGTAACGGAGACGGATCATGAAGAAACTTGGAATGATTGCGGCCATCGCGGCCTCGGCGGGTGTGATCGCGTGCACCAACATGACCCCGCAGCAGCAGGGAACGATGAGCGGCGCGGCAATCGGTGCCGCGGCAGGCGCGGGCATCGCCGCCATCTCGGGCGGCAACGCCTGGACGGGTGCGGCGATCGGCGGCGTCGCCGGTGGCGTCGCCGGCAACATCAAGGGCAGCCGGCAGCAGTAAAATGAAGCAACGGCGACCGGCGCGGACGATGACGTGCCCCGCGCCGGCCGCGGCATGACCGATCCGCTGGCTTTGTCCGGGAGCGATCCATGAAGGCAAGAGCGACACTGATCTGCGCGCTGGCCGCGCTCGCGGCGACTGCCGGTCCGGCATGGGCGCAACGCAGCGGCAGCCCGGGCGCGCACGGCGGCGCCTGGAACGGCGGCGCGAGCGGCGGCCAATGGAGCGGCAGCGCGAACAGCGGCTGGCGCGGCGGATCGGTCGGCTGGAACAGCGGCCCGCGCGGTGCGCCGGCGGGCTGGAACAACAACGGCTGGCGCGGGGCGCCGGTCGGCTGGAACAACGGCTGGCGCGGCGCGCCCCCACGCTGGAACAACGGCTGGAACAACGGCTGGAACGGCGCCTGGGGTTGGGGTGTCGGCTGGAACGGCGGCTGGGGGTGGAGCGCCGGCTGGAACAACGGCTGGGGCAACGTGCCGGTCCGCTGGAACCCCGGATGGAATTGCGGCTGGGGATGCGGCTGGAGCGGCGCTGCCGTCGGCTTCGCACCGGTCGTCGCCGCGCCGGTCTTCACCGTCGGCGCATTCGCGCCGACATTCGTCGCAGCGCCCGCATTCGTCGCCGCGCCTCCGATTGTCGTGGCGCAGGCGGCGCCGGTCGTCACGACGACCACCGTCACGACCGTGACGACGACGGCTGCCGGCGGCACCCGCTTCTATTGCCCGCAACCGCCGGGCTTCCATCCCGCCGTGCCGAGTTGCCAGCAGACCTGGCTGCGGGTATTGCCCGACTGATCCCCCCCTGCAACCGTAACCGGATCCGACGCAGCCCGGGTTGAGCGGATGCGAAACCCGGGGCAATCGCGCAAACGGGCACCCGCGCAGCGGTCGTCTACGCGCGCAGCGTCCAGCCGAACAACCCCGCTACCACCAGCAGCGAAAGGCTCGCCACCGGCCAGCGCCGGAGCAGCGCGTCGGCGCGCGCGAACGCGCCGCCAAGGGCGTCGACCGGCGCCAGCGGCGGCGGCCGCGTGCCGAAGGCGAACGCGAGCGCGGCACCGCCGGCCACCGTCAGCAGCAGCGACACCATCTCCGCGGGCGCCAGCGGATTCTTGATCAGCGATGCCGGCAGCGGCCCCAGCGTCGCGAGGGCCAGCAGCAGCGAGCACACCGCCAGCGCGAGCGCCGCGGACTGCGCCAGCCGCGACACGGGCTGCGCGAGCACCACCGGCGTGCCGGACCGCCGCAGCACGCGGGCCACCACCAGCACCACGTAGCTGCTGGTCAGCACGCCGCCCGCCAGCAGCACCGCTTCCCACCACCACTGGCCGCTGCCTGCCGCCGCGTCGAGCAACAACTTCTTCGCGAGGTACGCGCCGCTGGGCAGCACGCCCATCAACGCGAGGCCGCCCACGGCGAAGGCCAGCGCGCTGATCGGCAGCGCGCGGGCGACGCCGGCGAGGCCGTCGATGCGATCGTGACCGAGCGCCGCGTAGATCGACCCGGCCGCCATGAACATCGCTGCCTTCGCGGTCGCGTGCGATATCGCCTGCATCATTCCGCCCGCCAGCGCCCCGCCGGCGACGAGGTGCCCGGCGGCATCGAACGCAAGCGGAAACATGAGGAACAGGTAGCCGATCTGCGCCAGCGTCGAGTACGCGATCAGCAGCTTGAGGCGCTCCTGCCGCAGCGCCACGATGCTGAACACCAGGATCGCCGCGGCGCCCAGCGCGCCGAGGAACTGCGCCGACGGGAACGTCACCACGCCCGGCAGCACGTCGAACCAGAGCCGGACCACGAGGAACCACGACCCCTTGATCACCAGCGCGGAAAGCACCGCGCTCGCGGCGGCGGGCGCGCCGGCATGCGCCGGGGGCAGCCACAGGTGCAGCGGGAACAGCGCGGTCTTGGCGAGCAGGCCCGTCGTCATCAGCGCCGCCGCGGCCCACACCGCGGATTCCGGGCGGATGCGCGCCGCCAGCAGCGGGATGTCGAGCGTTCCGTACGCGCCGTACAGCAGCACGGCGCCCAGCAGGTACATGACGGAACCGAGCAGCGCGTAGAGCAGGTAGCGCAGCGCCGCGCGCAGCGTCTCGCCGCGGCCGTCGAGGCACACCAGCGGCACGCCGGCGAACGTCAGCAGCTCGAGCGCCACGTACAGCGTGAACAGGTCGCCGCTGACGAACACGAGGTTGAGCGAGCCCCAGACCGCGAGCAGCAGCAGCCAGAACGTGAACGGGGCGCGCGCTTCGCGCCGGTCGGCCGGGGTGCCGAAATCGGCGCACGCGTAGACGCCGATGCCGCAGATGACGACGGCGATCGCCAGCAGCATCGCCACCGACCGACCATCCGCGCGCAGCGCGACGCCGAGCGGCGGCGCCCAGCCCCCGAGGAGGTACGTGAGGGCATTGCCCGAGCGCATCCAGGCATCGGCGACGGCGAGCGCGATGCCGGTGCCCAGCACGAGTGTCACGAGCGCGACGCGCTGCGGGTTGCGCCCTCCCAGCACCAGCCCCGCCAGCACGCCGGCGAACGGGACCAGCACGGCCAGCACGAGCAGCATTCCGCCGGGCGTCGTCGTCATCGCCGTGCTCCGGCAACGCCGCGGGGACTAGCGGCCGGCGGCATCGGGCATCGCCGCCGGCGGCGCTTCGGACGACAGCGTGACCGAGCCGCTCGCGTCGTAGAGGCGCAGGAGCAGCGCGACGGCGAGCGCGGTCGCCGAGAACGCGACGACGATTCCCGTGATCAGCAGCGCCTGCGGGACCGGGTCGCCGCCGAAGCCCGCGCCCGCGCCGCGGCGCGCGATGGCGCCGAGCAGCAGGAACACGCCGGTGCCGACGACGTTGAACGCGAGGATCTTGCGCAGCGGATGCGGGTTGACGATCAGGCCGTAGAGCCCGAGGCCGACCAGCACCGCGGCACAGAGTCCGAACAGCGTCGCCGCATTCATGGCTCCAGGCTCCCGGCACGAACTGCTGCCCGCTGCGGCGCGCCGACCAGCATCAGCGCGAGTATCAGCGCCAGCGTGGGCATCAGCGCCAGCTCGATCGCGACGATCAGCGGCTTCGCGTCCCCCTGCGGATACGCGAGGAATGCGCCCGCGGTCGACACGCCCGCGAGGCCGATCGCGATGAACGCCAGCGGGCCCGCGACGAGCGTGATCCGCAGCCAGGCTCGGCTGATTGGTGGCGTGTCGGTGAGGCCGGCCATGATGGCGAGGAGCCACATCGCCGCGACGATCGTCGCGCCCTGGAACTTGCCGCCGGGATGATCCGCGCCGACCCAGAAAACGTACATCCCGACGATCAGCCCGATCGGCGGCAGCACGCGCGCGATGTACGCGAGGATGCCGTTCGGATCGGCGCGATGCAGCGGCCCCGGATGCCCGCCCCATGCGCTGTCGGGCGCCAGCGACCAGACGCCGATCAGCGCGAACAGCAGCACGATCGCCTCCAGCAGCGTGTCCATCGCGCGGAACGCCAGCAGCACGGCGGTGATCGGATTGCCGACCTCGGTCGCGCCGATGTTGGCCGCCACCTGCGGCGCGAGCGTCGGCGCCGGATCGGGGAACGCCAGCACGCAGACGGCGAGCGCGACCGTGACCGCGGCCGACAGCAGCGCCGCCATGACCCGCGTCGGCGCGCCGGGGCGCTCGGCGCGGGCGGCGGCCTCGGTCGCGCGCAGGCGCGCCGCGGCGCCGATCAAGAGCGCGCCGGTCAGGCCGCCGCCGATCGCGGCCTCGGTCAGCGCGACGTCGACGCCGTGCAACTGCACCCAGCACAGCGTCAGCAGCAGCCCGTAGGCAAGGAACCCGACGACGGCGGCGAACGCGTCGCGCGCGGCCACCGTCCACGCGGCGAGCGCCAAGATCAGGACCGCCAGCCCGGCGTTGAGCGCGTCCATCAGGCGTCCGGGTCGCGGCGCCGCTCGGCGCGCGCGATGAGCTGCGACGCCGCGGCACCGGACAGCAGCACGAGCAGCCAGATGGCGACGAGCTTCAGTCCCGCGAGAACGCCGTCGACCTGCGGCAGGAGGCCGAGTATCACCAGCCCCAGCCCGAGGTTGTCGGCCTTGGTCAGCGCATGCAGCCGCGTGAACGAATCGGGAAAGCGCAGCAGGCCGACCGTGCCGGCGAGGAAGAAGAATGCCCCGGCCGTCACGGCGACGATCGTGAACAGGTTCAGCGCGGCATTCACTGTCGTGCGTCGCCGTTGGTTGCGTCCTGCGACTCGCCCGGCGCGGCTTTCACGAACGCGATCGACGCGAACGCCGCCAGCAAAGCGAGCGTCAGCGCGACGTCGACCGCGGCAGCCTCTCCGGTGGACGCCCCCAGCAGCAGCACCGCCGCAATGCCGCCGGTGCCCAGCAGCTGCGCGGCCATCATCCGGTCGGCGTCGCCCGGCCCGCGCAGGATGCGGGTGAGGCTCACCGCGACCATCGCCAGCACGAAGCCCGAGGCGGCGAGCAGGAACTCAGCCATGGCGCCGTCCCGCGACGAGGGCGCGCGCGAGCAGGCGTTCCT
The DNA here is from genome assembly GCA_943331295.2 of Bordetella parapertussis. GTDB lineage: Bacteria > Pseudomonadota > Gammaproteobacteria > Burkholderiales > Casimicrobiaceae > CAIWHR01. Next base: position 21,478 of record CALQLA020000012.1, on the reverse strand, counting down.
CCTCCCACAGCGCTTCGACGACCGGCTGCGCGGTGTCGAGGCAATGGTAGACGATCCCGCCGTCGTCGCTGTCGGTGGGCACGGTTCCCGGCAGCAGGCTCGTGATCGTGGCGAACGTGTTCCGCGCGAGGCCGGGCGGAAAACCCAGCGGGCAGTTGACGAAGCCGGGCGCCAGCGGCAGCCGCGGATCGAACGCGCGGCGGGCCACGTCGAACCCGGCGCGCACCGATTCCCAAAGGAAATGCGGCAGCAGGCGGAGCAGCGCGCCGAAATGCAGGCAACCGGCGGCGGGCGGGAGGAGGCGCAGGCTGACCCACGTCGCGGCGGCGGTCGAGAGCGCGCCGATCGCGAGGTCGCCGGGCTTCACGCTCTGCATCAGCACCATCCAGAGCACGAAGAGCGCCGTCGCCCGCGCGATGCCGGCGCGACGCGGCGAGTCGAGGCGGGCTGCCGGCTCCGTCATGATTTCACCGGGCCGGCCGCATCCGTCGCCGGCGCCGCGCGGCCGGAGACGCGCACGTCCATCGCCGCCAACCGGTCGTAGAGCTTCGCCTCGGCGCGGATCGGCCACCAGTCGTAAAGGAAGATCTCGAGCGGCCGCCACAGGGCGACCCAGCCGCCGATGACGAGGCTCTCCTTGATCAGCCAGCCGAAGCTCTCCTTCGCGAGCAGGCCGGCGAGGAACTCGCCGACGGCGATGGCGACCGCGAGGAAGCCGACGCCGATCACGAGGCTGATGCGGCCGACGCGGAACAGCCGCCGCAGCGAGCGCCGGGTGCATGCCGCCTGTTCCCGGAAATACTCGCGGACGGACTCGCGCAACTGCGCGGCATCGTCCCCCGTCGGCGATCCGCAGCCCAACTGCACCCGCAGGCCCAGCGGCCGGCCGGCCACTGCTTCCCGGGCCCAGTCGAGAATGTAGGCCTCGGCCTTCGGGTCGAGGTCGCGTTCGTTGAACGGCGACGGGTCCATCGAATTGTAGAGCTGCCGCAGTTCCGCGACGTGCAGCTCGAGCACGTCGCAATGCGCCATCCCGGCGTCGCCGTCGGGTGCCGCCGGCGCGATCGCGGCAGGTGTGGCTTCCAGCATCGACGCCGCCCTCCGCGGGTTACGTGGGCAGGACGGCGGAGTCGGCCGGCGGAGCCGTCTCGTTCCCGAACACCGTCACGTAGAGCACCGGCAGCAGGATCAGCGTCAGCAGCGTCGCCACCAGCAGCCCGCCCATGATCGCGAACGCCATCGGCCCCCAGAACACGGTCGGCGCGATCGGGATCAGGCCCAGCACGGTCGAGATCGCGGTCAGGATCATCGGCCGCAGCCGCGACGTCGCCGACGCCATCACGGCTTCCCGGACGCCTTTGCCTTCGGCGCGGTCGGACTCGATCTGAACCACCAGGATCACCGCGTTCTTCGCGATCATGCCGATCAGCGCCAGGATGCCCAGGATGGCGACGAAGCCGAGCGGCCGGTTGAACACGAGCAGCGTGAGGACGACGCCGATCAGTCCGAGCGGGAGCAGGGCGACCACCATGGCGAGCCGCCGGAAACTCACGAGCATCAGCATCATCGTCGCGAGCATCAGCACGATCATCAGCGGCACGACCGCGAACACCGAAGCGCTCGACGTGGCGCTCTCCTCGTAGAGTCCGCCGGTGGCGATCGAATAGGACTTCGGCAGCTTCGCGGCGAATTCGGCGACCTTCGGCGCAAGCGCGCCGACGACGGAATCCGGCAGCACGCCGCGCTGCACGTCCGCCCGCACCGTGAGCGTGGGCACGCGGTCGCGCCGCCAGACGAGCGGGAATTCCTGCTCTTCCGTGAACGTCGCGAATTGCCGGAGCGGCACCATGCGCCCGCTCGGCGTGGGCATCTGCAGCGAACTCAGCGCCGCGTACGAAATTCGCTGGTCGTCGGTGGCGCGCGCGACCGCGTTGACGAGATAGATGTCGTCGCGCAGCTGCGTGACCGTCGAGCCAGTGACGGCCGCGTTCAGCACGGCCGCCAGCGTGCGGGAGCTGACGCCGAGCCGCCGCGCCTCGTCCTGGTCGACGTGCACGCGGATCTGCCGCGCCGGCTCCATCCAGTCGAAGTGCACGTGCCGCGTTCTCGCGTCGGTGGCGAGCACCTCGGCGAACTGGAGCGCGAGCCTTCGCACCTCGTCCTTGTCCGGCCCGGTGATCCGGTACTGCAGCGGCCAGCCGACCGGCGGGCCGAGCTCGAGCGGCGAGACGCGCGCGACGACGTCGGGAAACTGTTCGGCCAGCGCCTTCTCGAGCTTCTGTTGAACGCGTTCGCGCGCCTCGAGGCCCTTCGTGACGATCACGAACTGCGCGAAGAACGGGTTGGCGAGCTGGACGTCGAACGTGAGGATGAACCGGATCGCCCCGCGGCCGACATACGCGCTGAAGTGGTCGATGTCGGGGTCGTCCTTCAGCAACGCCTCGAAGCGCTTCACCTGCGCTTCGGTCGCGTGGATCGAGGCGTTCTGCCGCAACGTCATGCTAACCGTCAGCTCGGGCCTGTCGGAGGACGGAAAGAACTGCCGCGGCACGTGCCCGGACAGGAAGATCGCCCCGGCGAACGCCGCGATCGTCAGTCCGATGGTCAGCCACCTCGCGCGGATCGCGCCGCGCAGGAACGCGCCGTAGGCGGCCAGCAGCTTGCTCGGCTTCGCCTCGGCGGCATCGGGCTTCGGCGCCTTCAGGAGCACCTTTCCCACCAGCGGCGCGAAGAGGACGGCGACCAGCCACGACACGATGAGCGCGATGCCGACCACCGAGAAGATCGAGAACGTGTACTCGCCGGCGGAGCTTTGCGCAAAACCGATCGGCACGAAGCTCGAGATCGTGACCAGCGTGCCGATCAGCATCGGCGCCGCGAGCGTGCGGTAGGCGAAGGTCGCCGCCTCGTCCTTGGTGTCACCCGCGCCCAGCCGGCGGATCATCGCGTCCACCGTCGTCATCGCGTCGTCGACGAGCAGCGTCAGCGCGATGATCAGGGCGCCGAGGGAAATGCGGTGCAGGCCGATGTGCGCGCCGTCCATGACGGCGAACACGATCGCGAGCGTCAGCGGGATCGCCAGCGCGACCACCGCGCCGGGCCGCACGCCGAGGCTCACGAAGCTGCAGACGAGGATGATCAGGATCGCCTGCCACAGCGACGCCATGAAGTCGTTGATGGCGACGTCGACGGAGACCGCCTGGTCGGCCACCAGCGTGGGCTCGATGCCGACCGGCAGGTCGGCCTTGATCGCGGCCATTTCCTTGCGCAGGTTGCTGCCGAGCGCCAGGATGTCGCCGGCGTCGCGCATCGCGATGGCGAGCCCGATCGCAGGCTTGCCGTTGACGCGGAACATCGGCTGCGGCGGGTCGACGAAGCCGCGCCGGATCGTGGCGATGTCGCCCAGGCGGAAGACGCGGTCGCCGGCCACCAGGCTGACGGCTTCGAGATCCTTCTCGGAATCGAACGCGCCGGAGACGCGCAGGAACACGCGCTCCTGTTCGGTCTGGATGACGCCCGCGGGCCGCACGAGGTTCTGCGCCTGCAGCGTGGCGACGATGGTCGAGTAGTCGAGCCGCAGCCCCGCGAGCCGCTCGGTCGAGAACTCGATGAAGACCTGCTCGTCCTGCGCGCCCAGCACGTCGATCTTCGATACGTCCTTCACCTGCAGGAGCCGGGAACGGGCGGACTCGACGTAGTCGCGCAATTCGCGGAACGTGAAGCCGTCGGCGGTGAACGCGTAGATGATGCCGAACGTGTCGCCGAAATCGTCGTTGAAGAACGGGCCGACGACACCCTGCGGCAGCGTGCCGCGCATGTCGCCGATGTTCTTGCGGACCTGGTACCAGACGTCCGGAATCGCGGCCGGCGGCGCGTCCTGCTTCAGGTCGACGAAGATCGTCGTCTGCCCGGCCGTCGTGTAGCTGCGGACCCGGTCCAGATGGCGGGTTTCCTGCAGCGTGCGCTCCAGGCGCTCGGTCACCTGCTTCAGCGTTTCGTCGACGGTCGCGCCGGGCCAGGCCGCCGCGACGATCATCGTCCGGATCGTGATTGCCGGATCCTCGCCGCGCCCGAGGCGCAGGAACGACAGGGTGCCCGCGACGACGGCCAGGATCATCATGAAGACGATCAGCGAGGGGCGCTTCAGCCCCCATTCGGAGAGATTCGGCCCGATCACTGCTTGGTCTCGAGCAGGCGGACCTTCTGGCCCGGCCGCAGCGCCTGGATGCCCGCGGTCACGACGATGTCTCCCGGATTGAGTCCGGACGCGACTTCCACCCGGACCGGGTCGGAAGAGCGAACTTCAATCGTGCGCAGCGAGACCGTGGAAGTCTTCGCATCGACGACCCAGACGGCGGTCTGCCGGTCGGCCCGGCTCACCGCGGAGGGCGGGATCTCGATGCTCGGCGCGGCGGCGAGCTTCATCCGCCCGCCCACCGTGCTGCCGAGCCGCATCGCCGCCGGCGGCCGGTCGAGGCGGAACCTGATCCGGAAGGTGCCTGTGACCGGATCGGCGCGGGGCGCCACTTCGCGCACGACACCTGTGGCGGTGACCTTCGGGTCGGCAGTCAGCGCGACGGTGATCGCCGCATTCGACATGACGGCTTCCTTCACGCGCGAGGGCACGTCGAACACGGCGTCGCGCGTGCCTTCCCGCGCGACCTGGACGATCATGCGGCCGGCGCCTACGACCTCGCCCGGTTCCGCGCCCTGCGCCGTCACCACGCCGGCCACGTCCGAGACGAGCCGCGTGTACGAGAGGCGGTTCTGGCCGAGGGTCACCTGCGTCTGCGCAGCCTCCACCTGCGACTCGGCGGTCTTCATCGCGGACTCCGCCTGCTCGAACGACGCCTGCGACACCGCCTTCTCCGCGACCAGGTCGCGAAACCGCTCGAAGTTGTTGCGGGCCTCGTTGAGGCGCGCCCGGGACGCCACCAGCTGCGCCTGCGCCGCCTGCAGGCTGCTTTCCTCATTCTGCGCATCGAGCCGCGCGACGAGCTGGCCGGGTTGGATGGTGTCGCCGATGCTCACGGCGCGTTCGAGCATCCGGCCGTCGATCCGGAACGCGAGGTTGATCTCGGTCTGCGCCTGCACCGACCCGGTCAGCGCGATCGAGTCACCGCCGGTCCGCGACTCGATGGTGATCGCACGAACGGGCCGGATTTCCGGCGCGGGCGCTTCTTCGGCGCGCCGGCAGGCGGAAAGAAGCACGAGCGTGGCGACGAGCACGACGACGGCGGTGCCTGCGGGCGGGTATCCGAAGCGTTTGGCGCGAATGTTCGAAGGCACGATACCGCTCCCTGATAACATAACGGGGGATTTTACTGATGCTTCCGGGGCGGGCATAGGCCCGTCGACGCCGGGCCGGTATGGCGGATTGCTCAATTCGGCGAGCGTGCGGTCGACACGCGCGACCTGCTCACCGGGGTGGTGCCGGGGGAAGACTGTCCTGCCCCGCCGCCGGTGCGGCGCCATCGGGCAGGCGCAGCATCCGGATGCCGGCATACGCGACGCCGATCGTCAGCAGCGGGCTTAAGTAGCTGAAGATCGCCCAGGGCGCGTAGCTCCACGTTGCGACCCCGAGGGTCGCCGCCATGTAGGCGCCGCAGCTGTTCCACGGAATCAGCGCGGACGTGGGCGTAGCCGAGCCCGCGACCGAGCGGGACAGCACGGAAGGGGCCAGGCCGCGCCGCGCGAACGCCGTCTTGAACATCCGCCCGGGCAGCACGATCGCGATGTACTGGTCCGCCGTGATGACATTGGTCGCGAAGATCGACGATACCAGCGAGGCGACGAGTGCGCCGTTGGACTTCGCCTTTTCGATGATCGGCGTGATCAGCCGCTCGAGCACGCCGGCCTTCTCGACCACGCCGCCGAAGGCCAGCGCCGTGATGATGAGCCAGATCGTGTTCAGCATGCTGTCCATGCCGCCGCGCGACGCCAGCATGTCCAGCGACGGGACGCCGGAGGTCGACTTGTAACCGCTCGCCAGCGCAAGCCATACGCCCTTGAACAGCGCCACCGCGCGCGGCAGCTCACCGACCGGGTCGGCGAAGGCGATGACCCGCCCCGGCTCGAGGATCGCGGCCAGCACGCCGCCCGCGAGGGCACCGAGGAAGATCGTCGTGAAAGGCGTGACCTTGAATGCGGCCATTGCGACGACCAGGACCAGCGGCAGGAACAGCCAGAGCGAGATGTGGAACGCGTCCGTGATGCCCTTGAGCTTGGCACTGGCGTCGAAATCTCCCGGCTGCCCCAGCAGGAAGAAGATCGCCATCGAGATCGCGACCGCCATGGACGACGTCAGCAGCGTCTCCCGCAGATGCGGGTAGAGATCGACCCCGGACGCGGCAGCCGCCAGGTTGGCCGAGTCGGAGAGCGGCGAACAGGTGTCGCCGAAGTACGCGCCCGAGATGATCGCGCCCGCGGCGATGCCCGGGTTCAATCCCATATTCGCGGCGATCCCCATGAACCCGATGCCGATCGTCCCGACGACCGTCCACGAGCTGCCGATGCTGATCGCGACGATGGCGGAGATGGCGCAGGCCGTGACGTAGAAATAATTCGGGCTCAGCAGCTGCAGCCCGTAATAGACCATCGCGATCAGCGTGCCGCTCATCGCCCAGGTGCCGATCAGCGCGCCGACGGCGAACAGGATGAAGATGGCGCCGATGCCGGTGGCGACGCTCTTGTTGGCCGCCGCGCCGAGGGACTCCAGCGAGTGGCCGCGGCGCCAGCCGATGAATACCGCGATCATCGTCGCCACGACGAGCGCAACCTGGTTGGGGCCTGCGGCGCCGGCATCACCGAACAGGAAATACGACAGGGCGACGAGCACGATGAGGCTCGCGACCGGAATGATCGCCTCGGTCAGCGAGAGGGGCTGCGTTGCGTCGGGGGTCTTCATGCGTCTTCCATGCCTGCCGTTGCGATGCTGAAGCTCGTCCCTCGCGCCTCCGGGCCGCGCCGCCTGTTGCCGGCGGCTGCGCACCGAACCGGCCCCGGCCGCCGGCGTCGACGGACCGGACCGGGCTCTACCGCCGCCGGCAGCTGCACCGGCGGCCCTTCACGGCAGATGCCGCGACTAGAACTCTACCGCGTCGCGGATGATCGGGCACGTCATGCAGTGCCCGCCGCCCCGGCCGCGGCCCAGTTCGGCGCCGACGATCGTGATCACCTCGATGCCTGCCTTCCGCAGCAGCGTGTTGGTGTACGTGTTGCGGTCGTAGGCGTAGACCACCCCCGGCGACGCGCAGACGAGGTTGGCGCCGCTGTCCCATTGCGTCCGCTCGCGCTGGTAGTCGCTGCCGCCGGCCTCGACCACGCGCAGCTTCTTGAAGCCCAGCGCCTGGGCCACGACGTCGACGAACGGCTTCTTCTCGGCGTGCAGCTCGACGCCGCTCGGATGGTTGCTCGGGCGGTAGGAGAACGTGGTGGTCTTGGCGAGGAAGTCCGGCGCCAGCAGCACGCAGTCGCGGTCGGCGAACGTGAACACGGTGTCGAGGTGCATCGCGGCGCGGATCTTCGGCATCGCCGCGACGATCACGCGCTCGGCCGCGCCCTTCTTGAACAGCGTCGCGGCGAGCTGGCTGATCGCCTGCCGCGACGTGCGCTCGCTCATGCCGATCAGCACGTTGCCACGGCCGATGGGCATCACGTCGCCGCCTTCCAGTGTGGCGAGGCCGTGGTCCTTGGTCGGGTCGCCCCACCAGACGTTGACCTTGCCCGCGAAGTCCGGGTGGAACTTGTAGATCGCGGTCGTGAGGATCGTTTCCTCGTGCCGCGCCGGCCAGTACAGCGGGTTCAGCGTGACGCCGCCGTAGATCCAGCAGGTGGTGTCGCGGGTGTACAGGGTATTGGGCAGCGGCGGCAGCAGGTACTCGGTGGCGCCGGCGGCCTCCTTCGCGACCTTGAGCGCCGCGCCGCCGTGCTTCTCGGGGAAGTCATGCGTCGACAGGCCGCCGATCAGCGTTTCGGCGAGCTTGCGATTGTCGAGGCCCTCGAGATAGCTGCGGAGCTCGTCGATGAAGCCCAGGCCCACCTGGTTCGGCACGACCTGGTTGTCCAGGATCCACTTCTTGCCCTGGGGCACCGCGACCGTTTCGGCCAGCAGGTTGTGCATCTCGACGACCTCGATGCCCCGGTCGCGCATCTTGGTGATGAAGTCGAAGTGGTCGCGCTTGGCGTTCTCGACCCACAGCACGTCGTCGAACAGCAGCTGGTCGCAGTTGGACGGCGTGAGGCGCGAGTGCGCCACGCCCGGCGCGCACACCATCACCTTGCGCAGCTGGCCGACTTCCGAGTGGACGCCGAAATTGACCTCGTTCTTGCCCGGCTTGACCGCCTTCGACTTGACCTCTTTCTTTGCCGCCATGATGACCTCCGTTGCGCGTTGTTAGAGACTGATGGAACCGGTCGCGATGCCGTAGATGCCGTAGACCGCGGCGGCCGCGATGACGCCGAACGTGACCCAGTCCGAGGTCTTGTCGAAGACCGCCTTGCCCTGCTCGCGCCGCGCCCAGACGTACAGCACCGTTCCGGGCCCGAACAGGACGGCGGACAGCAGGATGAACTTGAGGCCGCCGGCGTAGATCATGAACAGCGTGTACAGCACCGCGAGCGTGGAGAGGATCAGGTCGCGCTGGCGCTCCTCCGGTCGCACGTCGTAGGTCTCGCCGCGCCGGGCGATCATGAACCCGTAGGCGGCGACGAACAGGTACGGGATCAGCGTCGTCGCGCTGGTCAGGTTCAGCATCAGCGAGAATGCATCGCGCGACCAGTAGGTCGTGATCACGATGAGCTGGATGATGATGCTGGTCACCCACAGGGCGACGACAGGCACGTTGTTCTTGTTGACCTTGGAGAACACCGCCGGCATGTCCTTCGACTTGCCCGCCGCGAACATCACTTCGGCGCAGATCAGCGCCCAGGCAAGGTAGGCGCCGAGCACCGAGACGACCAGCCCCGCGCTGACGAAGATCGCGCCCCAGGGGCCGACCACCGACTCCAGCACCCCCGCCATCGACGGCTGGCGCAGCCCGGCGATGTCGGCCCGCTGCAGCACCGAGTAGGGCAGCAGCGTCACCAGCACCATCAGGCTGGTGACGATGATGAAGCCCATGATGGTCGCCTTGCCGACATCGGCGCGCTCCTTCGCGAACCGCGAATAGACGCTGGCGCCCTCGATGCCGATGAAGACGAACACCGTGACCAGCATCGTCGCCTTGACCTGCTCGAAGAGGCCGGTCTTGAGGTCGCCGCCGTAGAGGTTGAAGCGGAACAGGTCCAGCTTGAAGGCGACGAACACGAGCACCAGGAAGACCATGATCGGGATGACCTTGGCCACCGTCACGATGCTGTTGATGAACGCCGCCTGCTGGACGCCGCGCAGGATCAGGAAATGGAACAACCAGATGCCGATCGAGGCGACCGCGATCGCGACCACGGTGTTGCCGTCGCCGAAGATGGGGAAGAACGCGCCCAGCGTCGACTTGATCAGCACCCAGTACGACACGTTGCCGATGCAGCTGCCGATCCAGTAGCCGAAGGCCGACAGGAAGCCGGGATAGTCGCCGAAGCCTTCCCGGGCGTAGGCGTAGACGCCGGCGTCGATGTCGGGCTTGCGCTCGGCGAGCGCCTGGAACACGCGCGCCAGCATGTACATGCCGGTGCCCGCGATGATCCAGGCGATGACGGCACCCAGCGGTCCCGTGGCAGTTGCGAACGTGCGGGGCAGCGAGAAGATTCCCGCGCCGACCATACCGCCCACGACCATCGCGGTCAGTTGCAGCCGCGACATTTTTTGACTATCCGACGCCATGAGAGCCTCCCGTTGGACCTGCACCGACTACTGCATCGCACCCGGATCGCTGATCCGCGCAACCTGTTCGACGCGGCCCTTGCGGTGCCCGTCTTGCGCGAGCCCTGTTGCCGGCGGACGCGCCGCCGGTTTCGGCCGCGCCGCCCGCAATGCGAGCCGCCCGCGGTATCCGCGGCCGGTCGATGTGTTCCGTTGAAGGCGCGTCCCGATCGTGCCGGTGCCGCGCACGCACGAGGAGAAGCGGTTGCAGCATGCCGGCACCGAAGGCGTCGCCCGCGCGGCTCGCGCGTCTGCGACCGATCACGGGTCGAGCATAGCGAGCGGACGACGCAGCGTCCAGTAAACCAAAGGTGTAGACGGAGAGGTACACGTCAGGCACGCCTCGTGGATTTCCAGCTTCCCGTTTCGCGGTGGAGCGTACCGCAAACCGGCATGCCGCGGCAGCCTTGCGTGGACAACTTTTGAACTTGCGTGGTAGCGTCGGGGCCATTGCAAAGCGGGCGGCGGCGCGACCCTTCGTCGCATCACCACGGCCGGTTCGCGCTGCAGCAGGAGGTCCGCGACATGCGGCACGAAGATCGGATTCACATCGGCGCGGACGGGCGCTCGCCGGCGCCGACGCATGTCCATTGCGCGATCGCGGGCTTCCCGGCCGAAGGCGGCACGCCGCGATGAACCGCGAATGGCCGCCGCAGCGATGACCTCCGGGTTGCGCGCCAGCGAGGCAGTGCGGTGACCCACGACACTCCCGCGGTCGACACGGACGTCCTGCTCGAGTTCATGTACCGGCTGGGACAGGCGCTGCTCGCCTGCGGCGAGCAGACCGCCGAAGTGGAGCGGCTGCTCCGCCGCACCGCGCTGGCCTACGGGATGGAAAGCGCACGGGTGGTGACGTTTCCGACCGCAGTCTTCATCAGCATCCAAGATCGCCGCGGGGAGCGCGTGACGCTCGCCGAGGGGCCCGCGCGCGGGCTCCGCCTCGACCAGATCGCCGACATCTACGCGCTGGGGGCCGCGGCCGAGCGCGCGGAGGTCACGCTGCGCGAGGGGCTCGACCTGCTCGCCGATATCCTGCGCCGCCCCGGTCGCTTCGGACCCGCCGGCATCGTCGCCGGCCACACGGTGCTGTCGGTCGGCCTCGCCATGCTCTTCCTGCCTTCGCTGCCGAACCTCGCCGCGGCGGGCCTCCTCGGCCTGATGGTCGGCGCGCTCAAGCTGTTCGGCCGCGACCGCTCCGTGCTCGCCGTGCCGATGCCCGTGCTCGCGGCGACGCTGGTGTCGGCGGCGGCCTTCATGGCGATGCAGCGCGGGCTGCCGGTGGACCCGTTCTACGTGGTCGTCGCGCCGCTGGTGACATTCCTCCCGGGCGGCATGCTCACGCTCGGGATGGTCGAGCTCGCCTACGGCGACATGATGAGCGGTTCGTCGCGGCTCATCACCGGCCTCGTGCAACTGGTGCTGCTCGCGTTCGGGCTCGCGGCCGGCGCCGCGCTCGTCGGCTACACGCCGGACTACCTGATCGAGTCGGCCGTGGAGACGGCCCCGCTGGCATGGGGCCCGTGGGCACCGTGGGCGGCCGTCGTCGTGTTCGGCACCGGCGTGTACATGCATTTCTCGGCGCCGCGCCACTCGCTGGGCTGGATGCTGCTGGTGCTGCTGCTCACGTTCGCCGCGCAGCGGCTCGCGGCGGCCGTCTTCAACAGCGAGATCACCGGGTTCTTCGGCATGCTGGTCGCGACCCCGCTCGGCTACCTGATCCAGCAGCGATTCAAGGGGCCGCCGGCGATGGTGACCTACCTCCCGAGCTTCTGGCTGGTGGTGCCGGGCGCGCTGGGGCTGCACAGCGTGACGCACATGCTGAGCGATCGCATGGCGGGCATCGACGGGGTGGTCACCGCGGTGTTCGCGGTCGCCTCGATCGCCCTCGGCACGCTGGTGGGGGCCTCGCTCTACAAGGGGCTCACCGACCACGTCGGCTGGTGGCAGCGGCAGGCGCGGCGCGTCGCGGCCCGCCACCGGAAGGATCGCGATGTAGTAGCATCGAAAGACCATGACGGGCGCGTCGATTGACGGGCGCCCTGCCCATGCCAACCTCGAGGTGCCTCATGAACCTGCGCTCGCTTTTCCTCCCGCTCGCGCTCGCCCTGCTTGCCGCGGGCTGCCAGAGCACGTCGATCCAGTCCGCCTGGTACGACACGAATTTCCGCGGCGGCCCGATGAAGAAGATCGTCGTCGTCGGCAGCATCAACACCGTCTCCGACGGCCGGGTCTTCGAGGACATCTTCGCGCAGCGGCTGGCCGCGGCCGGTGTCGACGGCATTGCGGGCTACACCGTGATCGCCGACGAGGCGCGCGTCGGCGACGGACCGTTCGCGGCGGCGGTGGCGAAGAGCGGCGCCGACGGCATGCTGCTGGTCCGGCTGCTGGGCGTGGATACCCGCACGCAGGTGCAGACGACGATGGTCGCGGGCGGCATGGGCTGGGGCTGGGGCGGCGGCTGGGGCAACCCCTGGGGTCCGACGATGATCCCCGTGCAGACGGTCAACCAGTACAACCTCGCCATCGTCGAATCCAAGCTCTTCGACGTGCAGACGAAACAGCTGGTGTGGGCCGCCACCACGAGCACGTTCAACCCGACCTCGGTGGCGCGGGAAACCCCGGGCTTCGCCGACCTGATCATCGGCCAGCTGGCGCAACGGGGCATCGTCAAGGGCAAGTAGCACCCCGCCGCGGCGCCGACCCGCCGCGACGGCGGGCCCGGCGTCGAACGTCAGCGCGTCAGCGCGGCGGCGGCGGCTGGAACGACGGCGTCCCCCATCCGGCCCACGCCGCCTTGTCGGCAAACCACGGGCGCCGGGAGTAGTGCGCGTTCCAGTACGCCTCGACCGCGAAGGTCACGACCGGCGCCCGCTCCCGCTGGGCGATCGGCAGGTACTGCGCGTGGATCCAGCCCCGGCGGCGCCCGATGACGATGTCGCACCACTCGCGGCCGGCCGTGCATCCCGCGACGTTGACGGTCGTGCGGGCCGGCAGCCACGTCACGAGGGGAAAGACGCGGTCCGGACCGGCGCGTACGTTCGCGGCCTGCGTGGTCTCCGTGAACTGGGCCAGCGCCGCGACCGGCAGCAGCGCGAGCAATGCAGCGAGGGTGCGGCAGCGTTGCGAAGGCGACACGTTCATCTTCCTCGATTCGTCTGCGGGCCGGCCGTCGGCTCCCGCCGGCCCTTGCATCAGGCGCGCGCGCGGCGGATCAGGCCAGCGCCTTGGCCTTCAGCTTCGCGAACTCCTCGGCGTTGATCGTGCCGGCGTCCAGCAGCGCCTTGGCGTCCGAGATGTGATCGGCCGGCGACTTGCCGGCCACTTCGCGAATGTAGGAGTCGGTCTGCGAACGGGCCTGCTGCATCGCTGCGCGCTGCCGGGCAGCCATCCCGCTGCCGCGCGCGATGATGTAGATGACCGCCGTGAGCAGCGGTAGGAAGATGAGGCAGATGATCCAGACTGCCTTGGCGAAGCCGCCCATCTCCGAATCGCGGAACAGGTCGACGACGACCTGGAACAGCACCAGCAGGTACGCCACGAAGACGAACGTCGACACGATCAACCACAGGAGGTCCCAGAAATTGCTCATCGTGCGTTCCTTATCTTGGTTGGTGAATCGAGGGGCGGCGCGGCCGCGACGACGTCGGGACCGAAAGTGACGCGGAGGGTACCGCATCGACGACGGCATGCGCAAGCGCGCGATTGTGCCGGCGCGGCCACGTGCAGTATGATTCCCCACCCATGCCGCAGCCTATCTGCCCCGCGTCCATGATGCCCGGAACGACCTGCCGGCCCGTGGCCGCCCCCGACGCTGCAGCCGCCGCCGGCACCCGCTTCCCATGACGCACAGCCCCCTCGCCTGGATCGGCCTCGCCGGCGTCGCCCCCGACGACAACCCGCGCGCGCACGAGTGGCAGGAGCGCCTGCACGGCGTGATGGTGGGCATCGCGCTGCTGGCGGTGCCCGCCTACATCCTCGAGACGGCGGGCGAGAGCGCGACGCTGCTGCGGTTCGCCGGCATCCTCGACCTGATCATCTTCGTCGCGTTCCTGGTCGAAGCCGTCTGGATGGCGCACGTGTCGAGCCACCCGGCCCGGTACTTGGGCGAGAACTGGCTCAACATCGTCATCCTGCTGGCCGCGGTGGCAAGCGTGCTCGGGTCCGACACCGAGTGGATCGCGCTGGTGCGGGTGCTGCGCGTCGCCGTGGCGGGGATGGTGATGGTGCGCACGATCACCGGCTTCTCCGTGCTGTTCACGCGGCGCGGCGCGCCGATCCTCGTCGGCGCGGCGTTCCTGATCCTGCTCGCCTCCGGCGGGATGCTGTACTGGGTCGAGCCGACGATCACCACCTACTGGGACGGCCTGTGGCTCGCGTTCGTGACCGGCATGACGATCGGCTATGGCGACGTGATCCCCACCACCGGCGTCGCCCGCATCGTGTCCGCCGGCATCGGCCTCATCGGCGTCGCGCTGGTGACGCTGTTCACCGCGAACGTGGTGTCGTTCTTCGTCGGCGGCGAGGAGGCCCACGCGCGGCGCGACCTGCAGAACGACATCGTCGAGCTGCGCGAGGAAATCCGGCGACTGTTCGACGCCGAGGAGATCCACTTCCGGCGGGACATGCATCGCGACGTCAACACGCTGCGCGACGAGCTCGCCGACATGATGCGCGCCGAGGAACTCCGGTTCCGCGACGAGATGCAGCGGCAGGTCGCGTCGCTGCACGCCGACGTGGCGGCGTTGCGCGAGGAGCTTGCGCGGCGCGATGCGAGGCACGACGCGGCGCCCCCGCCGGCGGGCCCGGACACCCCGGCCGACTCCGCCTGAGCGCGCGTCAGATCACGCGGTCGTTGCCGCCGTCGACCGGCAGCTGCGCACCGGTGGTCTTCGCGAACAGCGGGCCGCACATCTCGGCGGCCAGTTCCGCGACGTCGCGGCTCGAAACCTCCGTGCGCAGCACGTTGTTCGTCCGGTACTGCTCGACCGTCATCCCGTACTGCGCGGCGCGCGCCGCCAGCACTTCCGGCGTCCAGATGCCCGTGTCGAACACCGCGTTGGGATGCAGCGAATTGATCCGGATGCCGTCGGCGCCCCACTCGAGCGCGGCGACGCGCGCGAGCTGCGTCAGCGCCGCCTTCGACGCCGAATAGGCGGCGGCGCCGGGCCCCGGCGCCGGCACGTTCTTCGAGCCGATCACCACGACGCGCCCGCCGCGCGGCGCGAGCTTCAGGAACGGATGGGCCTCGCGCATCAGCACGAGGTTGGCGTCGACGTTGACCTGCATGACCCGGCGCCACTCGTCGGTCCGCAGCGCGTCGATCCGCCGGCCGCCCGGGAAGATGCCGGCATTGAGCACCAGCATGTCGACGCCGCCGAAGCGCAGGACGGCGGCTTCCAGCGCGCGGGCGAGCCCCGCCTCGGACGTCACGTCGCATTCGATGCCGAGGTAATCGGGCCGCAGCGCGAGGGTCGTGATCGCCGGCGTGAGGTCGAGCCCGACCACGCACGCGCCGCGCGCCAGCAGCGCGTCGACGCAGGCCCGGCCGATGCCGGAGGCGGCGCCGGTGACGAGCGCGACTTCGCCGGTGAATACCGGCGGCCGGCCGGCCTTCCTGAGCTTTGCCTGCTCGAGGTCCCAGTACTCGACGTCGAACAGGTGCCCCGGCGACAGCGCGCGCCAGCCGCCCAGGGCGACGGCACGCTCGATGACGTCCATCGTATGCTCGTAGATCTCGGCGTTGATCGCCGCGTCCTTCGCCGTCCGCCCCGCCGCGCACATGCCGAGCTCGGGGTCGAGGACGAGGCGCGGCGCGGGATCCAGCATCGTCTTGCGCTCCTTCGCGGCGGGTTCGTGCGCGGCGAAATAGCGACGGTAGGCTTCCGCGTAAGCGGCGACATCGCGGCCGACCATCGGCAGCGGCTTGGTGCGGATGGAATGGTCCGGCGTCGCCGGGCCCTGCCCGGCGATCGACGCGAGGTCGGCGCGGCGGCAGAACGCCATCTTCCGCGCGTCGGCGTGCCGGCGCATCACCATCGGCACGCCGGCGGCGTCGGAAACGGCGCGGCGCAGGCCCGCCAGCTCGCGGGCGACCCCGGCCGCCGGCGCGACCGGGGCCGCCGCAGCGGCATCCATCAGCCACGCGCCGCGGCGCTGCAGGTAGTCCTCCGCGAGGTCGACCAGCGCGATCATCCGCTCGTAGGACTCGCGCGCGGTGGCGCCGAACGAGAACATCCCGTGGCCGAGCAGGACCATGCCGATGGTGTCGGGACCGGCCTGCGCCGGAAACTCCGCGGCGCACAGCACGGCGAGCTCGAAGCCGGGCATGACGTACGGAATCACGACCACGCGGTTGCCGTAGATCTCGCGGATGCGCGCCTCGCCACCGGGCGTGTTGGTGATCGCGAGCAGCGCGTCGGCGTGCGTGTGGTCGACGTACTTGTGCGGCAGGATGGCGTGCAGGATCGCCTCGACGGACGGCGCCGGCGCCGAGGCCCGCGTCATGTGCGTCGCCAGTTCGTTCACCATCTGCGGATCGGACAGCGCCGGCAGCCGCGCGAGGCGCCGCAGGTGATCGAGGCGCACCGGGGAGAAGCCGGCTTCCTCGATCGTCTCGAGGTCCCAGCCGCTGCCCTTGACGTAGAGGATGTCCTCCTCGTCGCCGACGACGTTGCGCCGGCGCAGCTTGACCGACGTGTTGCCGCCGCCGTGCAGCACGAGCGTCCGGTCGCGACCGAGGAGGCGCGACGTGTAGCACCGCAGCGCGAGGTCGCTCGTGCACGCCGCCGCCTCGGCGTCGTTCCAGAGGCTTTGCATCGGGTTTCTCCGCAGGTCGATGTCGGTTCGTCGTTGCCACGCGCGGCGGCTCGCCGCATCCGGTCAGCCCGCGCCGTCGCGCTTCGCGCGCACCCGCTCGTCGAACCGGGCGACGTTGATCACGATGCGCTCGTGCGTGCCCTCGCCGATCGGCTCGCGCTCGTCCTCGGCGGAGAGCCGGAACGTGATCGTGCGGCCGTCGATCGCGACGACCTCCGCCCGGGCGACGACGCGCATGCCCACCGGGGTGGCGGCGAAGTGGCCGATCGCGAGCTTGGTGCCGACGGTCTGGAATCCCTCCGGCAGCAGCCCGTCTACCGCCTGCAGCGCGGCGGCTTCCATCATGTTGACCATCACCGGCGTCGCGAGCACGTGCACGTGGCCGCTGCCGACGTGGGGCGCCGTGTGCTGCTCCGCGACCACGATTTCCGTCCGGCCGGAGAGTCCGATCGAGAGCTGCCCGGTAACGTCTGCCATCGCGAGGAATGCGCCTGTTGGAGGGAGTCGGGAGTGTATCGCGGCTTGCGCCGCGCTGCAGCGACGCGGAACCGAAAAGTTGCACCGCCATCGTGCGCCGGGCCGGCGCCGACCGCGTCAGGGCGGCGCGATCCGGTCGACGAAAGCCGCAATCGCGGCTTCGACGGCGTCGGGCCGGTCGCGATGCGGCGAGTGCCGGCACGCGGCGAGCGCGACGAGTTCCGCCGCCGGCACGTGCGCGGCGATACGCCGCAGCTGCTCCATCGTCCCGTACGCGTCGTCCTCGCCCTGGATCGCCAGCAGCGGGCAGCGGATGCCGGCCAGGCAGGACTCGATGTTCCAGGCGCGGAAGGCCGGGTCGAGCCAGACCCGGTTCCAGCCGAGGAACGCCGAATCCACGTCCGCGTGATGGCGGGCGAGCCGGTCGCGGAGGTCCGTCGAGGCGTAGGCGACGCGCGCGGCTTCGATGGCGGCGATCGAGACGTCCTCGACCATCACGTGCGGCGCCATCGCGACGACGCCCGCCACCGGCCGGCCCGACGCGCCGGCATGGAGCAGCGCGATCGACGCGCCGTCGCTGTGTCCCACCAGCACCGGCCGCGCGACGCCGAGTTCGTCGAGAAGGCGCGGCAGGACGTCCAGTGCCTCGTCGTGCATGTACTCCACCGCCCGCGGCGCGTCGAGCGGCGACGAGTTGCCGTAGCCGTGCCGCGAGTAGACGACGGCATCGCAGCCGGTGGCGGCGGCGACGCGCGCCGGGAAATCGCGCCACATGGCGATCGAACCCAGGCCCTCGTGCAGGAACACGAGCGGCGGGCGCGCGGGCCGCGCGCCGCCGATCCGCACGTAGTCGATGGTCCGTCCCGCGATCCGGATCGTCGGCATTCAGCGGCCCGCGAGTTGCCCGCGAGGCGCGTCCGCGCCTCCTCGCCGGCAGGTGGACGCGGTGGCCGTCACCCTACACCCCGAGGTGGCGGTGCAGGAGGTCCGGCTGCGCGAGCAGCGACGGGGAGTCGCCTTCGAACACCACCCGCCCCTTGACCAGGATCACGCTGCGATCGGCGATTCGCGTGACGGCCGCGTAGTTCTTGTCGACGATCAGCGTGGCGATGCCGTTCGCGCGGATCTCGCCGATGATCCGCCAGATCTCCTGCGCGATCAGCGGCGCGAGCCCTTCGGTCGCCTCGTCGAGGATCAGGAGGTCGGGATGGGTGAGCAGCGCGCGCCCGATGGTGAGCATCTGCTGCTCGCCGCCGGAGAGCTGCCCGCCGCCGGTCTCGCGGCGCTCGGCGAGTCGGGGAAACGTCGCCAGCACGCGCTCGTAGGTCCAGTCGCGGCGCCCGTCGGCGCCGGGTCGCGCCGCCATCACGAGGTTCTCGCGCACGGTCAGGTTCGGAAAGATGCCGCGGCCCTCCGGCACGTAGGCGATGCCGCGCCGCGCAATGAGGTGCGGCTGCGCGCCGGTCATCACCATTCCCATCACGCGGACCTCGCCGCGCCGCGGCCGGACGAGCCCCAGCATGCTGCGGATCAGCGTGCTCTTCCCCATCCCGTTGCGTCCCATCAGCGCCACCGTCTCGCCGCGCGCGATGCGGAAGTCGATACCGTGCAGGATGTGGCTGTCCCCGTAGTACGCGTGCAGGTCGCGGGCCTCCAGCAGCGCGTCGGCTCCGCTCACGAGGCTTCGCCCAGGTAGGCGCGGCGCACCGCGGGGCTTTCGCGTATCCGGTCGGGCGCGCCGCTCTCCAGCACCTCGCCGTTGACCATGACGGTGATCACGTCGGCGACCGCGAACACGGCGTCCATGTCGTGCTCGACCAGCAGGATCGCGTGCGCCGGGGTGAGCCGGCGCAGCAGCTCCACCATCCGCTGCGCTTCCTCCGCGCCCATCCCCGCCAGGGGCTCGTCGAGCAGCAGCACGTCGGGCGCGGTCGCCAGCACCATCGCGATCTCGAGCTGCCGCTGCTCGCCGTGCGAAAGCGTCGAGGCGAGCCGGTCGCCGCGCGCGGCGAGTCCCGCGGCCTCGAGCGCCTCGGCCGCCGCTGCGCGCACCGGCGCGTGCTTTGTCGCGTCGGAGAACAGATGCAGCACCCTCGGCGCGCGCGACTGCGCGGCGAGGCGGCAGTTCTCGAACGCGGTGAAGTCGGGAAAGATGTTGGTCTTCTGGTAGCTGCGGCCGAGCCCCAAGCGCGAGCGGCGGTCGGCCGAGGCGCGCGTGATGTCCCTGTCCCGGTAGTGGATGCTGCCGGCGGAAGCCGCGAGGTCGCCCGAGAGCAGGTTGATCAGCGTCGTCTTGCCGGCGCCGTTGGGGCCCAGCACCGCGTGCAGGCGGCCGCGATGCAGCTCGATCGACACGTTGCTGGTGGCGAGCAGCCCGCCGAAACGCCGCGAGAGCCCCTGCGTGCGCAGGATCGGATCAGTCATCGTCCGCCGCCTCCGCGGGCTTGCGGGCGAGGCGTCCGGCGAGGCTCGAGAGGCCGCCGGGAAGGAAGATCACGAGCAGGATGATGGTCGTTCCGAGCAGGAGCTGCCAGCGGACGGTCAGCGCCGAGTACACCTCCTGCAGCGCGACGAACGCGACCGCGCCGGCGACGGCGCCGTACAGGTTGCCGAACCCGCCCAGGATCAGCATCAGCAGCACGTTGCCCGACTGGTGCCAGGACAGCAGCTCCGGGTTGACGAAGCCGAACTGCAGCGCGGACAGGTAGCCGGCAAGCCCGGCCAGCGCGCCGGCGATCGCGAAGCTCGCGAGCTTGTAGCGGTACACCGGAAATCCCAGCGACCGCATCCGGTGCTCGTTGCTGCGGATGCCGGAGAGCGCGCGGCCGAAGGCGGAGCGCAGGATCACGCGCAGGAAGACGAACACCAGCGCCAGCGCGGCGAAGACGAAGTAGTAGACGTGGGTGGCGTTCGCGAGATCGAAGGGGACGAAGCCGCCGATCGCCGCGGTCGGCTTGAAGTTCATGCTGATGCCGTCGGAGCCGCGGCCGAACTTCGTGTCGTGGAAGATGAAGTAGAACATCTGCGCGAACGCCAGCGTCACCATGATGAAGTAGACGCCCTTCACGCGGACGACGAACGCGCCGACGAGGAGCGCCGCGAAGCCGGCCGCGAGGATCGCCGCCGGCAGTGTCGTCCAGAGGCTCGCCGCCTCGTATTTCGGCGCGAGCAGCCCCAGCGCGTACGCGCCGATCCCGTAGAACGCCGCATGGCCGAACGAGACCAGGCCGGTGAAGCCGACGAGCAGGTCGAGCGACAGCGCGAAGATCGCGAGGATCATCACCTTGGTCACAAGCTCGGTGTAGAACGTCGCGCCGGCGAGCGGAAACGCCGCCAGCAGCAGGATCGCGGCGACGAGCGCGATGCGGCCGCGCGTCACGCGGCGGCTCCGTGCGCCGGGCGCCGCCCGCCTTGCGCGCTAGACACGGCGGAACAGCCCTTCGGGCCGCCACAGCAGGATCGCCGCCATCAGCACGTAGACGGTGACGCCCGCGGCCTCGGGCAGCAGCACCCGGCCGAACGTGTCGGCGAGGCCGATCAGAAGCGCCGCGACCAGCGCGCCCCAGATCGAGCCGATGCCGCCGATCACGACGACGACGAAGCAGACGATCAGCACGCCGGTGCCCATGCCGGGATACACCGACGACACGGGCGCCGCGATCATCCCGGCGAACGCGGCCAGCGCGACGCCCAGCGCGAACACCAGCCGGTAGACGAGGTTGATGTCGAGGCCGAGCGAGGCCACCATCTCGCGATTCGACGCGCCGGCGCGGATCATCATGCCGATCCGCGTGCGCTGGATCAGCAGGTAGAGCAGGCCCGCGAGCACGATGCACACGGCCGACATGAACAGCCGGTAGACGGGGTACGACAGCGTCTCGGTCAGCGGCACCGACCAGTTGAGGAACGCCGGCACCGCGACGCCGTGGACGTCGTTGCCGACGATCATGCTGCGCAGTTCCTCGAAGACCAGGATCAGCCCGTAGGTGAGCAGCACCTGCTCCAGGTGGTCGCGCCGGTAGAGGCGGGAAAAGAGCGCCCATTCGAGGAACACGCCGAGCGCGACCGACAGCACGACGCCGAGCACGATGGCGGCGAACAGGTTGCCGGTGAGCGCCGACAGCGAGAACGCCATGTACGCGCCGATCATGTAGAAGCTGCCGTGGGCAAGGTTGATGATGCCCATGATGCCGAAGATCAGCGTGAGCCCGCTCGCGACGAGGAACAGCAGCAGCCCGTACTGGACGCCGTTGAGCAGCTGTATCAGGAAGGAGGGGATGTCCATCGAGGAACCGTGAAACCCTAGCCCCGGTCGTAGCCCGGGTT
>CALQLA020000011.1 GCA_943331295.2 Bordetella parapertussis | reverse complement strand
GGCCGGCAGCTCGTCGGCTCCCGTGCCGATCCAGTCTTCGACCAGGTCGCGCGTCATCTCGACGTGGCACTGGAACCCGATGTGGCGGCCGTCGACGACGTACGCCTGGTTCGGGTTGTGGCGGTTGGTCAGCACGCGCGTGGCGCCCTGGGGCAGCGCGAACGCCTCGTTATGCCACTGGAAGACCTCGAACGCGGACCGGCCGCCGAACCATTCGCCGGCAGCCGCGGGATCGGCGACCTCGACGTCGATCCAGCCGATCTCGGTTTCGCGCGCCCGGGTGACCGGCGCGCCGAGCGCCCGCGCGAGCATCTGCCCGCCGAGGCAGTGGCCGATCACGGGCACCTCGGCCGCTACGGCCGCGCGCAGCAGCGCCGCGAGGGGGCCAACCCAGGGCAGCGGGTCGTTGACGCTCATCGAACCGCCCATCATCGCGATCCCGGCAAACGCGCGCGGGTCGGCCGGCACCGACGCGCCTTCGTCCAGCGCGACGAGGCGCCGGCCGATGCCGCGGGCGTCGAGCCAGTCGGCGAAGTACGCCGGCCCCTCGGTCGGGGAGAAGCGGAAGATGGCAACGTCACGCATTGCAGGGGAGTCGGTGCGGCGGTACCGCGGCGCGGCGCTACAGCCCGCGGGCAATCCGCGCGTAGGCCGAGTGGTTGTGGATCGACTCGAAGTTCTCGGCCTCGACGGAGAAGCCGTCGAGGCGGGCGTCGGCGGCGAGGCGCGCGGCGATGCTGCGCACGAGGTCCTCGACGAACTTCGGGTTGTCGTATGCACGCTCGGTCACGTACTTCTCGTCGGCGCGCTTCAGGAGCCCGTAGAGCTCGCTGGAGGCCTCCTCCTCGGCGACGCGGATCAGGTCGGTCAGGTGCAGCGGCGCGCGCGGGCGCACGGTGATCGTCACCGTCGAGCGCTGGTTGTGCGCGCCGTATTCCGAGATTTCCTTGGAGCACGGGCACAGCGAGGTCACTGGCACCGCGACCGCGACCAGCTGCCGGTAGCGGCCGTCCAGCGTCTCGCCGGTGAGCCGCGCCTGGTAGTCGAGCAGGCTCGCGACGCCCGACACCGGCGCCGTCTTGCGGATGAAGAACGGGAACGCGAACTCGATCCGGCCGGCCGGCGCCTCGAGCAGCACGAGCAGCTTGTCGAGGAGCTCGTGGAAGTTCGCGGTCGACAGCGGCGGCAGCGCCGGGTCGGTGCGCGCCTCGAGCAGCGCGACCAGCCGCGACATGTGCGTGCCCTTGCGGTCGGCCGGCAGCGCGACGTAGACGCTGCAGTCGGCGATCGTCGGCTGGGCGAGGCCGCCCGCATCGGCGAACGAGAGCGGATAGCGCAGGCCCTTGATGCCGACCTGGTCGATCGCGAGCTCGCGCTCGTCGCTGCCCGACTGCACGTCGGGGATCGGGAACAGCGTTTGCGGGTTGTCGGGACGATTCATGGCCGAAATTCTACCTGATGGGCCGGGGAGCGCTGCGGCGAGGGTCCGCGCGCCTCAGGCGGCGGGCTTGGCGCGGACGTCCTGCCGGCGCTGGCCGAAGCGCGCCAGCGTCGCCGCCACGATGCCGCGGGCGTCGAGCCCCGCCGCGGCGAGGATCTCCGCGGAATCGCCGTGATCGAGGAAGCGGTCGGGCAGCCCGAGGTGCAGGATGGGAATGGAGATGCCTTGCGCGGCGAGGACTTCGGCCACGCCGCTCCCGGCGCCGCCGGCGATCGCGTTCTCCTCGACGGTGATGAAGGCGTCGTGCTCGCGGGCGAGGCGCGCGATCAGGGCCGCGTCGAGCGGCTTCACGAAGCGCATGTTGGCGACGGTGGCGTCGATCTCCTCGGCCGCCTCGAGCGCCGGCGCCAGCATGCTGCCGAAGGCGAGGATCGCGATGCGGTGCGCGCGCGGGCGCGCTTCGCGCCGCACCTCGCCGCGGCCGATCGGCAGTGCCGTCATTTCCGCGCGCGGCACGGCGCCCGGTCCCGTCCCGCGGGGGTAGCGCACGGCCGCCGGGCCGTCGTGCAGGATCCCGGTGTAGAGCATTTGCCGGCACTCGTCCTCGTCGGAGGGCGCCATCACGATCATGTTCGGCAGGCAGCGCAGGTACGAATGGTCGAACGCGCCCGCGTGGGTGGCGCCGTCGGCGCCGACGATGCCGGCGCGGTCGATCGCGAACAGCACCGGCAGGTTCTGCAGCGCGACGTCGTGGATCAGCTGGTCGTAGGCGCGCTGCAGGAACGTCGAGTAGATGGCGACCACCGGCTTCAGGCCCTCGCAGGCAAGCCCGGCGGCGAACGTCACCGCATGCTGCTCGGCGATGCCGACGTCGAAGTAGCGGTCGGGATACTCCTGGGAGAAGCGGACGAGGCCCGAGCCTTCGCGCATCGCCGGGGTGATGCCGATCACGCGGTCGTCGCGCGCCGCCATGTCGCACAGCCAGTCGCCGAAAACCTGCGTGTAGGCGGGCCGCGTCGCGGGCTTCGCGACGATGCCGACGGCGGGGTCGAACTTCGACACGCCGTGATAGAGGATCGGGTCGTCCTCCGCGAGCGGATAGCCGTGGCCCTTCCGGGTGACGACGTGGAGCAGCTGCGGTCCCTTCAGCTCGCGCACGTTGGCGAGCGTCGTCGTCAGCGTGTCGAGGTCGTGCCCGTCGATCGGGCCGATGTAGTTGAAGCCGAACTCCTCGAACAGCGTGCCGGGCAGGACCATGCCCTTCATGTGCTCTTCCCAGCGCTTGGCGAGCTCCTGCACCGGCCGCAGCCGCGCCAGCATTTCCTTGCCGCCGCGGCGGACGTAGTTGTACGCGCGGCCCGACAGGAGCCGCGCGAGGTAGTTGTTGAACGCGCCGACCGGCTCCGAGATCGACATGTCGTTGTCGTTCAGGATCACGAGCAGGTTCGCGCCGGAGGTGCCCGCGTTGTTGAGCGCCTCGAAGGCCATCCCCGCGCTCATCGCGCCATCGCCGATCACGGCGATCACCGCGCGGTCCTCGCCCTTCTGCCTCGCCGCGATCGCCATGCCGAGCGCGGCGGAGATCGACGTCGACGAATGCGCGGTGCCGAACGTGTCGTAGGGGCTTTCCGCGCGCCGCGGAAAGCCCGACGGCCCGCCGGCCATGCGCAGGCGGCTCATCGCCGCCCGGCGCCCGGTGAGGATCTTGTGCGCGTAGGTCTGGTGGCCGACGTCCCAGACGATGCGGTCGTTCGGCGTGTCGAACACATAGTGCAGCGCGACGGTGAGTTCGACGGTGCCGAGGTTCGACGACAGGTGACCGCCGGTGCGGCCGACCGACTCGAGCAGGAAGGCGCGCAGTTCCGCCGCGAGCTGCGGCAGCTCTGCGCGCGCGAGGCGGCGCAACGCGGCGGGTTCGTCGATCCGGTCGAGCAGCGGGTGCATCAGTTCGTCCTCAGCACGATCCAGTCGGCGAGCTCGGCGAGCCGCCGCGCGCTGCCGCCGAACGGCGCGAGCGCGGCGTGCGCCTCGCGGCGCAGCGCTTCGGCGCGGGCCTTCGCCTCGGCGAGCCCCAGGATCGACACGAACGTCGACTTGCCCTGCTCCGCGTCCTTGCCGGCGGTCTTGCCGAGCGATGCCGCCGAGCCCTCGACGTCGAGCACGTCGTCGACGACCTGGAACGCGAGGCCGGCAGCGCGCGCATAGGCGTCGAGCGCGGCGACCTCGCCGGCGGCCAACGGCCGTCCCGCGGCGGCGCCCAGCCTGACGGCGCCGCGGATCAGCGCACCGGTTTTCATGCGGTGCATCGTCTCGAGGCGCGGCAGGTCGAGCACGGTGCCGGTGGCCTCGAGGTCGGTCGCCTGGCCGCCGGCCATGCCCAGGACGCCGGCGGCGTCCGCCAGCAGCGTGCAGGCCGTCGCGGGGTCGGGCAGCGCGCCGCGGCCCAGCACGGCGAACGCCAGCGCCTGCAGCGCGTCGCCGGCGAGCAGCGCCGTCGCCTCGCCGAACGCGACGTGGCACGTCGGCTTGCCGCGGCGCAGGGTGTCGTCGTCCATGCAGGGAAGGTCGTCGTGGACCAGCGAATAGCCGTGGACCATCTCGACGGCGACGGCGACGGCGTCCACGGCTGCGATGCCGGCGCCGGCCAGTTCGCCCGCGGCGTAGGCCAGCAACGGGCGCACGCGCTTGCCGCCGCCCAGCACCGCGTAGCGCATCGCGCGGTGCAGCGTGGTCGCGCCCTCACCGTCGGGGGGGAGCCGGCGCTCGAGTTCGGCCTCGACCCGCTGCTGCCGTTCCCGGGCCCAGGCAGCCCAGGCGAGGTCAGGAGTCATCGTCGTCCGGCGCCTCGTCCGGCGTCATGCCGCGGCCGGGCGCGTCGAAGGTCTTCAGCACGCCCTTCTCCAGCACCTCGACCTGCTGCTGCGCGTCCTTCAGCGTCGCCTGGCAGAACTTGAGCAGCGCCGCGCCGCGCTGGTAGGCGGCGAGCGAATCCTTGAGCGGAAGCTGGCCGCCTTCCATCGTCGCGACGATTTCCTCGAGCTCGGCGAGCGCGGTCTCGAAACTGGCGGGGGCGGTGCGGGAAGTGGCCATCGCGGGATCGGGAGGAGTTGACGGGCGATGAGTCGCGGGCAGGACAGGACAGTGGGACAGCGTCTGCGCCGCACCGGACGCGTCAGGCGCATGCAGCGCGCCGAAGCGGCAAGGCCGTCGTCGCGCGGTGCATCGGCTGTCCGCCGACGCGGACGACGCGTGCAAGGTTGACCCGCTTTCGAACAGCCTTGTATACTAACACGTTTACCGATGCGGCCTCAGCGAACTCCTCGCGCGGCCGACTTAGCAGAGCGGTCCGGGGCGGCCTGAAGTTGCATTCACGCGCCGTAATCGTCCCGGGTTGTTGGGTTGGGTTGGTTGGCTTCAATTTCAATGCGCGACGAACTGGAGGGCTGATGTCCGATCTCGCCACTGCGGGTCAGTTCCGGGGCGCCACGTCGCAACTCCCGGTCTCCTGGTACTGCGACCCCGATGTCTACGCCGCCGAGCAGCGTTCGCTGTTCAGCCGCGCGCCGGGCTACGTGGGCCACGAGCTGATGGTGCCCAACGTCGGCGACTATCACGCCCTCGAAGCGCGCGACGGCGCGCAGGTGCTGGTGCGCAACCGCAGCGGGATCGAACTCCTGTCGAACATCTGCCGGCACCGGCAGGCGATCATGCTGAAGGGCCGGGGCAACGCGCAGAACATCGTCTGCCCGATCCACCGCTGGACCTACGACTTGAAGGGCGAGTTCCTCGGCGCGCCGCACTTCGACGACAAGCCGTGCCTCGACCTCGGCCGCTCGACGCTGCAGAACTGGCGCGGCCTGCTGTTCGACGGCCCGCGCGACGTCGCCCGCGACCTCGCGTCGATCACCGCGCTCGACCGGTTCGACTTCTCGGGCCACGTGCTCGACCGCGTGGAGGTCCACGACTGCAAGTACAACTGGAAGTCCTTCATCGAGGTCTATCTCGAGGACTACCACGTCGCGCCGTTCCACCCCGGGCTCGGCCAGTTCGTCACCTGCAGCGACCTCAAGTGGGAGTTCTCCGCCTGGCACTCGGTGCAGACCGTCGGCATCAACAACGGCCTCGCGAAGCCCGGCACGCGGACCTACGAGCGCTGGCACAAGGCGGTGCTCGACTTCTACCGCGGCGAGCAGCCCCCGTTCGGCGCGATCTGGATGGTGTACTACCCCAACGTGATGATCGAGTGGTACCCGCACGTGCTGGTGGTGAGCACCGTGGTGCCGCGCGGCGTGGACCGCTCGACCAACATCGTGGAGTTCTACTACCCCGAGGAGATCGCGCTGTTCGAGCGCGAGTTCGTCGAGGCCGAGCAGGCCGCGTACATGGAGACGGCGATCGAGGACGACGAGATCGCCGAGCGGATGGATGCCGGCCGCCTCGCGCTGTACCGCGCGGGACGCAGCGAGGTGGGCCCGTACCAGTCGCCGATGGAAGACGGCATGCAGCACTTCCACGAGTTCCTGCGCCGCGAAGTCGACCACGAAGCCGCCCGGAAGTAGCGGCGCCGCGCGCGTCTTCCCACCGTTGCGCGGCTCTTCGCCGGCCCTGCCTTCATCCCGCTCTCATTGCCCGTGCCCATGACCATGCTTACGACGCTCGTCGCCACTTCCGAACTCGCCGCGCGCATCGGCGCGCCGAACCTCGTCGTCGTCGACCTGCGCCACGACCTCGCGGCGGCCGACGCCTGGGGCGAGGCGCAGTATGCCGCCGGGCACATTCCCGGCGCGCGCTTCGCGCATCTCGACCGCGACCTGTCGGCGGCCAAGTCGGGGCGCAACGGCCGGCACCCGCTGCCTTCCCCGGAGGCCGCCGCTGCCGTATTCGGGCGTCTCGGCATCGACCGCGACGCGCAGGTGGTGGTCTACGACCAGGGCAACGGGATGTACGCCTCGCGCCTGTGGTGGATGCTGCGCTGGCTGGGTCACGACACGGTTGCCGTGCTGGACGGCGGCTACGCGAAATGGGTCGCCGAGGGCCGCGCGACGACCGGCGAAGCGCCCACGCCGCGGGGCGCGACCTTCGTGCCGCGAGCCGGCGCCGGTACGGTCGACGCCGACGACCTGCTGGCCGACCTCGGCCGCGGCTCGCTGCTGGTCGTCGACGCCCGCGCGCCCGAGCGCTACCGCGGCGACGTCGAGCCGCTCGACCCTGTCGCCGGGCACATTCCGGGCGCGGTCAACCATCCGTTCGCGCGGAACCTCCAGCCCGACGGCACGTTCCGGCCGGCCGCGGAACTGCGCGCCGGATTCGCGGCGCTCCTCGGGACACGGCCCGCGAGCGTCGTCGTGCACCAGTGCGGCTCGGGCGTGACCGCCTGCCACAATGCGCTGGCGATGGAGGTGGCGGGCCTGCCGGGCGCGCGGCTCTATCCGGGCTCGTGGAGCGAATGGTGCGCCGACCCGGCGCGGCCGGTGGCACGCGGCACGTAGCGCCCGCGCTGCCTTCCCGCCCGC
Source organism: Bordetella parapertussis (assembly GCA_943331295.2). Lineage (GTDB taxonomy): Bacteria > Pseudomonadota > Gammaproteobacteria > Burkholderiales > Casimicrobiaceae > CAIWHR01. The sequence goes on along the minus strand of CALQLA020000011.1, from coordinate 113,682 downwards.
CCGGCGGCCGCCCTCCCCGGGCGCCACTCGACAAGCCGCCCCGCTCGTGATGACATAGGCGCTGCACGCCATCGGCAACGGTCGGCGTGCAATGACGGAGCACCGTCGAGGCGTCGCGAGGGAAAGCGCCGCCGCCGCGGTGCGGTCACCTCGACGGTTCACAACCAGGGAGCACGCGAATGAGAGTTCCATCATTGGCAACCGCTTTCGCTGCCGCGCTGCTGCTGGCGGCATGCGCGTCGACGCAGTACGCAGGCCTCAACGTCGGCGACCGCGCCGCGACGCAGGTCGCCTGCGAGAAAGAGAAGGAATGCGTGGTCGAGGTCCAGATCGACCGCAGCTGCTCGTTCTTTCGCAATTGCGTCCGGACCGCCGTCGATTTCGTCGTGATCAGCCGCGACAGCCCGACGGTCACCTGGCGGCTCGCGGCCGCGGACAAGGAGGACTTCTCGTTCTCCGGGAAGGATGGCATCGTCCTGCGCACGAACGGGTCGCACTTCGACTGCGGGCCGGCCCCCGACGAGAAGTCGTTCAGCTGCACGCTGAAGGCGCGGCCCGAGCGCACGACGGTGGTCAAGTACGTGATCAACGCCAAGGTCGCGCGGGGCTGGCACGCCGCCGTCGAACCGCTCGATCCCTGGGTGATCTACAACTAGCAGATCCGCCCCCCAGGCACGCGGCGGCGCGGCGACGGGATCGCTTCCGAGCCGCGCGGTTCCGCTACGGCGTCGTCCCTCGCCCTGCGAGCGCCGACAGCACGGCGTGCGCCTCCACGATGGAAGCGTCGTAGCCGGGCGCGCGGCCTGCGGCAGCCGCGGCGCCGAACGCCGCCTCGCCCAGCGCCGCCCGTGCCCGCGCGATCAGCGGCATCAGGAATGCCTCGTCGGCCGGGTCGCGATGGATGCCGGTCTCGGCCATGTGGGCTTCCGCGGCGCCGAAGAACCGCGCCGCTTGGGTCCAGTCGCCGCGCCACGCCGCGTAGCCGGCGCACACTTCGAGCACGCTCTGGCCCGCGGGCTTCGACCCGATTTCCCCGGCGATCGCCAGCACCTCGAGCAGCATCGGCGCCGCGCGTTCCGTCGCGCCCTGCCCGATGGAAACCATCGCGAGGTTGAGGAGGCCGATCGCGATGATCTCGCGGTCGCCCAGTCCGCGCGCGAGCGTCAGCACGCGCTCGTAGAGCGGCGCCGCGACGTCGAGCTCACCCTGCGCGCGATGGATCTGTGCCAGTGCGTTGATCACCCCGGCCACGCCATGCCGGTTGCCCTGGGCCTCCTCGAGCGCCAGCGCCTCGGTGAGGCAGGCCCGCGCGGCGACGTGGTCGCCCTGGCCCAGCGCGGCGAGTGCGAGCGGCTGCAGCACGAGCGCCACGCCCTCGCTGTCCTCCAGCTCGCGCGCGATCGCGAGGCTTTCCTCGAGGTAGCGCTGGGCGTCGGCGTAGCGTCCCATCCAGGATCCGAGATGGCCGGCATCCGCGAGCGCGCGGCAACGCGCCCGTCCGCGCACCTGCGCATCGGGCCGGGCAAGCGCCTCGACGGCGATGCGCCAGCCCAGTTCCAGCATGCCGCGCATCATCAGGTAGCGCCGCATCGCCGACGCGAGCCGCAGGCGCCGCTCGCCGCCGTCCCCGGCGTGATCGCACCACGCGTGCGCCGCGATCAGGTTCTCGCGCATCGCGTCGAGCCGCGCGAGCCAGAAGCCCTGGCGCGGCCCGACCAGTTCCGGGCGGGCAGCTTCGGCCACGCCGAGGAAATGGGCGAGGTGGCGATCGGCGACGGCGCGCCGCTCGCCGGACGCGTCCAGCCGCTCCTGCGCGTACTGCCGCACGGTGTCGAGCAGCCGGTAGCGCTCGCCTTCGGCCTCGCTCGCGACCAGCGACTTGTCGACGAGGCCGGTCAGGAGGTCGAGCACCGCATCCGCGCCGAGAGTCCCGCCCGCGGTGACGGCTTCGGCGTCCTCGAGCGTCCAGCCGCCCGCGAACACGGAAAGCCGCGCGAGCAGCGTGCGCTCGTCGGCCGACAGCAGGTCGTAGCTCCAGTCGATCAGCGCGCGCAGCGTCTGCTGGCGCGGCAATGCCGTGCGATTGCCGCCCGTCAGCAGGCGGAAGCGGTCGCCGATCCGCTCGGCCAGCGTCGCCACCGACAGGGTGCGCACGCGCGCCGCGGCAAGCTCGATCGCCAGCGGAATCCCGTCGATGCGCCGGCAGATGCCGGCGACGGCGGAGGCATTCCCTGCGTCGAGCACGAAGGCCGGCTGCACGGCGGTCGCACGCTCGACGAAGAGCCGGACGGCGGCATAGGGGAGGACGGCTTCCGGCGTGGCCGCCGCCCGGGCATCCGGCACGGCGAGCGAGGGGACAGGGTACGTGGCCTCGCCAGGCACGCGCAGCGGCTCCCGGCTGGACGCCATGATCGTGAGGTCCGGCGCGGATTGCAGCAGCGCGGTCGCGAGAAGGGCGGCGGCCTCGATGACGTGCTCGCAGTTGTCGAGGATCAGCAGCGAGCGCCGCCCGGCGGCGTGCCGGCGCAGCGAATCGACGAGTGTTGCGCCCTGCTCCTCCTTGACGCCCAGCGTCGCGGCGACCGCCTGCGGCACCAGCCGCGGATCGGTCAGCGGCGCGAGCTCGACCAACCACACGCCGTCCGGGTAGTCGTCCAGGACGTCCGCGGCGGCCTGCAGCGACAGCCGCGTCTTGCCGAGGCCGCCCGCCCCCAGCAGCGTCAGGAGCCGCGTGCGCCCGAGCAGCGCCTTGACGTCGGCCAGTTCCTGCGCGCGACCGACGAACGACGTCACCTGTTGCGGCAGGTTGTTCGGCGTCGCCTCGAGCGAGCGCAGCGCGGGGAATTCGCGCCGCAACTGCGGGTGCAGGAGTTGATGGACACGCTCCGGGCTCGCGAGGTCGCGCAGGCGCACCGCCCCCAGGTCGCGCAGCCCCGCGCCGGGCGGCAGGCGGTCCGCGACGGCCGCCGCGACGGCGTCCGACAGCAGCACCTGACCGCCGTGCGCGGCGGCCATGATCCGTGCCGCGCGGTTCACCATCGCGCCGAAGAAGTCGTTGTCGCGGCGCTCGACGGCGCCCAAGTGCACGCCGCAGCGCACCCGGAGCGGAAGGCCGGAGGTCGTCGCCGGATCGGCGAACGCCTGCTGCAGCGCCAGCGCGGCGGCCACGGCGTCGCCCGGCGCGTCGAAGGCGGCGTGCAGGCCGTCGCCGGTCATCTTCACGAGGACGCCGCGATGCGCCTCGACCACGGCCCGTGCGATCGCGTCATGCCGTGCCAGCGCGGCGCCCATCGCGGCGGGCTGCGCCTCCCAGAGCCGGGAGCTGCCCTCGATATCGGTGAACAGGAAGGTCGTGACGGCGGACTGGGTATGCACGCGGCGGTTCCTCGCACCGACGGATCGGCTACCAAAGACTCTACGGCATCGCAACCGGCGCGGCCAGCGCCAGCACCGGCGGGGCCGGCGTCACCCGGCCGCGACCGGCGCGAGCTGCCACGCGTCGAGTGCCCGGTAGCGCACGCCGCCGGGCGCCGGCTCCGAAATCATCAGCACCAGCGCGTCCACGTGCCACGCGATCGGCGCGATCGGCCCCGGGCCGGGCGCGCGCGCCGCGCGCCGCGCCAGCGTCACGTGCGGCGCGAACGGGCGATCCTCGACCGGCAGGCCGGCGCCGCGCAACTCGGCCTGCAGGCAGCGGACGATCCGCGCCAGCGCATCCGGCACCGCCGGCGGCGCGGCGTAGGCGACCCGCGCACCGCGGAAGTGGCCGACGCGGTCGAGCGCGAACGCGAACGGCGACGCCAGGCGTGCGCAGTGCGCGCCGATCGCGGCGAGCGTCGCGTCGTGGACGGCAGGAACGGCGCCCAGGAAGGCGAGCGTGAGGTGCAGGTTCGACGCAGGCGGCGCCCGCCCGCCGGTCGCCTGCGCGACGGCGCATGCCAGCGCGTCCACCGCGACGCGCGCGCCGGCGTCGGGCAGCACGGCGAAGAAGAGGCGGCGCGAAGCGCCGCGCCCGACCGGCGGCGCCGCACCTCGTCCCGCGCTCGAAGCAGCCATGCGCCGATTATCCGGCGCCGCGCCGCCGCCGCAAGCCCGTCTCCCGGGGTGACGGTCCCGAAGGCGAAAAAAAACCGCGCCCCTCGTGAGGGCGCGGTCGCTGCACAACCGTACCCGGTGGTGATCAGCCGTTCGCGACGGCGAGACCCACCTTCTTCTTGTCGAAGAACTGTTCGTCCTCCGTCGAATGGCTCAATGCGGTCGTCGACGACTGGCTGCCCTGGACCGTCGTGGTGACGGCGTCGAAGTACCCGGTGCCGACTTCGCGCTGGTGCCGGACCGCGGTGAAACCCTTGTCGGCCGCCGCGAATTCCGCCTCCTGCATCTCGACGAACGCGGTCATGTTGTTCCGCGCATAGCCGTGGGCGAGGTTGAACATCGAGTAGTTGAGGCTGTGGAAGCCCGCCAGCGTGATGAACTGGAACTTGTAGCCCATGGCGCCCAGCTCGCGCTGGAACTTGGCGATCGTCGCGTCGTCGAGGTTCTTCTTCCAGTTGAACGACGGCGAGCAGTTGTACGCGAGCATCTTGCCCGGGTACTTCGCCTGGATCGCCTCGGCGAACTGGCGCGCGAACGCGAGGTCCGGCTTGCCGGTCTCGCACCAGATGAGGTCGGCGTAGGCGGCGTAGGCGAGTCCGCGCGACACGGCCTGGCCAAGGCCCGCCTTCGTGCGGTAGAAGCCCTCGACGGTGCGCTCGCCGGTGCAGAAGGGCTTGTCGATCGGGTCGACGTCCGAGGTGACGAGGTCGGCCGCTTCGGCGTCGGTGCGCGCGAGCAGGATCGTCGGGACGCCCATGCAGTCGGCGGCGAGCCGCGCGGCGACCAGCTTCTCGACCGCTTCGCGCGTCGGGACGAGGACCTTGCCGCCCATGTGCCCGCACTTCTTGACCGACGCCAGCTGATCCTCGAAGTGGACGCCGGCCGCGCCGGCGTCGATCATCGCCTTCATCAGCTCGAAGGCGTTCAGCACGCCGCCGAAGCCGGCTTCGGCGTCGGCGACGATCGGCGCGAAGAAATCGATGTCGCCCTTGCCCTCGGCGTGCTGGATCTGGTCGGCGCGCAGGAACGTGTTGTTGATCCGGCGCACGACGTTCGGTACCGAATTCACCGGATACAGCGACTGGTCGGGGTACATCTCGCCCGCGATGTTCGCGTCGGCGGCGACCTGCCAGCCGGACAGGTAGATCGCCTTCAGTCCGGCCTTCACCTGCTGCATCGCCTGGTTGCCGGTCATGGCGCCCAGCGTGTTGACGAAGGGCTCGTCCTGCATCAGCTTCCACAGCTTCTCGGCGCCGCGACGGGCGAGCGTGTGCTCGATCTGGATCGAGCCGCGCAGGCGGACGACGTCTTCCGCGGTATAGCCCCGCTGGATGCCCTTCCACCGCGGATTTTCCGCCCAGTCCTTCTTCAGTCGTGCCGCTTCGAGGTCATAGTTCATTCGGTGCTCCCATCATTTGCGTGGTGGCCAATCCGGCAGCGGCGCGATCAACCGGTGATCGCGCAACCGACCGGCGCGTTGGTCAGCGGAACCTCGGTGCGCTTGTACCGGCGCCCGGGCATTCCACGGTGCGATGCATCCGGCGGACCAGCCGCCGACGCACCGCTGCACGGACCGGCGAGGATCACTCGTCCGGTCGAGCGGGCATGGATGGGGTTTCGATGCTACCCAAGCCCTGAATCGGGCCGCATACCGAGGTTGCGATGCGGCCGCTCGTGTTGGAGCCACACTAGCAATTCCAAGGCATGCTGACAAGCAAAATATTGCGCCGCAATACAATATTTTTTCTTCAAAATCATGTTGTTAGAATTGATTTTCACATAGCGGAAGAAAATTACACAATTCGGTGCTGCGATGCAGTAGCAATCCGACCGGGGGTCGATCGGCACGGAAGCCGACTCGTCGTCAGGTCATTGATATACAGCGACAATACCTGTCGGGCATCCATTCCACACCGAGTCGCACCCCCGGCAAACATTGAAATGCATTTTCATTCTTGGCATAACGCCGCCGGCGCGGGAGCGCTACAATCCTCCGGCACTCGGATCCCCCCTGCCCCGCCTCCCGGAAGGAGTACGCCTTGCCTGCAGCCCTTTTCCGACTCGCGATCACGGCGGCGGCACTCGCTTCAGCCCCCGCGCTCGCCGACACGAATGCCCGCGTCGCCCGCAGCCTCGCCGCGACCTGCGCCAACTGCCACGGCACGAACGGCGCCAGCGCGGGCGGCTTCGAGTCGCTCGCCGGCATGCCGCAGGCGGATCTCGTCCGCAAGATGGAGGAATTCCGGAGCGGCGCCCGTCCGGCGTCGGTGATGCAGCAACTGGCGAAGGGCTACACCCCCGAGCAGGTCGATCTCATCGCCGGCTGGTTCGCCGCGCAGAAGCCGGCGGGGCGATGACCATGGACCGACGCGTGTTCCTCACCGGCGTCGGCGCCTCCGCCGCGCTGGCCGCGCTCCCCGGCTGCGCGACGACCGGCGGCAAGGGCGCCAGGGTCGTCGTCGTCGGCGCGGGCTTCGGCGGCGCCACCGCGGCGAAGTACATCCGGATGTGGAGCGACGGCGTGATCGACGTCACGCTGGTCGAGGCCGAGCGCGAGTTCGTGTCCTGCCCGCTGTCGAACCTGGTCATCGGCGGCTCGAAGTCCATCGCCGACGTCACGTCGGGCTACGACAACCTGGTGCGTCGGCACGGGGTGAAGCTCGTCCGGGACACGGCGGTCGGCGTCGATGCCGACAAGCGCACCGTCACGCTGGCGGGTGGCCAGGTGCTGCGCTACGACCGGCTCGTCCTGTCCCCGGGCGTGGAGTTCATGTGGGACAAGGTGCGCGGCCTCGAGGGCGCCGAGGCACAGGCGGGCATCCTGCACGCATGGAAGGCCGGCCCGCAGACGGTCGCGCTGCGCCGGCAGCTCGAGGCGATGCCCGACGGCGGCGTGTTCGCGATCTCGGTCCCCGTCGCCCCTTACCGCTGCCCGCCCGGGCCGTACGAGCGGGCGTGCCAGGCGGCGTGGTACTTCAAGCGCGCCAAGCCCAGGTCGAAAGTGCTGGTCCTCGACGGCAACGGCGACGTCACGTCGAAGCCGGCGCTGTTCAAGCGGGCGTGGAGCGAGGAGTACAGGGGCCTCGTCGAATACCGTCCCAACTACGTCCTCACCGACGTCGACGCGCGGACCCGAACCGCGCGGTTCGAGACGCAGGACGACGTGAAGGCGGACGTGCTGAACGTGCTGCCGCCCCAGCGCGCCGGCGCGATCGCACGCGCCGCCGGCGCGGTCACCGCCAACGACCGCTGGTGCGAGGTCGATTTCACGACGATGGAGTCGATCCGGATCCCGCACGTGCACATCCTGGGCGACGCGATCCAGGTCGCCGCAGGCATGCCGAAATCGGGGCACATGGCGAACCAGCAGGCGAAGGTCTGCGCGGCGGCCGTGGTCGCGCTGCTCTCGGGCGAGGCGCCGAACCCCGCGCCGGTGATGAACAACACCTGCTACAGCTTCGTCACCGACCGCGACGTCGTCCACGTCGCGTCGGTGCACCAGTACGACGCGGCGAAGAAGACCATGTCCCCGGTCCCTGGCGCCGGCGGCCTCTCGCCTGCGATGAGCGAGATCGAAGGCCAGTACGCCTTCGCCTGGGCGAAGAACATCTGGGCGGACACGCTGGGCTGACGGCGGCCCTCGCGCCGGACGCCGGCCCGGACGCCGGAAAGACGAACGGCGCCGCGAGGCGCCGTTCGTCGACCGGACCCCGGACAAGCGGTCAGGCGACCGGTTCGGGCTCCTTGTTCTCCTCGAAGGCCAGCACCACGCGATCATCGTCGCCGATGTCGATCGTCACCTTGCCGCCGCCGACGAGCTTGCCGAACAGCAGTTCGTCCGCCAGCGCCTTGCGGATCGTGTCCTGGATCAGCCGGGCCATCGGCCGCGCGCCCATCAGCGGGTCGAAGCCCTTCTTCGACAGGAAGGCCTTCAGCGCCGGCGTGAACGACGCGTCGACCTTCTTCTCGTGCAGCTGGTTCTCGAGCTCGAGCAGGAACTTGTCGACCACCTTGAGGATCACCTCCTGGTCGAGCGCGCCGAACGAGATGACGGCATCCAGGCGATTGCGGAACTCCGGCGTGAACAGCCGCTTGATCTCGGCCATCTCGTCGCCGGCTTCCTTGTTGTTGGTGAAGCCCATCGTGCCCTTGGCGAGCGCTTCCGCGCCGGCGTTGGTGGTCATGATCAGCGTGACGTTGCGGAAATCCGCCTTGCGGCCGTTGTTGTCCGTCAACGTCCCGTGGTCCATCACCTGCAGCAGGATGTTGAAGATCTCCGGGTGCGCCTTCTCGATCTCGTCGAGCAGAACGACGCTGTACGGATGCTTGGTCACGGCCTCGGTGAGCTGCCCGCCCTGGTCGAACCCGACGTAGCCGGGCGGCGCGCCGATCAGCCGGGACACCGCGTGCCGCTCCATGTATTCCGACATGTCGAAACGGATGAGCTCGACGCCCAGGCAATACGCGAGCTGGCGCGCGACCTCGGTCTTGCCGACGCCGGTGGGCCCGCTGAACAGGAAGTTGCCGATGGGCTTGCGCGGATTGCCGAGGCCGGAGCGCGCCATGCGGATCGCCGAGGTCAGGGCGTCGATCGCCTTGGCCTGGCCGAACACGACGTTCTTGAGGTCGCGATCGAGCGTCTTCAGCGCGTTGCGGTCGTCGGAGGACACGTTCTTCGCGGGGATGCGCGCGATCTTGGCGACGATCTCCTCGATCTCGGCCTTGTTGATGACCTTCTTCTGCTTCGACTTCGGCAGGATTTTCTGCGCGGCGCCGGCCTCGTCGATCACGTCGATCGCCTTGTCCGGGAGGTGCCGGTCGTTGATGAAGCGCGCGGAGAGCTCGGCCGCGGTCGTCAGCGCCGCCGGCGCGTACTTGACGCCGTGGTGCTGCTCGAAGCGCGACTTCAGGCCCTTCAGGATCTCGATCGTCTCGGCGATCGACGGCTCGGGCACGTCGACCTTCTGGAAGCGCCGCGACAGCGCGTGATCCTTCTCGAAGATCTGCCGGTACTCGGCGTAGGTCGTGGCGCCGATGCACTTAAGCGCGCCGGTGGAGAGCGCCGGCTTCAGCAGGTTCGACGCGTCGAGCGTGCCGCCGGACGCCGCGCCGGCGCCGATGATCGTGTGGATCTCGTCGATGAACAGGATCGACTTCGGGTTGTCGGCGAGCTGCTTCAGCACCGCCTTCAGGCGCTGCTCGAAATCGCCGCGGTACTTCGTGCCGGCCAAGAGCGCGCCCATGTCCAGCGAGTGGACCTGGTAGTCGTGGAGCATCTCCGGGACTTCCTTGTCGTTGATGCGGCGGGCGAGGCCCTCGGCGATGGCCGTCTTGCCCACGCCCGCCTCGCCGACCAGCAGCGGGTTGTTCTTGCGCCGGCGGCACAGCACCTGGATCACGCGCTCCAGCTCGAGCGCGCGCCCGATCAGCGGATCGGTCTTGCCCTGCCGCGCCATCAGGTTGAGGTTGATCGTGTAGGCCTCGAGCGCACCCTGGCCCTCGCCGCCGCCTTCCGCGTCTTCCTTCGGCTCGACCTTGTCCGACTTGGGCTGCGCGCCCTTGCCGATGCCGTGCGCGATGTAGTTGACGACGTCGAGGCGCGTGACGCCCCGCTGGTTGAGGAAATAGACGGCGTGCGATTCCTTCTCGCCGAAGATGGCGACGAGCACGTTGGCGCCGGTGACTTCCTTCTTGCCGGACGACTGCACGTGGAGGATCGCGCGCTGGATCACGCGCTGGAAGCCCTGCGTCGGCTGGGTGTCGGAGTCCGAGTGCGGGGAGAGCCGGGGCGTGTGCTCGCTGATGAAATCGACGAGGACGCCGCGCAACTCCTCGAGGTCGACGCCACAGGCCTTCAGCACTTCCGCCGCCGACGGATTGTCCAGCATCGCGAGCAGGAGGTGCTCGACGGTGATGAACTCGTGCTGCTTCTGCCGGGCTTCGACAAAAGCCATGTGGAGCGAAACTTCCAGTTCCTGCGCAATCATCGTGTCGGCCTCTCATGCCCGGATCCGTCATGCCGCAGGCTGCGGCAGCGTCGGGCCTTCCATCCCATAACGCTCAAATCTCCTCCATCGTGCACTGCAGCGGATGCTGGTGCTTGCGTGCGAACTCGGTCACCTGACCGACCTTCGCCGAAGCCACTTCGCGGGTATAGGTTCCACATACGCCCATGCCTTCCCGATGCACCTGCAACATCACCTGGGTTGCCTTCTCGCGACTCATTGCGAACACAGTCTGCAACACGACCACCACAAAGTCCATTGGCGTGTAGTCGTCGTTGAGCAACAGCACCTTGAACAGTGGTGGCGGCTTGAGCCGGGTTTTCTCGGCTTCCAGAATACTGCCGTCGTGCTGCTGATTGGCCATTGTCCAGGGAAAAGTTGCGGGGTCGAAACGACCCTATGTTTGATGATTGCAACACATTTTTCAAGGGGAGAACGAAAAGTTCCTCCCCGCGCTTGACGCCACCCACCCTAACCGCGTAAAAAAAGCGCTGTTTGGCTCCTAAGTGTCTGCTGGTCGGGTCCGTCCGCGCATCGCCGCTGCGTCCGCCGCACGTAGTCCTTGCTGTCCAAACGCATCCATCCCGTTCACTCTGTGAGGACGCAACACTATGGCAACCGGAACCGTCAAGTGGTTCAACGATGCAAAGGGCTTCGGGTTCATTACGCCGGATGGCGGGGGCGAAGACCTGTTCGCGCATTTCTCGGCGATCAACATGCCTGGCTTCAAGACGCTCAAGGAAGGACAGAAGGTCAGCTTCGAAGTGACGCAGGGCCCGAAGGGAAAACAGGCCTCGAACATCCAGTCCGCCTGATCACCCGCACAATTCGCGCTGCCGCACCGCTTCGGTGCGGCTGGCGCAAAGGGCCCGCCGCCTGGCGGGCCCTATTCATTTGGCCCCCTCGATTTGGGCTCTCGATTTGCGCCCTGGAATTCGGGCCTGCGCCGTAAGCGTCACCCCCCCGCGTTTACGCGACACCAGGATCGCCGCCACGCTAACCATCTTGGGGCGACCCCGGCGCGGCACAAGCCCGACCCGGCGCAACCGCATGCCGCCACAAGCCCCGCCACGGCCGCGTCGATGCCCCTGATCGTCGCCGGCGTGATGTCGAAACCCGTGCCGACGCCCACGATATGGGGGATGATCGTCGGGTCGGGACCGTTGCGGCTGCAGCCGGGGTGGCGGCGATCTTCCGGCCGCCGGCAGTGAGCTCCAGATGCCGGTCGCTGGATGCCGGGTTCTCCGCGGACCGAGGCCGAACGGGCACCGGCGTCAATCGGGCTGGCGCGACATGCCGGCGTTCAATACCGTGCAGGCATGGGACGGCTGCGATGCTGCAGGACTGCAATATGCGCCATTCTTTCCGCCAGCGGCCGTGACGCCGCGCCCGTTGCGGCCCCGTGACGTCGCCGCGCCCGGCGGCGTCGTGCTGTTCAACAAGCCCTACGGCGTCCTGTGTCAGTTCTCGCCCGACGGCAGCGGCAAGCCCACGCTCGCCGACTTCGTCGCCGACCGCGAGGTCTACCCCGCCGGCCGGCTCGACGCCGACAGCGAGGGGCTTGTGGTGCTGACGGCCGACGGCGCGCTGCAGGCGCGCATCGCCGACCCCCGGCACAAGCTCGCGAAGACCTACTGGGCACAGGTCGAGGGCCTGCCTTCGCCGGCGCAGCTGGCGGCGCTGGCTGCCGGCGTCGCGCTGCCCGGCTTCGTCACCGCCCCGGCTGCCGTCCGGACCATCGCCGAGCCCGCCGGCCTCTGGCCGCGCGTGCCACCGATCCGCGTGCGGCAGGCCATCCCGACCGCCTGGCTCGAGCTGACGATCGCGGAGGGAAGGAACCGCCAAGTGCGGCGGATGACCGCCGCCGTGGGGCTGCCGACGCTGCGCCTCATTCGTCAAGCGGTGGGCCCGTGGACGCTCGACGGCCTGCCGCCGGGCGCGGCGCGGCGCGAAACCGGCACCCGCCGCATGGTATGATCGCGGCCCGTTCCCACTGCACCCGGCACGCCGGCACTGCAGCGCCGGCCGGCACCGGCGCACACGCGCCGTTCCGGCACCCGCCGCTGGATTCTTTCGCCATCGCCTTTTCCGTCACTCCGCCCGCACGATGATTCGCCGACTGATCGCCCGGTTGCTCCCCGGCCAGGGCAAAGCCGGCAGCAAGCCGAAGGTCTACGGCCGCAACGACCACCCGATCCGGCAGAGCCAGCTCTCCCCCGGCGCGCTGCAGGTGACGCGGCGGCTGCAGGAGGCGGGCTTCACCGCGTTCATCGTCGGCGGCGCCGTCCGCGACCTGCTGCTCGGCATCGAGCCCAAGGACTTCGACATCGCGACCAGCGCGCGCCCCGAGGAGGTGAAGCCGCTCTTCCGGCGCGCCTTCCTGATCGGTCGCCGCTTCCGCCTCGTCCACGTGCACGCGGGCGCCGAAGTGCTCGAGGTGTCGACATTCCGTGCCGCGCAGACCGGCGACGACGCCACCGACGAGCACGGCCGGCTGCTCTCGGACAACGTCTACGGGACGCAGGCCGAGGACGCCGCGCGCCGCGATTTCTCGATCAACGCGCTCTATTTCGATCCGGCCACCGAGGAAGTCTGGGACTTCGTCGCCGGCGTCGCCGACATCCGTGCCCGCCGGCTCAAGCTGATCGGCCCACCCACCACCCGCTACCGCGAGGATCCCGTCCGGATGCTGCGCGCGGTGCGGCTGGCGGCCAAGCTCGGCGTGGCCATCGAGGCCAAGACTGCGGCGCCGATCCCGAAGCTCGCCTCGCTCATACAGAACGTCCCGCCCGCGCGGCTGTTCGACGAGATGCAGAAGCTGCTGCTGTCCGGGCATGCGGTCGAGACCGTCAAGAGCCTGCGCACGCACGGGCTGGCGCACGGCCTCCTGCCGCTGCTCGACGTCATTCTCGAGCAGCCGCTGGGCCAGCGCTTCATCGACCTCGCACTCGCCAACACCGACGCCCGCGTGCGCGAGGACCGGGGCGTGTCGCCCGGCTTCCTGTTCGCGACCCTCCTGTGGCACGAGGTGCTCGCGACCTGGACCGCAGCGACGACGCTGGGGGAGAAGTCGATACCGGCGCTGTTCGACGCGATGGACAAGGTGCTGGAGCGGCAGGCGAAGCAGATCGCCATTCCGCGCCGCTTCGAGGCGACGATCAAGGAGATCTGGGCGCTCCAGCCGCGCTTCCTGCAGCGTTCCGGGCAGCGCCCGTTCCGGCTGCTCGAGCACCCGCGCTACCGCGCCGGCTGGGACTTCCTGCAGTTGCGCTGCCAGAGCGGCGAGCTCGAGGGCGACCTGGCCGACCTCGCCGACTGGTGGGACCGCTTCGCCGACGCCTCGCACGACGACCGCGAGGCGATGCTGCGCCCGGACACCGAGCCGAAGAAGAAGCGCCGGTCGAGGAGCCGCGGCAGGAAGAAGAGCGACGACGGCGGCGCGACGCCGTCCGCCGACGACGCGCCGGAGTGAGTTCCGCGCTTGCCCTCATCGGGCTGGGAAGCAACCTCGACCACCCGCGGCGGCAGCTCGCGCGCGCCGTCAGGGCCATCGCCGGGCTGGCGGGCGTACGGCTCGTCGCGGTGTCGGGCAACTTCCGCTCGGCGCCGATCCCGGCGGACGCGCGGCAGCCCGACTACGTGAACGCCGTGGCCGCGGTGCGCACCACGCGGCCCCCGCGCGCGCTGTTGGCCGCGCTGCACGGCATCGAGCGCCGGCAGCGTCGGCGCCGCGAGCAGGAAACCGCGCGCAACGCACCCCGGACGCTCGACCTCGATTTGCTATTATATGACCGTCGCCGCTTCCGGCTGCCGGGGCTCACGCTGCCACACCCCAGGATGCACGAGCGCGCCTTCGTGCTCCGGCCGCTCGCGGACATCCGCCCCGCGGCGATCATCCCCGGGCGGGGGCTCGCGCGACGTTGGCTGCACGCCGCGCGCGGACAGAGGATCGCCCGGACCCGCAGCCACGTGCCGCACTGACCGCACCCCTCGCCGATGGACATAGAAAAGTGCCGCTACATCGTCGTCGAGGGGCCGATCGGCGCGGGCAAGACGAGCCTCGCGCGGCAGCTTGCCGTGCGCCTTTCCGGCGACGTCGTGCTGGAGCGCCCCGAGGACAATCCGTTCCTCGCCCGCTTCTACGAGGACATGGCGCGCTATGCGCTGCCGACCCAGCTCACCTTCCTGTTCCAGCGGCTCGACCAGCTGACCGGCGTCGGCCAGCTCGACATGTTCCGGCGCGCGACGATCGGCGACTTCCTGCTCGACAAGGACCCGCTGTTCGCGCGGCTCAACCTGTCGGACGCCGAGTTCTCGCTGTACGAGAAGATGTACTCGCACCTGAAGCCGCAGGCGCCGACGCCCGACCTCGTCATCTATCTGCAGGCGCCGGTCGAGACGCTGGTCGAGCGCGTGCACCAGCGCGGCGTCGACTACGAGCGCACGATCTCCGCGCACTACCTCGCCCGCCTCGCCGACGCCTACAGCCGCTACTTCTACCAGTACGACGAGGCGCCGCTCCTGATCGTCAACAGCGAGCGGCTCAACTTCGTCGCCAACCCGGCGCACCTCGACCTGCTGCTGGCGCGCATCGCCTCGATGCGCGGCCAGCGCGAGTTCTTCAACCTTGGGCTTTCGGCATGAACGGCAGCAGCGGCAGCGCTCCCTACACCGCGCCGGCGCCCGCGGCGCGCCCGGGGCGGCTTTCCACCAGTGCGCTGGCGGCGATGGCGAAGGACGGCACCAGGATCGCGATGCTGACGGCCTACGACGCGAGCTTCGCGGCGCTGGCCGAGCGGGCCGGCGCCGACGTGCTGCTGGTCGGCGACTCTCTCGGGATGGTGATCCAGGGTCATTCGTCGACGCTGCCGGTGACCCTCGACGACGTGCTGTATCACACGCGCTGCGTGGCGGCAGGCTGCGCGCGGCCGCTGGTGGTTGCCGACCTGCCGTTCGGCTCCTACCAGGCGAGCCCCGCCGCGGCCTACGCGGCGGCCGTCGCGGCGCTGCAGGCCGGCGCGCAGATGGTCAAGGTCGAGGGCGGCGCATGGCTCGCGCCGACCGTGGAGTTCCTCGTCATGCGCGGGGTGCCGGTCTGCGGCCACATCGGCCTGCAGCCGCAATCGGTGCACACGCTGGGCGGCTACCGGGTGCAGGGCAGGACGGCCGACGCGGCGGCGGCGCTCATCGCCGACGCGGAGTCGCTGGTCGACGCCGGCGCAGCGCTGCTGGTCGTCGAGTGCGTGCCGCGGGCGCTGGGCGAGGCGGTGACCCGCGCCGCGCGTGCTCCCGTCATCGGCATCGGCGCCGGCCCCGGATGTGCCGGACAGGTGCTGGTGATGTACGATGCCCTCGGAATCCAGCCCGGCCGCCCCGCGCGGTTCGTGCGCAACTTCATGGCCGGGCAGGACAGCGTCGAGGCAGCGCTGCGATCCTACGTCGCCGCGGTCAGGGACGGCAGCTTCCCCGCGCCCGAGCATTGCTTCTGAGCCCTCGCCATTCGAACAACGGACCCCGTCCCCTACCGCAATGCAAATAGTCCGCACCGCCGCTGAACTGTCGCAGCACCTCGCCGGCGCCGAGCGCGTCGCCTTCGTGCCGACGATGGGCAACCTCCACAACGGCCACCTGACGCTGATGGAGATCGCGCGCCGGCACGGCGACGCCGTCGTCGCCAGCATCTTCGTCAACCGGCTGCAGTTCGGCCCGAACGAGGACTTCGACCGCTATCCGCGCACGATCGACGCCGATCGCGAAGGGCTGGAGCGCATCGGCGTCGACGTCCTGTTCGCGCCGCTCGAGCAGGAGATGTACCCGACGCCGCAGGTGTATCGCGTCGTCCCGCCGCCGCTTGCCGAGGAGCTCGAGGGCGCGTCGCGCACGGGCTTCTTCCACGGCGTGTGCACCGTCGTGCTGAAGCTCTTCAACCTCGTCCAGCCGGACGTCGCCGTGTTCGGCAAGAAGGACCGCCAGCAGCTGAAGATCGTCCGCGGCATGGTGCAGCAGTTCAACATGCCGATCACCATCGTCCCGGCGGAAACCGTGCGGGCGGAGGACGGGCTCGCGCTGTCGTCGCGCAACAACTACCTGACGCCTGCCGAGCGCCAGGAAGCGCCCAATCTCTACCGCGTGCTGCGCGGGATCGCCGACGAGATCGCCGCCGGGCGCCACGACTACGCCAACCTCGAGGTGGCCGGGCGCGCGGAACTCGCGCGGCGCGGCTGGAGGGTCGACTACATCGCCATCCGCCACGGCCTCGGCATGCGCATCCCGCATCCCGAAGGCTACGACCACCCCAACCTGCTGATCGTGCTGGGCGCCGCCGGGCTGGGCTCCACCCGCCTCATCGACAACGTCGACGTGATCCCGAAGGAAGGCGAGGACTAGGCGCGTCGTCAGGCCGCGCGCAGCGCATCGACGATCTTCATCCGCGCCGCCTGCGCCGCGGGCAGGAAGCCGCCGACGAACCCCATCGCCAGCCCGAAGACGAGCGACCACAGCACGATCGACGGCGTCAGCGTGAAGCTGAACGCGAGCTCGGCGAAGGTCTGGAAATTGGTGGTCGACACCGACAGCGCCTGCATCAGCGACGCCGCGGCGATGCCGGCCACGCCGCCCAGGAGCCCCAGCAGCAGCGCCTCGGCCAGGAAGGCGACGAGGATCGCCGCGCGCGAGAAGCCCAGCGCGCGCAGCGTGCCGATCTCGGCGGTGCGCGCAGCCACGCTCGCGTACATCGTGATCATCGCGCCGATGATCGCCCCGATCGAGAAGATCACCGAGATCGTCGTGCCGAGGTAGCTGATGAAGCGCGCGAGCTGCTCCGACTGCTCGGCGTAGAAACCCGTCTCGCGCTTGGCCTCGAGCGTCAGCCGCGGGTCCGACTCGATCGTCGCCTTGACCGCGTCGAAGCGCCCGCCGTCGACGAGCCTGAAGACCAGCGTCGAGAACTGCGCGCGCCGGAACGCCTGCAGCATCTGCTCGGCGTCGCCCCAGATCTCGGAATCGAAGCCCGTGCGGCCGGCATCGTAGATTCCGACGATGGTCCAGTCGCGCGAGGCGAAGCGCAGCGTCTCGCCGATGCCGGTGCCCTGGAACCCGCGCGCGATCGCGCCGCCCACGATGATCTCCGAGGTGCCGGGCCGGAACATCCGGCCGTCGATGATCCGCATCTGCGGCCGCAGCGTCACGCCGGCGTCGGTCACGCCGCGGATCACGACGTTGGCGGGCTTGCCGGTGTCGCGCTTGGGCAGGTTGATCAGCACCACGGGCTCCCGCGACAGCAGCTTCCTGCCGTCGCGGCCGACGGCGACGTCGGGCAGGCTCTCGACGATGCCGGCCTGCACGCGGTCGACGCTGCTCTGCACTTCGGTCTGCGCGGCGCGGCGCAGCACGACGACGTTGTCGTCCTGTCCCGTCGTCACCAGCGTCTTCTGCAGGCCCGCCGCGAGCATCAGGACCGTCGCGAAGACATAGACGACGAGCGCCATGCCGCCCGCCGTCAGCGCGGTGGTGAGCCGCCGCGCGAACAGGCTGCGCAGGATGTAGGAGAAGGGGAGCGTCATCGCCGGATCCGGCAGCTCATTGAACGGCTCCCCCTGGCGCTGCGCGCCTTTCCCCCGATAGGGAGCCGTTCGCGCTTGGGGCGGCCCTTCCGGTTCATGCCACCGCCCGCAGGCCGTCGACGATGCGCACGCGCGCCGCGTGCCACGCCGGCACCGCGGCGGCGACGGCGCCGACGACCAGCGCCGCCGCGACCTGCAGCGCCATCGTCCGACCGCTCACCACGACCGACGGGAACATCGTGCCGACCGTCGCGCCGAACGCGTCGGCGAGCGGCAGCGTCGCGAGCACGCCGAGGACGCCGCCGGCCAGCGCGATCGCGAGCGACTCGGCAGCGATCAGCAGCGCGACGAATCCGCCCGAGAAGCCAAGCGCCTTCAGCGTGGCGTACTCGGCGCTCCGCTCGCGGACGGTCATCGCCATCGTGTTCGCCATCACCGCCATGATGATCACGACCACGATGTAGCTCACGGCCTCGATCGCCAGCAGGATCGCCTCCGCCATCGCGACGAAGCCGAGCTGGAACGCCTTTTCCGTCTCGGTCAGCGTCTCCGCCAGCGAGTTCCGGAACATCGCGTCGATCGCGCGCGAGACTTCGGCCGCCGCCTGCGGATCGGCCAGCTGCTCGATGAACACGCCGGTCTGGTCGGCGCGCCGCGGGTAGATGCGCTTGATTCTCTCGTTCAGGAGCGCCCAGTGGATGAACATCGTCGCCTGGTCGGTCGTGGGCTGGGCGCCGTCGTAGATGCCGCGCAGGTTGAACGTCCAGGTGCCGGGGTAGATCGTTCCCCGCAGCGGGATCTGGTCGCCGACCTTCCAGCCATACATGTCGGCGAGCTTGCGCCCGACCACCGCGCCGTTGCGATCGGCGAGGAACGCCTTTTTCTCGTCGGGCGGCAGCACGAACTCCGGATACATCGCGAGATAGCTCGGCGCGTCGATGGCGAACTGCGGGAAGAAATTGCGCTGCGTGATGTAGACGCCGCCGAACCAGTTCGCCCAGGTCACGCCCACGACCCCCGTCACCTGGCGGAGCTTCTGCGCGTAGGTAAGCGGCAGCGGAAACACGAGCGAGACCGAACTGCGCGTGACAAGCCGGGCACTGGAGCTCGCGTTGGCGCCGGAATACCAGGCATCCACGATGGTTCGCAGCAGGCCGAAAGCCGTGATGGCTACGACGATCCCGACGAGCGTCAGCGCCGTCCGCAGCCGGTGGCGCAGCGCATTCCGGAACACGATTCGGGGCAGCAGCAAGGCTCGGACGGAAGTCCGGCGCGGACCGCGCCGGCGGGTTCAACGGGACAGGTAGGCAGTGTAGCCGATCGCGCTGCGCGCGCGGCCGCCGCGGCACGTTTCGTGCTCTCGCATGGGCCTATCACGACGGGTACCTGCTACACTTGCCACAACCGCTCCCGCCGGACCAAAACAACAAAGCGATGACATCCTCGACCCCGCAGGCTGCCTTTTCCCGCGGACGAACTCCACTATCCGCAGCGTTCATGCGCCGGACGGCTGCCAGCCTGTTGCCCGTTGCGCTCGGGGGAATGGCCGCTGGCGCGTCCGCGCTCGGCCTCGGGGAAATCGCGTCGCAGAGCGCCCTCGGCGCGCCGCTGCGCGTGGTCGTCCCGATCATCGCCCCGCCCTCGGAAGAACTGGCCGGCGACTGCTTCCGGCTGGTGCCGTCGGCGCGCAGCGGCGACGGCATTCCCGAACTCGTGACGGGCCGCGTCACCCTTGAACGCAGCGCGGCCGGCGCGCGGGTCGTGATCACCTCGGCCCGACCGATCGATGACCCGGTGCTGAAGCTCACGCTGCAGGCGGGTTGCGGGGTTTCGATCCGCCGCGAGTACACGCTGCTGCTCGATCCTCCCTTGATCGAAGTGCCTGCGATCGACACGCGGCCAGCCTCGCCGGCCACGACCGCCGCGCCGGCGGACAACGGCACGGCCTCCGCCACCCCCGCCGGCGAAGCGACCGCGGCGGTCGCGCCGCCGCCGCCACCGCCGGCGCGCGCCAAGCCGCCGGCCCCGACGGGCAAGGCCCCGGCACAGCCGACGGGCAAGCCCCCTGCCGCACCCGACGCATCACCCGCGCCAGCGAAGGCGCCACGGCCTCGCCTTACCTTATCGGCAGCCGAACCGCCGCCCGCCGGCGCCGGGCGTGCCGGCCCCGTTCCGGAGACCAAGGGTGCTGCGCCTGCGCCGCCGCCAGCCGCCACCACCCCTGCCTCGCCACCACCCGCCGCCGCCGTGCCCCCGCTGGACGCCGAAACCGCGGCGCTGCGCCAGCGCGTGGCCGAATTGACCGCCGTCGTCGACCGGATGCAGGTCGAGATGCGCAAGGTCGAAGCCGCGACCGTGGCGCGGCTCGCCGCCGAAACCGCGGCGAAGAATACGCCACAGGCAACGCTGTCACGGTGGTGGAGCGAAGGCTGGCCGCTGGCCGCGATCTTCATCGCGCTGGCGGCGCTGATCGCAGCGCTGCTCGCCTGGAAGAAGCGCCGCGCGCGACCCGCTGACGGACCGGCATGGCGCGGCGAGGCCGCAGGGCCGGTCGCCTCCGCCGGGCCGGTCGCCTCCGCCGCGCGCGCCCGGCCTGCACCACCGCCGGTTGCCCGCGTCTCGCCCGCGGCTTTGGTCACGCGCCCCGGCGCCAATCCGACCGCCGCCGACACGGGCAACGTCGACGTCAGCGAGCTCTCGCACGTGACCGAGGAGGCGGGCGTCTACCTCGCGTTCAACCGCGTCGACCGCGCGATCGACGTGCTGCAGGAGCACATCCGGGCGGCGCCGCGCTCGTTCCCCGGGGCGTGGCTGATGCTCCTCGACCTCTATCGCTCGGAGCAGCGCGAAGCGGAGTTCCGCCAGATCGCCGGCGAATTCCACCGCCAGTTCAACGCGGCGACGCCCGAATGGGACGCGCCGGCGCCGCAGGCCGCCGACGATCGCGGGTTGGAGGCCTACCCGCATCTCGTCCGGCAACTCACCGCTGCCTGGGGCAAGCCGTCCTGCCGCGAATTCCTCGATGACTTGCTGCATGACAACCGCTCCGGGCGCCGTACGGGGTTCTCGTTGTCTGCCTACGAGGACATCCTCTTCCTGCGCCAACTGGCCGATACCATCGGCGACGCCGGCACGCCCGCGGCGGCGGCGGTGCCCGCGGCGGCGGCGGCGCCCGCGCCGCGCGCGGCACCGGCAACGCCGGCCGCCAAGACGCGACGGCCGCCGACGCTCGACCTCGAACTGGCCCTCGACAATGACCTGCTCGACGCCGGCAAGATGCAGCCCGCGGGCGGCGCGGGCGCGCGCGACAAGCCGAAGCGCGGCGCCTGAAAGAGCGGGGCGACCCGGGCCGCCGCAAGACAGGCCGCGGCGCGTCAGTCGGCGAGCACGCCCTTCTCGAGGTGCATGATCCGATGCGCCTTCTCCGCGGCCTTCGGGTCGTGAGTCACCATCACGATCGTCTTGCCGAGTTCCCGGTTGAGGCGGTCGAGCAGGTCCAGGATCTCCCCGGCCGTCGTGCGGTCGAGGTCGCCGGTCGGCTCGTCAGCGACAATCAGCGTGGGATCGGAAATCAGCGCGCGCGCGATGGCGACGCGCTGCTGCTGGCCGCCGGAAAGCTCGTTCGGAAAATGGTCGCTGCGGTCGGTGAGGCCGACGAGCGCCAGCGCCATCTCGACCCGCGCGCGCCGCTGCCGGCGCGAAAGCGACGTCAGCATCAGCGGCAGCTCGATGTTGTCGAACGCGGTCAGCACCGGCATCAGGTTGTAGAACTGGAAGATGAAGCCGACATTGGCCGCGCGCCACGCCGCGAGGTCCGCCTCCCCGAGCCGCGCGATGTCGACGCCGACGATGCGGATCTCGCCCGCGGTGGGCTTGTCGATGCCCGCGATGAGGTTGAGCAGCGTCGACTTGCCCGAGCCCGACGGACCCATCAGCGCGACGTAGTCGCCGAGGGCGATGTCGAGGTTGATGTCGACCAGCACCGGAATGACCTGCTCGCCGCGGACGTAGGCCTTCGACAGGTGGCGGATCGCCACCAGCGGCTCGCGCGCAGGCGGCGCCGTGGCCGGGTCCCTGGCGGGCGCCATCAGGCGCCGCGGCGCGAAAGGACCGCCGGCGTCACTTCGCCGCGATCCTGACGAGCGCGCCGCTGGCGAGATCGGGCGGCGGCGACTGCACCGCCTTGTCGCCGGCCTTGACCGCGCCGTTGATGGCGACGAGGCCGCCGATCTTCGCGCCGGCCGCCACCGGCACCGCCGTGGCGACGCCGTCGCGGACAAGGAAGAGGACGGCGCGCCCGTCGCGGGTGACGAGCGCGTCCGGATTCACGGCGGTCACCGGCCGCTGCTCGTCAGCCGTCACCTCCTGCGACAGGAACGCCACCTTGGCGCTCATCTCCGGCAGCACCGCGGGGTCGATGGCGTCGAAGCGGACCTTCGTCATCACCGTCGCCTTGGCGCGGTCGACCGTCGGCACCATCCGGCTGATGCGCCCGCGGAAGCGGACGTCGGGCAGCGCGTCGAGGATGATTTCGCAGGGCTGGCCCACCTTGACCTTGCCGAGGCTCGACTCGGACACGTCCGCCTCGACCTCGAGCGTGGTCATGTCGGCGATCGTCACCACCGCGCCCTTGGAGTCGGCAGCCGACGAGAACGGGGTGACAAGGTCGCCCACGTTGGCGCTCTTCGACAGGATCACGCCGTCGAACGGCGCGCGGATCTGCGTGAAGTCGACGGCGACCTGCGCGTTGCGGGCGTTCGCCTCGGCGACGTCGATCGCAGCCCGGGCGCTCGCCACCCCGGCCAGCGCGCGGTCCAACCGCCACCGGCCGGTGTCGACGGTCGCCTGCGACACGAAGCCCTTCGCCAGCAGGTCCTCGTTGCGCTTCTGCTGCGCCATCGCATCGCGCTCTTCCGCCTGCGCCTGCAGCAGCGAGGCCTGCGCGGCACGGATGGCCGCCTGCGCGCTCTGTTCCTGCGCGACCACGTCGCGGCTGTCGATCCGGGCGATGACTTCGCCGGCCTTCACGCGCGAGCCCTCGGCGACGCCCAGCCACTCGAGGCGCCCGGTGGCCTTGGACGCGATCGCCGCCTTGCGCTGCGCGACGACGTAGCCGGTGGCGCTCAGCACGACGAACTGCTGCGCGGGGTAGGTCGTGACGATCGGCGTCGCCTGCACCGCGATCACCCGCGGCTGCGACGCATACCAGCCGCCTGATGCCAGCGCGAGCACTGCGGCGCCCGCCAGCCAGTACCACCGCCGGCGACGGCGCGCGGATACCGGCGCGAGGCTGCGGTCAATCCTGAGCTGCGAGAGGTCTTGGGGTTCCGGTGGCGTCATGTTCGCGTCGCCGGCGCGAGGAATCGCGCCCGGCAACCCATTCTACCGGTCGTTCGCGCCCCGCCGCGCCCGCCCGGCCGCCCGAAGGGCGCGGCGGCGCCCCCTCGGGGGGAGGCGCGCGAAGCGCGCTTCGGGGGGGGCGTCAACTCCCTTCGATCGGCGGCGGCTCGTCGGCGGCGCGACGCTCCCGCCGGTTGTGCCGCCACGCGCCGAGCGAGACCAGCACGAGCCCGACGTTGATGCAGGCGATGCCGCTCCACTCGAGCGGCGACAGCCGTTCGCCGAACACGGCCATCGACGCCAGCAGCGCGACGACCGGCACCGCCAGCGTGTTGAGCGACGCGGTGCCGGCCGGGACGATGCGCAGCACGCTGATCCAGATGACGAAGCCCAGCGCGGTCGAGATCGCGCCGGTGAACAATAGCGCCGAGGCGTAGGCCAGGCTCCAATGCACCGGGGACAGCGTGTAGACCAGCGGCAGCGCGATGAACGGC
Organism: Bordetella parapertussis; assembly: GCA_943331295.2. Taxonomy (GTDB): domain Bacteria; phylum Pseudomonadota; class Gammaproteobacteria; order Burkholderiales; family Casimicrobiaceae; genus CAIWHR01. The sequence goes on along the minus strand of CALQLA020000011.1, from coordinate 90,186 downwards.
AGCGCGCCGATCACCATCTGCCACGCCATGAAATTGACCATGTCGAACTTCCGCTCGCGCTCGAAATACTTGATCGAGATCGTTCCCGCCGCCCAGCCGAAGCCGGACGCGACCGCCCACAGCTTCGGCGCGAGCGAGCCCTGCCAGTTCCAGGGCTCGACCACCAGCGCCATCCCGGCGAACGCGAACGCCACGGCGAACCACTGCACGCCGCGCACCCGCTCGTTCAGCACCGGCCAGGCGAGCAGCACCGTCCAGAACGGCATCGTGAACACCAGCACCGACGTGCGTCCGGCGCCGCCGCCGGCCAGCGCCATCGTCGTCGCGCCCATGTTGAGCGTCGTCTGGAAGAGGCCGGTCACGGCGACGGCGACCCACGACTGCGGCAGCAGCGGCCGGCGCAGCCACACCAGTACGATGAACAGCGTCGCGATCGCGACCAGGATCCGCTGGATGTTGAAGGTGACCGGATCGGCGTCCCGCAGCGCGAACTTCATCACCAGCCAGTTGATGCCCCAGACCAGCGACAGCGCGATCATCCCGATGAACGCGCCCTCGCGGGTGCGGACGATGAAGCGCTTCATCGGCGCGGGCCCGCGGCGCGGCAACGCATCGCGCCGGCGACGGCCGCCGGCGGCGGCAGGAACGGCACGCGCCTCACCCGGCGTTCCGGCCAGCGAGGAGGAACGGCTCCAGGGCCGCCGCGACCGCGGCCGGCTGGTCGTGGTGCAGCATGTGCCCGGCGTCGGCGATCGTCGCGAGGCGCGCGCGCGGCACATGGGCGATACGGCGGCGGACCGCGGCCAGCGTGTCGGTCCCGGCCTCGCCTTCGGGATGGTCGGCGAGCCACGACAGGATGTCGGAGTCGGTGGCGGCGACCCACAGCACCGGCGCGGTGATCTCGCGCCAGATCGCGTAGGTCTCCTCCAGCCGGTAGACGGTCGGAAACGGCAGCTTGTGGCGCGGGTCGGACAGCAGCTGCGCGCGGCCGTCCGGCAGCGGCTCCGCCCAGTGCGCCGCGAGGAACAGCGCCTTCTCGCGCGACAGCCGGGGATTGGTCTTCTGCAGCCGGCCGGCGACGGCGTCCATGTCGGCATACGGCTTGAACACGGGAGGATCGCGGAGCGCGTCGAGCCAGCGCGCGAACTTCCGCGGCGCCTTGGCTGCGGCTTCGCCCGGGATGCCGAAGCCTTCGAGCGACGCGACGCTCCTCACCCGCTGCGTCCGTACGCCGGCGTAATGCATGACGACGTTGCCGCCCAGGCTGTGGCCGACCAGGTCGACCTTTTCGTCCGGCGCGAACACGTCGACCAGCGCGTCGAGGTCCGCGACGTAGTCGGTGAACCAGTAGCCCTGCGCCTGCCATGCGGTGCGCCCGAAACCGCGGAGGTCGGGCGCGATCGCGTGCCAGTCGCCGGCAAAGGCGTCGACGAGGAACTGGAACGACGCGCCGACGTCCATCCAGCCATGCAGCAGGAACAGCTTGGGCGCGCCCGGGTCGCCCCAGGTGAGCACATGGTGGTCGAGACCGCGCAGCGAGACGCGTTGCGACTTGAACGGCTTCATCGGGGGAGGCGTGATGGCGGTGCGGGGCGCGGCGACACTACTTGCGGCCGCAGATAGACCGGCCGTCCTGCCAGCCCATCCGGTAGTCGGCATCGGCGGCAAAGCGCGCGGCGTCCTTCTGCTCGCGGCCGCCCTGCGACACGCAGCCGTCCGCGTATCCCTGGCGATACGGCAGCGGGAAGCCGGACAGGTTGAAGCCGGGCGGCGGCGGCTCGGCGGTGGCCGATCGCGGCGCGCCCGCGGCTCCCGCTGCCGGCGCGCCGGGCGTCATGGTGGCGCAGCCGGAGAGCGCAAGCAACACGGCCATGCCCAGCGCCGCGGAGGCGACCGGGCTGCGAAAGGGTGCGGTGAGCAAAACGATGGCGAACCTGCGCGGTGAGGGTGCGGATCGGCTGCCGGGAGCAGCCCGACAAAAGGCGGCGCCGGCAAACGGACGATCCGGCGATCGGAGTAAAATTCTAACACTCCCGATTCCGGTTCCCCATGAGCGCACCCCGTTTCGTCCACCTGCGCCTGCACAGCGAGTTCTCCATCGCCGACGGCACCGTCCGCATCGACGATGCGGTGGCCGCTGCGGCGGCGGACGGCATGCCGGCGGTGCCGCTCACCGATCTCGGCAATGCGTTCGGGCTGGTCAAGTTCTACCGCGCCGCGCGGCAGCGGGGGCTGAAGCCGGTCTTCGGCTGCGACGTCCGGATCACGCACGACACCGAGCGCGACCAGCCCTATCGCATTCTGTTGCTCGCGCAGACGCGCGCGGGCTACCTGAGGCTCGCCGACTGGCTTTCGCGCGGCTACCGGGAGAACCAGCACCGCGGCCACGCCGAGTTGCGCCGCGAGTGGTTCGGGGAAGGCACCGACGGCCTGATCGCCCTGTCCGGCGCGCGCGACGGCGACGTCGGGCAGGCGCTGACGCAGGGCAACGTCGCCGGCGCCGCGAAGGCCGCCCGCGACTGGGCCGCCCTCTTCCCCGGCCGCTACTACCTCGAGGTGCAGCGCGCGGGCCAGCCCGACGACGACGCGCTGGTGGCGGCGACCGTGCGGCTCGCCGGCGAGACCGGCCTCCCCGTCGTCGCCACCCATCCGGTGCAGTTCCTCAAGCGCGAGGATTTCCGCGCGCACGACGCCCGCGTCTGCATCGCCGAGGGCTACGTGCTGGCCGACCCGCGCCGGCCGAAGCTGTTCACCCAGGACCAGTATTTCAAGACGCAGGACGAGATGGCGGCGGCGTTCGCCGACCTTCCGGCGGCGCTCGCCAACGCGGTGGCCATCGCGCAGCGCTGCAACCTGACGATACCGCTGGGCAAGAACTACCTTCCCGACTACCCGATTCCCGAGGGGCGCACGATCGACGCCCACCTGCGCGCCGAGGCGGCGGCGGGGCTCGAGCGGCGCCTCGCCGCGCTCTACCCCGACCCCGCGATCCGCGACGCGCGGCGGCCCGAGTACGTCGCGCGCCTCGAGTTCGAGGCCGCGACGATCGTGCAGATGGGCTTCCCCGGCTACTTCCTGATCGTCGCCGACTTCATCAACTGGGCGAAGCAGAACGGCGTGCCCGTGGGTCCGGGCCGCGGCTCCGGCGCCGGCTCGCTGATCGCCTATTCGCTGGGCATCACCGACCTCGACCCGCTGCGCTACACGCTGCTGTTCGAGCGCTTCCTCAATCCGGAGCGCGTGTCGATGCCCGACTTCGACATCGACTTCTGCCAGAACGGCCGCGACCGCGTCATCGACTACGTCAAGGGCAAGTACGGCACCGACTCGGTCTCGCAGATCGCGACATTCGGCACGATGGCGGCGAAGGCCGCGGTCCGCGACGTCGGCCGCGTGCTCGACCTGCCGTATCTCTTCTGCGACGGCATCGCGAAGCTGATCCCGTTCCAGCCCGGCAAGCTCATCACGCTGAAGCAGGCGCGCGAGATGGAGCCGCTGCTCGCCGAGCGCGAGCAGAACGAGGAGGAGGTGCGCGAGCTGCTCTCGCTCGCCGAGGCGCTGGAAGGCCTCACCCGGAACGTCGGCATGCACGCGGGCGGCGTGCTGATCGCGCCGGGCAAGCTGACCGACTTCTGCCCGCTGTACACGCAGGCGGGCTCCGACGCGATCATGTCGCAGTTCGACAAGGACGACGTCGAGGCCGTCGGGCTCGTCAAGTTCGACTTCCTGGGCCTCACCACGCTGACGATCCTCGACTGGACGCTGCGCTACGTGCGCCGCCTCGACCCCGGGTCGACGCTGCAGCTCGACGCGCTGCCGCTCGAGGACAAGGCCGCGTACGACATCCTGCGCACGGGCAACACCACCGCGGTGTTCCAGTTCGAATCGCGCGGCATGCGCGAGCTGCTGAAGCAGGCTCCGCCGACGCGCTTCGAGGACGTCATCGCGCTGGTCGCGCTGTACCGGCCGGGGCCGATGGAGCTGATCCCCGACTACACCGCGCGCAAGTCGGGGCGCGAGCGCGTCGAGTACCTCGACCCGCGGCTGGAGCCGATCCTGGGGCCGACGTACGGCGTGATGGTGTACCAGGAACAGGTGATGCAGATCGCGCAGGTGATCGGCGGCTATACGCTGGGCGGCGCCGACCTCCTGCGCCGGGCGATGGGAAAGAAGAAGCTGGAGGAGATGGCGCTGCACCGCGACACGTTCGTCGCCGGCGCCGAGGCGAACGGGCTGTCGAAGGCGAAGGCGACGATGCTCTTCGACCTGATGGAGAAGTTCGCGGGCTACGGCTTCAACAAGTCGCACGCCGCCGCCTACGCGCTGATCGCCTTCCAGACCGCGTACTTCAAGGCGCACCATCCCGCCGCGTTCATGGCCGCGAACCTGTCGCTGGTGATGGACGACACCGACAAGCTCCGCCAGTTCTACGACGACGCGCGCGCGCTCGGGCTCGCGGTGCTGCCTCCAGACGTCAACGCGTCGAACTACCGCTTCGAGCCCATCGACACGCGGCAGATCCGCTACGGCCTGGGCGGCATCAAGGGCACCGGCGAGCAGGCGATCGAGTCGATCATCGCGGCGCGCACCGCGGGCGGGCCGTTCCGCGACCTGTTCGATTTCTGCCGCCGCGTCGACAAGCGCATGGTCAACCGGCGCGTGGTCGAGGCGATGATCCGCGCCGGCGCATTCGATGCGATCGACGCGCGGCGCGCGACGCTGTTCGCCTCCGTCGGCATCGCGCTCGGCGAGGCGGAGCGCGCCGAGGCGTCGCTCGCGCAGGTGTCGCTGTTCGGCGAGGAGCAGCACGCGGCGGGGCGCAATCTCAACGTCGTCCGCGAATGGACCGAGGCCGAGCGGCTGACGCACGAGAAGACCGCGCTCGGCTTCTACGTGTCGGGGCACCCGTACGCGGCCTACGCGAAGGAACTCGCGCAGATCGTCCGCCAGCCGCTCGCGGCGCTGCAGCCGAAGAAGGAACCGACGCTGGTCGCCGGCATCGTCACTTCGCTGCGCGTGCAGGCGAGCCGGCGCGGCAAGATGGCGTTCGTGACGCTGGACGACGGCGCCGGGTCGGTCGAGATCATGGTCTACAGCGAGGTGTTCGACGCGGCGCGCGCACTGCTGCGCGAGGATCAGGTCATCGTGGCCGAGGTCAAGGTGCAGGAGCGACGCTCGGAGGACGGCCAGGTCCAGGGCCTGCGCGTGATCGCCGAGAACGTCTACGGGCTCGCGGCCGTCAGGCGGCGCTACGCGAAGGCGCTGCGCATCGCCTGCAACGGCACGGCGCAGGCCGGCCGGCTGTTCGAACTCCTCTCCCCGTTCAGGAACGGCAGCTGCCCGATCGTCATCGAATACCGCAACCGCGGCGTCGGCGGCGACATCGAGCTGCCCGAGGACTGGCGCGTGACGCTCGACGACCCGCTGCTCGCCGGGCTCTGCGAGTGGCTGCCGCCCGAGAACGTACGCGTCGTCTACTGACGCCCGCCCCCCAATCGAACCGGCAGTCCGCCAGGAGAACGAAGCCATGCCCGTCCCCGCCACCATGCGCTACATCGCTGCCCGCGAGGCGGGACCGCCCGACGTGCTGGCGATCGCCGAGGGCCCCGTCCCCGCGCCGAAGGCGGGCGAAGTGCTGATCGAGGTGGGCAGCGCCGGCGTCAACCGGCCCGATTGCCTGCAGCGCAGCGGCTCGTATCCGCCCCCGCCGGACGCGTCGCCGGTGATCGGGCTCGAGGTCGCCGGAACGGTCGTCGCATGCGGCGAAGGCGTCGTGTCGCCCGCCGTCGGCGACCGCGTCTGCGCGCTGACGCCGGGCGGCGGCTATGCCGAGTACTGCACGACGCCCGCCAGCTTCTGCCTGCCGATCCCGGCGCCGCTCACCGAGCTCGAGGCCGCGAGCCTGCCGGAGAACTACTTCACCGTCTGGAACAACGTGTTCGACCGCGGGCAGCTGCAGCCCGGCGAGACCGCGCTGTTCCACGGCGGCTCGAGCGGCATCGGGCTCACCGCCATCCAGCTCGCCAAGCGCTTCGGCGCGACCGTCATCACCACGGTCGGCAGCGCCGACAAGGCGGCGTACTGCCTCGCCCTCGGTGCCGACCACGCGATCAACTACCGCGAGCAGGACTTCGTCGCCGAGGTCGCGCGGATAACCGCCAAGCGCGGCGTCGACGTGGTGCTCGACATGGTCGGCGGCGACTACATCCCGCGGAGCATCAAGTGCATGGCGCCCGACGGGCGCCTCGTGCTGATCGGGTTCATGCAGGGCACCCGCGCCGAGGTCGACTGGCGGCACGTGATGGTCAAGCGGCTGACGATCACGGGCTCCACGCTCCGCGCGAGCCCCAACGCGCGCAAGGCCGCGATCACCCGCGCGCTCGGCGAGCGGGTTTGGCCGCTTTTCGCCGAAGGCGCGTTGAAGCCCGTGGTCCACCGCGTGTTCCCGCTGGCCGAAGCCGCCGCGGCGCACGCGCTGATGGAATCGAGCCTGCACATCGGCAAGATCATGCTGGCGGTGCGGCGCTGACTCAATACGTCGCGCGGCCGCCGGAAAGATCGAACACCGCGCCGGTCGAGAACGAGCAATCCTCGCTCGCCAGCCAGCACACCATCGCCGCGATTTCGTCGACCCCGCCGAAGCGGCCGAGCGGGATCTTCGACAGCATGAAGTCGATGTGCTGCTGCGAGATCTGGTCGAAGATGGCGGTGCGCACCGCGGCCGGGGTGACGCAGTTGACGCGGATGCCCGTCTTCGCGAGTTCCTTGCCCAGCGACTTCGTGAGCCCGATCACCCCGGCCTTCGATGCGCTGTACGCCGAGGCGTTCGGATTGCCCTCCTTGCCGGCGATGGACGCGATGTTGACGATGCGGCCGTAGTCGTTCTTCTGCATGACCGGCACGATCGCGCGGTTGCAGTAGAAGAGCCCGTTGAGGTTGACGTCGATCACCTGCCGCCATGCGTCGAGCGGGTACTCCCACGTCGTGTAGTTGGGGCCGGCGATGCCCGCCGAGCACACGAGCACGTCGATGCGGCCGAGCGCTGCCGCGGTGGCGGTCGCGGCGGCCGCGACCGCCTGCGCATCGGCGACGTCGACCGCCTGCACCACGGTGCCGCCGCCCAGCGCCGCCTGCGCCTTCGCGAGCGCCGCGGCGTCGCGGTCCCACAACGCGACGCGCGCGCCGCCGGCAGCGAGGCGCTGCGCGACGGCAAGGCCGATGCCGGTGCCGCCGCCGGTGACCACCGCCGTGCGGTTCGAGAAATCGAGCTGGTTCATCCCCCACTCCTGATCGTTGTCGTTGTCCGATGCGTGCCGACGCACGCCGCAGCCGTGAGTCTACCCGTCGCGGCCGCGGCCCCGCCACCGTCGCGGACGGACGGGGCGCGCCGCCGGAGTATATTGACTGGACCGACCTTTGCATCGGAAGATTTGCCCGGGCGATCGGCGGGACACGTGCTCAGGCCCATCGTATTCCAGCGCAACAGCTTCCCCCTTCTGCACTCGTCGAACCGCCCCCGAACGTACCCATGAAAATCGACTCGCTCGTCAATCTCGCCCGTCGCATCAAGTACTCGCCCGGCGTGCGCCGGCTCCGCGCCCGGCTGTTCCCGCCGCCGGCGGTCCCGCAGCAGGCGGCAGTCGGTGCCGACGCGGACTACGCGCAGCGGATGGCGAAGGAAGAGGCGCACTTCCGCGACGTCGTCGACGTCAACGACCTGCCGCAGATCTTCCACTACTGGTCGCACAACTACGTGCGGCCGCTGCTCGAGGAGTTCGGCGTCTCGCATCCGCACCAGTTCTTCGCCAAGTACCTGGCCGAGAGCGCCCGCGTGCAGGGCATCGACAACCCCGTCTTCATCAGCCTCGGCGCCGGCAACTGCGACACCGAGGTGCACGTCGCCCGGATCATGCGCGACGCCGGGATGGCGAACTTCACCATCGAGTGCCTGGACATGAACCCCACGATGCTGGAGCGCGGTCGCGCGATGGCGGCGGCGGAAGGCGTTGCCGAGCACGTGGTGCCGGCCATCGGCGACTTCAACGCGTGGCGCGCCGACAAGCCCTACGCCGGCGTGATGGTGAACCAGGCCCTGCACCACATGCTGAAGCTCGAGGACACGTTCGACGAGATCCGGCGCTGCCTCGCCAAGGGCGGCTACTTCGTCACCAGCGACATGATCGGCCGCAACGGCCACCAGCGCTGGCCCGAGGCGCTGGCCGCCGTCCGCGAATTCTGGAAGGAGCTGCCGCCGGCGTATCGCTACAACCGGCCGCTCAGGCGCCAGGAAGACCAGTTCATGGACTGGAATTGCTCGATGGAGGGCTTCGAGGGCATCCGCGCGCAGGACATCCTGCCGCTCCTGCTCCCGCGCTTCCACTTCCCCGTCTTCATCGCGTTCGCCAACGTCGTCGACCCGTTCGTCGATCGCTCCTTCGGCCACAACTTCGACGCCGACGCCGCGTGGGACCGCGAGCTCATCGACCGCATCCACGCGTACGACGAAGCCGGCCTGAAGGCGGGAACGCTGACGCCGACGCACATGCTCGCCGTGATGTCGGTGGCCGCACCTGCCGAGGAGAAGTGCGCGCGCGGGCTGACGCCGCGGATGAGCCTGCGCCGCACCGACGCCTGACGCGCCGCGCCGGCCGGCCCGCGCGGGGCGGCGAATGGTGCCGGGCATCCGAATCGAACGGATGACCTACCGCCTGCGAGGCGGCAGGAGTGATCGTTTCCGAGCGTCGACCGGAAAATGGTAGGCTGCGGGCATGAACGACCTGCACCCACTGCCGATGCCAGCCCAAATCCTTGGCGGAATGCACCCGCCCGGCGCGGCGACCGTTCCCAATCCCGTGCCGGAGGCGGCGGCCATGCCGTGGGCGCTCGCCTCCTGGGACCAGTACGACGCGCTCGCCCGGCGCCTCGCGCATCCCTTCGAAGGGCATTACCGGCGACAGGCCTTCGACTACGTCCATCCCGAGCACCTGCAGCCGCGCGCCCCGGCGCGCTATCGCCGGCCCTATCCGGTCCGCGTTTCCTACCTGGCGTGGGGCGACCCTTCGCGGCCACTGCTCGTCTGCTGCGGCGGGGTGGCCAACGTCGCGCGTCGCTTCGACTACCTCGCGCTCGCGCTCGCCGACGAGCACTACGTGGTCTGCCCGGACTGGGTGGGCCGCGGCGAAAGCGGCTGGGTGCACGACCAGGGCGACTACAGCCATGCGACCTGCGTCGAGCAGCTGCGCCAGCTGCTGGTGCACCTTGGCGACCGGCCCGCCAGCATTATCGGCTCGTCGCTGGGCGCCACGATCGGGATCGAACTGGCCGCGATGCTGGCACCGGGCCGCATCGCGCGCCTGGTCCTCAACGACACCGGGCCGCACATCCCCGCCGGGACCCGGTCGTGGCGCGCGGCGACGCTCGCGCGCCACTATGTCTTCCGCTCGCCGGCCGACATGTTCCGCCGGGTCGGCGCCGCACAGAAGAACGACGGACCGCTGCCCCACGAAGTGCGGCTGCACAACTTCCATGCGCAGACGCGGTGGTCGGACGAGGAGGACGGTCGCATCTTCCGCCACGATCCGCGCGCGCTGCAGGAATATCAGGAGCACGCCCGCAGCAGCGTGGACGTGTGGGACTCATGGGACGCGATCGCCTGTCCGGTGCTGGCGACCCGGGGCACCGAGACCGACGTCCTGCTGCCGCAAACGCTGCAGCGCATGCAGGCGAAGCGCTCGGTCACCGTCATGCACGTCCCCGCGACCGGCCACACGCCGGCACTCGCCGATCCCAACCACATCGCTTGCATTCGCGACTGGCTGCGCGACGCGTCCCACTTTGCTGCCGAGTTCAGCAGCGGCTACGCGCTGCGCTAGCTGAGGCGGCGAACACGCGCCGCGCACGATCCGGCGCCCCGGATGCCCGCGCCGAAGATCAGTCTTCGGCAGCGGGCAGCGTGAAGGTGATGAGCTCGGCGTTATCGGCGCTCGGTCGCGGCGTGGCGCCGACGATCGCGCCGAGGACGCGCGCCACGCCCTTGCTCGAGACCACCAGCGGCCGGCGCGGCAGCAGCGGCCGCAGCGCATCGAGCGCGCGCTCGATGCGGGCACGAAACCCGGCTTCCGATTCGCCGCCAGGCGGCGTCTGCCCGGATCTCAGCAACGGTTCGGTCGCGGCGATCGGCCGGCCGTTCCACGCCCCCAGCGCGCGCTCGACGAACAGCGGCTCGAGCATGACCGGAATCCCGCCCAGCGCAGCCGCGACGATCTCCGCCGTGCCTCGGGTGCGCAGCAGCGGCGCGGCGACGATCAGCCCGACCCCGAGGCCCGCGAGCTGCAGCGCCACGGAGCGGGCCTGCTGCTCCCCGCGCGGGGTCAGCGGAACGTCGACATCGCCGCCGCAGCGCACACCGCGCCGGTTATCGGCCGTCTCGCCGTGGCGCAACAGCCAGAACCGGCCCGCGTGCGCCCGACCGCCCTGCTGCTGCCCCCACTCAGACGAACTCGACATAGTTGAAGAGCCCCACCGGCGGCAGCGCGCCGACCTTCTTCGCCGTCGCCATGCGCACGATGAACGAGAACCGCTGCAAGGTCTCCACCGGAATCGCCTGCGGCGGCATCTTCTGCACCAGGATCTGCGCGGCCTTGTGCGCGGTGAACTGGCCGACGCTGTAGTACTTGCTGACGAGGCCGGCGAGCACGCCGGCCTCGTTGTCGCCGACCACGGCCTCGGTGGTGGCGAAAGTCGGCAGCTTTTCGGCCAGCGCGGCCCCGGCGACGGCGCCAAGCTGCGTGGTCAGGTAAGAGTCGGCGCCGATGTAGAGCCACTGCGCGCCGTCTGCCTTCAACTCCGCCACGAGGTCGGCGATGCCGTCGGACAGCGGCTTCCCCGACGCATCGCGCCGGAACGTGCGCTCCAGCAGTTTCCAGCCCTGCACGCGCGCGAGCTCCTGCATTTCGCGCACGCCCACGACCGAGTTCTGCTCGGCGAGGTTGTAAATGACGCCCAGCCGGTCGAACGGCCGGTAGGCGCGGATGGCGTTGAGCTGCGCAGCCAGCGGCGCCATGTGGGAAACCCCGGTGAGGTTGCGGTCGGACGCGGCGAGGCTCGGCACCAGCTTCACCGCGACCGGCGACGCGACCAGGGTGAACACCGCCGGGATGTCCCGGACCCCTTCCTGCGGCTTGTCCCAGGGGCCGACGATGCCCAGCGTCGCCGACGTGCCCCACGTGTAGACGAGGTCGGGCTTGAGGCTGCGGATTTCGGCGACGAACTCGGCCAGGCGCTTCGGATTCTGGCCGGCGTCGCGCACGATGTACTCGACCGGGACCTTGCTCGCCGCCAGGTAATCCCGGAAGCCCTTCTCGACGGCCGTGGCCCCGCGCCAAGTCACCATGTAGATGCGGAAAGCCGGTGGCGCGGGCTGCGCGAGCAGCCGGCCCGGCGCCACTCCCGCCAGCGCCGACAGCGCCGACAGCCTGAGGAGGTCGCGGCGCTTCACGCCGAAGCCCCCGCCTTGGCCGGCAGCGTCGCCGCCGCATCACTGCGGCGGAACGTCAGCGCAAACACGATGCCGGCGACGAGCATCAGCGCGCCGATGGCCGCAAAGACCTGGCTGAACGGAAGGCCCTGCAGCAGCGCCGCGGCAACCACCGGCCCCAGGGCGTTGCCGATGCGCTCGATCAGGCGGTAGACGCCGAAGACGGCGCCGGCGCCGAGTCGATCGACCTCGCGCTGGCAGATATCCTGCACCATCGCGGTCTGCGGCGCGATCGACATCGACTGCGCGACGCCGAGCAGGATCACCATCGCCGCGACCGCGTAGATGCCTGGCAGCAGCAGCGGCAGCATCCCGGCCACCCCCGACAGCAGCAGGCCGGCGACGACGAACCGCCAGCGGCGATCCGGCCGGCCGGACCAGCGCGCCGCGATTGGCACGCCCACCACCATCACGATCGCGTAGAGCATGATCAGCCGGCCCACCATCGCCGCGCTGCCACCGAGTTCGGGCACGTACAGCGGCACCAGATAGAAGCAGAAGCCGATCAGGATGATCTTGGCGGGCATCGCCGCGGTCAGCAGGAACAGGACGAAGCGGCGATTGGCAAGCAGCGCCGCGAAATCGGAGGCGCGTGCCTTGCGCTCCACCGCGATGCTGCGTTGGCGCGGCAACTGCGACCAGGCCAGGGCGCCGGCGCAGGCGGCGAGCACAGCCGCCAGCGTCAGCGTCGCCCGGTAGCCGATGCCATCGGCGAGGATGCCGCCGATCGACGGCCCGCAGGCCGACGACACCATGATCACGCCGACGAAGAACGCGAGGCCGCGGGTGCGCGTGTGCGCCGTCGTGTGGTCGAGCACGTAACCCTGCCCGGCGACGAACATGATGCCCCAGGCCACGCCGGCGAGCGAGCGCCACAGCAGGAAGTCGTACAAGGTGAACGCGAAGGCCGCACCGAGGTGCGCCACGACGCCCATCAGCGCGCCCGCGATCAACGCCTGCCGCGGTCCGATGCGCTCGCTCCACGCGCCCAGCAGCGGCTGCGAGAGCCCGACGACCAGCATGAACAGCATGATCGGCAGGCTGAGCACGAACTTCATCGACAGGCCGGGCACCGGGGTGAAGATTTCGGCGGCATACAGCGGAATGAACGAGCGCGACAGGTCTTCCGCGAAGAAGAACAGGAACAGCGGCGCGCGCACCAGGCCCAGACGCGCCACGGACAGGTCCGGAGCTATCGCGCCAAACCGGTACCGGGCGAGCCCGCGCCACCCCCGCAGCGCCTCGCGCAGCGCCTGCCTCGCGCCGTGGCGGCGCCGCGCCCACGCCGCTGCCCCGTCCTGCACCAGTTGCTGATGCGCGGCGTTGACGCGCGCCAGCGTGGCGTTGATGCCGACGGCGAGCGGCCCCAGCGCACGCTCGGCGCGGGCGGTCAGGGGGAGGTCGAATCGCCCCGCGGCACCGGCTTCCAACGTGTTCATCAGGCCGGACAACTGCAGCGCGGCACCCCTGCTGGCGAAGAAATACATGAACTCGGCCGCGATCAAGAAGGCCACGACCAGCACGACGAGCACGTCGAGCAGGGTCTCCTCCAGCACCTTCTGCACGTAGTCGGCGCGCGCGCCGACATGGAGCATCCCCTCGCGCTGCCCGTCGACGGTGATCGGCAGGCGCACGAGGTACAGCCCCGACACCCGCTGCACCACCGGCCGCGCGCCATCGCCTTCGGCCGGCGGCACGCTTTCGCTGCTGCCGGCGAGATGCGCCTTCAGGGCCGCATCGAGGCGCCCGCTGGCGTGCAACAACGCCCCGCCGTTGCCCGTGACCGCGAGCAGCCCGATCTCGGGGTTGGCCGCGATCACGCCGTCGAACATGTCCTTCACGCCGACGAGTTCGTCGACCGTCATGCCGTACGAGACCGCGCGGCCCAGGAGCCCCGCCACCGAGCGCCCCAGCGTGACCGCCTTGTTCTCGATCTCCGGAACGAGCTCCCGCTCGAACGCCTTGAGTGCGAGCCACGACGACGCCGCGAGCCCGGCGAGCAGCGCGACGAACAGCACCGCGCCGAAGCGCAGCATGACCCGCTGCAGGTAGGTCACCGCGCGCCTCCGCCGGGTGCGGCCTCGCCCGCCAGCGATCGCCCGACGCCGGCGATGGCGTCGGCGGCGGCGGCGGCGCTGCTGCGAAAGGCGAAAACTTCACGCTCCAGTGCCGCGCCGCCCGGCACGGGTGCCGGCGAGTCGCCGGAGAGGAGCTCCGCGGCAGCGGCGAACTCGCGACGAATCCCCGCCAGCAGCCACAGCATCGCCAGTCCGCTCAGCAGCGTGGCCCCCGCGACCACGGCCAGCCCGACTTCGCCGAGGTAGCGCCCCATCGCGGTCACCGTGCGATCGAAGCCCGAGCGCTGGTAGCCGATGACCACACTTCCCATCCTGATGTCGAAGCTGTTGGTGACGTTGAGGCCGGTGACGAACGCCGTGTTCTCGGTCACGAACCACTGCCGCGCACCGGCGCGGTGCGCCACATCGGCCCAGGCCGGCGGCAGCGGCGCGCCGCGGTGCGCCGAGTCGGTGGAATGCAGCGTGTGGCCCTGGGCGCCGAGGATGTCGACGGCACCGATCAGCGGGTCGGCAAGGCTCGCCCGGCCGATCAGGTCCGAGAGCGTGCTGCTCTCCTCCAGCGGCGCGCCGAGGGCGAGGCTCGCCTCCATCGACTTGCGCACGTCGTCGGCGACCAGCTCGATGCGCGAGCGTTGCAGCTTCTTGACCATGCTCTCGAACTTGAAATAGTTGAGCAGGCAGGCCATGCCCACGGCGAAGCCGAGCACCAGCACCGCGAGCAGCAGCAGCGGGCGCAGCCCGAGTTTCATGCCCTGGACGGCGCCGGTCGCGGCCGGCACGGGGGCGCGCACCGCGGTGCGCGAGGAAAGTTCTTCACTCATCCGGCTCGACCGCATAGATGCTCACCGCCGCCTGGCGCCCCTTCAACTGCTGCTCGCCGAGCGGGATCGTCCTGATTCCCGGGCGGTCCTTCACTGCATTATATATGTCGTCGTTGACGAGGATCGGATGATCGAGGAAGTTTCGGGTGAGACCCTCGATCCGCGCGGCGACGTTCACCGTGTCGCCGATCACAGTGTAGACGCAGCGTTCGAGCGAGCCCATCTGCCCGGCGATCACCCGGCCGGACGCGATGCCGACGCCGTTGTCGATCGGCGGGTCGCCGCGCTCGACGCGGCGCGTGTTGAGCTGCGCCAGGCGCTTGCGAATGCCGAAGGCCGCATTGATCGCGCGCCACTCTATGTCCTTCTGCCCAGCCGGCGCGCCGAACACGACGACGATCGCATCGCCGATGAAATTGTTGACATACCCGTCCCACGGCTTGATCGCCTCGGTCATCTCGGTCAGGTACTCGTTCAGCATGAACACGACGTCGTGCGGTCCGGTCGCTTCGGAGATGGCAGTGAAGCCGCGGATGTCGCTGAACAGGACGGCGACCCGGATCTGCTCGCCGCCCAGCTTCAGCTCGCCCTTGAGCAGCTTGTCGCGCACGTCGGGCGACACCATCCGGCCGAAGATCTCGCGCTCGTTCTCGCGCTCCTGCAGCGCGACGCCCATCTGGTCGAACGTCCGTGCCAGCACGCCGATCTCGTCGCGCCGGTTGATGCCGGTCCTCGCGGCGGCGAACTCGCCTCTCGCGAGCGCGAGCGCCGACCGGGTGAGCCGCCCGAGCGGGCGCGTCAGGTAGCGGGCGAACAACAGCGCCAGCAGCCCGAACAGCACCGCCAGCGAGGCGACGACGACGATCATGCGCCAGAAGAGCTGGCGCAGGGGCGCGGCGAACTCCTCTTCGGGCGAACTGAACACGACGGTCCACGGGTGGACGCGTACCGGCGCGAAGCCGGCGATCTGGGGAAGAAGATCGCGCCCGGGGTAAGCGATCGCGCCGGCATCCTTGACCCCGATGGCGGCGTCGGCGAGCTCGGCCAGGTCGAGGCTCTCGATCGTCGTCCGGGCGAACCGCCGGTCCTGCGCAATGCGGGTCTGCACGATCTCCGGCAGGGGAACGAGGCTGTGGTGCATCCAGTCGCGCTGCGGATGGTAGATTACGACGCCGTCGCTGTCGACGATGAAACCGATCCGCAGTTTCGAGTAGCGCTCGTCCTCGACTATCGTCCGGATCGCCACGTCGGTCAGGCGCAGCATCACGATGCCCTGCACGAGACCGCTGCGATCCTTGATCGGCTGCGAGACGTAGACGCCCGACGCGCCGGCGGCGGCGCCGACGATGATGCTGGACGTGTACGGCCGCCCCTGGATGGCGGAGACGAAATACTCGCGAAAGCGGAAATTGCGGCCGACCACCGAGGGCTCGGTCCCCAAGAGCGCTTCGCCGTTCTTGTCCATGACGATGGCCAGGTCGATGTCGGGGTTGGCGGACAGGAGGTGCTGCATCTGGGCGAGCGCCGGCACCAAGGTGGCCGGACCCGGCTGTTGCAGCAGCGCGATCAGCGTGCCTTCGCTCGAGACGTAAGCAACGAGCCGCCGGGTGTCGGTCAGCAGCTGGCCCACCCGGCCCGCGACGTTTCCAGCCACCTGCTTGAGGTTCTTCAACTCGGTGTTGCGCAGCGCCTCGATGCTGGCATGGGTGTTGTAATACGACGCCAGCAGCAGCGGCGCGAGCGACACGAGAAGCAGGCCGGCGACGAGTTTCGCGGCCAGCGGCCAGTCGCCGAACTGCCACCACCGGACCGCATTCGTGCTGTCAGCCTGCATCGGTTTCGTCTCCTCCATCATCCCTCCGCCGCGTCAGGCGCTCGCTACCGCGAGTCAGTCGGCGAGCCTCTCCCGACCGCGAGCCAAGGCTCGACGAGCAGGACCTCGAGCCGGAAGAGGACGCAGCAGAAGGCGAGGAGACCGCCCGCGAGGAACAGGTGCCCGCGGCGGTGCTCGGAGAGGTGCTTTTCAGGCATGGCGTTCGAGTGTCGGAGGAAAAATGGCCCGGAGGAAACGGCGGGTGCCGCCCTCGCGGCAGCGTGGTCGGGGGTGTCGCAGCGGTTCCGGGTGGAACGACGCAGGCGGCTTCGCGCCGCGACCCCGGCCTTCCGCCCCGACGTGCAGGTCGTGCAATGTGAGGCAATTCCGGACAACCGTCAACTGACCTCGCGTCACCGACCCCGGGTCAACGCGAACACCATCTCCCGCCGAACCTTGCTGGCACAGGCCAACGCGTTGCGCGGGAAATGCACAGGGCAACGCCGTCACGACGCCTTCGGGGACCTTGGCTGCAGCCGCTTCGGGGCCCTCGCGGGTAACTGCGGCCAGCTTCACGCCGCGCGAGGAGCGTCCGTCGTCGGCACGGATCAAACGAAAACCTGGGCCATGGCGATGTAGAGGGCGAACAGGAATCCGCACACCGTAGGCAACACGACGACGGAACCTCCGTCGTGGATAGCCTCCGGTAACATCGTGTGCGAAACAAGGGCCAGAGTCGCGCCGCCCGCGACGGCTTCACAGAAGACAGCAAAAAGCGACCCTGAATTCCCGAGGAATAGCTTGCCCGCTACGGCCGCCGCCATGCCGGCGACCATAACCGAGGACCAGAGCAGGAAAATCACTTTCGGCCTGTATCCAGCCTTGGTCAGCATGCCGGCACTGACCGCAGCTTCGGGAACTCCCCCCAGGAACATGCCGACCATGAGCGTGAGGGACATGTTCTGAAAACCGTCGAAGCTTCCACCAATGACCAGGCAGCCCGGGATCGTGTCGAGGACATTGCCCAGGACAATGGCCATTCCGGCACTTTTGCTCTTTCCGGCCTCGACCAGCATCTGATTGCTCTCGCCCTTGCCGATGTGGTTGAGGTTATGCAGTGCCACCCTTGCCCATTTGGCGGAATCGGCCTCCGGGTTGCTCAGGTTCTCGATGGAACGCTCATGGCTGAGATGCAGCACCGCCTTGGCCATGACGGGGTCCGACGCGATCATCTCGTTGAAGTCGTCACGGCCGATCTCCAGCAGCTCCGAATCCTTCGCGCAACGGATGGTGGCGGTTCTGGGCGCTCCGCTGAGCAGTCCCATCTCACCGAACGCAGCGCCCGGGCCCAGTTGCGCCATGGCCTTTCCGCCAGCGTCGGAGCGGTCCGCGCCATCCGCCACCACTTCCAGCATTCCGCTGGCCACGATGAACAGGGCGTCGGAAGGCGCTCCGGAATAGAACAGGACCTCCCCTTTGCTGATCTTCTTCCGCTTGACCCTGGGCAGGATGTTCTCGATCGCCTCCGGGGGCAAATGGCGCAGGAGCTCGCATTTCGAGAGCCATCCCAAAACCTCTTTGGCCTGTTGCTGCTTTCGGGCCAGCGCATATTCCTTGAATTGCGTGGGCCGCCTGATCGCCGCGCCTTTACCCTCCAGATACAGCGAGGCCACGTAGTAAATGACGGCCCCGAGGGAGAACCCACCGGCAATGAATCCCCAGGCCGAGGGCAACCCGAGCCCGTGGTGTTTGAGTTCCAGAGCGCCTTTGTAGGCGAGGTCGATCACCAGAGCGCTGATCAGGGCGCCGGCAGCGAATGCCAGCATGACCGCCGTCGTTTTCCTGGACAATCGGCCATACAGGCCGATGGCGGCACCCAGGAACGACGACGATGTCGTCAGCAGACCCACCAGCGAGACAATGAACAATTCCATGAACTTTCCAGGCTCTGCTGAAACTGAAGCGGGGTTGCCGGGCACGCGGGTTGATCGCTTGTGGGTGGAGCCTGCCCGCGATCGGCAAGACGGCCCGCCTTGGTGGCGGGCGGGCGGGCGACGCCGTTCCTCGGCGGGACGGCGCACCAGGGCTTCGACGGCCTTGTTTCGCCCCAGCTCGTCGCAGATTATACAGGGCCACCTCGTCCCCGGAACTCCGGCTTGGAGCCGGTCATTTGACGGGGGAGCCTGCGACCTCAATGATGTGTTAGAACGCTAGCATCATTCGAAAAAACAACGACAAGCGGACGTTTTCAAACTACCCGGGTTTTGGATCACCTTCGCTTGCACCAGCCGGAATTCCAATGGTCGGATTTTTGATAGGCGGTTTTGTAGGTGGGTTGCGTACCGTCCTGGGTATCGCGGCTTTGACAATGCTGATCATGCCCGTCGGCCTTAACGATCGTGGGCGATTGTTAATGGGAATGATGATCGGAGCCATGGTTTCCGGACTGATCATTACCAGATTCAGCTCATATAAAAATACCATTTCGCAGCCTCAGGATGGTCCCGCCGTCCTGCTTAGCGTCTTTGCTGCGTCGGTCGCGGCCAATCAGGGACCCGCCGAGTCCGTGGTTTCCATCGTCATTGCCGCTGTCGCGCTCTCGAGCATTTTCACCGGCATTGTTTTCTTTCTTATTGGCCATTGGCAATTAGGTCGACTTGTTCGCTTTATTCCCTTCCCCGTGATCGGGGGGTTCCTGGCTGGTTCTGGTCTGCTGATCACCTTGTCTGCACTGTCGATCCTGACCAATCAGAGAATTACGCAGATTGATTTTGGCTTGCTGGTCAGCAGCGGCTCCGTCTACATTCTTGCGTTCGGCCTTGTACTGACCATTGCATTGCTGAAAGTCCCTACG
The DNA here is from genome assembly GCA_943331295.2 of Bordetella parapertussis. Lineage (GTDB taxonomy): Bacteria > Pseudomonadota > Gammaproteobacteria > Burkholderiales > Casimicrobiaceae > CAIWHR01. The sequence continues at coordinate 71,084 of CALQLA020000011.1, read as the reverse complement.
TTTTTCAAAAGCCGGATAGTCTTCCCAAGCCTATTGGTCGCAAGCGCCGCGTTGCTGCACCTTTATTTTTATTTTCAACAGATCTCCGTCAGCGAACTGCAAAGCACCGGATGGCTGGTAGCTCCCAAGACCAAAAATGGTTCCGATGAAGCACTGTTCTGGTTCGACATCCCAATGGATGCCTGGACTTTTCTCGCGAACCAGTTATTGACATTTTTTGCAATTGCCATCGTCAGCGTCGTCGCGCTGCTGCTAAATCTATCGGGCCTTGAGCTGGCCACGAAGTCAGAGTTTAATTTTAATAAAGAACTGAAGGTTTCCGGCATCTCCAACATACTGGGAGGAATGCTGGGCGGCGGGGTCGGTTTCGTCAGTCTTTCGGCTTCCTTGCTAGGGCAGCAACTGAAGGCGGATGGCAGATTTCTGGGCTACATTTGCTATGGTTTCATATTTATTTTTTTCTGCTTTGGATCGGAGGTCTTGGGCCTCGTTCCAAAACCCGTTCTGGGCGCCTTGTTGCTTTGTGTCGGAATCAACCTTTTGGTTGAGTGGGTCATAAAGGGCTTCAAGCGCTTCTCCAAACTAGACTTCATGACCATGGTCTTCATCGCGCTGATAATGACCTTTTCCGGGTATTTGTCAGGCGTGACTACCGGAATTATTCTTTGCGCCGTCTTGTTCGTCTGGAGCTACAGCCGGGTCAAAGTCATCACCCTGGAAGTCAACGGAATAGACTTTCGCAGCAATGTGGAGCGACCTTTCTTTGAAAAGGAGTTATTGGACACGCATGGCGATGAAATAAAATTTTTACGAGTTGAAGGGTTTATTTTTTTCGGATCCATTCACTCGATATATGAAAGAATTAAGGAACTGGCCAGCAGCGGGACAAATTACTTTATTTTGGACTTGTCCCTGGTTAAGGCTATCGATTCATCGGCTTTGGCTGTTTTTCAAAAAATCACCCAGTTTTGCAACGAGAAATCGGTTGTTCTGCAGTTCGCCCGCCCTCGGAAAGAGCTTGTTGAAATGATAACAACAAACGATTCGGGCACTGCCGGTTTTGAATACACAATGGATCGCGATAAATCTCTGGAGCATTGCGAGAATTTATTGATTCATAAATACGCATCTGAAATCAGGCAATCCGACCAGGCGACCTGGCAGGGAATAGAAAAAATAATCACATCAAAAGATTTGCTCGAACAATTCAAAACGTTTTTCTCCATTCGCCATTATAAGAAAAACCAATTCGTCATAAGGCAAAATGAAGTCGGCCATGAGATGTTCCTGGTTGAATCTGGCAGATTGGAGGCGTTGATTGAATCCCAAGGCGAAGGATCGCAGGAAATCAGGCTGAAAACATTCACAACTGGAGCCATTTTCGGGGAAACGGTGCTTTACAGTTCCTTGACGAGAACGGCCTCCGTGCGGTCGGAAGCGGATACCGTACTCCACGTTCTGACCAAGGATAAATTGGATGAGATGGAACTGGAGTCCCCTACGCTAGCGAGCGCGCTGCACAGGTTTGTTGTCGGCGTGATGGCGGAACGGTTATCTGCATCGAACCGCCTGATCAGGCGACTTGATCCTTGAATTGCCCTCCAGGCTTGGGCGCCGGCGGTCGCGCTGGCCCTGCTGCTGCGCCAGATTGAGGCCGAGCGCCGGGCGCTGGCCGGGAAACGGCGCGATCCTCTCCGACCGCGTGATCGCCGGAGCGACAGTGTTTTGATCGCGGGCAGGTCGCCGGCAGTTCTGCCTGAGCTTGCCGGATCGATGCAGATTAAGTACTTGGTTTATTGGTGCCGGATATCCGAATCGAACGGATGACCTACCGCTTACAAGGCGGTTGCTCTACCCCTGAGCTAATCCGGCGAAGGAACGAAGGATCTTGGACGCGCGCCCGGCTACTTGATGACCTGCAGGTGCGACGGGCGCTTCGGCTTGTCGTCCTGCTTCGCGTCCGCGGCCTCGGGCGCCGGCGCCGTGCTCTCCTGCGCGGCGGCCGCCGACGGCGCCACCGCGGGTTCCTGCGCGCGCGCGAACGCGAAGCCATAGCCGGTTTCCTTGGCGTAAACGCCGGTCACCGCGCTCATCGGCACCGAGACCTCCTGCGACGCGCCGGAGAAGCGCGCATTGAACTGGACCCAGTCGTTGTCGATCGTGAGCCGACGCGTGGCCGTCGTGCTGACATTGAGCACGATCTCGCCGTTCTTCACGAACGCAGCCGGCACGCGCGTGTGACCGTCGACCTTCACGGCGAGGTAGGGCGTGAGGCCGTTGTCGGCGCACCACTCGCAGATCGCGCGCACGAGGTAGGGCTTGGCGGATTGCTCGGACATGGGATCAGGATATTACGCGCCTACTTCCTCATGCCCCGCTCGGCGGAGGTCAGCGCCTCCGAGAATGCGGGCCGCGTGAACAGTCGCTCGGCGTACTTCATCAGCGGCGCCGCCTGCTTGGGCATCACGATGCCGTAGTAGTCGAGCCGCCACAGGAGCGGCGTGATCGCGACGTCGAGCATCGAGTATTCCTCGCCCAGCATGTGCTTGTGCTTGGCGAACATCGGCGCGATCTGGAGCAGGCTGTCGCGGACGAGGTTGCGCGCCTTCTCCAGCTGCTTCTGGTTGTTGCCTTCCAGCGCGTCGATGTGCGAGAAGAGCTCCTTCTCGAAGCGGTGCAGGAACAGCCGCGCGCGGGCGCGCATCACCGGGTCGGCCGGCATCAGCTGCGGGTGCGGGAAGCGCTCGTCGATGTACTCGTTGATGATGTTCGACTCGTGCAGCACCAGGTCGCGCTCGACCAGCACCGGGACCTGGTTGTACGGGTTCATCACCGCGAGGTCCTCGGGCTTGTGGTCGAGGTCGACGTCGATGATCTGGAAGTCCATCCCCTTCTCGTGCAGCACGATGCGGCAGCGCTGGCTGAAGGGGTCGGTCGTCCCGGAATAGAGTGTCATCATGATGCGTTTCTCCTCGCGTGGGCGGGGTGAGGCGGGATAAGGCGGCGACCTCTGGAAAAGCAAAGGAACGACGGTGGGTTGCACCGGCGTTCCCCTGCGCTTCCCGGTCTTGCCTTTCGGGGGCGAGGCGCCCCCGGGCCGGTGCGGGTGCGGCTAGTGGACGTCCTTCCAGTATTCGCGCTTCATCCAGTACACGAAGACGAACAGCACGCCGAGGTAGAGCAGCACGATGAAACCGAGGCTGATCCGCTTGTTCTTGGCCGGCTCGCCCATGTAGTCGAGGTAGTTGACGAGGTCGGCGACCATCGCCTTGTACTGGACCGGCGTCAGCGCCCCCGGCGAGTCCTGGACGAGCGTCTCGACGACGTACTTGCCGCCCTTGCCCGGCACCAGCTGCACCAGGCTCTTGGCGGCGATCGCGGCGCCCTGCGCCTGCTCGTGGCTCGCATACTCGGTGGCGACGAGCCGGTTGACGCCGCCCTGGCTCCACAGCACGTGCGGCATGCCCACGTTCGGGAACACGAGGTTGTTCCAGCCGGTCGCGGAGGCGCTGTCCTGGAAGTAGGCGAGGAAGTAGTTGTAGAGCCAGTCCGCGCCGCGGACCCGCGCCACGACGGTCAGGTCCGGCGGCGGCACGCCGAGCCAAGCCTTCGCGTCCTTCGCGGTCATCGCGACCTGCATCGTCTCGCCGACCTTGTCCGTCGCGAACATCAGGTTGTCCTCGATCATCGGGATGTCGATGCCGAGGTCCGTCAGCCGGTTGTAGCGCATGAACCTCGCGCTGTGGCAGCTGAGGCAGTAATTGACGAAGGTCCGCGCGCCGCGCTGCAGCGAGTCGGTGTCGAGGCGGTTGATCGGCGCCGGTTCGAGGCGAAGATCGGCGCCGCCGGCCGCGGCGGCGGTGCCGGCCGCGCCAGCGGCGGCGAGGAGCAACGTGGCGATAAGTGCCGTCAGCTTGTTCATTATCCGGTCACCCTTTGCGGAACGGGCTTGGTCTTGTCGCGTGCCGTGTACCACGGCATCAGCAGGAAGAACAGGAAGTAGACGACCGTCAGGACCCGCGAGATCACGGTCGCGCGGTCGGCGCCGCCCAGGACCGGCACGCCGTCGCCGAACTGGCCCCACACCGTGACCGGCACGCAGCCGAGGTAACCCAGGATGAGGAAGCTGATCACGAACGCCGCAAGCCACGACTTGTAGAGGTTGCCGCGGTAGCGGATCGACCTCACGTTGCCGCGGTCCAGCCACGGCAGCGCGAAGAAGATCATCACGGCAGCGCCCATCACGATCACGCCCCAGAACTGGCTGCCGAACAGCGACGGGACCGCGCGCAGCATCGCGTAGTACGGCGTGAAGTACCACACCGGTGCGATGTGGATCGGGGTCTTCAGCGGGTCGGCCGGGACGAAATTGTTGGCCTCGAGGAAGTACCCGCCCATGTCCGGCACGAAGAACATGATCGTCGAGAACACCGCCAGGAAGACGACGACGCCGAGCATGTCCTTCACCGAGTAGTACGGGTGGGAGTTGATGCCGTCGAGGTAGATCCCCGTCTTCGGGTCCTTCGGCTGCTGCTTGATCTCGATGCCGTCCGGATTGTTGGAGCCCGTCTCGTGCAGGGCCATCAGGTGGGCGACGACCAGACCCAGCAGCACCAGCGGCACGGCGAAGACGTGGAAGGCGAAGAAGCGGTTCAGCGTGATGTCGGAGATCGTGTAGTCGCCGCGGATCCAGACGCCGAGGTCCTCGCCGATGATCGGCACCGTGGAGAACAGGTTGACGATCACCTGGGCGCCCCAGTACGACATCTGGCCCCACGGCAGCAGGTAGCCGAAGAACGCCTCGCCCATCAGCGCGAGGTAGATCAGGCAGCCGAAGATCCACGTGAGTTCGCGCGGCTTGCGATAGCTGCCGTACATGATGCCGCGGAACATGTGCAGGTAGACGACGATGAAGAACATCGACGCGCCGGTGGAGTGCATGTAGCGGATCAGCCACCCCCACTGCACGTCGCGCATGATGTACTCGACCGACTCGAACGCCCTGGCCGCGTCGGGCTTGTAGTTCATCGTCAGGAACAGCCCGGTGAGCAGCTGGATCACCAGGACGAATGCCGCCAGCGAGCCGAAGTAGTACCAGAAGTTGAAGTTCTTCGGCGCGACGTACTTGCCCCACTGGCTTTCCCACAGCGCGGTGAGCGGGAAGCGCGCGTCGATCCAGTTCAGAATTTTTTCCATGGCCGCAGGTTCCTGTTACGACGACTTGCCATCGTTGCCGATGACGATCCGGGTATCCGTCACGTACCTGTGCGGCGGGATCACCAGGTTCGTCGGCGCCGGCACCCCGACGAAGACGCGGCCCGCGAGGTCGAACTTCGACTGGTGGCAGGGGCAGAAGAACCCGCCCAGCCAGTCGGCGCCCAGGTCGGCCGGACCGTTTTCGGGCCGGAACGTCGGCGAGCAGCCGAGGTGCGTGCAGATTCCGACCGCGACGAACATCGCGTCCTTGATCGACCGGTGCTCGTTCTTGCAGTAGGCGGGCTGCTGGGGCTGGGTGGAGTTGGGGTCCGCCAGCTTCGGGACGACCTTCGGCAGCGACTCCAGCATCGGCTTGGTCCGGTTGATCAGCCAGACGACCTTGCCGCGCCATTCGATGTCGAGCTTCTGGCCCGGCTCGATCTTGCCGATGTCGACTTCGACGGGCGCGCCGGCAGCCTTCGCGCGCTCGCTCGGGAAAAGCGACATCACGAAGGGCGTCGCCACGGCGACCGCGCCGATGCCGCCCACGACGCCGGTCGCTGCGACCAGAAACCGGCGTTTGCCTGTGTTGATGCTGTCGTCCGTTGCCATTACGCCGGATCCCCTATGCGCTTCGCTTCCGCGGCTCTTGCGATGCAACACGCCGTCGCCGTTCCACATTTCCCCAAACCCTGCGATTATAAAGGATTTGCCCCGCCTGCCGGAAGCCTGTGTTGCACCGCCGACTGCTATCGCGATCGAAATCAGGCGGTTGGCCCCCCCCGCTGGAGCGCCGCCACGGCCCGATCCGCGGCGGCCCCGGGCGAACGGGCGCCGTCCGCAGTGCCGCAACTGTCTATAATCGACGCCTTCCCGTCACCGAGATCGACCTTGCTGCGCAAGATATGGCTCGTCTTCGCCCAGGCCTGCACCCTATGCCTCGCGGCCCTGTTCGTGGTGTCGACGCTGCGGCCGGACCTGCTGCCCAGGGGCGCCGGGCGGGCCGGGCCGGCCGGCAGCGTGGTGCTGCTGCAGGAGACCGCGACCCCGGTCACGGCCGCCAAGGTGGCCTCCTATGCCGACGCCGCGAAGAAGGCGATGCCGGCGGTCGTCAACATCTACACCAGCAAGGAGATGCGGCAGCGCAATCCGGTGCTCGACGACCCGGTCCTGCGCCGCTACTTCCCGGATTTCGCCGACAAGGTCCCGCGCCAGCGCGCGACCAGCCTGGGTTCGGGCGTCATCGTGTCGCCCGAAGGCTTCGTCCTCACCAACAACCACGTGATCGAGGGCGCCGACGACATCCAGCTCGTGCTGGCCGACGGGCGCCGGCTGAAGGCGCGCATCAAGGGCATCGACCCGGAGTCCGACCTCGCGGTCCTGAAGACCGACGGCGAGACGCTGCCCGCGATCACCTTCGGCAACCTGGAGGCGGTCCACGTCGGCGACGTCGTGCTCGCGATCGGCAATCCGTTCGGGTTCGGCAACACCGTGACGATGGGCATCGTCAGCGCACTGGGAAGAAGCCACCTCGGCATCAACCGCTTCGAGGACTTCATCCAGACCGACGCCGCGATCAATCCCGGCAACTCGGGCGGCGCGCTGGTCGACACCGCCGGCAACCTGATCGGCATCAACAGCACCATCTTCTCGCAGTCGGGCGGCTCGCTTGGCATCGGCTTCGCGATTCCCGTCTCGCTCGCGCGCACGGTGCTGGAACAGATCATCAAGGACGGCGAGGTCACCCGCGGCTGGCTCGGCATCGAGCCGCAGGACGTCACGCCGGAGATCGCCCGGGCGCTGGCGCTGGACAGCAGCGGCGTCATCATCCGGGCGCTGATGCAGGGCGGGCCGGCCGACCGCGCCGGCATCAAGGTGCGCGACATCGTCGTCGAGATCGACGGCAAGCCGACCCGCGACACCCCCGCGCTCCTCGCGCGCATCGCCGAGCTGCCGCCCGGCGCGGTCAGCAAGGTGAAGGTCTGGCGGGAAAAGAAACTGGTGGACGTCGAGGTCACCGTCGGCAAGCGGCCGAAGGTGCAGCAGTAGCGGAGCGATCCGGCCTCGTGGCCTGTCCTGCCCCGGGACCCTGTCCGGCGGCGGCACGATGAACCGCGCCATCGGTACCGCATCCGGTAGCCCGGGTTGAGCGCAGGCGAAACCCGGGTGGACCGAGCCCGTTCGCGCCTCCACCCGGGTTTCGCTGCCGCTCAACCCGGGCTACACGCAACCGGTGCTCAGCCGGTGCCCTTTTCCCCGGCGGCAGGCGCATCCTCGTCGAGCGGCGGCGGGACGATGAACCGCGCCATCAGCATCCCCAGCTCGTAGAGCAGCCACAGCGGCACCGCCAGCAGCAGTTGTGACACGACGTCGGGCGGCGTGAAGATCGCGCCCAGCACGAACGCGCCGACGATCACGTAGGAGCGGATCGACGCCAGCTTCTCGAGGCTCACGATGCGCAGGCGGACCAGCACGATCACGATCACCGGAACCTCGAACGTCAGGCCGAACGCGATGAACATGGTGAGGACGAACGACAGGTACTTGTCGATGTCGGTCATCATCTGCACCCCGGGCGGCGTGTAGCCGGCGAAGAACCCGAACGCGATCGGGAAGACGAGGAAGTACGCGAACGACATCCCGATCAGGAAGAACAGGAAGCTCGACACGATCACCGGCACCGCGAGCTTCTTCTCGTGGTGGTAGAGACCGGGCGCAATGAACGCCCACATCTGCCACATCACGTACGGCAGCGCGATCACGAACGCCGCCATCAGCGTCACCTTGAGCGGCACGAGGAAGGTGCCCGTGACGTCGGTCGCGATCATCGAGGCGCCGGCCGGCAGCACCTTGAGCAGCGGCGCGGCCAGCGCCGCGTAGATGTCCTTCGCCCAGGGCAGCAGGCACAGCAGCACGACGACCACGCTGATGATCGCGCGCATCAGCCGGTTGCGCAGCTCGACCAGGTGCGAGATGAAAGTTTCCTGCGCGGCGTCCTGCGGATCCGGCGTGCGGGCGCTCATTGCTGCGACCCCGCTGCTGCGGCGGTTGCCGGCGTGCTCATCATCGATTGCCTGGAAGGTGGATGCATCAACCGCGCTCGAAGCCGGGCAGCGACGCCTGGCGCGCGGGCTCGGCCGGCGCGGCGGGTTCGCCGGGCGCGGGCGCGGCCACCGCCGCCGCCGGTGCCGGTGCGGACGGGGATTCGGGCACGGCGGCGGGCGCCGCTGCGGCGGGCGCCGCTGCGGGATCGGCCGCGGCCGCCGACGTGACCGGCGCCGGCTCGGCCGTGGCCGTCGCGAGCGGCAGCATCTCGGTCGCCGGCGCCTCGGCCTTCGCGGCGTCGGCGGTCGCGTTCAGTTCCGTCTCCACCGCGCGCACGCCCGACTGGACTTCGTTCGCCGCGGACGTCACCGATGTCTCGATCGCCTTCGCCGCGGTCTGCACTTCCTGCTGCAGCTTGCGCAGTTCCTCGAGCTCGATCTCGCGGTTGATGTCCGCCTTCACGTCGGTCACGTAGCGCTGCAGCCGGCCGAACAGGTGGCCCAGCGTGCGCGCGGTCTTCGGCAGCTTCTCCGGACCGATCACGACGAGCGCGACGACCGCGATGACGACGATTTCACTGAAGCCGATGTCGAACATGGGGAATGAACTGGCAGCGCGAAGCGCAGGGCGCGATCCGGGACCCGCGCGTCAGGCGTGCGGAACCCGGGCGCGACGCTGCGCGGCGTTCTACGAGACCTTGTCCTTCCTGACTTCGGCGTCGATCGTGAGGCCGGAGATCTGCTGCGACGGCGCGTCGGCGGCGGCCTTGGCGGCATCCGCCTCGGTTTCCGCGCCCTTCATGCCTTCCTTGAAGCCCTTCACCGCGCCGCCCAGGTCCTGGCCGACGTTGCGCAGCTTCTTGGTGCCGAAAATGAGCACCACGACGACCAGTACGATCAACCAATGCCAGATGCTGAGACTACCCATGTCGTTCTCCTCGCTTTCGCGTTCAGTTGCGGGGCAGCATCGACCCCAGCGGCTGCGACCCGCCGAGGACGTGGATGTGCACGTGCATCACGTCCTGACGGCCGATGCGGCCGGTGTTGACGATGGTGCGGAAGCCGTCCGGCGAGCCCTGCTCGCGCGCGAGCCGGCCGGTCAGCGCCAGCATCCTGCCCAATACGCCCGCGTCGTCCATCGTCGCGTCCGCCAGCGACGCGATGTGCCGTTTCGGGATCACCATGAAATGCACGGGCGCCTGCGGATGGATGTCGTGGAACGCCATCACGTCGGCATCCTCGTACACCGTCTTCGCCGGCAACTCGCCGCGCGCGATCTTGCAGAAAATGCAGTCCTGCATCCCGGGTTCCCCGCTCCTTGTGGTGTCGCGCCGCGGGGCGCGACCGCTACGGCCTTCGCGCCGCCTTCTCCGCGAGGCCCGACAGGCCTTCGCGCCTTGCCAGCTCGCGGAGGACGTCCTCGGGCCCGAGCCCCCGGTGCGCCAGCAGCACGAGACAGTGGAACCAGAGATCCGCCACTTCCGCCGCAATGCGCAGTTTATCACCGTCCTTCGCGGCCATGACCGTCTCGGTGGCTTCCTCGCCTATCTTCTTCAGGATCGCGTCCCCGCCCTTGGCGAACAGGGCGGCGACGTAGGACGACGCCGGATCGGCGCCTTTCCGCGATTCGATCGTCGCGGCGACGCGGGCCAGCACGTCGCCCTCCCCTGCCGCGCCCGGCGTGGCGTCAGCCATGGCCGTAGATCGCCTTCGGGTCCTTCAGCACCGGCTCGACGTCGACCCAGTCGCCGCCTTCGAGCCGCTGGAAGAAGCAGCGCTCGCGCCCCGTGTGGCAGCTGATGCCGCCGACCGGCAGGACGAGGACCAGGATCGCGTCGCTGTCGCAGTCGAGCCGGATCTCGCGCACCTTCTGGACGTGCCCCGACGACTCGCCCTTGCGCCACAGCGCGCGGCGCGAGCGGGACCAGTAGTGGACTTCGCCGGTGGCCTGCGTCCGCTCGAGCGCCTCGCGGTTCATCCAGGCGAGCGTCAGCACCCGGCCGCTGCCGGCGTCCTGCGCGATCGCCGGCACCAGGCCGTCGGCCGTCCATTTCACGGCGTCGAGCCAGCGCGCCGTCACAGCCGGACCTCGATGTTCGCGGCGGCCAGCACCGCCTTGGCCGCGCCGATCGTGTGCTCGCCGTAGTGGAAGATCGACGCCGCGAGCACGGCGTCGGCGCCGCCCAGGACGATGCCGTCGACGAGGTGCTGGAGCGACCCGACGCCGCCCGATGCGATCACCGGGACGTCGACGGCGTCCACGACCGCCCGCGTCAGCGCGAGGTCGAACCCGGTGCGCGCGCCGTCGCGGTCCATGCTGGTGAGCAGGATCTCGCCCGCGCCGCGGTCGACGACCTCCCGCGCCCACTCGACGGCATCGATGCCGGTGGGGGTGCGCCCGCCGTGCGTGTAGACCTCCCAGAATTCCGGCGCCGACTGCTTGGCGTCGATCGCCGCGACGATGCACTGGGCGCCGAAGTGGCCCGCCGCCTCGTCGAAGAGGCGCGGATTGCGGATGCCGCCGGTGTTGATGCTGACCTTGTCGGCCCCGGCGTTGAGCAGCGCGCGGATGTCGGCGATCGAGTTGACCCCGCCGCCGACGGTGAGCGGGATGAAGACCTGGTCGGCGACCGCCTCGATCATCGCGTAGAGCAGGCCGCGCGTCTCGATGCTGGCGCGGATGTCGAGGAAGGCGAGCTCGTCGGCGCCCTCGGCGTCGTAGCGGCGGGCGACCTCGACCGGGTCGCCGGCATCCCGCAGGTTGACGAACTGCACGCCCTTGACGACGCGGCCGGCCGCGATGTCGAGGCAGGGAATGATGCGTTTGGCGAGGCCCATGCTTTCTCTGTGCGAAGGGCGCGGGCGCGGCGACGCGGGACGGCCGGAGCCGGGGCGTCCCGCGTCCGCGGTCCGGCTACGCGCCGCCGGCCGCCTCGAGCGCGGCCTTGAAATCGAGCTTGCCCTCGTACAGCGCCATGCCGGCGATCGCGCCGACGATGCCGTCGTTCTCGTACTTGGCGAGGTCGATGATGCAGTCGAGGTTGGCGACGCCGCCGGAGGCGATGACGGGGATCTTGAGGCTCCGCGCGAGCTTCACCGTCGCCTCGACGTTGACGCCCGTCAGCGTGCCGTCGCGGCCGATGTCGGTGTAGACGACGGCCTCCACGCCGTAGTCCTCGAACTTCCGGGCCAGGTCGACGACGTCGTGCCCGGTCATCTTCGACCAGCCGTCGGTGGCGACCTTGCCGTCGCGGGCGTCGAGCCCGACGATGATGTGCCCCGGAAAGGCCGTGCAGGCCTCCTGCAGGAATCCCGGGTTCTTCACCGCGGCGGTGCCGATGATCACGTAGGTGATGCCATCGTCGAGGTAGCGCTCGATCGTCTCGAGGTCGCGGATGCCGCCGCCCAGCTGGATCGGAATCTCCTCGCCGATGACGCTGACGATCTCGCGGATCGCGTGCTCGTTCCTGGGCACGCCGGCGACCGCGCCGTTCAAGTCGACGAGGTGCAGCCGCTGCGCGCCCAGCTCCAGCCAGTGCTGCGCCATCGCCGCGGGGTCCTCGGAGAATACGGTGGCCGAGTGCATGTCGCCCTGCCGGAGGCGGACGCAATGGCCGTCCTTGATATCGATCGCCGGAATGATCAGCATGGGTCCAGGGGGGTCGGATGGACGGCGCGGGCGGAACGCGGCGACGCGCCGCTAGGCGCCGGGGCCGGTCCCGTTCCAGACTACGAAATTGGCGAGGAGTTGCAGTCCTGCGCGTTGGCTCTTCTCGGGATGGAATTGCGTCGCGAAGATATTAGCCCGTGCCACCGCGCAAGTAAACGGCGCCGGATAGTCGGCAGTGGCGGCCGTCAACGCGGGGTCGTCCGGTTGCGGGTAGAAGCTATGCGCGAAATAGAACCGCGTGCCGTCGGCGATGCCGGCCCAAAGCGGGTGCGGCGCGGCCTGGTGCACGGGGCTCCACCCCATGTGCGGCACCTTGAGCCGCACGCCCGACGGGAGCGTCATCGCCGCGTCGCGAAAGCGCACGACGCGCCCGCCCAGCACGCCGAGGCAGGGCGTCGGCCCTTCCTCGCTGTGGTCGAACAGCATCTGCAGGCCGAGGCAGATGCCGAGGAACGGCCGCGTCCGCGCCGCCTCCAGCACCACCGACCGGAGGCCGCTTTCGTCGAGGCAGCGGATGCAGTCGGGCATGGCGCTCTGCCCGGGCAGCACCACGCGCCCCGCACCGAGGATGACCTTCGGGTCGGCGCTGACGACGATGTCGCAGCCGGGCGCCACGTGCTGCAGCGCCTTGGCAACCGACCGCAGGTTGCCCATCCCGTAGTCGACGACGGCGATGTCAGCCATTGCCGGTCAGAGCGCGCCCTTGGTGGACGGGACGACGCCGGCCGCGCGCGGGTCGGCGGCAACCGCCATCCGCAGCGCGCGCGCGAACGCCTTGAACACCGTCTCGGCCTGGTGGTGGGCGTTGTCGCCGCGGATGTTGTCGACGTGCAGCGTCACCAGCGCGTGGTTGACGAAGCCCTGGAAGAACTCGTGCGTCAGGTCGACGTCGAACGCGCCGATCATCGCCCGCGTGAACGCGACGTGGAACTCGAGGCCCGGGCGGCCGGAGAGGTCGATCACGACGCGCGACAGCGCCTCGTCGAGCGGCACGTAGGCGTGGCCGTAGCGCGCGAGCCCGCGCTTGTCGCCGACCGCCGCCCTGAACGCCTGGCCCAGCGTGATGCCGATGTCCTCGACCGTGTGATGGCCGTCGATGTGCAGGTCGCCGCGCGCACGGACGACGAGGTCGACCATGCCGTGGCGCGCGACCTGGTCCAGCATGTGGTCGAGGAACGGCACGCCGGTCGCGAGCTCGGCGCGACCGGTGCCGTCGAGGTCGATCTCGACCACGATCTGCGTTTCGGCGGTGTTGCGCTCGACGCGGGCGGAACGGGGGGCGGCAGGTGCGTTCATGCGATTTTCCCGAGCGCCGCGATCAGCGCGTCGTTTTCGTCAGGGGTGCCCACAGTGATCCGCAGGCAGTGGACAAGCAGCGGATGCGCGCCGTGGAAGCTCTTCACGAGTATGCCCGCGTCGCGCAGTTCCCGGAACCAGCGCGGCCCGTCCGGCACGCGGACCAGCACGAAATTGGCCTCGGTCGGGAACACGTGCAGGCCCTGCCCTGCCGACAGCGCTTGCAGCAGCCGGCCGCGCTCGGCGCGGATCGCCGCGACGTGGTTGCCGACGACCTCGGGTGCCGCCAGCACGGCCTCGGCGGCCGCCTGCGTCAGCGCGTTGATGTTGTACGGCTGCCTGACCTTGTTCAGCTCGGCGATCCACTCCTTCGCGGCGACCGCGTAGCCCAGGCGCAGCGCGGCCATCCCGATCTTCGAGAACGTGCGCAGCACGACGAGGTTGCCGAATTCGGAGAGGCGGGGCAGGAACGTGCCGTCGGCGAACGCGCAGTAGGCTTCGTCGACGACGACCAGCCCCGGCGCGGCGCGCAGGATGCGTTCCACGTCGCCGGCGGCAAAGCGGTTGCCGGTCGGGTTGTTCGGCGAAGCGAGGAAGGTCACCGCCGGCCGCTCGCGTTCGACGGCGGCCTGCATCGCGTCGGCGTCGAGCGTCAGGTCGGCCCGGAGCGGCACCCCGACGCAGCGCATCCCGTTGTACAGCGCGTTCATCCGGTACATCACGAACGTCGGCTCGGGCACCAGCATCGCCGCGCCCGGCTGCGCGACCAGCGTCGTGAGCATCGCGATCAGCTCGTCGGAGCCGTTGCCGAGGATCACGCCCGCGCCCTCGGGCAGCGCCAGCGACGCGGAGAGCGCGGCGACCAGCCGGTCGGCGCCGGCATCGGGATAGCGGTTGACGGGCACCGCGGCGACCGCCGCGGCGATCGCCGCCTGCAGTGCCGGAGGCAGCGGATACGGGCTCTCGTTGGCGTCGAGCTTGATCAGAGCGCCGGGCTTCGCCACCGCATAGGCCGACAGCGCGCGGATCTCCGGCCGGACGACGGCCGCGATCATGGCCGCGGCGGACGCCGGCACCGGCGGAACCGCGGCGTTCACGCGCCCTCCACGCGGTAGAGCGCGCTCTGCGCGTGCGCGTCGAGGCCCTCGCCGAAGGCCAGCGTGGCGGCGATGCCGCCCAACTCGTGCGCCGCCGGCGCGGGAATCCGCAGCACGCTGGAGCGCTTCTGGAAATCGTAGACGCCGAGCGGCGACGAGAACCGCGCCGTCCGGCCCGTCGGCAGCACGTGATTGGGTCCGGCGCAGTAGTCGCCGAGCGCCTCCGACGTGTGGTGGCCCATGAAGATCGCGCCGGCATGGCGGATCCTCGGCAGCAGCGCCTCCGGTTCGGCGACGGCGAGCTCGAGGTGCTCGGGCGCGACACGGTTGGAGATCGCGCAGGCCTCGTCCAGATCGCGCACCTTGACCAGCGCGCCGCGACCGGCGAACGAGGCGGCGATGATCTCCCGCCGGGGCATCGCCGCGATCTGCCGCTGCGCGCTCGCCGCGACGGCGGCGATGAACGCGGCGTCGGGGGAGAGCAGGATCGCCTGCGCCATCTCGTCGTGCTCGGCCTGCGAGAAGAGGTCCATCGCGACCCAGTCGGGGTTCGCGCTGCCGTCGGCGATCACCAGGATCTCGGAGACGCCGGCGACCATGTCGATGCCGACGGCGCCGAACACGCGCCGCTTGGCGGCGGCGACGTAGGCGTTGCCGGGGCCGCAGATCTTGTCGACGGCCGGCACGGTCGCGGTGCCGTAGGCGAGCGCGGCGATCGCCTGCGCGCCGCCGATCATGAACAGCCGGTCCACGCCCGCGAGGTGCGCGGCGGCGAGCACCAGCGGATTCTTCGCGCCGTCGGGCGTGGGCACCACCATCACGATCTCGCCGACGCCGGCGACATGCGCCGGGATCGCATTCATCAGCACCGACGACGGGTACGCCGCCTTGCCGCCCGGCACGTAGAGCCCGACGCGGTCGAGCGCCGTGACCTGCTGGCCCAGCTCGCAGCCGTCGGCGTCCGTCCACGTCCACGACGCGAGTGTCTGCTGCTCGTGGAACGCGCGGATGCGCCGGGCCGCGGTTTCCAGCGCCCCCCGCTGCGCCGCCGGCAGCGCGCCGAACGCGGCGCGCATCTCGGCCGCCGTCACTTCGAGTTCGGCGACCGACGCGGCAGGGAGGCGGTCGAACCGCGCCGTGTACTCGAGCACGGCGGCGTCGCCGCGGGCGCGGACGTCGTCGATGATCGCCGCCACCGTCGTGTCGATCGCGGGATCCTGCGCCGCCTCGAACGCGATCAGCGCGGCCAGCGCGGCGTCGAAGCCCGGGTCGGCCGTGTCGAGGCGCCGGAGCGCCAGCGGCGCGCCGGCGGCGGCGGCGGTCACGATCCCCTCCGCTGCGCGACCGCCCTCGCCAGCGCTTCCATGAGCGGCTGCACGCGGTCGCGCTTCAGCTTCAGCGCCGCCGGGTTCGCGATCAGGCGCGAGGAGATCGGCATGATCGCCTCGACCTCGACCAGGTCGTTGGCGCGCAGCGTATTGCCCGTGCTGATCAGGTCGACGATGACGTCGGCGAGGCCGCACAGCGGCGCCAGTTCCATCGAGCCGTACAGCTCGATCAGGTCGACGTGCATGCCCTTCGCGGCGAAATGCTCGCGCGCGATGCGGACGTACTTGGTCGCGACGCGGATCCGCGCACCGCGCTGCACGGTGCCCGCCCAGTCGTAGCCGCGCCGGGTCGCCACCGCCATCCGGCACCTGCCGATCTCGAGGTCGAGGGGCTGGTACAGCCCGCCGCCGCCGTGCTCGTGCAGGACATCCTTGCCGGCGACGCCCAGGTCGGCCGCGCCGTACTGGACGTAGGTCGGCACGTCTGTCGCGCGCACGATCACGACCGACACGCCGGGAAGGTTGGTGCCGATGATCAGCTTGCGGGAGGTCTCGGGATCCTCGGCCGGCACGATGCCCGCCGCCGCGAGCAGCGGCAGCGTCTCGTTGAAGATCCGGCCCTTGGACAGGGCGATGGTGAGCGTGGGCACGAGTGTCATGTTGCAGCGCAAAGGGGGCATTCTACCGGACCGGGCGGCGATGCCGCGGGCAGGTCCGTCGAAAACGGCGTGCCCTCACTGCCTTACCGTGCGCGCGTTCGCCGCCGGCGGTGCGAAGCCGTGCACGCGCCACGGATTGATGTCGACCCCGCCCCGGCGCGTGAACCGCGCGTAGACCGACAGCGCCTCCGGCGCGCAGCGCCGCCAGATGTCGGCGAAGATCCGCTCGACGCAGTGCTCGTGGAAGCCCTCGTGGCGGCGAAACGACACGAGATACGCGAAGAGGCCGGCGGCGTCGATCCGCGGCCCGCGATAGCGCACCTGCACGCTCGCGTAATCCGGCTGGCCCGTCACCGGGCACACCGAGCGGAAGAGCCGCGTGCAGAGCGCCTGCGTCGCCACCGGCCCCGCCGCGACGAGGCGCTCCGGCGCCGGCGCGGTCGCGACGCCGGCGAGCGGCAGGCCGTCGAGCAACTCGCCCTCGAGCTCGCCGTACGGCAGCTCGGGAAAGCGCCCGGGCGGGTAGAGGGTCACCGCGACCGGCATCCCGACCGCGGCCGACAGGTCGCGCCCGATCGTCGCGGCCACCGCGTCGGCCGACGCGAACGGCGTCTGGTTGAATGCGGTCAGGTAGAGCTTGACCGATTTCGACTCGACAATCGACGGCGACGCCGCCGGGACGGCCAATGTCGCGATCGCCACCTGCGGCTTGCCGGTGCCGTCCAGCCACGACAGTTCGTAGGCGGTCCACCAGTCGGCACCGCTGAACGGCAGCGGGTCGGGCAGCCCGAGGAGCGCGCGCAGCGGCGCCCGCTCGACCGGGAACAGCAGCGCCGCGTCGTAGCGGTCGGCATAGGTCGTCGCGTGGCCGAGCGGCGACGCCGCGAGGTCGGTCATGCCACGCGCCGGATCTCGGCGCCCAGCGCGGAAAGCTTGTCCTCGATCCGCTCGTAGCCGCGGTCGAGGTGGTAGATCCGGTCGATCAACGTCTCGCCCTCGGCGACGAGGCCGGCGATGACGAGGCAGGCCGAGGCGCGCAGGTCGGTCGCCATCACGCTGGCGCCGGTCAGCTTGTCGACGCCGCGCACGATCGCCGTGTTGCCCTCGACCTCGATGTCGGCGCCGAGCCGCTGCAGCTCCTGCACGTGCATCATCCGGTTCTCGAAGATGGTCTCGGTGATGATCGCCGTGCCCTGCGCGCGCGTCGCCACCGCCATCATCTGCGCCTGCATGTCGGTCGGGAAGGCCGGGTACGGGGCGGTGCGGATGTTGACCGCGCGCAACCGGCCGTCGCTCCTCACCCGGATGGCGTCGCCGTCGACGTCGATCCGCGCGCCGGCCTCGCGCAGCTTGTCCAGCACGGCGTCGAGCGTGTCGGCCTGGGTGCCGGCGAGCACGACGTCACCGCCGGCGGCGGCGACCGCCGCGACGAAGGTCCCGGTCTCGATCCGGTCGGGCATGATCGCGTGCGTCGCGCCATGCAGCGCGCCGACGCCCTCGATCGTGATCCGCGTCGTTCCGGCACCCGTGATCCGCGCACCCATGGCGACGAGGCAGCGCGCGAGGTCGACGACCTCGGGCTCGCAGGCCGCGTTGTCGAGCACGGTGACGCCGTCGGCGAGCGTGGCCGCCATCATCAGGTTCTCGGTGCCCGTGACGGTCACCATGTCGAAGACGATGCGCGCGCCCTTCAAACGCGTGGCACGGGCGCTGATGTAGCCGTTCTCGAGGTCGATCTCGACGCCCATCGCCTGCAGGCCCTTGACGTGCTGGTCGACGGGGCGCAGCCCGATGGCGCAGCCGCCGGGCAGCGACACCCGCGCCTCGCCGCAGCGCGCGACGAGGGGGCCCAACGCCAGGATCGACGCCCGCATCGTCTTCACCAGCTCGTAGGGCGCCAGTGGCCAGTCGATGCGCGCCGCGTCGAGCGCGAGCGAGCCCGGCGTCGAGGCTTCGACGCCGACGCCCATCTGCGCGAGCAGCGTCTGCATCGTCCGCACGTCGTTCAGGCGCGCGACGTTCGACAGCACCAGCGGCTCGGCCGTCAGGAGCGACGCGCAGAGGATCGGCAGCGCGGCGTTCTTGGCGCCGGAAACGCGGACGGTGCCGGCGAGCGGCCGCCCGCCGCGGATCAGGAGCTTGTCCAACTAGCGGCTTCCTTGCGCCTGTTCCCGTTGCGCGGCTTCCCACTGCGCCGGCGTGAGCGTCGTCATCGACAATGCGTGGATCTCCTCGCGCATCCGGTCGCCCAGCGCAGCGTAGACGAGCTGGTGCTGGCGGATCTTCGACAGGCCCTCGAACGCCGGGCTGACGATCACGGCCTCCCAGTGGTGGCCGTCGCCCCCCACGACGAGGTGCGTGCAGGCAAGCCCTGCGGCGATGGAATGTTCGATGGATTCGGCGGTGGCCATGGTGGGTCTCGCGTGGTTGCGGTGAATGCAGTCGGGGCGCAGGGGTGGGAGCGCCCGCCCGCGGGTCGCGCGGCGCGGCGCCCGGGGCGGGGCGTCAGTACCGCAGCCGCCAGCCGCGGCGCAGCAGGACCAGGGTCAGCGTCGACAGCGCGAGGCAGCAGCCGGCGACGATGCCGAGGCTCATCAGCGGCGGCACGTCCGAGAGCCCGAAGAACCCGTAGCGGAAGCCGTCGATCATATAGAAGAAGGGATTGAAGTGCGACAGCGCCTGCCAGAACGGCGGCAGCGTGTGGATCGAGTAGAACACGCCTGAGAGGAACGTGAGCGGCATGATGATGAAGTTCTGGAAGGCGGAGAGCTGGTCGAACTTCTCCGCGGAAATGCCGGCGATGAGGCCCAGCGTACCCAGGATCGCGCTGCCCAGCAGCGCGAACGCGAGCGCCCAGAAGGGATGCGGCATCAGGATCAGCGACGGCACGAAGAAGATCGTCACGATGAAGACGCCGGAGCCGACGACGATGCCCCGCACCATCGCCCCGCCGACGTAGGCGACGAACAGCTCGAGCGGGGAGATCGGCGGCAGCAGGAAGAAGATGATGTTGCCGGTGATCTTCGACTGGATCAGCGACGACGAGCTGTTGGCGAAGGAATTCTGCAGCACCGACATCATCACCAGTCCCGGCACCAGGAACTCGGTGTAGCGGACCTTGCCGCCGAACACCGAGATGTTCGACTCCAGCACGTGCGAGAAGATGAGCAGGTACAGCAGCGACGTGACGACCGGCGCGAGGATAGTCTGTAAGCTCACCTTCCAGAACCGCAGCAGCTCCTTGTAGAGGAGTGTCGGCCAGCCGGCATCCTGGAACATCAGCGCCCTCCCCCGGCGGCCGCGGCCGGCGCGTTGCCGCGCTCGCCGCCCATGATCCGCAGGAACACCTGCTCGAGGTCGGTCTCCTGCAGCGCGAGCTCGGCGATCGCGATGCCGTCCTCGCGCAGCGCGGCGAGCAGCGCCTCGAGGTCGGCGTAGCGGTCGAGGCCGATGAAGTGGATGCCCGCGTCCTGGCGGACGATCCTGGCCTGCCAGGCGGCCGGCACGCGGTCGGCGACGAGGCGCACGGTGAGCCCCGCGAAGCGCGACAGCAGCGCCTGCTTGGTGTCGAGCGCGACAACCCGGCCGGCCTTCAGCATCGCGATCCGCCCGCACAGCGCCTCGGCTTCCTCGAGGTAGTGGGTGGTCAGGATGATCGTGTGGCCGTCGCGGTTCAGTTTCCGGATGAAGGCCCAGAGGCTCTGGCGCAGCTCGACGTCGACACCCGCGGTGGGCTCGTCGAGGATGATGACCGGCGGCTTGTGCACCAGCGCCTGGCCGACCAGCACCCGGCGCTTCATCCCGCCCGACAGCGAGCGCATGTTGGCGTTCGCCTTCGCGGTGAGGTCGAGGTGGTGCAGGATCTCGTCGATCCAGTCGTCGTTCCTGCGGATGCCGAAGTAGCCCGACTGGATCCGCAGCGTCTCGCGCACCGTGAAGAAGGGGTCGAACACCAGTTCCTGCGGCACGACGCCCAGCTTGCGCCGGGCAGCGCGGTAGTCGGACACCACGTCGTGGCCGAGCACGCGGGCCGTGCCGCTGTCGGCGCGCGTCAGCCCGGCGAGGATCGAGATCAGCGTGGTCTTGCCGGCCCCGTTGGGGCCCAGCAGGCCGAAGAACTCGCCTTCCGCCACCTCGAGGTCGACGCCGGCCAGCGCCTGCACTGTGCCGAAGCGGCGGGCGACGTTGACGGCCTGTACGGCGGGAGGCATGGGGGGGGCGGGGCGCGGGAATGACGGCGGGGGCTTCTTCGACGGGGCGGTGCCGGCGCAGCGCCGGCGAGGGGATCACGCCTCGAGCAGGCCCTCGACGTCGTAGAGTTCGGCCAGCTTCGCGAGCGACGGCGGCGCGTTGACGAAGGCGAGCGTGGCGCCGTGCGCCGTCGCGCGGCGCTTCAGCGCGAGCAGCACGGCGACCGCCGCCGAATCGACGGCCGTGATGCCCGCGCAGTCGACCACGCCGGTCGACGGCAGCGGCAGCGCGGTGGCCGCCTCCATCACGGGGCTCGCGTTGTCGAACGTGAGCACGCCGACCGCGCGCCAGCGCGAGCAGTCGTCGGTGCAGAAGAATCCGGCCGCGCCGTCGTCGGCGCCGGGCGTCCCGATCACTTCGCGGGCGCTCCCTTGTTCTTGTCGGCAAGCACCTTCAGCAGGCCGTCGACGCCGCCGGCCTTGATCTGCTCGTTGAACTCGTCGCGGTAGTTGGTGACCAGCGAGACGCCGCCGACGATGACGTCGTAGGCCTTCCAGCCCGCCGGCGTCTTCGCCATGCTGTAGTCGATCTGGACCGGCGCGCCGCCCGCGCGGATCACCGCGGTGCGCACGATGACGTCGGTGTCGCCCGGGTTCATCCGCAGCGGCTTGAACTCGATCGTCTCGTCGCGGTACCTGTTGAGCGCGCCCGAGTAGGTCCGCACGAGCAGCGTCCGGAACTCGTCGGTAAGCCGCTGCTGCTGCTCGGGGGTGGCGCTCTTCCAGTTGCGCCCCATCGCCAGCGCGGTCATGCGGCCGAAGTCGAAGTTGGGCAGCAGCTTCGTCTCCATGATCTCGCGGATGCGGGCCTGGTTGCCGGCCTGGATCTGCGGGTCGCCCTTGATCGTCGCCAGGACCTCCTCGGTGACGCGCTTGACCAGCGCCTCGGGGCCTTCCTGCGCCTGGGCGGGCGCGGCCGCGACGAAGCCCGCCACGGCGACCAGCGCCGCGACGCGGCGCAGCCAGAGATTGAATCGAAGCATCGTCATTCCTCTTCTTTTTCGGGCACCGGCTTGCCGTCCCAGGTGAGATACAGCCTGCGCTGCAGGTAGGCGTTGCGGATGAACCGGTACTTGTCGAGCGCCGCGGTGTCGGCGATCGACAGCGCGTCGCCGACCTGGTAGCGGATGTCGACCGCGCCCAGGCCGTAGATCGAGTTGCGGACCGCCACCTCGGGCAGGAAACCCACCGGCCCGACGGCGAGCCGGGTGATGATGCCCGCGCCGTCGCGCACCGTCGTCGGCCCGAAGATCGGCACGAACAGGTACGGCCCCTGCGGGAAACCCCAGAAGCCGAACGTCTGCCCGAAATCCTCGTTGCCGCGCTCGATGCCGATGTCGGAGGCGAGGTCGAAGATGCCGCCCATCACCAGGGTGTTGAGGAGCACGCGGCCGAAGTCGTTGCCGGCCTTCTCGGTCTTGCCCTGCAGCAGCGCGTTGATGCCCGAGAACAGGTCGTCGATGTTGTTGAAGAAGTTCGACACGCCGGTGCGCACGAGCTTCGGCACCACCGCGGTGTAGACGTCGACGATGGGCTTCATCACCACCTTGTCGGCGGCTTCGTGCACCTCGAACATCACGCGGTTCACGGGCTCGAACGGATCCTCCCGCGACGGCCCCATCGCGCAGCCCGAGAGCAGCACCCCGCCGGCCGCCATGGCCAGCAGGGCCGTCCGGGCCCGGGAGCCGCGCCGCATGCCGGCGCTCACTTGCCGCCCCCGCTGCCGGCCTTGTCGTACAGGAACTGGCCGATGAGCTTCTCCAGCACGACCGCCGATTGCGTCTTCATGATCTTCCCGTTGTCGGCCAGCATCTTGGGGTCGCCGCCGGCATCGAGCCCGATGTACACCTCGCCGAGCAGGCCCGAGGTGAGGATCGACGCGATCGTGTCGGCGGTGAACTCGTTGCCGTTGTCGATCTTCATCGTGACGACGGCCTGGTAGGTCGCCGGGTCGAGCCGCACGCCCTCGACGCGGCCGACGACGATGCCCGCCGCCTTCACCGGCGCGCGCAGCTTGAGGCCGCCGATGTTGTCGAAGTTCGCCACGAGCCGGTAGCCCGGCGTGCTGCCGAAGCTGACGAGGTTGCCCACCTTGAGCGCGAGGAAGAGGATCGCGCCCAGCCCGATCGCGACGAAGATGCCGACCCACAGGTCGATGGTCGACCGGTTCATGCCCGGCCCCCGGAGGATGTCGTCCGGCGCTGCGTGAATGCCCTCATTGCCTCTACCTCACCCCGTGGAACATGAATACGGTCAGCACGAAATCGAGCGCCAGGATCGCGAGCGAGCTCTCGACCACGGTGCGGGTCGTCGCGGTCGACACCCCCTCTGCCGTCGGCTTGGCGTCGTAGCCCTCGAACACGGCGATCAGGCTGACCGCCACCCCGAAAACGAAACTCTTGATGATGCCGTTGACGATGTCGCTGCGAAAGTCGACGGCGGCCTGCATGTTGCCCCAGAACGCGCCGGCGTCGATCCCGATCAGCTTGACGCCGACGAGGTAGGCGCCGTAGATGCCCAGCGTCGAGAACAGCGCCGCGAGGAGCGGCATCGACACGACGCCGCCCCAGAAGCGGGGCGCGACGACGCGCGCCAGCGGGTCGACCGCCATCATCTCCATCGCGGAGAGCTGCTCGGTCGCCTTCATGAGGCCGATCTCCGCCGTGATCGCGCTGCCGGCGCGGCTGGCGAACAGCAGGCCGGCGACGACGGGACCGAGCTCCCGCACCAGCGACAGCGAGACGAGGACGCCCAGCGATTCGTCGGCGCCGTAGCGCGTCAGCACGTCGTAGCCCTGCAGCGCCAGCACCATCCCGACGAAGAGCCCCGAGACGAGGATGATGACGAGCGACAGCACGCCCGAGAAGTAGATCTCGCGCAGCGTGAGCTGCAGCCGGCGGAACGCGGCCGGCGAGTGGACCAGCACCGCGACGAAGAAGCGCGCGAGGAAGCCGAGGCGCGCGATCACGCCGATCGTGGCCGCGCCGACGCGGCGGAAGGCGGACGCAATCACGGCGCTAGGCATCGGCGAGCAGCTGTTCCCGGTAGTCGCGCGCCGGGTAATGGAAGGGCACCGGGCCGTCGGCCTCGCCGTCGACGAACTGCCGGACGAACACGTCGGCCGAGCCGCGCACCTCGTCGGGCGTGCCCTCGGCGACGATGCGGCCTTCCGAGACGAAATAGAGGTAGTCGACGATCTTCAGCGACTCGTAGACGTCGTGCGTGACCACGACCGACGTGATGCCCAGCGCGTCGTTCAGCCGCCGGATCAGCTGGCCCACCACGCCCAGCGAGATCGGATCGAGCCCGGCGAACGGCTCGTCGTACATCACGAGCATCGGATCGAGGGCGATCGCCCGCGCGAGCGCGACGCGGCGCGCCATCCCGCCCGAAAGCTCGGAGGGCATCAGCTGGGCGGCGCCGCGCAGCCCGACCGCGTGCAGCTTCATCAGCACGAGGTCGCGGACCAGGGGCTCGGGAAGCTCGGTGTGCTCGCGCATCGCGAACGCGACGTTCTCGAACACCGTCATGTCGGTGAACAGCGCGCCGAACTGGAACAGCATCCCGCAACGGCGGCGCAGCGCGAACAGCGCGTCGCGGTCGAGGTCGGGCACCGACTGGCCGGCGACCGTGACCGTGCCCTCGAGCGGGCGGAGCTGGCCGCCGATGAGGCGCAGGATCGTGGTCTTGCCGCAGCCCGAGCCGCCCATGATGGCGACCACCTTCCCGCGCGGAATGCGCATCGAGATTCCCGACAGGATCGTCCGCGTGTCGTACGCGAACGTCACCCTGTTGAGCTCGACTGCGAGGTCGGACGCGGCGGCAGCCTGCCCGGCAGCATTCGGCATGGGAAGCATTCCTGACTAAAAAAGACGGCAATTGTATCCGGTATGCCTGCGCCGCCACAATGACCGGCGGTCAGTTACCCGCGCCCCCGGGCCTTCGTGGCGCCGCCGCAACCGATTCGCGGCGGAGCGTCACGACGCCGGCGCACGCCTCCGGCCGCGCAGCAGTTGCTCCTCGGCCCGGGCAAGCCCCTCCGGCCGCCCGAGCAGGATCACCACGTCGCCCGCCTCGAACGTCCACCCCGGCGTCGGCGCCGTCGACCGCGCGCCATGCCGCCGGACGCCTGTCACCTCGACCTCGGGGTCGAGGCCGACCGCGGACAGCGTGCGGCCAATCGCGTACGCGCGGTCCTGCAGCGGCACCGAGTGCAGGCGCGCCTGCAGGTTCTCGGCGGCATCGGCGGCGTCGGTCGCGCCGTGGTAGAAGCCGCGGAACAGCCCGTAGCGCTCCTCGCGGATCGAGCGGATGCGCGCCAGCACCCGGGTGAGCGGCACGCCCACCAGCAGCAGCGCGTGCGAGGCCAGCATCAGGCTGCCCTCCTGCACCTCCGGCACGACCTCGGTCGCGCCCGCCTTCAGCAGCCGGTCGATGTCGGAGTCGTCGATGGTGCGGACGATGACCGGGAGTTCCGGCTTCAGCTGGTGGACGTGGTGCAGGATCTTCAGCGCGACCGCCGTGTCGGCGAACGTGATCGCGACGGCGCGCGCCTTGAGCACGCCGGCTGCGAGCAGCGCCTCCCGTCGCCCGGCATCGCCGTAGGCCACGTTGCCGCCGTCGCCGGCGGCCTCGCGGACGCGCTCCGGGTCGGCGTCGAGCGCGATGAACGCGATGTCCTCGCGCTCCAGCAGCCGCGCGAGGTTCTGCCCGCTGCGCCCGAAGCCGCAGATCAGCACGTGGTCCTGCCGCGCCATCGTCGTCGCCGCGATCCGCGTGATCTGTGCGGCACGCGCCAGCCAGTCGTTGGCGGTGAAGCGGCGCACGATCCGCTCCGAGAACTGGATCAGCAGCGGCGCCGACAGCATCGACAGCACGATCGCCGCCAGCACCAGCTGCGCCAGCACCGGCGTCACGATCCCGTTCTTCACCGTGAGCGCCAGCAGCACCAGCGCGAACTCGCCCGCCTGCGCGAGGTAGAAGCCGGTGCGCAATGCCGTCCCCAGCGGCGCGCCGAACACGCGCGACAGCACGACGATCAGTCCCAGCTTCAGCAGCATCGGCAGCACCAGCAGCGCGACGACGGCCGGCCAGTGCGAGGCCACGACGGACAGGTCGAGCACCATGCCGACGGTGACGAAGAAGAGCCCGAGCAGAACGTCGCGGAAGGGCTTGATGTCCTCCTCGACCTGGTACCGGAACTCGGTTTCCGCGATCAGCATGCCGGCGAGGAACGCGCCCAGCGCGAGCGACAGGCCGGCGAGCTCGGTCAGCGCCGCCAGCCCCAGCGTGATCAGCAGCAGGTTCAGCATGAAGAGCTCGGAAGAGCGCTGCCTGGCGACGACGTGGAACCACGCGCGCATCGGCTTCTGGCCGAGGAACAGGATCAGCGCCAGCGCCAGGGCGGCCTTGGCGGCGGCCGCGGCGAGCGCCCAGGCGAGGTCGCCGGCATCATTGCCCAGCGACGGCAGGACGATGAGGAACAGCACCACGGCAAGGTCCTGGAACAACAGGATGCCCATGACGTCGCGGCCGTGCGGCGACGCGAGCTCCATGCGTTCGGCGAGCAGCTTCGACACGATCGCCGTCGAACTCATCGCAACGGCGCCGCCCAGCGCGAAGCCCGCCTGCCAGCCGTAGCCCAGGAGCGGCAGCGCGATCGTGGCCGCCGCGGTGGTCACCGCCACCTGCGCGAGGCCGAGCCCGAACACGGCACGGCGCATCGCCTTCAGCTGGGGCAGGCTGAACTCTAGCCCGATCGAGAACATCAGGAACACGATGCCGAACTCGGCGAGGTAGCTCGTGCCGCCGCTTTCGGGCACCCATGCGAGCGCGTGCGGGCCGACCGCGATCCCGACCACGAGGTAGCCCAGGATCGGGGGCAGCCGGATCACGCGGCAGGCCGCGATGACCACGACCGCGCACCCCAACAGAACCAGAATGAGTTGCAGCGTCTGCGGCATGGGGCGGGCGGCGAAACGGGGGAGACGCACCGACTGTAGCACAGCGAAAATCCCGTTCCGGCCCCGCGCCCGACGCGTGCGGGGGCCGGCCTCCGCGATACCGTCAGCCTGCCGGGCCTCCCGTTGCGACGCCGGGGTTATACTCGTTGGCATGAAGCTTGCCACGCGTCCGGACACCCCCGGCGCTCCCACTGCCGCGGCTGCCGCGCCTGCCGCCGCCGGCGAGGCGCCTGCCCGCCACGCGCCGGACGGCGCGCGCGCGCTCGCCATCGCCCGGAACGTGCTCGCGACCGAGGCCGCGGCGATCACGGCGCTGTCGCAGCGCCTGGGCGCGCCGTTCGTCGCCGCGGTCGGCCTGCTCCTCGCCTGCCGCGGGCGGGTCGTGGTCTCCGGCATCGGCAAGTCGGGCCACATCGCGCGGAAGCTCGCCGCGACCTTCGCCTCGACCGGCACGCCGGCGTTCTTCCTGCACCCGGCCGAAGCGAGCCACGGCGACCTCGGGATGGTCGCGGAAGGCGACGTCGTGCTGATGCTGTCGAACTCCGGCGAGACCGAGGAACTTGTTCTGCTTACGCCGCACATGAAACGCGCGGGCGCCCGGCTCATCGCGCTGACCGGCGACGAGCGCTCGTCGCTCGCGCAGGCCGCCGACATCCATCTCGACGCCGCCGTCGCGCTCGAGGCATGCCCGCTGGGCCTCGCCCCGACCGCGAGCACCACGGCCGCGCTGGCGCTGGGAGACGCACTGGCGCTGGCCGTGCTCGACGCCCGCGGCTTCTCGATCGACGACTTCGCGCGCTCGCATCCGGGCGGCGCGCTGGGCCGCCGGCTGCTCACGCACGTCCGCGACGTGATGCGGAGCGGCGGAAGCCTGCCGATCGTCGGCATCGACGCGAGCCTCTCCGCGGCGGTCCTCGAGATGAGCGGCAAGGGCATGGGCATGACCGCCGTCGTCGACGCGGCGGGCCGCGTCGCCGGCATCTTCACCGACGGCGACCTGCGCCGCTGCGTCGACCGGCTGCGCGACATGGCGGCGGTGAAGGTCGCCGACGTGATGACGCGCACTCCGCGCACGATCGGCCCCGAGCGCCTCGCGATCGACTGCGTCCTGCTGATGGAGACGCCGCCCAACGTGATGTGCCTGCTCGTCGTCGACGAGGGCGGGCGCCTGGTCGGCGCGCTGCACATGCACGACCTCTTCCGCGCGCGCATCGTCTGATGGACGCGGCTCCCGACGCCGGACTGGCGGCGCGCCTGCGCGCGATCCGCCTCCTCACCTGCGACGTGGACGGCGTGCTGACCGACTGCCGCATCTTCGTCGACGACCTGGGCCACGAGACCAAGGCCTATTCGGCGCAGGACGGCCAGGGCATCAAGATGCTGCTGCACGCGGGGATCGAGGTCGCGTGGATCACCGGCAGCAACGCGCCGTCGGTCGTTCATCGCGCGCGCCGGCTGGGCGTCGCCCGCGTGGTGCTGGACGCCGAGGACAAGCTGACGCCCTGGGAGGCGCTGCGCGCCACGCTCGGGCTGCCGCCGGAAGCGTGCGCGCACATCGGCGACGACCTGCCCGACGTCCCGCTGTTCAACCGCTGCGGCCTCGCGGTGAGCGTGCCGCACGCGCCGCCGGCGGTGCAGGCGCGCGCGCACTTCGTCACCCGGAAGGACGGCGGCCAGGGCGCGGTGCGCGAGCTCTGCGAGCTGATCCTCGCGGCGCAGGGCACGCTCCTGCCCCAGCTCGCCGCGTACGGCGCATGAGGAGCCCGCGGTGGCCGTGAACATGGGACGCACCCTGCTCGACCGGCTCACCGCCTGGTCGCCGGTGCTCCTCCTGGGCAGCCTCGCGGCGCTGACGTACTGGCTCGACGCCCAGGTGCAGCAGAAGGTGCCGCGGCCGGACGGCTCGACGCGGCACGACCCCGACCTGTTCATCGAGCGCTTCCGCGCCGCGAGCTTCGACACCGCCGGCAAGGAGCGCCAGTCGCTGGCCGCGGAGCGGGCGCAGCACTTTCCGGACGACTCCTCCACCGACTTCACCGCGCCCGCGCTGACGCTGAACGACCCCGGGCGGCCGCGAATGTCGGTCACCGCCGACAAGGGCGTCGTGTCGGGCGACCGGCAGACGGTGACGTTCACGGGCAAGGTCCGCGCGGTGCGCGACGCGATGCCGCCGGCGCCGAAGGCTCCCGGCACCAGGAACGGCGGCGAGCCCAGCGGGCCCGTCACCGTCAGCACCGAATCGCTGCGCGTGATCCCGAAGGCGGGCCGCGCCGACACCGACGCGGCCGTGACGATCGAGGAGCCCCGTGGAATAATCCACGGCGTCGGGATGGAACTCGACAACCAGGCCAAGACGCTGAAGATCCGCTCGCGCCTCTCCGGCACCATGCAGCCGCAACAACAGGCGAAGGCGCCGACCCCAACGAAACCCAGGAAATGATGCCCGACGTCATGCCCGCCCTGCTGCCCGCTGTTCCCGCGCCCCGGAGCCGCGCCGCCCCCCACTGCCTCGCGATCGCGCTCGCGGCGACGCTCGCGTGGATTCCCGCCGCGCACGCCGAGCGCGCCGACAAGGAGAAGCCGATCAACTACTCGGCCGACTCGGGCGACGTCAACTACCAGACCAAGGTCGGCACGCTGACCGGCAACGTCGTCGTGACGCAGGGAACGCTCACGATCCACGCCGACAGGATCGTGCTGAAGCAGAACCCCGACAATTCGCTGTCGGCCAGCGCGTTCGGCAACCCGGTCACGTTCCGCCAGAAGCGCGACGGCGTCGACGAGTACTTCGACGGCTACGCGCAGCACGCCGAGTACGACGGGACGAAGGAATTCCTGGAGCTGTTCGACCGCGCGCTGCTGCGCCGGGGGCAGGACGAGATCCGCAGCAACTACATCACCTACAACGTCGCGCAGGAGCTGTTCAAGGCCGAGGGCCGCACCGGCAACCCGGCGCTCCCGGCCGACAGCGCGAACCCCGGCGCCCGCGTGCGCGGCGTGTTCCAGCCGAAAGCCGACACGCTGCCCGGGAAGGGCACGCCCGACGCCGGCAAGGGCGCCCCCAAGGAGGCCCCGAAGGCGGGCGCGGCGGCCCCTGCCGCGGCGCCGCTGAAGCCTGCCGGCGAACTCGCGCCCGCCCCGTCGAAATGAACGCCGACGTCGCCGCGCCTGCGAGCCAGCTCTCCGTCGACCGGCTGGAAAAGCGGTACAAGGCGCGCACCGTCGTCCACGACGTCTCCCTCAACGTCGCGAGCGGCGAAGTGGTCGGCCTGCTGGGCCCCAACGGCGCCGGCAAGACCACCTGCTTCTACATGATCGTGGGCCTCGTCCGCGCCAACGGCGGGCGCATCGAGCTCGACGGCCGCGACCTGTCGCGGCTGCCGATCCACGCGCGCGCCAGGCTGGGCCTGTCCTACCTGCCGCAGGAAGCGTCGATCTTCCGCAAGCTGACGGTGGCGCAGAACGTGCGCGCGATCCTCGAGCTGCAGAACCTCGACGCCGACGCGCTCGCCAACCGCCTCGACGCGCTGCTGGAGGACCTCACGATCTCGCACCTCGCCGACGCGCCCGCGGTCTCGCTTTCGGGCGGCGAGCGGCGGCGGGTCGAGATCGCCCGCGCGCTGGCGACGCGGCCGCGCTTCATCCTGCTCGACGAGCCGTTCGCCGGCGTGGACCCGATAGCCGTGCTGGACATCCAGAAGATCATCGGCTTCCTGAAGGAGCGCGGGATCGGCGTGCTGATCACCGACCACAACGTGCGGGAGACGCTGGGCATCTGCGACCGCGCCTACATCATCAACGAGGGCCGCGTGCTGGCGTCCGGCGCGCCGGGCGAGATCGTCTACAATGAGGCGGTTCGGAAGGTCTATCTCGGCGAGCATTTCCGCCTCTGATCGCAGCGCATGAAGCAGACCCTCCAGCTCAAGCTCACCCAGCACCTGACGCTCACGCCGCAACTGCAGCAGTCGATCCGGCTGCTCCAGTTGTCGACCGTCGAGCTCAATGCCGAGGTCGACCGGATGCTTCAGGAGAACCCGCTGCTGGAAAAGGCCGACGGCGACGACGAGGTCCGCCACGTCGAGCCGCCGCTCGCCGGCCCGGCCCGCGCGAGCGAAGTCGATGCGCTCGGCACGGCCCCCTCCGGCGACGACCGCCCCGATGCCGGCGAGCGCGCCGAGGGCCCGGCCCCGGCCGGCGACGAGCGCCCGGACCGCAGCGAATTCGAGGACTACGGCCGCGGCGACTCCGACTGGGGCGGCAGCGGCTCGGGCAACGGCAGCGACGACGACGACGGCCTGTACCCGCAGCAGGTCGCCCTCACCACGCTGCGCGACCACCTGTACAGCCAGCTCTCCGTCCTCAACCTCCCGCTGCGCGACCGGCAGGTCGTCGCCGCGCTGATCGACGACGTCGACGAGGACGGCTACCTCGCGGCCAAGCCGGAGGAGCTCACCGACCTCTTCCCCGAGGAGTTCGCGATCGAGCCGGAGGAGATCTCGATCGCGATGCGCTTCCTGCAGAGCTTCGAGCCGGCCGGCGTCGGTGCCCGCAACGCCGCCGAGTGCCTCGCCCTCCAGCTGAAGACACTGCCGGAATCGACGCCGTACCTGCAGGACGCCATCCGCCTGGTCACCGAGCACCTGCCGCTCCTCGCCGTGCGCGACTTCACCCGGTTGAAGCGCCTGCTGCACACCGACGATACCGGCGTGCGCGCGATGCGCGCGCTGGTGATGAGTCTCAACCCGCGGCCCGGCGCGTCGTTCGCGAACTCCGAGGCGAACTACGTGATCCCCGACGTGGTGGTGCGGAAGACCCGCGGCCAGTGGGTCGCGTCGCTGAACGAGGCGGCGATGCCGAAGCTCCGCCTCAACCGGATCTACGCCGACATCCTGACCCGCAACCGGGAGTCGTCGAACCAGCAGCTCTCCGCGCACCTGCAGGAGGCGAAGTGGCTGATCCGCAACGTGCAGCAGCGCTTCGAGACGATCCTGCGCGTGTCGCAGGCGATCGTCGAGCGGCAGCGGCGGTTCTTCGAGCACGGCGACGTCGCGATGCGGCCGATGGTCCTGCGCGAGATCGCCGACATGCTGGGGCTCCACGAATCGACAATCTCGCGCGTCACCACGCAGAAGTACATGCTCACGCCGCGCGGCACCTACGAGCTCAAGTACTTCTTCGGCAGCCACGTGGCCACCGACACCGGCGGCGCCTGCTCGGCAACCGCCATTCGCGCGCTGATCCGGCAGCTGGTCGGCGCCGAGGACCCGAAGCTGCCGCTGACCGACAGCGCGATCGCCGAACTGCTGGGCAACCAGGGCATCGTGGTCGCCCGGCGTACCATAGCCAAATACCGGGAGGCGCTGCAGATTCCTCCCGTCAACCTGCGCAAGGCGATCTGACGACGCCTGGCGCAATGTCAGCAGCAACAAGAGGAGTGCCCCATGAACCTGAACCTCACCGGCCATCATCTCGACATCACGCCCGCGATCCGCGACTACGTCATCGCCAAGCTCGGGCGCGTCAAGCGTCACTTCGATCACGTGATCGACGTGACGGTCGTGATGTCGGTCGAGAAGCTGCGCCACAAGGCGGAGGTCAACCTGCACGCGCGGGGCAAGGACATCCACGTCGAGGCCATCGAGCAGGACATGTACGCGTCGATCGACGCGCTGGCCGACAAGCTCGACCGCCAGGTGATCAAGCACAAGGAGAAGCTCGCGGTGCACAGGCACGACGGCGCGGGGATCAAGCGCGACGTCGCCAGCGACGAGGCGCGCGCCAACGGCGGGCCCGACGCGGCGTCCGGCGTATAATTTTTCCGGCGCCGAACGGCGGGCCGTCAGCTTCCTGACCGTCCGCCGGTTTTTTCGCCTTTGCCCCCGCCCCTGCCCGCCCCCCCTCCCACCCGCCCGCGATGGACCCGCTGCAATGAACCAGATTTCCCAGCTGCTGCCGGCTGCCAACATCCGGCAGGGCGTCGCGGTGGAGTCGAAGAACGGGCTGTTCGACGCCGTGGGCGCGATGTTCGCGGCGAACTGCGGGCTGCCGGCGAGCACCGTGGTGGGCAGCCTCGTCGCGCGCGAGAAGCTGGGTTCGACCGGACTGGGGCAGGGCGTCGCGATCCCGCACGGCCGCATCAAGGGGCTGAAGGCGGCGCAGGGCGCGTTCGTCAGCCTCGCCACGCCGATCGCGTTCGACGCGCCCGATGGCAAGCCGGTGGGCCAGGTGTTCGTGCTGCTGGTGCCCGAGCAGGCGACCGAGCAGCACCTGCAGCTCCTCTCGGAACTGGCGCAGATGTTCAGCGACCGCGGCTTCCGCGACCGGCTCGCCGCCGCCGCGGACGCCGCCGCCGTCCATGCACTCTTCTGCGGCTGGAACCCCGGATGAGCGCGGCCGGCGGCATGATGCGGCAGGTCAGCGTCGCCAAGCTGTACGAGGAGAACCAGCAGCGGCTCGGCATGGCGTGGCTGGCCGGCGGCCAGGGCGGCAACAAGGTCCTGACCGGCGAGGCGGCGCTGAAGCCCACGATCGGCCAGGTCGGCCACATGAACTTCATCCACCCGTTCCGGATCCAGATCCTGGGCGCGGCGGAAGTCGCCTACCTCGAAGGACTCAGCCCCGAGGCGGTGAAGCCGATGATCGACCGGCTGTTCACCACCGAGCTCGCGGTGATCGTCGTCGCCAACGGCGAGACGGTGCCGCCGTACCTGCTGCTGCAGTGCGATTCGCAGCACATCTCGCTATTCACGTCGCCGCAGCCGTCGCCGCACGTCGTCGACGTGTTCCGCCTGTACCTGTCGCGGGTGCTCGCGGAATCGACGACGCTGCACGGCGTGTTCCTCGACGTGCTCGAGATGGGCGTGATCATCACCGGCGCGTCGGCGATCGGCAAGAGCGAACTCGCGCTGGAGCTGATCTCGCGCGGCAACGGGCTCGTCGCCGACGACATCGTCGAGCTCTACCGGATCTCGCCCGATACGCTGGAGGGGCGCTGCCCCGACGTGCTGCGCGACTTCCTCGAGGTGCGCGGCATCGGCATCCTGAACATCCGGACGATCTTCGGCGAGACCGCCGTCCGCCCGCGCAAGCTGCTGAAGCTGATGGTCCACCTCGAGGACCACGGCCACGAGGCTTTCTCCGAGCTCGACCGGCTGCAGGTCAACGCGACCTACCAGGAAATCCTGGGCGTGCCGATCCGCAAGGTCACGATTCCCGTGGCCGCCGGACGCAACCTC
Source organism: Bordetella parapertussis (assembly GCA_943331295.2). GTDB lineage: Bacteria > Pseudomonadota > Gammaproteobacteria > Burkholderiales > Casimicrobiaceae > CAIWHR01. Next base: position 37,346 of record CALQLA020000011.1, on the reverse strand, counting down.
GCCGTGCTCGTCGAGGCCGCGGTCCGCAACTTCGTCCTCAACCAGCGCGGCATAGACAGCACGAAGGAATTCATCGAGCGCCAGCAGCGACTGATGGAGGACGGCCAGTAGGCCGGTGCACGGGAGCGGGGCGTCGCCCTCCCTGCCCCCTCGCCTTAGCGCCGCGGCCATCCCTGACCATGGACCTGCTGCTGATCGGCGGCGTTTCCGGCTCGGGCAAGAGCGTCGCACTGGCGGCGCTCGAGGACTCGGGCTACTACACCGTCAGCAACCTGCCGCTGCCGCTGCTCGCGCAGACGGCCGCCTACCTGCAGCGCGCGGGCCAGACGCGGGTCGCCGTCGGGCTCGACGTGAAGACCGAGCCCGGCCTCGCGGCGCTGCCGGGACTGATGGCCGAGATGCGCGCCGCGGGCGCGACGGTGCGCTTCCTGTACCTCGACACGCGCATCGACACGCTGGTCAAGCGCTTCTCCGAGACTCGTCGGCGCCACCCCTTCTCGAGCGACACGCGCACGCTGACCGAGGCGATCGAGTTCGAGCGCGCGCTGTTCGCCGACGCGCGGCCGCTGGCGCTCGTGTTCGACACGAGCGAGACGTCCGCCGCCACGCTCCGCGCGTGGATCCGGAACTTCATCAGCGTCGACGCAAACGGGCTCACGCTGCTGTTCGAGTCGTTCGGCTTCAAGCACGGCGTGCCGCTCGACGCCGACATCGTGTTCGACGTGCGCTGCCTCGCGAACCCGTACTACGAGCCGGCGCTGCGGCCGCTCTCGGGCCGCGACCACCCCGTCGTCGAGTATCTCGAGGCGCTGCCCGAAGTCGGGCGGATGTACGGCGACATCCACCATTTCGTCGCCGGCTGGCTGCCCGAGTACGCCCGCGACAACCGGAACTACCTGACGGTCGCCATCGGCTGCACCGGCGGCCAGCACCGCTCGGTCTACCTCGTCGAGCGGCTCGCGCGGGCGTTCGCGGACCGCTCGCAGGTGCAGGTCCGCCACCGCGACCTCCGCTGACGACAGCGCCCCGACGCGGGACCGTCCGCCGCCTTCCGCCCCCCCCTCGCCCCGCGGCACGCCGCCGACCATGCAGATTCCCCTCTTCCCGCTGCACACCGTCCTCTACCCCGGCGGGCTGCTGCCGCTGCGGGTGTTCGAGCAGCGCTACATCGGGATGACCAAGTCGTGCCTGAAGACCGGCGCGCCGTTCGGCGTCTGCGCTATCCGGCGCGGCGACGAGGTGGCGAGAGCGCCCGGCGAGGCACCCGAGTTCGCGACGGTCGGCACGCTCGCGACGATCGCCGATTGGGACATGCCGCAGCTCGGCATCCTCAACGTCTCGTGCCGCGGCGGCTCCCGCTTCATCGTCCGCTCGCACGCGCAGCACGCCGACGGCCTGGTCGTCGCCGAGGTCGACGCCATCGCGCCCGAGGCCGCGGTGCCGGTCGCCGCTGCGGACGCGGGACTGGTGCAGCTCCTGGAGCTGCTCGCCACGCGCGTGGGCGCCCGCCAGTTCCCGCCCGAGCGCGCGTACGGCGACGCGTCGTGGGTCGGCTACCGGCTCGCCGAGCTGCTGCCGCTGCCGCTGGCGATCAAGCAGGGCATGCTGGAGATCAACGACGGCGAGCTGCGCCTCGCCGCGCTGCGGACCTTCCTGCAGAAGCAGGGCGTGCTGTAGCCCGGGTCAGCGGGAGAGGAACCCGACGAACGCCTGCAGCGTGATCGAGTTGGCGATGTCGACGAAGAACGCGCCGACCAGCGGCACGATGATGAACGCGCGCGGGCTGGCGCCATGCCGCTTGGTGACCGCGGTCATCGTCGCGATAGCGGTCGGCGTGGCGCCCAGCGCCAGCCCGAAGAAACCGGACGACATCACCGCCGCGTCGTAGGTCGAGCCCAGCAGGCGGAACACGATCCAGGCCATCAGCGCGAAGCACGCGGCGATCTGCGCGGCGAGGATCGCGAGCAGCGGCCCGGCCACCCCCAGCAGCGTCCACAACTGCAGGCTCATGAGGCTCATCGCGAGGAAGAGCCCCAGCGACAGGTCGGCCGCCAGCGCCAGGGGCGGCGACCCGGTGGGCCACGCGAGCTTCGGCAGCAGCAGCGGGACCGTGTTCGACAGGACGATGCCGGCGAAGAGCGCGGTCACGAACGGCGGCAGCTTGAAGCCCGCGCCGGCGATCGCGTCGTTCAGCAGGCCGCCCAGGTCGATGGCGATCGCGATCACCAGCATCGTGTTGAGCACGCCCGGCACGTCGAGCTTCAGCCCGGACTCGTCGGCGTACGTGGAACCGACCGTCATCGCGCCGGCATCGGCGGCAGGTTCCAGCCGGTTGCGGGCGATCAGGTAGTGGGCGAGCGGGCCGCCGAGCACGCCGCCGGCCACGAGGCCGAACGTCGCGGCCGCCGTGCCGATCTCCATCGCGCCCTTCACGCCGAGTGCCGGCCCGATGGTCGGCGCCCACGCGATCACCGTGCCGTGCCCGCCCGCCAGCGCCGCCGACCCCGCGAGCAGCCCGATGCCCGGCGGCGATCCCAGCAGGCTCGCGACGCCGATGCCGACCAGGTTCTGCAGCACGTTGTTGCCCGCCGCGACGATCACCAGCACCACCAGCATCCACCCGCCGGCGGCCAGCATCCTGACATTGGCGGACAGCCCGATCGTGGTGAAAAACACGATCAGGAGGACGTCGCGCGCGTCCATCGTGAAGCTCGCCTGCACGCCGAGCGCGAGGTACAGGATGCCGAAGGCGAGCGACGCGAGGAGGCCGCCGGTGACGGGCTCCGGGATGTTCCACTCGCGCAGCGGCCGCAGCCGGCGGTTCAGCCAGCGCCCGGCGAAGAGGACGAGGATCGCGAGGATCAGGGTCTGGCGCTGGTCGAATTCCATGAACGGTGCGGGCGCCTCGGCGGCTTTTCGGGTGCGGCGGGAGGATGCACCGCCGGCTACGGTGCGGCAGGGTCCGATTCTAACCCCAGCGACGCCCCGCCTGCGCCCCCGGCAGGGGCACCCCGCGCGGCGCGGCCGGCGCACCCGGCGGGTATAATCGAGGGCTTCCATCGAGCGCATCACCGGAGCTGTCATGGCTGGCCACAGCAAATGGGCGAACATCAAGCACAAGAAAGCCGCCACCGACGCCAAGCGCGGCAAGATCTTCACCCGGCTGATCAAGGAGATCACGGTCGCCGCGCGGCTGGGCGGCGGCGATCCGTCGATGAACCCGCGGCTGCGGCTCGCCATCGACAAGGCCTACGACAACAACATGCCGAAGGACACCATCGAGCGGGCCGCGAAGCGCGGCGCGGGTGAGCTCGAAGGCGTCAACTACGAGGAAATCCGCTACGAGGGCTACGGCATCGGCGGCGCCGCCGTCATCGTCGACTGCATGACCGACAACCGGACGCGCACGGTCGCCGACGTGCGGCACGCCTTCTCGAAGTACGGCGGCAACCTCGGCACCGACGGCTCGGTCGCGTTCCTGTTCAAGCACTGCGGCCAGATCCTGTTCGCGCCGGGCACCGACGAGGACAAGCTGCTCGAGGCCGCGCTCGAGGCCGGCGCCGACGACGTCGTCACCAACGACGATAGCAGCATCGAGGTGGTCACCGGCCCCTACGATTTCCTGGCGGTCAAGGACGCGCTCGGCATGGCCGGCTTCAAGCCGGAGTACGCCGAGGTCACGATGAAGGCGCTGACGGACGTCGCCATGACGGGCGACGACGCCGCGCGGATGCAGAAGCTCATCGACGCGATCGAGTCGCTCGACGACGTCCAGGACGTCTACACCAACGCGATCCTCGACGAGTAGCCCCGCGTTGCCACTTTCCGGCGCCGCACCGAGAACCGCCGCCGCGCGGCGGATCCTGGGAATCGATCCCGGCTTGCGGGTGACCGGTTTCGGCGTCATCAGCGTCACCGGCAACGCGTTGACCTACCTGACCTGCGGCTGCATCCGGAGCGACGCGAGCCAGCGGCTGCCGGAGCGCCTGAAGATGATCCTCGACGACCTCGCCGTGGTCATCGCGCGGTCGCAGCCGACCGAGGTCGCGGTCGAGAAGATCTTCGTCAACGTCAACCCGCAGTCGACGCTGCTCCTGGGCCAGGCCCGCGGCGCGGCGATCTCGGCCGCGGTGCAGGCGGGGCTGCCGGTCGCCGAGTACACCGCGCTGCAGGTGAAGCAGGCGGTCACCGGCCACGGCAAGGCCGCGAAGTCGCAGGTGCAGGAGATGGTCACCCGGCTGCTGCGGCTGCCCGGGACGCCGTCCACCGACGCCGCCGACGCGCTGGCCTGCGCCATCGCGCACGCCCACAGCGCGCAGGGCATGGGGGGCCTCGCCACGACAGGCTACCGCGTGCGCGGCGGGCGGCTCGTCTGATGACCGCCGCGACGCCGCCGCGCCCGCGCGCGGCGCACCCGGTGGCCCGCCCGGCAGCCGTCGTCTTCGACATGGACGGCCTGATCCTCGACACCGAGCCTCTGGCCGCGCGCGCCTGGACCGAAGCCGCGACGGCGCTCGGCATCGAGTTCGACAGCGCCGTCACCCTACGGCTGGTCGGCCGCAACATCAAGGACTGCGCCGCGCTGATCCGCGCGCACCACGGCGACGACTATCCCGTGCAGGCGCTCGCGGGCGCGTGGCAGGGCGCGTACGACGCGGTCGTCGCCCGCGACGGCCTCGTTCTGAAGCCGGGCCTGCTCGAGCTCCTTGAGTGGCTCGACGAGGAGCGCATCCCGAAGGCCGTCGCGACGTCGACGCGCGGCGCGCGCGCCCGCGCGAAGCTCGCGCGCACCGGCATCGTCGACCGCTTCGCCGCGATCGTCGGCGGCGACGAGATCGCGCGCGGCAAGCCGGCGCCCGACATCTACCTCGAGGCCGCGCTGCGGCTCGCCGTGGACGCCACGGCGTGCATCGCGCTCGAGGATTCCGACCCCGGCATGACCGCCGCGCTCGACGCCGGGATGACCGCGATCATGGTGCCCGACCTCGCGATCCCGTCGCCGGCGCTGCTTGCCCGCCAACCGCTCGTGCTGGCGTCGCTGCATCACGTGCGCGCGCATCTCGCCGCGCTGCCGGCCGCGGCCCCCGTGCGATAATCCGCCGAACTTCGGGCCTCCCCCATGATCGGACGCCTCACCGGAATCCTCGTCGAGAAGAACCCGCCGCAGATCCTGCTCGACGTGCAGGGCGTGGCGTACGAGGTCGACGTGCCGATGAGCACGTTCTACAACCTGCCGGCCACCGGCGAGCGGGTCGTGCTCTATACGCACTTCGTCGTCCGCGAGGATGCGCAGCTGCTGTTCGGCTTCGGCAGCGACGGCGAGCGGCGCGCGTTCCGGCAGCTGGTCAAGATTTCCGGCGTCGGCGCGCGCACCGCGCTGTCGGTGCTCTCCGGGCTCTCGGTGACCGAGCTTGCGCAGGCGGTGACGATGCAGGACACCGGCCGCCTGATCAAGATCCCCGGGATCGGCAAGAAGACCGCCGAGCGCCTGCTGCTCGAGTTGAAGGACAAGCTGGGCGTCGACGTCACCGCCGCCGTCGGCGTCCATCGTCCGGCGCCCGTGATGTCCGATGCGCTCAACGCGCTGCTGGCGCTGGGCTACAGCGACAAGGAGGCCGTCGCCGCGGTCAAGCAGCTGCCCGAGGGCCTGGCCGTCGGCGACGCGATCCGGCAGGCGCTGCGGCTGCTCGCGAAGGTGTAGATGGCATGGCGATAGAACACGACGAGCTCAACCGCCTCGTCACCGGCAAGGTTGTCGGCGCGCAGGAGGAGGTCGTCGAGCGCGCGCTGCGCCCGAAGCTGCTCGACGAGTACGTCGGGCAGGAGAAGATCCGCGGCCAGCTGTCGATCTTCATCGAGGCCGCGCGGAAGCGCAAGGAAGCGCTCGACCACGTGCTGCTGTTCGGGCCCCCGGGCCTCGGCAAGACCACGCTGTCGCACATCATCGCGCATGAGCTGGGCGTCAACCTGCGGCAGACGTCCGGGCCGGTGCTCGAGCGCGCCGGCGACCTCGCGGCGCTGCTCACGAACCTCGAGCCCAACGACGTGCTGTTCATCGACGAGATCCACCGGCTGTCGCCCGTGGTCGAGGAAATCCTGTACCCGGCGCTCGAGGACTTCCAGATCGACATCATGATCGGCGAAGGCCCGGCGGCGCGCAGCGTCAAGCTCGACCTGCCGCCGTTCACGCTGGTGGGCGCCACCACGCGCGCGGGGATGCTCACCAATCCGCTGCGCGACCGCTTCGGCATCGTCGCGCGGCTCGAGTTCTACAACGCCTCCGAGCTGACGCGGATCGTCACCCGCTCCGCCGGCCTGCTCAAGATCGCGATCGACCCCGACGGCGCGCACGAGATCGCCCGCCGCTCGCGCGGCACGCCGCGGATCGTCAACCGCCTGCTGCGCCGCGTCCGCGACTACGCCGAGGTGCGCGCCGACGGCGAGATCACCCGCGCCGTCGCCGACGCCGCGCTGGCGATGCTCGACGTCGACGCGTCCGGCCTCGACGTGATGGACCGGAAGCTGCTGTCGACGATGCTCGAGAAGTTCGCGGGCGGGCCGGTGGGCGTCGACAACCTCGCGGCGGCGATCGGCGAGGAACGCGACACCATCGAGGACGTGCTGGAGCCCTACCTGATCCAGCAGGGCCTGCTGCAGCGCACGTCGCGCGGGCGGATTGCCACGTCGCTCGCGTACCTCCACTTCGGCCTCACGCCGCCCGGCGGCGCCCCCGTCGCCGTCGACCTGTTCCCGCGCGAATGAGCGCACAGCGTGACCGTAACCCGGTGACTGCGACCGACCCGCGCCCGACGTTCCGCTTCCCGGTGCGGGTGTACTACGAGGATACGGACGTCGCCGGCGTTGTCTACCACGCGAACTACCTGCGCTACCTCGAGCGCGCGCGCACCGAGTGGCTGTCGGCGCTCGGGATCGAGCTGTCGACGCTGGAGCGGGAACACCACATCGCATTCGCTGTCCATCACGTCGACATCCGCTACCACCAGCCGGCGCGGCTGGGCGACCGGCTCGACGTCACCGTCACGATGACCGAGCGCGGCCGCGCCCGGATGGTCGCCCTGCAGGACGTCCTGCGCGGCGACGCCGTCCTGGTCGAGGCACGCGTCACGCTGGCCTGCATCGACCGCGACACCTGGCGTCCGGCGCGAATCCCCGCGCCGCTCGCCGCCCGCATGGAGACGCCCGCTTGAACGTGCAATCCGACCTCTCGTTCGTCACGCTGATCCTGCACGCGTCCGTCGTCGTGCAGGCGGTGCTGCTCCTGCTGCTCGGCCTGTCGCTGTGGTCGTGGTGGCAGATCTTCCTGAAGCGCTTCCAGCTGTCGCGCGCTGCGCGCGACACCAGCAGCTTCGAGGACGAGTTCTGGCGCGGCGGCAACCTCGTCGACCTGTACGAGCAGGCGAGCCGCGCGCGCACCGGCAGCAGCATGCAGCACATCTTCATCGCCGGCTTCCGCGAATACAAGAAGCACCGCACGCAGGGCAGCAACCCGGCCGTCACGCTCGACAGCGCGCGCCGCGCGATGCGCGCCGCCTACCAGCGCGAGATCGACATGCTGGAGGCGCACCTGTCGGGCCTCGCCACGGTCGGCTCGGTCAGCCCCTACATCGGCCTCCTCGGCACCGTGTGGGGCATCATGAACGCCTTCCGCGGCCTCGCCAACGTGAGCCAGGCGACGCTGGCGCAGGTCGCGCCCGGCATCGCCGAGGCGCTGATCGCCACCGCGATCGGCCTCTTTGCGGCGATCCCCGCGGTGGTCGCGTACAACCGGTACACGCACCAGGTCGACCGCCTCGCCGTCCGCTGCGAGACGTTCATCGAGGAGTTCTCCAACATCCTCCAGCGCCAGGGCTGACCGGGCCGCCGCCATGCGCCGACCGCGGAAGTCGATCAACCAGATCAACGTCGTGCCGTACATCGACGTGATGCTGGTGCTGCTCGTCATCTTCATGGTGACGGCGCCGCTCATCCCGCCCGGCGAGATCGAGATCCCGTCGGTGGGGATGGCGCTGAAGCCGCCGGTGGCGCCGCTGCGCGTCACGCTCAACACCGACGACACGCTGTCGCTGCTCGACCAGAAGGCCGGCGGCGCGGAGGCGCGGGTGACCCGCGACGAGCTCGTGGCGATCGTCCGCGCGCGGCAGGAAAAGTCGCCGGACCAGCCGGTGGTCATCGCCGCCGACAAGTCGGCGCGCTACGAGAACGTGCTGGGCGTGCTCGACCTCCTGCAGAAGAACGGCATCCGGAAGGTCGGCCTGCTCGCCCGGCCGGCGGCCAAGTAACCGGTGCCCGCGCGCGGCGACCGTCCCCGCAAGCCGGCAACCCTCGCGGGCCGCTGGCCGGCGCTCGGGCTCGCGATCGCCGTCCACGTCGCGCTCGTCGCGGTGCTCGTGTTCTCGCTGCGCTGGCAGAGCCGGCCGCCGGAAGCGGTGAGCGTCGAGCTCTACGCGCCGCCCACCACCGCGCCGGCCGTCGTCGCGCCGCCGCAGCCGGTGCCGGTGCCGGTTCCCGAGCCGCCGCCACCGGCGCCCGAGCCTCAGCCGGCGCCGCCGCCAATGCCAGCGCCGGCACCCGTGCCGAAGCCCGCACCGGCGCCGGTGCCCAAGCCCCTGCCGGCGGTCGAGAAGCCCGACCCGCGCGCCGCGCAGATCGCGCTGCAGGCGCAGCAGGAGGCGCAGCGCAAGAAGCGTGAGCAGGCCGAGCGCGACCTCAGGGAGGCGCAGAAGCGCGACGCCGAGCGGAAGAAGCAGGACGACCAGAAGAAACAGGACGAGCAGAAAAAATTGGCGGAGTCGCGCGAGCGGCAGGCGCGCGAGACGGCGGCGCTGAAGGCGCAGGCGGCACGCGAGCAGCAGGCGCAGGAGGCGCAGGCGCTGAAGGCCCAGGCCGAGCGCGAGGCGCAGCAGCGCGCGCGGGACGCTGCCGACCAGCGCGCCCGCGAGGAGTACATCGCGAAGATCCGCGCCAAGATCCGGGGCCAGATCATCCTGCCCGGCGAGATCGCCGGCAACCCCGAGGCGCAACTGGAAGTGGTGCAGTTGCCGACGGGCGAGATCATCGACGTGAGGCTGCGGCAGTCGAGCGGCAACCGCGCCTACGACGACGCCGTCGAGCGCGCGATCCGGAAGTCGTCGCCGCTGCCGCTGCCGGCGCAGGCCAGCCTGTGGCAGCGCACGCTCGATCTTAAGTTCCGGCCGCGCGACTGACCGGGGGGATGCGAGAAGGCGCCGCGCCGCGAACCTACTCTCGCGACGACTTCCCCACGATCTCGATCGTCGCCCAGGTCCAGCCGGCCTGCTGCTCCAGCACGTCGCGCAGCGCGATCGTGTAGACCGACCGCCCGGTGATGACGACGAGGTTGCGTCCCGGCGCGTATTCGTTCCTCGGCACCACCATCGTCTTCGCCGTCACCGGCCGGTCCGGGCGCGAGGGCGGCGGCAGGTAGAGTCCGTCGAAGCGATTGCCGATCGTCGACACGTCGACGCCGTCGACGACGAAACCCATGTCCTCGCGCGCCTGTTGCCGGCCGTGCAGGGCGACCGCCGCGAAACGCGTGGCGATGAGCGCCACGCCGGCGTCGACCTTGTCGGGGGTCGCCTTCGCCATCCGGCGGACGATCCCGAGCGACCAGTCACGCTCGCCCGGCGGACGTATCGCCAGCAGCGAGCCCAGGACGACGCCTTCGCCCTGCCCCGACGCGGCGACGATGCGCATGCCGTTGGCGCTGCGATCCTCGACCCGCCACAGCGGCTCGACCGGCGGCGGCGGGGGGGAGCGGCGCCCCGGAGCGCGGCCGAAGACGGGCAGCGGGACGGCGACGGGCGGCGCGGGCGGCTCCGGTTCCTCGTCGGCGACCGGATCGATCGCAGCGTTGTGCGCCTCGTCCGGCGCGAGTTCGGCGCAGATCCGCGCGAGGCCGGCGCGCACCTGCGCCGACGCCCCGACCGCGGTGCGCGGATCGCGCGTCACGGCCGGCGGCGGCTCCGGCGAGAACAGCAGGCGCAGGCGCTCGAGGATCGCGAGGTGCTGCGTGTTGACCGACGATGCGGCATCGACGTCACGCGCCTGCCGGCGCAGCGTCTCCCGCATCCGGTCGAGCTGCAGCACCAGCGGCCCGGTGTCGAGGTAGCGCAACGCCGCGGCGGGCGCATCGGCGTAGCCGCGCTCGCGGCGCACGAGCCCCGTCCGCGCGTTCAGGTCCACGGCGAAGCCGTTGGCGACGCGCGGGGCGGCCACGAGATCGAGGACGCCGGTCCAGCGCCGCAGCTCGACGCAGGCCCAGTCGATATCCCCCGGCGCCAGCGTGCCGGTGTTGAGAAGATGCGTGAACAGCACGAGCAGGTATTCGCGCTCGATCGTGGATGCCGCCGATTCGGACCCGGCAGCCACGGTCCCGAGGGGGACGCGGGTGAGGCCCTGCGCCTCCGCCTCGCGGTAGGTCGCGTGCAGCTCGATCCACTTCGCGGGAATCCAGCGCTCGCTCTTCAGCACCCGCAGTTTCGAGTCGATGCCGTGGAAGTGCATCAGGCGCCCGATCAGCCGCGGGCGCGCCCGCCTCCATCGCGCGTCGCCGGGACGCGCGGCGGCGGCATCGACCAGCGCGCGGTAGGCGACGACGAAGCCGTTGCCCGCGACGTGCGCCGCCTGCCACACGCGCTCGGCGACGGTCGGCGACTTGGCGACGCTCTCGACGTACTGTGAGACGAGGCGGCCGCGGTCGGCGGCGAGTTCGGTATCGAGGAACTCGACCGCCTCGACACAGCCGTGGTCGAGCGGCTTGCCCGACTGGAAGCGCTCCTCGATCGCGCGCGCGACGGCCTGCAGCCGGGCTATCGGGTCGCCCGCATGAAGCTCGCGAAACCATGCCGTCGCCGTCTTGCGGGACTGCAGCGGATGCGCGATCGCCGCCTGCGGCTTCCTGAATCCGAACATCGTTGGCAAGATACGCGCCGCGTCATGCCCGTGCGCGAGATCGTCCTTCCGTCGCGTGAAGACGCTCCATTCTACGGGGCATTCGGTGTCGCGGTGCAACGACATCGATGTCGGATACAATGCCGGCGCCTCGCGGCGTTCGCGCCTGCCCCCACGGGGCGCCCGCCGCCGGGGTGACCGTCATTCCACCACGAGGTCATTCCATGCTGCAGATCCCGTTTCCGCGTCATGCGTCTCATCCTCAACCCGGTCGGCCCGCGCGCGTCGCGGCGTTCGTCGCCGCGCTCGCCGCGTCGGCGCTCGTCGGCACCGTCGCGGCGCAGACCCCGCCCGCACCGGCGGCGGCACCGGCCGCTGCCGCCGCCCCAACCGCCACTCTTTCGAGCAAGATCGGAGCCAACGTGACCGAACTCAAGAAAATCGAAGTCAAGCAGGGAACCGGCATGGAAGCCGTCGCCGGCAAGCAGGTCATCGTCCATTACACCGGCTGGCTGTACGACCCGGCCGCCGCCGACGGCCACGGCAAGAAGTTCGACAGCTCGGTCGACCGCGGCCAGACGTTCGCGTTCCCGCTGGGCGCCGGCCGCGTGATCAAGGGCTGGGACGAAGGCGTCGCCGGCATGAAGGCCGGCGGCAAGCGGACCCTCGTGATCCCGCCGGCGATGGGCTACGGCGAGCGCGGCGCCGGCGGCGTGATCCCGCCCAACGCGACGCTGGTGTTCGACGTCGAGCTGATCGAAGTCAGGGGCTGACGCACCGCATGCTTGCGCGGGACGCGGCGCCCCGGGTCACGCGGCGGCAGGACTACCTGCCGCCGGCGTACCTGGTCGACACGGTCGACCTCACGTTCCGGCTCGATCCGCAGGCCACCGAAGTCACCGCGCTGCTCGCGTTCCGGCGCAACCCGGCGGCGGTGCCGGCGGGCGATGCCGGCGCGCTCCCGCCGCTGGTGCTGGACGGCGAGCAGCAGGACGACGTTTCGGTCGCGCTGGATGGCGTCCCGCTGGCACCCGGCCGCTACGCGCTCACCGGCACGACGCTGACCGTGGCGGCGCCGCCGGCGTCGGGCGTGCTGCGGATCCGCTCGCGCATCGCGCCGGCGGCGAACGCGGCGCTCGAAGGGCTCTACCTGTCGTCGGGCGTCTTCTGCACGCAGTGCGAGCCCGAGGGTTTCCGCCGGATCACGTACTTCCCGGACCGCCCCGACGTGCTCGCGGTCTACACGGTGAAGATCGTCGGCGATCGCGCCCGCTACCCGGTCCTGCTGTCGAACGGCAACCGGGTCGATGCCGGCGACGCCCCGGGCGGCTGCCATTACGTGCAGTGGCACGACCCGTTCCCCAAGCCCTCTTACCTGTTCGCGCTGGTCGCGGGCGACATCGCCTCGCTCGACGACACGTTCACCACGATGTCGGGCCGCCGGGTGGCGCTCGCGATCTACTCGACGCCGGCGAACCTCGACCGCTGCCGCCATGCGATGGACGCGCTGAAGCGCTCGATGCGCTGGGACGAGGAGCGCTTCGGCCGCGAGTACGATCTCGACACCTTCATGATCTTCTGCGCCGACGACTTCAACATGGGCGCGATGGAGAACAAGGGCCTCAACATCTTCAACAGCAAGCTGGTGCTGGCGCGGCCCGACACCGCCACCGACGACGACTACCAGGCGATCGAGGCGGTGATCGGCCACGAGTACTTCCACAACTGGACCGGCAACCGCGTGACGTGCCGCGACTGGTTCCAGCTGTCGCTGAAGGAAGGGCTGACCGTGTTCCGCGACCAGGAGTTCTCCAGCGACATCGGCTCGCGCGCGGTCGAGCGCATCGCCGCGGTGGGCTACCTGCGCTCGCACCAGTTCGCCGAGGACGCGGGGCCGATGGCGCACCCGGTGCAGCCCGACGAATACCTCGAGATCAACAACTTCTACGCCAAGACCGTCTACGAGAAGGGCGCCGAGGTCATCCGGATGCAGCACACGCTGCTGGGGCCGGCGGGCTTTCGCCGCGGCATGGACCTCTACTTCGAGCGGCACGACGGGCAGGCGGTGACCTGCGACGACTTCGTGCACGCGATGCAGGACGCGTCGACCGCGGAGAGCGGGGTCGACCTCGGCCAGTTCAAGCGGTGGTACAGCCAGGCGGGAACGCCGGTGCTGACGGTGCGCGGCGGCTACGATGCCGCGGCGGCGCGCTATACGCTCGACGTCGCGCAGTCGTGTCCCGCCACGCCGGGGCAGCCGGACAAGCTGCCGTTCCATATCCCGCTCGCGGTCGGGCTCGTCGGGCCGGACGGGGGCGACCTGCCCCTCGGAGGCGCCGGGCGGGACGCGGGCGCGACGACCCGCATTCTGCACGTGACGGCGCCGCGGCAGTCGTTCCACTTCGACGGCATCCGCGTCGCGCCGGTGCCGTCGCTCCTGCGCGGCTTCTCGGCGCCGGTGCGGCTCGAATACGACTACACGCGCGCCGAGCTCGCGTTCCTCGCGGCGCACGACAGCGATCCCGTGAGCCGCTGGGACGCCGCGCAGCGGTCGTTCGCCGACGCGATCCTGCACGAGGCGACGCGGCACGCCGCGGGCCTGCCGCCGGCGCTGGACCCGACGCTCGGCGGAATCGCCGCCGCGCTGCTCGCCGACCGCGACAGCGATCCCGCGCTGATCGCGCTGGCGCTGGCGCCACCGGATCTCGGCTACCTCGCGGGGCTCGTCCCGGCGATCGACGTCGACGCGCTCGTGGCCGCTCGCGAATTCGTGGTCCGCGAGCTCGCGCGGACGCTGCGCCCGGCGCTGGAGGCGGCATTCCACGCCTGCCGCCCGGCGGCCGCGTATGCGCCCACGCAGGCGCAGATCGGGCCGCGGATGCTGCGCAACCGCTGCCTGCGCTATCTCGGCACGCTGGACGACGCCGCCGCGCGCGCACTGGCGGTGGCGCAGTACGACGCCGCCGACAACATGACCGACGGAATCGCCGCGCTGGCCGCGGTGAACGACAGCGACACGCCGGAGCGCGCGGCGCTGTTCGCGCGCTTCGAGCACCGCTGGAGCGCCGAGCCGCTGGTGCTCGACAAGTGGTTCGCGCTGCAGGCGACGTCGCAGCGCCGGGGCACGCTGGCGCACGTCCGCGCGCTGCTCGCGCACCCGAAGTTCAACCTGCGCAACCCGAACCGCGTGCGGTCGCTGGTCGCCGCGTTCGCGCTGCACAACTGGCCCGGATTCCACGCCGTCGACGACTCGGGCTACGCCTTCGTGACCGAGCAGGTGATCGCGCTCGACCGGTTGAACCCGCACGTGTCGTCGATCCTGGCCGGCGCGTTCAACCAGTGGCGCCGGTTCACCGAGCCGCGCCGCGGGCTCCAGCGTGCCGCGCTCCTCCACATCGACGCGACCGACGGACTGTCGCCCGACGTGCGCGAGATCGTCACCCGCAACCTCGCGGACTAGCCGCGCCTGCCGGCGGCCCGGCGCGGCACGCGCCGGGCGCTACCAGTAGGTCTCGACGGTGACCTGCCCCGGCTCGCGGCGCCGATGCCGGCGCATGCCGCGCGCCGCCAGCACGGCTTGCGTGTCCTCCACCATCGCCGGATTGCCGCAGAGCATCGCGTGCGAATTCTCCGGCGTGATCGCGATGCCGACGGATGCCTCCAGGCGCCCGTCGGCGATCAGCGCCGGAATGCGGCCCCGCAGGGCATCCGGATGCGGCTCGCGGCTCACCACCGGCACGTAGGCGAACGCGCCCGGACGGTCGGCGCCGATGCCGGCGATCACGTCGCGGTAGGTGAGTTCGGCCGCCTGCCGCACCGCGTGGACGAGCACGATGCGGCCGAACTTCGACCACGGCTCGGCCGTGCGCAGGATCGAGAGGAACGGTCCCAGCCCGGTGCCGGTGGCAAGGCACCAGAGGACGTCGGCGGCCGGCACCTCGGAGACCGAGAAGAAGCCGTTGGCCCGCGGCAGCAGCCAGATGTCGTCGCCGGCCTCGAGCGCCGCCAGCCGTGGCGACAGCGGCCCCCCGGGGACGACGATCAGGTAGAACTCGTGCGGGGACGTCCCGGGGCTGTTCACGAACGAGTACGGCCGCCCCAGCATCTCCTCGACCGACCCGGGGGGCGCCGGCAGCGCGAGGCGGCCGAACTGCCCGGCAGCGAACGTGACTTCCGGCGCCTCGACCTGCAGCGAAATCAGCCGATCCGTCCATGCCCGCCGGCCGGTGACCCTGCCGCGCACCCATTTGCTCATCGCAACCTTTGCCGCATTGGTAAGATCGACATTATGCCTATGCAAACCCCGCCCCCGGCGCTGGAACTCCGCCGGCGGGGCGCCCCCGTCTATCTGCGGCCGCCGCGGCGGCGCGATGCCGCCGCGTTCCTCGCGGCCGTCGCGGCGAGCCGCGGCCTGCACCGGAACTGGGTGGTCGCGCCTGCGACCGCCGCCGCGTACGCCGCCTACGTGAGCCGGGCAGCGGGTCCCGCATCGCGCGATCCGGCGCGGGCACGGCACGTCGCGTTCCTGCTGTGCCGGGTCGACGACGACACACCGGCCGGCGTCTTCAACCTGTCCGAGATCGTCCGCGGCGCTTTCCACAGCGCATACCTCGGGTACTACGGGTTCACGCCGCACTCGGGCAGGGGCCTCATGGCGGAGGGCATGGCGCTTGTCCTGCACGCGGCGTTCCGGGTGCTGCGCCTGCACCGCGTCGAGGCCAACGTGCAGCCGTCGAACCTCCGTTCGGTCGCACTGGTGCGCGGCGCCGGCTTCACGTGCGAAGGCTACTCGCCGCGCTACCTCAAGATCGCCGGCCGCTGGCGCGACCACGAACGCTGGGCGATCCTCGCCGAGGATTGGCGCGCGCGGCAGCGGCGACCGCGGTGAACGGCCTCCGGCGCGCCCGGCGATGGCCGCGCGGGATCGCCGCGCTCGGCATCGCGGTTGCCGCCTGCGCGGCGGACCCGGTGACGACCGGGCGTCCGAAGGCCGTCGTCGCGCAGCTGATGACGCCGTACACGATGACCGAGGAATGCGTGCACCTGGCCGTCGGCGACCGCCTCGACTACACGTTCACGACGACGGAGCCGGTCGCGTTCAACATCCGCTACCACGCGGGCAACGCCGTCGTGATGCCGATCGCCCGCGACCAGACCACCGGCGATGCCGGCGTCTTCCTGCCGAAGCTGGAGCACGACTACTGCCTGATGTGGGAGGCCGGGCCGGCCGGCGCGCTGCTCGACTACCGGATCCGCCTCCGGACCGACGGGCGCTAAAGGGCGCGGCCGCAGCCCGATCCCGGCCGTAGCTCAACACCGGGCTACGAAACCGGCGACGAAACCGGCTCCGAATCCGGGATCCACGGATGCCGCGGCTCAGATCTCGAGGTGCGTGTACGTCCGCCCGTGCTGGACGTCGCCGTCGACCAGGCTCCGGACGATCGCGGCGGCGACGTCGGCCGGCGCCTTCAGGAGCCCGTTGTCGCGGAAGCCGCGGAAGAGCCCCGCGCTCGGAAACAGCGCGGGGTCGCGGCTGCGCATGAATTCCTGCATGTCGGTCTCGAAGATCCCGGGGCGCAGCGTGATGCAGGCGAAGCCGGCCGCAACGTGCTCGGCGGCGATCGACTTGGTCAGCATCTCGATCGCCGCCTTCGACATGCAGTAGACCGCGCTGCCGGGAAGCGCCGACTGCGCCGCCCCGGACGAGATGTTGATGATCCGCCGCGGCAGCGCCGGGTCCGCGAACACGCGCAGGAAGAGGTTGCAGAGCAGCAGCGGCGCCAGCACGTTCGTGGCGAGAGCGGTCTCCGCCTCGCCCTCCTCCAGCCGGCCGACGATGCCGACGGGCCACGCGACGGCGGCGTTGTTGACGAGCGTCACCGACGCGGGATTGGTCGCGGCGAGGGCCTCCCACGCCGGCTGCACCGCGGCCGCGATGCGCGCCGGCTGCGCGAGGTCGCATTCGACGAACCGGAAGCGCTCGCCGGCGATCCGCGCGCCCGCCGAGCGGCCGATGCCGATGACGGAATGACCGCCCGCGAGCAGCGCGACGGCAAGCGCCTCGCCGAGGCCGCGGGACACGCCGGTGACTATGGCCGTGCGCATGACAGGGGCTCCATTGGGTTCGACTTCAGCGGTTGCCCGAGAACGACAGGACGATGACGATCGCGACCACCGCCGCGAGCACCAGCAGCGCGATCTTCCACGGACTCTTCGGATACTCGCCCTCGATCGCCCCGGTGACGCCGTTCATCACGCACTGGTAGGCCTTGGCCCCGAACGTATACGACAGCAACCAGACCGGCGCGAGGATGTGCTTGTACGTCTGCCCGGAATACGCGGGCCGGACCTCGAGGTTGCGGAACGTGTCGCCCGGCACTTCCTGCGCGCACATCGCCTGCAGCTTCGCGTTCATCGCGTCGCGCGCGCGCTGGGCCGCGGCGACGAGGTCGATCTGGTAGCGCTCGACCACCCAGCCGGCGACGTAGCCGGCGTCGTAGGGCTTCAGCTCGGTGGTCGGGAAGGGCTCGATCCCGCGCAGCAGGCCGGGATGGATGCCGACCGACGCGCAGACCAGGTCGTCGTCGAAGAAATGCGAGACGCGGCCCGCCGCGGGCTCCCAGCGCACGTTGCGCACCTGCCGCGTCTGCGTGCGGCCGTTTTCCTCGTAGGTCTCGGTCGTGTAGTAGTAGTGGCCCGCCTCGGCCGTCCAGGTCGCGTCGACGTGCGCGTCGAAGGTCCAGTACGGCAGGTAAATGCCGCGCACCGTGTCGGTCAGCGCACGCCGCTTCAGCGCGCCGGGAGCGAGCCAGAGCCTGCCGTACCAGGCGCGGATGCCGTCGCGCGCCTGCGGCTCGGAGAGCTTGAACGGCAGCAGGCTTTCCGGCCGGAACGCCGCCTTCGTCTCCTCGTAGGGAACGAGCTGGGCCGAGCCGCAGAACCCGCAGTTCTGGGCCTGCCGCGACGGGTCGAGCACGGAGATCGCGTTGCAGCTCTGGCACTTGACCTCGCGCTTCGCGACCTGCCAGCCGCGCTGGTCGTCGCCGATCCCGCGCAGCGCCGCCGCGAGGTCGTGCTCGACGATCTCGCCGTCCTTGCCCAGCACCGCCGGCGACTCGGTGCCGCAGAACGGGCACACGAGCTTCTGCTTCGCGGGATTCCAGTTGGCTTCGCCGCCGCAGGCCGGGCACGCGAACTTCGACAGCGCTACGGTTTCTTCGGCCATGGCCCGGGCGCGCCGCGATCAGGCGATCAGGTACCCGACGACCCGCCAGGCGCCGCCGGCTTCGCGCTGGAGCGTGAGGGTCTCGTGGCCGATGCTGCGCTTCGCGAACGCGGTGCGAAACTCGACGATGGCGTAGTCGCCGGGCGGGAAGCCGGGGATCGATTTCTCGAAGCGCGTCGACTGCACCGTGCGTGCGGACAGGGCCCCAAGCGGCGCGCGGACCTGCTTCAGCGCCCCGCCCCAGCCGTCGAGCGGCGTGGCCTCGCGGAACTGGGCGGCGGCCGCATTCCAGCTCGCCTCGGCGTCGCCGCTGTCGGTGAGCTGCAGCCAGTCGCGCGCGGCCTTCTGCGCGGCGATGGCTTGGGCGTCCTGCGCGGCGAGCGGCAGCGCGGGCAGCGCCGCCGCCAGCGCGACGAGCGCGCCGGCGAAGGCGCGCCGGCGGCGGTCGACCGGCGAGCTCACTGGACTATCTTCGTGCTTGGTGCGGCCCGGCGCGCTTGCTGGACCGCCTTCGTGCTTCGCACTCCGGTATTCGCGCTTGGGGCGGCCCGGCGCGCTCACCGGACTACCTTCGTGCTTCGCACTCCGGTATTCGCGCTTGGGGCGGCCCGGCGCGCTCATGACGCCAGGAAGGCGTCGACCGCCGCGCGCGTGACGCGCCACTGCGTGCCGATCCGCTTGCCCTTGAGGTCGCCCGCCTCGAGGCTCGCCATCACGTCGGACTCCGCCACGCCCAGCTTCTCAGCCACCTGCGCCGGCGTCAGCAGTTCCGGCGCGGCGGGTGCTGCGCCCGCCGCCGCCGCGGGGGCGGCGATGCCGGGCGTCGCCTGGCCCGTGAGGCCGCCGGTGTCCTTCATCATCTGCTGCGCCATCGCCATGCCGACGGCCATCTCCGCCGCGACGCTGCCGGCGCCGCCGCCGCCCTTCTCCATCCCCTGCGCCATCTGGAACTTGACGTAGTCGTTGAGGTTGCCGACCGCGGCCATGCTGGAGCGCTTGTCGATCGCCTGCTCCACTTCCGGCGGCACCGAGACGTTCTCGACGACGAAGGTGGTCATCGTGAGCCCGTAGCGCTCGCCGAGGATCGGGTTGATCACCGGCAGCAGCGCGTCGCCCAGCTCGGAATACCGCGCCGCGACGTCGAGCGCCGGGACCTTGGCGGTGGCGAGCGCCTCCGAGAACACGCTGACGATCCGCGAGCGCATCGTGTCGGCGAACTCGTCCAGCCGGAAATGGTTGTCGGTGCCGGCGACCTCCTTCAGGAACTTCTTCACGTCCGTGATCTTGAAGTCGAACGTGCCGAACGCGCGCAGCCGCACGATGCCGAAATCGGCGTCGCGCATCATCACCGGGTTCGCCGTGCCCCACTTGTTGCCCGTGAACGTGCGCGTGACGACGTAGTAGACGTCGGCCTTGAACGGGCTCTCGAGCGCGTACTTCCAGCTCTTGAGGTTGGTCAGGACCGGGATGTTGTCGGTGGTGAGCGTGTGCTTGCCCGGACCGAAGGTGTCGCCGAACTCGCCCAGGTAGACGAACTGCGCGACCTGCGACTCGCGCACGATCAGCTGCGCGCCGTTCTTGATTTCCTTGTCCTCGTCGGGGAAGCGGAAGGACAGCGTGTCGCGCGAGTCATCGGTCCACTCGATGATGTCGACGAACTGTTTCTTGAGGAAGTCGATGATGGCCATGGGTCCTCGTTCCTGGGTCCTCGTTCCTGGGTCCGTGGTCGACGGACGGGGTCAGCGGCGCCGCGGCGCTGCCGGCGTCATTTCTTCGCGGCCGCGGCGGTCTTCTTCGCGTCCGTCGTCGCGCGCGACAGCTCGCTTTCCAGGCGGTCCTTCGGCAGCGCGCCGGGGACGATCGAGCCGTCGGCGAACACCAGCGTCGGCGTGGCGTTCACGCGGAGCTTGTCGCCCAGCGCCCGGGTCGCGGCGAGCGGCGTCTCGCACTCGCCCTTGTTGTCGGGCAGCTTGCCCGACACGAAGAACTCGTCCCAGGCCTTCAGCCGGTCGGGCGCGCACCAGATCATCTTCGACTTGCGGGCCGAATCGGGGTGCAGCTGGTCGATGGGGAACAGGAACGTGTAGATCGTCACGTCGTCGACGTTCACCAGTTCCTTCTCGAGCCGGGCGCAGAACGGGCAGTCGGCGTCGGAGAACACGGCCAGCTTGCGCTCGCCGGTGCCCTTCACCTTCTTCATCGCAAGCTCGAGCGGCAGGCTGTCCCACGCGACGCGGTTCAGCTTGCGCAGGCGGTCCTCGGTCAGGTTCTGCTTGGTCGTGGCGTCGTAGATCGAGCCCACGAGCACGTACGCGACCTTGGCGTCGGTATAGACCATCTGCCCGTCGAACTGCGCCTCGTACAGCCCGAAATAGCCGCTCTTCGCGACGTTGCTCACCGTCGCGCCCGGAAACCGCTGCTCCAGCAGCTTCTTGACGGCCGCCGCCTCGGCGGTAACCGGCGCGGCCGCGTCGGCGGCCTTGGCCGGCGCCTGCGCGGCCGCGGGCGGCACGAGGACAGCGGCGGCCAGGGATAGCGCGAACGCGGCGCGCAGGAACTGTCGGTGCATGGGCAACATCGGTCTGTCTCCGGATGGGGTGTGGGCGCCAGTCTAGCGCAGTGCGGATTGCGCCAGCAGGCGCCGGGCGAGCGGCAGGCGGTCGACGGCGGTCATGCCGATGTTGCGTGCCGACCGGACCCAGGGCGCCGCCGCCCCGAACAGATGGACCAGCCCATCGGTGACCGCCTGCATTGCACGAACGGGTTCGACCCGAAGCCGCGCATAACGTTCCAGCAGGATCGGCGCGCCGGGATCGGCGACCGGCCCCCGGTCGCGCAGGACCGCGGCGAGCGCCTCGGCATCGCCGAATCCCAGGTTGACCCCTTGCCCGGCCAGCGGATGCACCCCGTGCGCGGCGTCGCCCACCAGCGCGAGGCGATGCGCGACGGTCGCCGGCAGGCGCATGAAATTGAGCGGGAACGCCGCGGCCGGCGTGATGCATTCGAGCATCCCCAGCGCGCGGCCGCCGGCATGCGCGACGCGGGCGGCGAGCGCCGCCGGATCGAGTGCCAGGAGCTCGGACGCCAGCGCGTCGGGAGCCGACCAGACGATCGAGATGCGCCGGCCGGGCAGCGGCAGCCAGGCGAGGATGCCGCGTCCGCCGAGGAACCACTGCGTCGCACAGCCGTGGTGCGCGCGCTCGCAGGCGAAATTGGCGACGACGGCCGTCTGCGCGTAAGACCGGATCGGCGCGGCGATGCCCGCGGCCGCGCGTACCGGGGAACGAAGGCCGTCGGCGCCCACCAGGAGCCGCGCGCGGATGCCGGTGCCGTCGTCGAAGCGCACGTCGGCCGCGTCATTCGACCAGGCCGCCGACTCGAACCGCGCCGGCGGGAGCGTCGCGACACCCGACGACAGCGCGCGTTCGACCAGCGCCGCGCGCAGCACCGGCTCCTCGACGATCCACGCGAGCGCGCGCTCGCCCTGCTCGTAGGCGGAGAAGTGGAGCTCGGCCCCGCCGTCGCCGTGGATGCGCATCGCCTCGATCGGCGCCACCCGCTCCGGCGGCAGCAGCTGCCACGCGCCGATCGAACGCAGGAAGGCGGCGCTGCCCGGACTGACCGCGTAGACGCGCGAATCCCATTGCCGGTCGTCGTCGTGGCCCTCCGGCGCCACGATCGGTGCGCGGTCCGCCAGCGCGATCGCGAGGCCACGGCGCGCGAGCGCACTGGCCAGCGCGAGCCCCACGAGCCCGGCCCCGGCGATCAGGACGTCGCACTCGGGCGGTCCGCCCGCGGCGGCGACGGCGTTGGTCATTCGCGGTCGCCGGCGGCGGCGCCGTCCGCGGCACCGAATTCGAGGACTTCGATCACGTGATTCTGGTTGGTGTAGATGCACAGGTCGCCGGCGATCGTCAGCGCCCGCTTGACGATCGTCGCCGCCGGCAGCGTCGTTTCCTCCAGCAGCGCTCGCGCCGCCGCCTGCGCGTAGGGCCCGCCGGAACCGATGGCGACGATGCCCAGCTCGGGTTCCAGCACGTCGCCGGTCCCGGTGATGATCAGCGACGCCGTCGGATCCGCGACCGCGAGCATGGCCTCCAGCCGCCGCAGCACGCGGTCGGAGCGCCAGTCCTTGGCGAGCTCGACCGCCGCGCGCGTCAGGTGCCCCTGATGCTTGTCGAGCTTCGCCTCGAACCGCTCGAACAGCGTGAACGCGTCCGCGGTCGCGCCGGCGAAGCCCGCCAGCACCTTGTCGTGGTGCAGGCGGCGCACCTTGCGCGCCGTCGCCTTGATGACGATGCTGCCCAGCGTGACCTGCCCGTCGCCGCCGAGCGCGACGGCGCCCTCGCGCCGGACGGACAGGATGGTCGTGCCGTGGAAGGTTTCCATGCGCAGGCTGTGAAGGGCGTCGCGGCGGGGAGCGGCGGCGCCTAAGGCTTCTTGTAGAAATGCCCCGGGGTGATGCCGATGAGCAACAGGATCGCGCGGATGATCGGCGTGGCGCCGACGATCTGCACGGCCTTGTTGCGCCCCTCGATATCCTTGATCGCGTTGAACACCGCGCCGGCACCGACGAAGTCGATGCGCTCGACCGAACTCATGTCGACCTGCAGCACCTCGCGGCCGTCGGCATACTCGTTCAGCTTCGACACCGGCTCGGAGTGCGTGCCGGCGACGACGCCCGTCCACACCAGGGCGTCCGCGAGGCCGGCGCCGGCGCCCGTCTCGGGCTCCGCGGCCGCACCCGCCGGCTCGGCGGTCTCGCCGGCGGCCGCGGGCGCGGCGGGCGGCTCCCACGACGGCGGGGATACCTCGAACGTCACCGCGTAGTCGACGGCGCGGTCGTCGAAAGCCGCCCGGTCGTTCTGCCACTGCAGCAACTCGAGGGACAGCAGCCAGGCGCCCTCCCCGGCGACCTGCCCCTTGGCGATCGCGGTCTCCAGCGCATTGCGAAAATTGTCCGGCCGCTGCAGCCGCAGCGGGTAGCGCCTGCGGCGCGCCTCGCCCAGCACGTCGGCGAGGAGACGCGCGCCGTCGTCGTCGAAGCCGTTGATCGCGGCGAGATCGAACCGCGCCTGCGAGACGTTCTTCGCGATCGCGCGCCGCAGCGAGTCGAGCTGTGGCGCGCTGGCGGCCGACAGCTTGCCGGTGACGCTGATGTAGCCGCCCTGCGCGGGGCGCGCACTGGAGGACGTCTGGGCCCGGTCGTCCCACGTCGGCGCCGAGCGCTCGAACTGGACGACGTACTGCAGCGCGAGCTGCTCGAAAGCCGCGCGCTCGCCCGCGCGCTGCAGCAGGTCGAACAGCGCGAGCCAGGCCAGCGGCGAGCCCTTCGTCTCGCGGTCGGACGCGACGCCGTCGGCCAGCAGTGCGCGGGACTGGTCGGCATGGCCGCTCGCGAACAGCAGCACGGCATTTTCCAGCACGGCGCACATGCCGGCGTTGCCGTGCGTGACCTCGATCACGCGGCGGGTCGGCGAGGCCTCGACGAGGCCGAAGCCGGTGATGGTGATGCCGCCGCTCTTCTGCGCCTCGTTGCGGCGCCAGGCGGGTGCGCCGTCGTGGCGGCCACCGAAATGCCCGGGCTCGCCCGGTCCGGGCTTGGGCGGCGGTTGCTTCTTCGCCGGCGACTTGGGGAACAGCGCCATCAGTGCGGAATCCGATTCGGTTCTGGAACGGGCGGCCGGGCGCGCCCGCGGGCGCGCGAAACCCCCTGCGCGACGGTGCGGAAAGGAAGCCGCCCCCTGCGAGGCGCGAGCAGGCCATTATGTCCCCGACATAAGCGCAGGACAAGCCGCGCGGCGCAATCCCGCCCCTTGGCATACACTCGGCGCTGGCGCGAAACCTCGCGGCAGGCCGGGACAATGAGGGAGGAACGATGAAGAACCCGCTGGAATCGATCGTCGGCGCGCTCGTCGCAGGCTTCGTGCTGACCGTGGTCCTGGCCTACGCGGTCCGGACCTTCCTGGCCTGACCGGGCGGGCGCGACGATGGAATACGTCCCCGCACTGGCGCGCTGGCTGCATTTCATGGCCGGGATCATGTGGCTCGGCCTGCTCTACTACTTCAACTTCGTGCAGATGCCGGCGCTGCAGGCCGCGACGGCCGACGGCACCGCCGCCGGCATCACCCGCCACATCGCGCCGCGCGCGTTGCTGTACTTCCGCTGGTCGGCGGTGGTCACGTGGATCGCCGGCGCGGCGCTCCTCGGCCGCGACTTCACGGCCGCCTTCACGCTGGCGCGGGGATACGCGGGCATCGGCGTCGGCGCGTGGCTGGGCACGATCATGCTGGTCAATGTCTGGGCGGTCATCTGGCCCAACCAGCGGCGAATCCTGGGGCTCGTTCCGGCGACCGACGAGGCGCGCGCCAGGGCGCGGCGCGCCGTGCTGGTCGCGTCGCGGGTCAACCTGGCGTTGTCGATTCCCATGCTGTTCTTCATGGCCGGCGGCCTCACCCACCGCGCCGCGTTCGGGCTGTAGGCCGCGCCGCCCGACGGCGCGCAGCATCGGCGCAGCCTGCCGGTCGCCGGCGCGGCGCCGTCGGCGCGGGGGTCAGTCCCCGTACAGTTTCTGGACCCGCTCGCGCCGCTCCTGGGCTTCGAGCGAGAGCGTGGCCGTCGGGCGCGCGAGAAGGCGGGGAATGCCGATCGGCTCGCCGGTCTCCTCGCAGAAGCCGTAGCTGCCGTCGTCGATCAGCCGGATGGACTTCTCGACCTTCTTCAGCAGCTTGCGCTCGCGGTCGCGGGTGCGCAGCTCGAGCGTGTACTCCTCCTCGAGCGTCGCGCGGTCCGACGGGTCGGTGGTCACCTCGTTCTCGCGCAGGTGCTGCCCGGTGTCGTCGGCGTTGTTGAGCAGTTGCGCGCGAAGCTCGAGCAGGCGCTGCCGGAAAAAGGCGAGCTGCGCCTCGTTCATGTAGTCCTTCTCGGGCGCCTTCAGCAGCGCTTCCTCGGTGAGGACCTTGGGTTCCTTCGGCTTCTTGGCCCCGGCTGCCTGGGGTCCGCCTGCGCCGGCGATTGCATTTTTCGTAGCTGCCATGCTGACCTCTGTGACTTCGCTTGGTGACCCGTTCGCGTGCTTCGCGCCGTGACCCGATCCCGCCCGCTGCTGCCGGGCCGGGGTGCCCCGGTCGGCGGCCGTTTCATAGCGAGACCGTGCCAAACCGGTGATTATATCCCGCGGCGCCCCACTCCCGCCACTCTCCTTTTGCCCCTCCCGGCGGCCGGCGCCCCGTCGCCTGCCCGTATAATCCTCCGGCTCCCCTGCCTGCCTCCCGGTAACTTCCGTGCCCCAAGACCCTGTGCCCGACCGGCTGACGCTCCGCCGACCCGACGACTGGCATGTCCACCTGCGCGACGGCGCCGCCATGGCCGCCGTGGTCGGCGCCACCGCTCGCGTCTTCGGCCGGGCGCTCGTCATGCCCAACCTCAAGCCGCCGGTGACGACCACGGACGCCGCGCGCGCTTACCGCGCCCGGATCCTGGCCGCGCTGCCGCCGGGGACCGGCTTCGTCCCGCTGTTCGCGCTCTACCTGACCGACGGCACCGGCGCCGCGGAGATCGCGGCCGCGAAGGCGTCCGGGTTCATTCCCGCGTTCAAGTACTACCCCGCCGGGGCGACAACGCATTCGGACGCGGGCGTCACCGCGCTCGAGCGCGCCTATCCGGCGCTGGCGGCGATGGAACGGCACGGCGTGGTGCTGTCGATCCACGGCGAAGTGACCGATCCCGACGTCGACATCTTCGACCGCGAGCGCGTGTTCGTCGACCGATCGCTCACGCGGATCGTCCGCGATTTCCCGGCCCTCAAGGTCGTGCTGGAGCACATCACCACCCGCGAGGCGGCGGACTTCGTCGCCGCCGCCCCGCCGACCGTCGCCGCGACGATCACGCCGCAGCACCTGATGCACTCGCGCAACGCGCTGTTCGCGGGCGGCGTCCGGCCGCACCTCTACTGCCTGCCGGTGCTCAAGCGCGAATCGCATCGCGTCGCGCTGGTGGCGGCGGCGACGTCGGGGAGCCCGAAGTATTTCCTCGGCACCGATTCCGCGCCGCACGCGAAGGACACCAAGGAAAACGCCTGCGGCTGCGCCGGCTGCTACTCGGCGCCGGCCGCGCTGGAACTCTACGCCGGGGTCTTCGAGCAGGCCGGCGCGCTGGCGAAGCTCGACGACTTCGCCGGCCGCCACGGCGCGCAGTTCTACGGCCTGCCGCTGAACGAGGGTACCGTCACGCTCGACCGCGCGGCATGGACCCTGCCGGCCGAGCTGCCGCTCGGCGCGGGCACGATCGTCCCGCTCTCTGCCGGGGAGTCGATCCGCTGGCAGGTCCGCGCGCCCTGAAGGCGTGCTATCCTCGAAACTCGAAGCCAGCCAGACCGTCGCCGCCCGCGTCAAGCGGGGGGAGGAAAGTCCGGGCTCCGAAGAGCAGGATGCTGGGTAATACCCAGGCGCTATAAGTCGCCGTTAGCGCGGCGATGAAGGCGACGAACAGGGCCACAGAGACGAGTCGCTCCCCGATCGGGTCAAACCGGCCGGGAAGCGGGTGAAACGCGGCAACCTCCATCCGGAGCAACACCAAGTAGGCGGACGACGATGCTGCTCGCAGAGTCCGCGGGTAGGTGGCTTGAGCGCAAAGGTAACGATGCGCCTAGAGGAATGACGGCCATAGCGCGCGAAAGCGCGC
Source organism: Bordetella parapertussis (assembly GCA_943331295.2). Taxonomy (GTDB): domain Bacteria; phylum Pseudomonadota; class Gammaproteobacteria; order Burkholderiales; family Casimicrobiaceae; genus CAIWHR01. The sequence continues at coordinate 10,509 of CALQLA020000011.1, read as the reverse complement.
CGTAACAGAACCCGGCTTATCGGCTGACTTCGATTTTTCTTTCTTTCCGCGTCGGGCCGCCGACGCGTTATTGCATCCCGTTGTGACCCGGGCATCCGGTCGTAGCCCGGGTTGAGCGCCCGCGAAACCCGGGCTACGGAACGCGGCGACGGAACGGCCGCGCGGGCGCTTCAGAACCGCTTGCGCCGCACGTCCTTCAGGACTTCCCGCGCCGCGTTGTGGCCGGGAACTCCCGTCACGCCGCCGCCCGGGTGCGTGCCCGACCCGCACAGGTACAGCCCGCGCACCGGCGACCGGTAGTCGCCGTGCCCCAGCACGGGCCGGGTGGAGAACAGCTGGTCGAGCGTCAGCGCGCCGTGGAAGATGTCGCCGCCGATCAAACCGAACTCGCGCTCGAGGTCGAGCGGGGACAGCGCCCGCCGCCCGATCACGCTGGCGCGGAAGTTCGGCGCGAAGCGATCGACGGTGGCAATCATCAGGTCGGCCACCTCGTCGCGCGCGTCGTCCCAGGTGCGGCCGCCGGCCACCGCCGGCAGGTCGGGGTGCACGTGCTGGCAGAAGAGGCTCGCGACGTGCTGCCCGGGCGGCGCGAGCGAATCGTCGACCACCGACGGGATCAGCACCTCGACGATCGGCGCCTGCGACCACCCGGTCGTCCGCGCATCGAAGAACGCCCGCTCCATGTACCCGAGCGACGGCGCGATGACGATCCCGCTGCCGTGGTGCGGCGCGGCCGCCCTGCCCGGCAGCACGGCGAAATCGGGCAGTTCCGACAGCGCGACGTTCATCCGGAACGTGCCGGACCCGCAGCGGTAGGCGCCGATCCGCGCCCGGAAGTCCGCGTCGAGGTCGCCGGGGGCGACGAGCCGCTCGAACAGCAGCCGCGGATTGACGTTGGCGACGACGCGCCTGCCCTCGACGACCTCGCCGTTCTCCAGTTCGACGCCCGCCGCGCGGCCGGCCTTCACCATCACGCGCGCGACCGCCGCGGACGTGCGCAGCGTCACGCCGCGCTGCGCGCATTCGCGCGCCATCGCCGTGGTGATGGCGCCCATGCCGCCCTTGGCGTGGCCCCACTGGCCGCGCCGCCCGTTCACTTCGCCGAACACGTGGTGCAGCAGCACGTACGCGGAGCCCGGCGTGTAGGGGCTGGCGAAGTTGCCGACCACCGCGTCGAAGCCGAACGCCGCCTTGATCGGCGCCGACTCGAACCAGCGGTCGAGCACGTCGCCGGCGCTCTTGGTGAAGAGGTCGAGCACGTCGCGCTGGCCCGCGAGATCGAGCGCGCGGAACCGCTTCGCCACCTTCCAGGCGTCGAGCACCGCCGGAAAGCCGCCACCGACGTTGGGCGGCGTTGCGAGCAGCAGGTCGCGCAGCACGTCGGCGACCCGGTCGAGCATCGCGTAGTACGCGGGCAGGCGCTGCGCGTCGGCGGGCGAGAACTTCGCCACCTCGGCCTGCGTGGCCTCGAGTCCGCCGCCGACCTGCAGGTAGCCGCCTCCCGCCGCCTCGGACAGCGGCAGGAAGTTGGACAGCGCGCGCGGGACGATCTCGAGCCCGTGCCCGGCGAGATCGAGGTCGGCGATGACCTTGGGGTTGAGCAGGCTGACCGTGTAGCTGGCGGTCGAGTTGCGGAAGCCCGGATGGAACTCCTCGGTGACGGCGGCACCGCCCAGCACCGCGCGCCGTTCCAGCACGCAGACGTCCTGCCCCGCGGCCGCGAGGTAGGCCGCGCAGACGAGGCCGTTGTGGCCGCCGCCGATGACGACGGCGTCGAAGCGGCGGGCGGGCGTGGACATGCGGCGGCTCCCCGAAGGCGGGACGGGCTGCGGCCTCAGCCCTCCGCCGCCATCCCCGAGATCGTCGAGTAGCCGCAGTCCACGTACGTGATCTCGGCGGTGATCCCGCTCGCGAGGTCCGACAGCAGGAACGCGGCGGCGTTGCCCACCTCGTCGATCGTGACGTTGCGGCGCAGCGGCGCGGTCTTCTCGAACTGGCTCATCAGCTTGGAGAAGTTGGCGATGCCCGCGGCGGCGAGCGTCTTGATCGGGCCCGCCGAGATGCCGTTGACGCGGATGCCTTCCGGGCCGAGCGCCGCCGCCAGGTAGCGGACGTTGGCCTCTAGGCTCGCCTTGGCGAGCCCCATCACGTTGTAGTTGGGCAGCGAGCGCATCGCGCCCAGGTACGACAGCGTCAGCAGCGACGCGGGCCGCCCCTGCATCAGCGGCCGCGCGCCCTTGGCGAGCGCGGCGAAGCTGTACGAACTGATGTCGTGCGCGGTCGCGAACGCCGGGCGCGAGATGCTGTCGAGGAAGTCGCCGGCCAGCGCCTCGCGCGGCGCGAAGGCGATCGCGTGCAGCAGGCCGTCCATCCCGCCCCACTCCGACTTGAGCGACGCGAACAGCGCGTCGATGTCCTCGTCCCTGGCCACGTCGCAGGGGAGCACCGGCACCGTGCCGAACTCGGCCGCGATGCGGACCACCCGCTCCTTCAGGCTGTCGTTGACGTAAGTGAACGCGAGCGTCGCACCCTCGCGCTGGCACGCGCGGGCGACGCCGTAGGCGATCGAACGGTTCGACAGTATTCCGGTGATCAGTATTTTCCGGCCGGCGAGAAAGCCCATCTTGTGCCTCGATTGATCAGAAGAGCGAACGCACGGGGCCGATGACGCCGCAGGCGACGCGATTGTTCGGGACGCCCGGCTGGGCGTCGAGCGGGCCCATGCCGCGGGCGTGGAGGACGACGGAGCGGCCCGACACGCCGTCCGGCCCCTCGAGGGTGACGCCCGGCAGGCGCACCACCATCACCAGCGGGCCGTCGCCCGTGGGCCACCCGCTGGGAATGTCGGCCAGGAACGTGGGCGACGCGCCGGGCGGAACCCACGGCGGGCCGGCCGAGAAGGCATTGGCCGACGAGCAGTTGCCGGTGGTGTGGATGAAGGCGCGGTACTGTCCCAGCGGCAGGCCGTTGATGCCGATCCGCATCGCGATGCCGCTGCGGGTGGGGCCGAGGATCACGGAGCCGGTCGCCGCGCTGCCGCCGCTTGCCACCATCACGGCCTCGAGGCTGTTGCCGCCCGAGAAGATCTCCGCGCCGGTGTCCTTGACGGTCTGGCAGCCGGCGAGCGCCACCGGCAGCAGCGCCGCCGCGGCTGCGAGCCACCGCCGGCAGGAAGCGCGCCGCGACCGCGGCGCGTCCCGGTCAGGTCTTGCGGATGACGGCACAGGCAACCCGCGCTCCCGAATTGCCGGTGGGCTGCGTCCTGAAGTCGTCGGGATCCTTGTGCACGATCAGGCCCCGCCCGACGATGTCGGAGGCGCCGCCGATCGTGATGACGTCGAGCTCGACCACGAGTTCGGCCTTGCCCGACGCGTCGGCGACGAGCATCGGCATGTCGCCCGCATGCCGGTCCGGGGTCGACGGCGCCGCGTGCTGCTTCGCATGCGGGTTGAAGTGGCCGCCCGCGCTCATGCCGTCGCCGGAGCTGCAGTCGCCCTTCTCGTGGATGTGGAAGCCGTGGCTGCCGGGGGCGAGGCCGGTGACGCTGGCGGTGACGAGCACCTTGTCGCCCTTCTGGGCGAAGGTGACGGTTCCGGCGGCGGTGTTGCCCTTGGTCGGCTCGAGCGTCGCGTTGGCCGTCGGCCCGGGCGCCATCGTCGCGCAGCCGCCGATCGCCAGGCCCGCTGCCGCAATTGCAAAGAGTTGCTTCATCCTGCCTCCGTGACCGTCGGGGCGCCGCCCGCATGCTGTTCGCGTACTGCCGTCAGCCGCGAATGATAAGCGAAGGCCCCCGCGAAGGCGAGAATTCCCGCGCCGGGCAGCGCGGCGCCCCGCGGCCGGAGGGGGCCGCGGCCCGCGCGGCGGCGTCGGGCGCGGCGGCGGTTCGCGGTACACGCGGTACAATTGGCTCCCGTCATCCGGGGCGGCCGTGCCGCCCCCACGCCGCCCTGCCGCCATGTCGAAGATGACCCCGTCCGAAATCGTATCCGAACTCGACAAGCACATCGTCGGGCAGGACGCGGCCAAGCGCGCCGTCGCGATCGCGCTGCGCAACCGCTGGCGCCGCCAGCAGGTGGCGGAGCCGCTGCGCCACGAGATCACGCCGAAGAACATCCTGATGATCGGGCCCACCGGCGTGGGCAAGACGGAAATCGCGCGCCGGCTCGCGCGGCTGGCCGACGCGCCGTTCATCAAGGTCGAGGCCACCAAGTTCACGGAGGTGGGCTACGTCGGCCGCGACGTCGACACCATCATCCGCGACCTGTTCGACGTGGCGATCAAGGAAACGCGCGAGGCCGAGTCGCGCAAGGTCAGGGACCGCGCCGCCGACGCCGCCGAGGAGCGCATCCTCGACGTGCTGCTGCCGCCGGCGCGCGAGGTCAACTTCCACGACATGCAGCCGACCGATTCCGCGGCGCGGCAGAAATTCCGCAAGCAGCTGCGCGAGGGCAAGCTCGACGACCGCGAGATCGAGCTCGAGGTCTCGCTCCTGCAGCCGCAGATGGAGATCATGGCGCCGCCCGGCATGGAGGACCTCACGAGCCAGCTGCAGGGGATGTTCCAGCAGCTCGGTGGGTCGCGGCGCAAGGTCACGAAGATGCGCATCCGCGACGCAATGAAGGCGCTGACCGACGAGGAAGCCGCGAAGCTGCTGTCGGAGGACGACATCAAGGCGCGCGCCCTCGCCAGCGTCGAGCAGAACGGCATCGTTTTCCTCGACGAGATCGACAAGATCGCCAGCCGGTCGGAGATGCACGGCGCCGACGTCTCGCGCCAGGGCGTGCAGCGCGACCTGCTGCCGCTGGTCGAGGGCACCACGGTGTCGACCAAGTACGGGATGGTCCGCACCGACCATATCCTGTTCATCGCCTCGGGCGCGTTCCACCTGTCGAAGCCGTCGGACCTGATCCCGGAAATGCAGGGGCGCTTCCCGATCCGCGTCGAGCTCTCCAGCCTGTCCGTCGCCGACTTCGAGCAGATCCTCACCGCCACCGACGCCTGCCTCGTCCGCCAGTACGAAGCGCTGCTCGCCACCGAGGGCGTCCACCTCGACTACACGCCGGAGGGCATCCGCCGCCTGGCCGAGATCGCGTTCGCCGTCAACGAGCGGCAGGAGAACATCGGCGCGCGCCGCCTCTACACGGTGATGGAGCGACTGCTCGAGGAAGTCTCGTACCGGGCGACCAAGTTCGAGGGCGAGACGATCACCATCGACGCCGCCTACGTCGACGCGAAGCTCGCCGGCATCGCCGGCAACGACAACCTCGCGCGCTACATCCTGTAGCCTCCGCGCCGGGCCATGCGTCCGCCGCCCGGAACCCGCCGCACCCGACACCGACGCCACGGAACACGATGCTGGAGCGCCTCCTCGGCATCATCGTGCCGGTCTTCCTGATCATCGCGCTCGGCTGGGCGTTCGCCCGGCGGGCGCGGCCGGACATGACGTGGGTCAACCGGCTCAACATCAACGTGCTCGCGCCGGCGCTGATCTTCACGGCGCTCTCCGGCAAGGACTTCGACCTCGCGGCGAACCGGCTGCTGATGCTGGGCAGCGTCGGCGTGGTGCTGGGCTCCGGGCTCCTCGCCTGGCCGCTCGCGCGGCTGCTGCGCGAGGACCGGCGCACGCTGGTGCCGACGGTCATGTTCAACAACTGCGGCAACATGGGGCTGCCGCTCGCGGTGCTGGCCTACGGGCAGGCGGGCTTCTCGGCGATGGTGGCGCTGTTCACGATCTCGAACCTGCTGCAGTTCACGCTGGGCGTCTGGATCATCGACCGCCGCGCGCCGTTCGGGCGCCTGCTGCGGCACCCGATGGTGATCGCGACCGCGGCCGGGTTCGCGTTCGCGGTGATCCATCCGCCGCTGCCCGACACGCTGGCGCTGGCGATCAGGATCACCGGCGACGCGATGATCCCGCTGATGCTGATCTCGCTCGGCGCGCGGCTCGCGCAGACCTCGTGGTCGAGCTGGCGGGTAGGACTGGTCGCGGGCGCCGCCTGCCCCATCACGGGCATCGCGCTCGCGATGCTGCTCTCGCCCCTGCTGGGCCTCGATCACGTGCAGCAGGGGCAACTGATCCTGTTCGGCTGCCTGCCGCCCGCGGTGCTCAACTTCATGGTCGCCGAGCAACTGGGGCAGGAACCCGGCAAGGTCGCGTCGATCGTGCTGATCGGCAACCTGCTGTCGGTGCTGTTCGTGCCGCTCGGCGTCGCGCTGGCGCTGCGGTAATGAGCGCGAAGGCGGTGCAATGAGCGGAAATTTCGACGTGGTGCTGTTCGACCTGGGCGGGGTGCTGATCGAGCTCGCAGGCGTGCCGCAGATGATGGCGTGGAGCCGCGACGACGGCGACGCCACCGCCTTCTGGCATCGCTGGCTGCGCTCCGGGGCGGTGCGCCGCTACGAGACCGGCCGCGCCACGCGCGCGGAATTCGCCGCGGAGATGATCGGCGAGTTCGACCTGCCGGTGGATGCGGAAACGTTCCTCGCCGCGTTCGCGGGCTGGCCGCGCGCGCTCTTTCCCGGGGCCACCGCGCTGCTGGCACGGCTTTCTCCGCACTACCGGCTGGCGAGCGTGTCCAACACCAACGAGCTGCACTGGGAGCGCTTCCGGCGCGAGTGGTCGCTCGATTCGCACTTCCACCACAACTTCCCGTCGCACGAGGTCGGCATGCTGAAGCCCGACGCCGAGTATTTCGCGCACGTCCTCGCCGCGCTCGACGTGCCCGCGGCGCGCGTGCTGTTCATCGACGACAACGCGCTCAATGTCGCGGCGGCGACCGGGATGGGAATGGTCGCCCGGCGCGTGGTCGGCCTCGACGACGCGCGGCGCACGCTGCGCGGGCTCGGCATCGACGCGTGAGCGAAGGCGCGTAGCACAGCCCCGTAGCCCGCGTTGAGCGCAAGCGAAACCCGGGGGGATGCGTACAGGCGCAAGGCCGGTGGCGACTGCTGCGCCAGCCCGGGTTGCGCTTGCGCTCAACCCGGGCTACGCGGCGCGTCCTCCGGGCCGACGTAGCCGAGGCGCTTCGACAGCCGCGCCGCGGTGTCGCGCACGAGATCGGTCAGCTCGTTACGGCGGGCCGCCTCGAAGCGGTACATCGGCACGGTGGCGGTGATCGCGCCGACGACGCTGCGGTCGACGTTGCGCACCACCGCGGCGACCGCACCGACGTCGGGCGCAAACTCGCCCGCATTGAGCGCATAGCCGCGGGCGAGGATCGTCACGACCTCCGACCGCAATTTCGCAGGATCGCAGACGGTCCGCGGGGTGTGGCGCTCGAGGTTCCGGGCGAGCGTGCGCTCGATCTCCTCCGGCGGCGCGAAGGCGAGCAGCAGCTTGCCCGACGCCGTGCAGTGCGCCGGATTGCGGCTGCCCGGCGGCGCGTAGTGCGCGATCGCGTTGCCGCCCAGCGCCTGCTCGATGCTCACCGCGCCGGCGCCGTCCCAGATGCTGAAGCTGATCGTCTCGCCCGAACGCTGCGCGAGTTCGGCGAGATAGGAACGCGCGGCTTCGGCGACCTTGACGTTCGAAAGCAGCGGCGCCGCAAGGCTGATCAGGCCGACCCCGAGGCGCACGCGCTGCGTATCCGGATCGCGTTCCAGCAGGTGGTCCTGCTCGAGGGTGGCCACCAGCCGCGACACCGAGCTCTTGTGCAGGCCGATCCGGCGCGCGATCTCGCTGATGCCCTGCTGCGGCGCCTCGGCCGAGAAGCCGCGCAGGATGTCGATCGCGTGCCGCACAGCGACGACGGTCGGCGCGCGCGCCGGCGCTGCCGCGGCACGCGCCGGCGGCTGCCGCGCCGGCTCGGCCCCAACTTTCCGCACTCCCACGCTCCACCTCCCCGTGCCGCCCGTCGCCATCGCCGGCGGCCCGCCTTCGCGGGTTGACATCCACGGACAGCGCAAGCGAGAATTGTGCAACGGTGTTGGTCTATGCGCAACACCTACGGCACAACCGCCCATTGGAGCCCAGCCCATGCAGACGTTTCGCGAATTGCTCGACTGGCTCTCGGCACGCGGCGACCTTGCGTCCGTTTCGCGCGCGGTCGATCCGAAGCACGAGTTGACGGCGGTGCTGCGACGGATGCAGAAAGGGCCGAACAGGGCGCTGCTGTTCCGCCACGTCCGCGGGACGGACATGCCGGTCGCGACCAACCTGTTCGGGCACCGCCGCGCGATCGCCGCCGCGCTCGGGCTCGCCGAGGCGGACCTTCTGCGCACGCTGGTCGCGCGCGAAGGCCAGCGGCTCCCCGTCGAGCGCGTCGCGCGGGCGCCGGTGCAGGAAGTCGTGCAGACCGGCGACATCGACGTCGCCCGCGACATACCGCAGATCGTCTATGCCGAACTCGACGGCGGCGCCTATATCACCGCCGGCGTGCTGATCGCGCCGCATCCGGTGACGGGCGTCTACAACGCGTCGTGGAATCGCTGCGAACTGGCTGGCGGGGACAAGCTGCGCGTGCGGATGATGCCGCCGCAACACCTCGGCCGCTATCACGCGGAGGCCGAGGCGCTCGGGAAGAACCTGCCCTGCGCAATCGTGATCGGCGCGCCGCCCGGGCTGATGCTCTCGGCCGCCTCGAAGGTGCCGTACGAGGTCGACGAACTGGAAGTGGCCGGCGCGTGGCAAAGCGCCCCGCTGAAGGTGGTGCGCTGCAAGACCATCCCCGTCGACGTTCCCGCCGACGCGGAGATGGTGATCGAGGGCGAGGTGATCGCCGGCACCCGCGAGGACGAAGGGCCGTTCGGCGAGTTCACCGACGCCTACGTCCCCGTCATGAAGAACCACGTGTTCCGCGTCACCGCGATCACTCGCCGGGCCGACGCCATCTATCACGCGATCGTCGCTGGCGGCACCGAGGACTTGAACCTCGTCGGCGTGCCGATCCAGGCGGAGATCTACAAGAAGGTCTCGACGTTCGTCCCGCACATCAAGGACATCGCCACGCCGGGCTACGTGTTCGGCTGCGTGATGGCGATCGCGAAGACCAACGAGGACCAGCCGAAGAACGCGCTGCTCGCCGCGATGGCCGCGTACTCGTGGACCAAGGTGGTCGTCGTCGTCGACACCGACGTCGACCCGTTCGACGCCGCGGACGTGCTGTGGGCGATCCAGACCCGCTGCACGCCCGACACCGGCATCTACCAGGTGCCGCGGATCCCGAGTTACACGCGCGAGGACGTCCGCGACATCCACCGCGGCAAGGTCGGCATCGACGCCACCGTCCCGCTCGACAAGTCCGCGCTGTTCGCCCGCCGCGTGTTCCCGGGCGAGGCGGCGGTCCGGCTGGACGACTACGTCGACGCGCCCGGCCCCGGATCGGCGTCATGAGCGCCCTGTCGATCGAGCGCATCGCCGAGGCGATGGATCACCTGATCGTCGCGCCGATCTCGAACTGGACGATCCTCAAGGGCATTCCGCTCGGCACCTTGTACGCCGCGTCGCGGGCGAAAGCCGGCGCGCCGCTGACGCTCGCCGCCGCGCGGATTCTCGCCGGGAACGTGACGCCCGGCGACACCGTGCTGATGATCAGCGGCTTCATCATGCGCGACTACGGCCGGCCCGAGACCGACGGCCCGATCGGCACCGCGGTGCTGGGGCGCGCGATCGCGCTGGGCCTGGGCGGGATTCCGGTCACCGTATCGGAGGCCGCGTGCCTGCCGTGCCTCGAAGCCTGCTTCGCCACCGCCGGACTCATCCCCGCACCGATCGCCGAATTGCGCCGCGGGCGCAACCGCTGCGGCTTCGCCGGTTTCCCCGTCGACGCGAGCCAGGCGGAGGCCGCCGCGCGCGCCCTCCTCGACGAACTCAAGCCGAAGGCGGTGGTTGCCATCGAGCGGCCGGGCGCCGGCGCCGACGGCGAGTACCACGGGGGCGGCGGCTTCGAGATCTCGTCGTTCACCGCCAAGACCGACGTGCTGTTCGCACTTGCGCAGCAGCGCGGGATCCCGACCATCGGCATCGGCGACCTCGGCAACGAGCTCGGGCTGGGCGTGGTCGCCGACGAGGTGCGCGCCCACATCCCGCTGGGCGACGTGATCGCGGCGAAGCTCGCCGCCGACGTCGCCGTGATCGCCAACATCTCCAACTGGGGCGCCTACGGCGTCGCCGCCTGCCTCGCGGCGATGCTCGGCAACGAGGACTTCTTCCACAACGGCGCCGAGGAAATCCGGCTGATCGATGCCTGCGTGCGCGCCGGCGCGATCGATCCCGTGGGCGGCCAGTTGCGCAACTGGGTCGACGGCACCGACGCCGTCGCCAACGCGGCGCTGGTGGACCTGCTGCGCTCGGTGGTCGTACTGAGCCGGCGCGAGGCCGCCAACGTCAACGACTACCAGAACTCCTGGCGAAAACCATGAGCGCGCCGGGCCGCCCCAAGCGCGAATCGCTCCCCCTCGGGGGGACGGCGCGACAGCGCCAAGGGGGCCGTCCCTGAGCGCGCCGGGCCGCCCCAAGCGCGAATCGCTCCCCCACGGGGGGAAGGCGCGACAGCGCCAAGGGGGCTGTCC
>CALQLA020000010.1 GCA_943331295.2 Bordetella parapertussis | reverse complement strand
CGCGACCAGATCGACCACCACGATCCGCGCCAGCGTCCGCTCTGCTTCGACCCCGATTCGCCGTTCTGAGGCCGCCGTCGGCGCCGACGGGCAGCCGGCACCGGCTACTCCGCGGCAAATGTCCGCGGTTCTACGCAGCCACTAACACCACCAGATGTCGGTGTAGTCGATGCTGTACGAGGTCTTCTGCGCGATCTCGCGCGGCGCGGCCAGGGCGCTGGTTGCCGTTGCGGCTACGAGCGCCAGCGCCACGCCCAGCCGGGCGAGTCCCCTGCGGTTTCTCATTGTCTTCTGCTCTGTGGTCGGTGCGCATCCATTGCGGCGCCCGAAGTGTACGGCAGCGGTCCGCCTGTCACCAGCGCCCGAACGCGATGCCGCGCATCGCCGGCAGCGGCAAGGTAAACTATGCGGCTGATCGCCGACCGGAAGCGGCAACGGGGCAGCGCAAGGTTGAAGTGCGCCGCGCCACGCCGTCGCTGCCCGGGCCGGCCACGCAGGCGCAGGACGCAACACGCTGTTTTGCAAAGGAAGGCCCCGGTAGCTCAGTGGATAGAGCAGCCCCCTCCTAAGGGGCAGGTCGGACGTTCGATTCGTCTCTGGGGCGCCAGCAAGCAACGGCCTGTCGCCGCCGCAAAGTCGCCCTGGCGGGACGAGGCTCGACCGGCGACGCACGCCGCCGCTCGGTTCACGGACTCGGACCCTCACCAATCGACCGCCCGGTCGGCCTATGTGGGCTGTCGCACAGAGGCGCGCCCGACATCCCGCGATACTCGCCCGTTCATTCGACCTGGGAACCGGCCATCGTACCGGCACACCGGGCACCCTCGCGGCGATTCGCGGCCGGGGAATCCAGACATGTATCGGGAGGAGTTCCTTCTTGAAGATTTCACGCCGGGTTAACGCCTCGCTCGCCGGCGTTGTCGTGCTGGTTGCGGTGGCGATCTCCGTTTCGCTGCTGGCGTTCCGGCAGATCGAGATGGCCGCGGAAGCGCGAAAGCACACCAATAGCCTGATCATCGACGGGAATGCCTTGCTGTCCGCGCTGCGGGACGCCGAGACGGGTGAGCGCGGCTACTCGCTGACCGGCGACAATGCGTTTCTCGAACCGTACGTGGCGGTTCGCGACGGCATCGTCGGTCACCTGGAAGCGATGCGCCGGATGACGCTCGTCGTCCCCGCGCAGCAACACCTGGACGCGCTGGCGCCGCTGGTGAGCAGTTGGATGGGAGAAATCGCGCGGGTCATCGAACTTCGCCGCGCGGGTGACATGCCGGCGGTACTGTCGACCGTCGCCCATGGTGACGCCAAGCGCCTGATGGATTCGATTCGGGCCGAGATCGGCAGCTACATCCGGATCGAAGAACGCCTGCTGGCACAGAACGAAGAAGCACTCCGATCGACCATGCGCCAGATGTTCGTCACCATCGTTGCGGCCAGCCTGCTCACGCTGGTGCTCGCCCTCCTCTTCGCGTACTTCGTGCAGCGGGAAAGCCGCCACCGGCTGGAACATCTGGTTCATCTCGAAACCCAGCACCTGCTGGCGGACCAGCAGACGGCGAGCAAACGCCTGGCGCAGGCCAACCTCACCTTGCAGATCAGCGAGACCCGGCTCGAAGTCACGCTCAACTCGATCGGCGACGGCCTGATCGCGACCGACGCCGACGGGCGCGTGAAACTTCTCAATCCCGTTGCCGAACGGCTCACCGGCTGGACCCAGCAGGAAGCCGTCGACCAGCCCGTCGACGAGATATTCCGCGCCATCAATCAGGAAACCCGCCAGCCGTCGACCCTCCCGACGAAGGAGACGCTTGCCCAAGGCCCGATGAAGTGGCTGGCCAATCACACGCTGCTCATCGCACGCGACGGCAGCGAGTGCGCGATCGCCGACAGTTGCGCGCCGATTCGCGACCACGACGGCGCCGTCGTCGGCGCCGTGCTGGTGTTCCGCGACGTAAGCGAGGAAGACGCGGCCCGGCTGGCCCTGCGCGACAGTGCCGCGCTGATCCAGACCATACTCGACACCGTCGCCGACGGCATCATCACGCTTCGGGCCGCCAGCGGCATCGTCGAGACGGCGAACGCAGCGGCCGAGCGGATGTTCGGCTACACCGCTGCCGAGCTGGTCGGAAAGAACTTCAGCCTGCTGATCCCGGAGTTCGACAGCGACCCGCGCAACGGCTTGCTCGAGTATTACCGTGCGAGCGACGAGGCGCGCGCCGCCGGCATCGGCCGCGAGATCACGGGCCAGCGCAAGGACGGCAGCCGCTTCGCGCTGGAAATCGCGGTGAGCGACATGTCGCTCGGCGGGAAGCGCTACTTCACCGGCATCCTGCGCGACATCACCGCGCGCGAGGAGGTCAAGGCCGAGCAGGAGCGACTGAGCCAGCGCCTGCGCGACTACCAGTTCTACACCCGCTCGCTGTTCGAATCCAACATCGACGCGCTGATCACCACCGATCCGTCGGGCATCATCACCGACGTCAACAAGCAGATGGAGATTCTTACGGGCAGCACCCGCGACGAGTTGATCGGCGCCTGGTTCAAGAACAGTTTCACCGACCCCGACAGGGCGGAAGCGGGCATCAAGGCCGTGCTGAACGAAAGGAAGGTCACCGACTACGAGCTCACGGCGCGCGCGCGGGATGGCACCGAGACGGTGGTGTCGTACAACGCGACCACCTTCTACGATCGGGACCGGCGGCTGCAGGGCGTGTTTGCGGCAGCCCGCGACGTCACGGAGCGCAAGCGCCTCGACCAGGTGCTGCAGGAAAAGAACGCCGCGCTCGAGAACGCGACGTCCGTGGCGGAAAAGGCCAACCTCGCGAAATCGGATTTCCTGTCGAGCATGAGCCACGAGCTGCGCACCCCGCTGAGCGCGATCCTCGGCTTCGCCCAGCTGATGGAATCCGGCCTGCCGGCGCCGTCGCTCTCGCAGAAGCGAAGCCTCGACCAGATCCTCAAGGCCGGGTGGTATCTCCTGGACCTGATCAACGAAATTCTCGATCTCGCGCTGATCGAGTCCGGAAAGCTGTCGCTCTCTCTCGAGCCGATCCTGCTGGCCGAAGTGATGAACGAATGCCGGAACATGATCGAGCCGGAGGCGGAAAAGCGGGGGATCGGCGTGACCTTTCCGGAGTTCGAAGCCCCGGTACTTGTCAATGCCGACAGGACGCGGCTGAAGCAGGTGCTGATCAACCTCCTCTCGAACGCGATGAAATACAACAAGGCCGGAGGGACGATCGTCGTGGACTGCACCCGGAACGACCACGATCGCCTCCGCATCGCCGTCACCGATACCGGCGAAGGGTTGCCGCCGGACAAGATCGCGCAGCTCTTCCAGCAATTCAATCGTCTCGGACGGGAGGCCAACGTCGAGGAAGGCACGGGCATCGGCCTGGTGGTCTGCAAGCGCCTGCTCGAGTTGATGGGCGGGGTCATCGGCGTGGAAAGCTCCGTCGGCCTGGGCAGCGTGTTCTGGATCGAGCTCGACCTGACCGCCGAGTGGCATCCGGCGGCGGACACCCCGGAACGGCTTGGCCTTCCGCAGGACCCGGTGCACCCCGATGGCCGGATGCGCACCCTGCTCTATGTCGAGGACAACCCGGCCAACCTGATGCTGGTCGAGGATCTCATCGCGCGCCGGTCCGGAATGCGCCTGCTGAGCGCAAGGGACGGCAACCGCGGCGTCGAGATCGCGCGCGCCTGCCTGCCCGACATCATCCTGATGGACATCAACTTGCCCGGGATCAGCGGCATCAGGGCGTTGCAGATGCTGGCCGAAGACCCATTGACGGCGCACATCCCGGTGATTGCGCTCAGCGCCAATGCCATTCCCCGCGACATCGCGCGCGGCCTGGAAGCAGGCTTCTTCCGCTACCTGACGAAGCCGATCAAGGTCAAGGAATTCATGGAGACGCTGGACGTCACGCTCGAGTTCGCGACAGCGAAGTCCGCACGCATCGACGGCGAAGCGACCGCGTGACGGCCGACCCGGCGCGCCGATGCCGGGGCAGGACGTTCGATTTGTCCGTGGGGTGCCGGCTAAGCGCGGGCGGGCACTGCGTTGAATTCCAGCAGCGCCGAGCCGATCGTGAAGCTCGACCCGAAGCCGATGAGCAGCGCGAACTCGCCTGGTTGCGTCCGGCCGCCGCGGACGAGCTGGTCGAGCAGCAACGGGATGCTGGCGCTCGACGTGTTGCCCGTGTCGGCAAACGACGCGCACAGCCGCGACGGATCGATCCCCGTCTTTTCGCAGGCCGGGATCAGAATCCGCGTCAGGTTCGCCTGGTGCGGTATCAGCCAGTCGATGCGCGCGCCGGCAGCCTGGTAGCGCTGGATCTCCTCGACCAGGATTCGCGTCGCGCCCACGGCGACGGGCGGGCCTGCCATGTACCAGCGAATCGGCTCCGGCACCGCGAGCGCGAGATTCGCGGCCTGCATGCCGCCGCCCTTGACCATCCCGATCGTTTCGGCATCGATCAGCGAACTCGCGCGCATCGAGCGGATCGACGCCACGCCCGGGACGTCGTCGGCGAGCAGCACGCCGGCCGCCGCGTCGCCGAACAGCGTGCTGGTGCCGAAATGGAGCGGGTTGTAGGGAATGCAGCGCGACGAGAACTCGATCGCGATGACAGCGACGCGACGAAAGCCCATCGCCTGCAGCGTGCTCGACCCGATCGCGACACCGTACATGAAGCTCGTGCAGGCGTTGCTGCCGATGTCCAGGACGAAGGGATCGCCCAGGTCGGCGTGACGGGCGCGCGCGGCCGCCACGATCTGCTGGGAGAGTCCCGGAAAGCCGTGCGTGCTGGACGACGAGACGATCACCGCGTCGAGCCCCGACCACGGGTCGTCGGCCATCAGCCGCTCCAGCAGGTCGAGGCCCACGGCCACCGGCGAAACGGCCGGATCGAAGAAGCGCCGCGCGCGCAGCCCGGTCTTCTTCTCGATCAGCTCGGAGCGCTCGCGGACCTTGGCGACGATGTCGGCGGTGGCTTCGTCGTCGATTTCAACGCCCGCCACCAGTCGCTCGCCGATTTCGCGATTGGAGACGACCGGGTCGGGCAGCGTGCTTGCGGTTCTGACAATCGATACGGTTGCGGCCAAGCACGCTCCTCCGGACGGGATGTCGATGCGCCAGTCCACGACGCAGACATGGACAAGGCTATCACGGGTTGCCGCGAGCGTGTCGGCAGGAACAGGACCCGGCCCGGGCGAAGGCGCCCGGTCAGTGCTTCGCGTCGGTAGCGGCGCCCCCGCCGCGCGCCAGCCACCTGATCACCATTGCGTAAAGCAGGTCGGGGTCGACGGGCTTGCCGATCACGTCATTCATCCCCGCCGCGAAGCATCCGGCCGCCTCCACGGCAGGCGACGCCGCGGTCAGGGCGATGATCGGCACCGACGCGCCGTTGGGAAGCGCGCGGATCTGCCGCGTGGCGGCGAAGCCGTCGACACGGGGCATGCGCAGGTCCATCAGGATCAGGTCGTAGGCAGTGCGCTTCGCCATCTCGACCGCCACGTCGCCGTCCACGGCGACGTCGACGTCGACCACCTGCCCGGCGAGCTGCAGCAGTCCCTGCGCGACAATCCTGTTGCCCGGATCGTCGTCGACGACCAGGAGTCGCCGGCCGCGATGGCTGCGCGTCAGCAGCGCTTCGTTCGTGCTTCCGGACGATGCCGGCAGCGTGTCGACCGTTTCGCCGTGCTTGCGCAGCCACGCGGTGAACCAGAACGTGCTGCCCTTCCCGACGACGCTCTCGACGCCGGCATCGCCGCCCATCCGCCTCGCCAGCTTCCGCGCGACGTGCAGGCCGATGCCGAGTCCGCCGTACCTGCGGGTCATCGAGTTGTCGGCCTGCTCGAACGGCAGGAACAATCGCGCCACGACCTCGGGCGCCAGGCCCGGCCCCGAGTCCCGCACTTCGAACCACACGAGAACGCTGTCGGCGGATTCATCCTGCCTCCCCGCACCGATGACGACGGTACCAGCGTCGCTGAAGCGGATCGCATTGTCCACGAAGTTCGCCAGCGCCTGCCGGACGGAGGAAACGTCCCCCCACAGCCCTGCGGGGAGCGGCCCGACGTCGCTCGCGAGCTGGAGTCCCTTGGCCTGCGCCGCCATCCGCGACGCCGAGGCGACGCCGTCGACAACGGCCACGACGTCGACCTCGACGTCCGCCACCGCATGGCCCTCGGCGTCGACCCGCGTCAGCTCGAGAATCCTTTCGACCAGCGCCAGCAGGTGCGCCGACGCGCTCTCGATCTTGCCGATACGCGCCATTTGCTGCGGATTCGGATCGGACCGCCGCAGCAGGTACGTCATTCCGGTGATGGCGTTCAGCGGCGTACGGAGTTCATGGGACATGTTGGCCAGGAACGCGCTCTTGGCGGCGCTGGCGGACTCCGCGGCATCCCTCGCGCGGCGCAGCTCGACGTTGGATGCGTTCAGCACCGCGGTCTGCTGCGCGACCCGCTCCTCCGCGCGCTTCTTCGCGGTGACGTCGATGATCGCGATCCGGGCGGCAGGTGGCGCCGCGGCGATGGCGCGGCAGTCGATGTTGACCTGGACCACCGAGCCGTCCTCGCGCGTCAGCGCGACGTCGATGTCGTGCTCCCCCTGCTGCCGCAACGCACCGGAAAGCGCCATGTGCCAGCCGTCGCGGTCGGCCATTGCGACGAACGCGGCGAAGCGCCGTTGGATCAGGCGCGCCCGGGGCACCCCGAGCATCTGCGCGGCCTTCAGGTTGGCCTCGGTGATGATCCCGGTGTCGGTCAGCGTGAGATAGCCGACCGGCGCGAACTCGTAGAGGTCGACGTAGCGCTCGCGCGACCGCTCCAGCGCGACCTGTGTCTCGCGCAGGGCCTCGTTCTGCATCTCCAGTTCGATCTGGTGCACCTGGAGCTCGTGCAGAGTCTGGTCGGCGGACCGCGCCGTCCCGGTATCCGGCAGGTTGCGGCTGAGCGCGTCTTCGGCGTCGGCCCTCAGGCGCGCTGCGTTGGGAAAGCTTTTTCCGTCCATCGGCATGGTCCGCTCGCAGCAAAATCGCCGTCGCCGCACGAGAAGGAATAAATGGCATCCCTCCGACGCCGACGACCGGCTGTCCCTTACCGCGGCAGCGACCGGACCGCAAAATCCGGCAACCGGCAGAGTCAGGCGACGATCATACCCGTGATGTTACGCCCCCGCCCCGCGGAATGAAAGGCGGGAAGCGTCAGGCCGGAGGGTCGCGGCAATCGATCCCGAGCAGGATCAGCGGCTCCTGGCCGGCCTCGCCGGCGATGCGGCGCGCATTGAGCAGCAGCTGGCGGCGGCCGATTCCCGGGAACGCGTGCTCCACCGCCAAGCCGTCGAACGTCTGGTCGCGAGGCAGGATGTCCTCCAGCAGTTCCCGCAACGCCGGGATGTCCCACTGGCCGTCGCCCACGCTGAACAGCGGCCGCCCCACGGTGTCCCCCGGCGCAACGCGGAAGTTCTCGTAGAACGCCCGGCTGGCCTTGACGACCCTGAACGCCCCGTCCAGCACGATCAGGGGTTCGCGCACCGTGTCGACGATGCTCTCGGCGAGGGCCTTGGCGCGATGCTCCGCGGCCTCGGCCCGGACGCGCGCGCTGATGTCGCTGAAGGTGAGCACCACCCCTTCGATCAGGTTGTCCACCGTCCGGTACGGATGCGCCGCGACCAGGAAGCTCCCACCGTCCTCGGTGCGCATCTCGCGGTTCCACGGCACCAGCGTATCGAGCACCGACTGCGCCGCGGCAATGACGTCGCCGCCCTCGAGCGTCGACTTGATGTCGGTCAGCGGCCGCCCCACGTCGCTGGCGACCAGCCGGTACATACGCGTCGCCTCGCGCGTGAAGCGCCGTATCGACAGGTGCTGATCGAGGAAGATCGTGCCCACGGAGATGTTGTCGATCAGGTTCTTCATGTCGTTCTGGATCCTGGCCAGTTCCTCGATCTTGGCCTGCAGCTCGCCGTTGACCGTGAGCAGTTCCTCGTTGAGGGACTGCAGTTCCTCCTTCGACGTCTCGAGTTCCTCGTTCGTCGACTGCAGTTCCTCGTTGGTGGACTGCAATTCCTCGTTGGCCGACTTGAGTTCCTCGTTGGCTCCCTGCTGTCCCTCGATCGTGGCTTGCAGGCTCTCCCGCGTGTAGTTGAGCTCCCGTCTGAGGTCGGCGACCAGCGCGATCTCCGCGGTTCCGGCTTTCGCACCCGCGCGCGCCGACTTCACGGCCGGTGCAGCGGGCGCTGCGTCCTGGAAGCTGACCAGCAACAGGCCCGCGTTGCCGCCGGGGTCGGGCAGCGGTCGCACGCTCAGGACGGCCGCCTGCGTCTCGCCGTCGGACTTCACGTACACCTGTCGTTCCAGCGTCGGCGCCCCCTGCTGGACGGCATTGCGGAGCGCGGCACGCAGTTCCACCTGCAGTCCCTCGCGCGCCATCTGCACCACGTTGAGCGTGGCCTGGCCGGGCGCCGGCCGCAGGTACTTGCCGGTTTCCCCATGCACGAACAGGATGTTGCCGTCGGCGTCGGCCACCACCGACGCCGGCGCATACGACTGCAACAGCGCGCGGCGGGTGAGTTCGGCGAAATTTGTCTCTTTTTCCGGCGTTGCCATTGGCACTCCTCCCGTCGCTGCCGGGCCGAATCGAGCGGGGCCCACCCCCGCGCCGCCGCGCATCGGTGGCGCGGAATTGATCGCGCGATAGATCTTCCACTTGAGGTTCGCCGCAGCGAACAGCGTTGGCTTGTCGCCGATGCTCTCCGAAGGCGACAGCAGCAGCGTCCCGCCCGGCCGCAGGGCCCAATGCAGCGTGGCGATGAGCGTGGCCTGAGCCTTCGGCTCCAGGTAGATCAGCAGGTTGCGGCAACTGATCAGGTCCATGTGGGTGAAAGGCGGGTCCTTGATCACGTTCTGCGTCGCGAACACGACCATCTCGCGGATGTCCTTCCGGATCCGGAAGTGGGCGTCTTCCCGGATGAAGAAGCGCCGGAGCCGCTCCGGCGTCAGGTCGTTGACGATGCTCGACGGATAGCAGCCGGACCGCGCGGTGGCGATCGCGTCGTCATCGAGGTCGGTCGCGTAGATCTGGACCTTCACCTCGCAGTGCGTCTCGTCCATGTGCTCGCGAAGGAGCATCGCGATGGTGTAGGCCTCCTCGCCCGAGGCGCAGCCCGCGACCCAGGCCCGGAACGGGCCCTTCTCCGCCTTGCCGGCGAGCAACTGCGGCAGCGTCTCCTGCTTGAGATACGCGAATGCGTCGGGGTCGCGGAAGAAGCTGGTGACGTTGATCAGCAGTTCCCTGAACAGCGCCCGCAGCTCGGCCGGATGCTCCGTGCAGTAGCGGATGTAGACGTCGATGTCGGTGAGGTCGTGCTGCGCCATCCGCCGCTCGATGCGGCGGCCCAGCGTGCTCTTCTTGTACTGTGAAAAGTCGTGCCCGGTGGCCGACCGCACGAGCATCAGCAGCCGGATCAGCGGAGCGCCCTCGGGCTTCGAACTCCACAATTCGCCGTCGGCGCGTACGGGCGTGACCGCCTTCCCCGGCACGGGAGCGCCGTCCGGGTGCGCGCCGGACAGCAGCGCGGCGGGCATGTCCTCCGGCGCCATGACGGCGCCGGCGTTCCCGGCGGCGATGGCGCTCTCCGGCATGCCGTCGTATTTCGCCGTGGCCGGGTCCTGCACCAGCGTGGTGCCGCCGGCATCGCGGATGGCGCGCAGCCCCAGCGTGCCGTCGCTGCCGGTACCCGACAGCACGATGCCGACGGCGCGCTCGTGCTGGTCCTCCGCAAGCGAGCTCATGAAGCCGTCGATCGGCAGCCGCCGGCTGCGCGGCACCTCCGGCGCGCTGAGACGGAGGGCGCCCTGGACGATCACCATCTCGCGGTTGGGCGGGACCACGTAGACGTGGTCGGCCATGACGACCACATGGTCCTCCACCTCGACGACGGGCAGCATCGTGGACCGCTGCAGGATCTCCGCGAGGATGCTGACGTGCGAAGGGTCGAGGTGCGGCACCAGCACGTAGGCGAGGCCGCTTGCCGGAGTCACGTGCTTGAAGAACTTCTCGTAGGCTTCCAGCCCGCCGGCGGACGCCCCGATCCCGACGATGCGCAGCGGCGGCGGGGATGCGGCGATCGCCGCGGCCACCGGTTCGCCGGTGGACGTCGCCTTCTCCGGTGGAACCTTCTTCGCCGCCTTCCTCGTTGCCATGCTGCCTCCCGGGCGATGCGCACGCCTTCACCTCGACGATGTTACTCCCACGTGGTCCCCGGCGGACGGACTTGGTAAAGTGCGGTCCTTGCCTCGCGCCGCGTCATCTGCCTGAGACGCTGCCCGTATCCGCGCCGCTTGCCGTTCGCCTGGGCGTACCGTGGGCCCGAGGCACTCTGCCGACCGCGCGCGCTTCACGCGCGCCCCGACCTCGCGAGAACCATGCTCCCCGTCCATTATCGTATCGCAGCGCACAGCGTCCATGCCCACCTGTTCGACGTGCGCTGCACCGTCGTCGACCCCGATTCCGCCGGGCAGCGGTTTCGCCTTCCGGCCTGGATTCCCGGCAGCTACCTGATCCGCGAGTTCGCGCGACACTTCGTCGGCGTGCGCGCCGAATCCGGCGGGCAACCGGTCGCGATCGCCAAGGAAGCCAAGGACAGCTGGCGCGCCGCGCCGTGCGCCGGACCGCTGACCGTGATCGCCGAGGTCTATGCGTTCGACCTGTCGGTACGCGCAGCCTATCTCGACGCCACGCGCGGCTATTTCAACGGACCGAGCGTATTCCTGTGTCCCGACGGGCGCGCCGACGGCGCCTGCACCGTCGACATCGTGGCGCCGGACGCGGGCGTCCAGGGAGCATGGCGGGTGGCGACCACGCTGCCGGCGGTCGCAGTGTCCGCGGCCGGGTTCGGCACCTATCGGGCCGACAGCTACGACGCGCTGATCGACCACCCCGTGGAGATGAGCGATTTCGCGCAGGCGACGTTCGACGCGGCGGGGGCGCGCCACGACATCGTGATCAGTGGTCGCCACCGCGCCGATCTCGGCCGCCTCGCGGGCGACCTCGCGCGCATCTGCGAGTGGCAATGCGACCTGTTCGGCGGCGCGCCCGGCAGCCGCGCGCCGTTCGACCGCTACCTGTTCCAGGTGGCGGCGGTCGGCGACGGCTACGGCGGGCTGGAGCACCGCAGCAGCACCAGCCTGCTGTGCAGCCGCAACGAGCTGCCGCGGCACGGCGCAACCCGCGTCAGCGACGACTATCGCCGCTTCCTCGGGCTCGCCAGCCACGAGTATTTCCACAGCTGGAACGTGAAGCGCATCAAGCCGGCGGCGTTCACGCCCTACGACCTCGGGCGCGAGAACTACACGCGGCAGCTGTGGGCCTTCGAGGGCATCACGTCCTACTACGACGACCTCGCGCTGCGCCGCTGCGGCGTGATCGACAGCGCGAGCTACCTCGAGCTGCTGGCCCGCGGCGTCACCGCGGTGCTGCGGCATCCCGGCCGCCACCGGCAGAGCGTCGCCGAGTCGAGCTTCGATGCGTGGATCAAGTACTACCGCCGCGACGAGAACACGCCGAATGCCGTGGTCAGCTATTACGCGAAGGGGTCGCTGGTGGCGCTGGCACTCGACCTCACGCTGCGGCTGTCGGATTCGTCGCTGGACGCCGTGATGCGCGCGCTGTGGCAGCGGCACGGGCTCACCGGCATCGGCGTGCCGGAGGACGGCATCGCCCGGATCGCGGGCGAGCTCGCGGGCCGGGACCTCGGCGACTTCTTCGCGCGGTTCGTCGACGGCTGCGAGGATCCGCCGCTCGCGGCGCTGCTCGCCGAATTCGGCGTCGCGCTCCAATTGCGCGGGGCACGCAATGCCCGTGACCGGGGCGGATTCGACGCCGCGCGGCCGGTCGACGACGCCGGGGCCGATGCGGCGCCGCGGATGTGGCTGGGCGCGGAACTGGCCGCCGGCACCGAGGTGCAGCTGCAGCACGTCATCGCCGGCGGGCCGGCCGAGCGCGCGGGCCTCGCCGGCGGCGACGTGCTGGTGGCGATCGACGGCGTGCGCGCGTCGGCGGCGGGCATCGACGCCCTTCTCTCGCATCGCCATGCCGGCGAGACGCTCGCCGTGCACGCGTTCCGCCGCGACGAGATCTTCACCGTCGCGCTGGCGCTCGAACCGGCGCCGCAGGACACCTGCTGGCTGCGGCAGGACGACGGCGCGCCTCCCGAAGCACTCGCGCGGCGCGCCGGGTGGCTGGGCGGGTAGCGACGACTCGCGCTACTTGCGGCGGCGCGGCGCCGGGTCGGCCGGCGCCGCGGCCGAAGCGTGGACGGCGCGCATCGCCTCGAGCGACGCTTTCTGCATCTCCATCGTCTTCACGCTCATCTGGATGAGATTGACGCTCATCGTCAGCCAGTTCTCGACGATCTTCAGCTCGGCGATCTTGCGGTCGAGCTCGGCCGGGTCGATCGTCGCGAACATCGCCGCCGGATTCGGAAACGGCATCCCGCCCGGTCCGGCCGCGCCCGGCATGCCGGGCATCGCGAACCCGGGGATCGGCACGCCGAGCGGGTTCCACATCTTCTGCATGAAGTCGAGCGCTTCCTGCGGCGAAAAGGGAAAACCCGCGGGCGGCGGCGACGGATTGGACGGGTTGTGCGGCATGACTTCCTCCTCGACCGCGCCCGCATCCCATGGCGCGCGGCGCGCGTCCGATGCGTGAGGCTGGGCTTTTCGCTATTATCCTCGTCCATGCCGGACCTTCGCGCAACCCTGCAAGCGCGGCTCGAGACCCTCGTCGGCGGCGCTCACGTGCTCACCGCCGCCGCCGACATCGCGCCCTACCTCACCGATTGGCGTGGCCGCTATCACGGCCTGGCGCAGGCGGTCGTGCGGCCGCAATCGACCGCGGAAGTCGCGGCGGTCGTCGCGGCCTGCGCCGACGCCGGCGTTCCGATCGTTCCGCAGGGCGGCAACACGGGCCAGTGCGGCGGCGCCACACCGGACCATGCCGGAACGGCGGTGGTGCTGTCGCTGACGCGGATGAACCGCATCCGCGCGCTCGACCGCGACAACGCGACGCTCACCGTCGAGGCCGGGGTCACGCTCGCCACGGTGCAGGATGCGGCAGCCGAGGCCGGGATGCTGTTCCCGCTGTCGCTCGCCAGCGAAGGCAGCTGCACGATCGGCGGCAACCTGTCGACGAACGCCGGCGGCACCGCCGTGCTGCGCTACGGCAACACCCGCGAACTGGTGCTGGGCATCGAGGCGGTGCTCGCGGACGGTCGCGTCTGGAACGGGCTGCGGGGGCTGCGCAAGGACAACACGGGGTACGACCTGAAGCAGTTGTTCATCGGGGCGGAAGGCACCCTCGGCATCATCACGGCCGCGGTGCTGAAACTGTTCCCGGCGCCGCAGGTGCGGGCGACCGCGCTGGCGGCCGTCGCCGACGTCGGCGCCGCCGTCCGGCTGCTCTCCGCGCTGAAGCCGGCGCTGGGCGACCGACTGGTCGGGTTCGAACTCATGTCCGTGCTGTCGCTCAAGCTGTCGCGCAAGCATCACCCGCAGCTCCCCGATCCGCTGCCCGGGCACCCGTGGTACGCGCTGGTCCAGGCCGACGACAGCACCGCGCAGTCGCCGCTCGCGGCGCAGCTCGAAGGCGCCCTCGGCGCGGCCATCGAGGCCGGCTTCGTCCGCGATGCCGTGATCGCGCAATCGGGCACCGAGGCCGCGGAACTCTGGGCGCTGCGCGAGAACATCGCCGAAGCGCAGCGCCGCGAAGGCCCCAACATCAAGCACGACATCTCGGTGCCGGTGTCGGCGATCCCGCGCTTCATCGACGCGGCCGCCGCGGCGCTGGAAGCGGCGCTGCCCGGGCTCCAGTTCGTCACCTTCGGCCACCTGGGCGACGGCAACCTGCACTACAACCTCGCCGCGCCGGCCGGGTCCGATGCCGATGCATTCATGGCCAACACCGCGCGCGCGAACCGGATCGTCCACGACCTCGTCGATGCGCATGGCGGCAGCATCAGCGCCGAGCACGGCATCGGGCAACTGAAGCGCGGCGAGCTCGCGCACTACAAGAGCGACGTCGAGCTCGACGTGATGCGGGCCATCAAGGCCGTGCTCGATCCGCGCGGCGTCCTGAACCCGGGCAAGGTGCTACCCTGAAGGGCGGGGCGGCAGCATGACGGATCGTCGCCCGGCTCGACGCGTACGGCAAACGGAGGGCCCCGCGCGGGGCCGCGGGAATGGGTAAAGTCATCTTCTGGCTCGTCATCGCCTTCGCGGTGCTCTTCGCCGTGCGCCTCGGCAACGCAGCGAAGGCGAAGCGGCGCGGCGACGCCGTGCGCCGCAACCGCGATCTCGACGCGCAGACGATGGTTCGCTGCGGCGGCTGCGGCGTGTACCTGCCGCGGGCGGATGCCCTGCCGGCACCGGGCGGATTCCGGTGCGGCGACCCGAAGTGCGCGCATCCCCGCTGAAGGCAACGCCGTGCCCGACGCGCCTGGCCTCTCGCCCGATCCGGATGACCGCGGCATCTACGACACTGCGACGCCCGCGCCGCCGTCGCTGGGCAATTCCGGTCGCCGCAACCTGCTGACGGTTGCGCTCTACCGCGTCGCGTGCGGGGTATCGCTGCTGGGTGTCGCGCTGATCGTCGACCTGCGCACGATCAGCGTGGCGGCGCCCTATCCGTTCCTGACCGGCGCGGCGTTCTATTTCTGCTACGGGCTGCTGGCGCTGTGGTGGGTGCGCCGCGATCCGCTGCCCGTGCCCCTGCCCGCGCTGCTGTCGTCGCTGCTGGCAGGCGACATCCTGTTCATTGCGCTGATGACCGCGGCGAGCGGCGGCGCCGGCGGGCCGCTGCCGATCCTGCTGTTCCCGCAGCTTGCGGCCAGCGGCTGGCTGCTGGCCGCGCGGACGGCCTTCTTCCACGCGGCGCTCGCGACCGTCGTGCTGTTCGGCCTCGACCTCCTCCGGCTGATGCACGGCGACTTCGGCAGCGCGCAACCCTTCCAGAGCGGCCTGATCGGCTTCGGCTACTTCGCGACGATCGGCGTGTCGGTGGCGCTGGGCACCTACGCCAAGGCGTCCGAAGCGCTCGCCGCGCAGCGCGGCATCGACGTCGCGAACCTCGAGCAGGTGAACCGGCTCATCATCCAGGACATGCAGGACGGCGTGCTGGTGATCGACCTGCACGGCGTCGTCCGCAGCCATAACACGCAGGTCACCCGCCTGCTCGGCGGGTACGGCCAGATGCGCAGCGGCATCCGGCTCAACGAATTCTCCACGATGATCGAAGCTTACTGGCGGCGCTGGCTCGACGACCACCAGGAGCCGGCCGCCCCGCTGAAGGTCGAGGCCACCCAGCGCCTGCTCCGCGTGCGCCTGGTCCAGATCGGGTCCCGGCCCGATGGCGGGACGCTCGTCTACCTGGAGGACCTGGGCCGCGCCCAGGGCGAGGCGCAGCAGATGAAGCTCGCCGCGATGGGCCGCCTCACCGCCTCGATCGCGCACGAAGTGCGCAATCCGCTGTCGGCCATCAACCATGCCGCGCAACTGCTCGAGGAGGACCAGGCGGTGGCGCCCGAGGGACAGCGCCTGCTGACGATGATCCGCAACAACGCGAAGCGCATCGACCGCATCGTCGGCGAGGTGCTGCAGCTGACGCGCCGCGACCGGCAGGTACCCGAGGTGATCGTGCTCGGCGAGTGCATCCGCACGCTGGTGGAGGAGATCGCACACGCCGAGTCCATTCCCGCCTCCGGCATCGTGATCGAGATACCGCCGGACCTCCGCGTTCTGTTCGACCGCGGGCAGTTGAACCAGATCGTGTGGAACGTGGTGCGCAATGCATGGCAGCATTGCCAGAAGCACGAGGGCAG
Organism: Bordetella parapertussis; assembly: GCA_943331295.2. Taxonomy (GTDB): domain Bacteria; phylum Pseudomonadota; class Gammaproteobacteria; order Burkholderiales; family Casimicrobiaceae; genus CAIWHR01. Next base: position 106,256 of record CALQLA020000010.1, on the reverse strand, counting down.
CATTCGCATGGTCGCCCGCGCCGGATACATGGGCGACGCGATCCTCTTCGAGATCAACGACGACGGCCCCGGTGTCCCGCCGGAGCTGCGCAACCAGGTGTTCGAGCCGTTCTTCACGACGCGCCCGGGCGGCACCGGCCTCGGGCTCTACGTCGCGCGCGAGCTGGCCGACGCCAACGGCGCGGCGCTCGACCTCCTGCCGCGCGGTCCCGGCGCGCATTTCCGGATGACGCTGCGCCGGGCACTGGGCCTGCCGCCCGATCTGGTCGAAAATGCAGGATGACGCCGCGATGAGCCGCGCACGGATGCCCGCACCGCCGCCGTCGCGGCGGACGCAGACCCTTCACTGAGCGACGCAGAGAGAAACCGCCATGTCCCGAAAGAACCGTGGTCAGCCCAAGGTGCTCATCATCGACGACGAGCCGGACCTGCTCGAACTCCTCGAGCTGACGCTGTCGCGGATGGGCCTCGATACGGTGCGCGCGGAGACCGTCGGCGAGGCGATCCGCCTGCTCGATCGCGAGCCGTTCGACCTCTGCCTCACCGACATGCGCCTGTCCGACGGCGAGGGGCTGCGCGTCGTCGAGCACATCAACAGCCGCGGGCTCGACGTTCCGGTGGCGGTGATCACGGCCTTCGGCAGCGCCGCCAACGCGGTCGCGGCGCTGAAGGCGGGCGCCTTCGACTACCTCTCCAAGCCGGTCGCCCTCGAGCAGTTGCGGGCGCTGGTGAAGCAGGCGCTGAAGGTGCCGGAAATGCCGCGGCCGGCGTCGAGCTACCAGCTGCTCGGCGCCTCGCCGGCGATGCTGCAGGTGCGCTCGCTGATCGAGCGCCTCGCGCGGAGCCAGGCGCCCGTGTTCGTCACCGGCGAGTCGGGCAGCGGCAAGGAACTCGCGGCCCGGATGATCCATTCCGGCGGCCTGCGCGCGGAACAGCCGTTCGTCGCCGTCAATTGCGGCGCGATCCCCGAGTCGCTGATGGAGAGCGAGTTCTTCGGCTACAAGAAGGGGGCGTTCACCGGCGCCGACGACGACCGCGACGGCTTCTTCCAGGCCGCGAACGGGGGCACGCTGTTCCTCGACGAGGTGGCCGACCTGCCGCTGCAGATGCAGGTGAAGCTGCTGCGCGTGATCCAGGAGAAGAAGGTGCGCAAGGTCGGCGCGACCCAGGAGGAGCCGGTCGACGTCCGGATCATCAGCGCCACGCACAAGAAGCTCGCGCCGCTGGTCGAGGCGGGCGAATTCCGGCAGGACCTCTTCTACCGGCTGCACGTGATCGAGCTCGCGATGCCCTCGCTGCGCGAAATGCGCGAGGACATCGGGCTGTTCGCCAACGCGATCCTCGCGAAGTTCTCCCGCGGCACGCCGGCGAAGCTCGACCCCGAGGCGCTGACGGCCCTCGAGCGCTATCCGTTTCCCGGCAACGTGCGCGAACTGGAGAACATCCTCGAGCGCGGGCTGTCGCTCGCCGCGGACCCGCTGCGGATCACCGCCACCGACCTGCACCTGACACCCGTGCCGGAGGAGTCCGACCTGCCGCTGCCGATCGGCGACAAGTGGCCGCTGCAGGACTATCTCGATCGCGTCGAGCGGGCGGCGATCAACGAGGCGCTGGAAAAGACGCGCTTCAACCGCACTGCCGCGGCCAAGCTGCTCGGCATCACGTTCCGGGCGATGCGATACCGGATGGAGCGGCTGGGCATCAAGTAACGCGACCGAGCCTGCGCCTCAAGGCACGGTACAGACCCTCGCACGCGTGCGGCAGGTTGCCATTTCGTAGGGGATTGCGCAGACGGGCACGGTCCACCCTACGCAAGACGAACGTGCCCACGAACCGCGCAGTGCCGCGACCTTCGTGCCAACCGGCCGGGCTGTGCCCGCGCCCCGCCGCGCTTCAGCGGGTGCGGCTGTCGTCAGGCTGACCGGCGTCCGTGGACGTCTTCCCCTTGCGCGGCAGTTCCGGCGCCTCGTGCCGGCCGTCGAGCAGGCGCGCCGCGGCCAGCACCGGGTGCCGCCACAGCATCCGCGGCCCGGCATGGCGCATCGTCGCGCGCACGCGCTCCCGCATGTCGGCGCTGTAGCAGTGCACCTTGCACTTGGCGCACGTCGGCTTGTCGTCGCCGAAGATGCAGCGGTCGAGCCGGCGCGTCGCGTAGTCCAGCAAGTCGCCGCAAGCGCCGCACAACCCGGTGCGCGTGCCCGGGTGGTGGTCGGCGCAGTAAAGGTGAACCATCGCCCGCAGCGTCGCAAGCTCGCGCGCGAGGCGCGGGTGCCGTGCGCGGTCCTGCACGCGGCGCGTGGCGGGTTTCGCCGCCGGCTTGGCGTCGGCGGCGGATTCGGGCGGGCGCGCGACCATGATGGCGCACAGCTTGCGCCCGGCGCCCGCGCCGCCGCCATGATCTGGGTCAACGCAGCGCAGCGGGGTATCATCAGCGCCGATGCATGAACGTTCCCTGCCGCCCCCCGCGCGCACCGCCTCCCGCCGGCTCGTCGTCGATGCCGACGGCATCGTTGCCGCGGCGCGCCAGTGCCGGTCGCCCAACTGCGATTCGCGGCCGCCCGACACGCCGGTGACGCTGCTGGTCGTGCACGGCATTTCGCTGCCGCCCGGCAGCTTCGGCGGCGACGGCATCGAGCGGCTGTTCACGAACCGCCTCGACGTCGCCGCCCACCCGTACTACGCGACGATCGCCACGCTCAGGGTGTCCGCGCATTTCCTGATCCGCCGCGACGGCGCACTGGTCCAGTTCGTCAGCTGCCAGCGGCGCGCCTGGCACGCGGGCGTCTCGCAATGGCAGGGACGCGAGCACTGCAACGATTTCTCGATCGGCGTCGAGCTCGAAGGCGCCGACGACATCGCCTACCAAAGCGCGCAGTACGCGCTGCTGGTGCGACTCGTCCGCGCACTGCGGCGCCGCTACCCGATCGCCGACGTCGTCGGCCACAGCGACATCGCACCCGGCAGGAAATCCGACCCCGGCCCCGCCTTCGACTGGTCGCGGCTCGCCCGGCTGATCGCCGCGCGCTAGGGCTCGCCCGGCGGTACCGTCGTACCGAGGTCGACATGATGATGGAATTCCCTTTTCCGCCCAGATAGTTAGTCGCGCCCGCCCTCCCCCGAACCGGCGTCGCCCGCACCGGCGTAGATACCGGGTTGAGCGCCGGCGAAACCCGGGGAATACCGTGCCCGTTCGCGCCTCCACCCGGGTTTCGCGTTCGCTCAACCCGGGCTCCGGGATGACGGGACTGGCGTCCCCATCTCGCCGCCAGCCGGCGAAAGCAGCCGCGCGCGTCCGTGGGGTATAATGCTAGGTTATGCAACTGATCGTCGACTACTTCCCCCTGCTGCTCTTTTTCATTGCCTTCAAGTGGCAGGGGATCTACGTGGCGACCGGCGTGGCGATGGTCGCGTCGATCGTCCAGATCGCCTGGCTGCGCTGGAAGCGCGGGCGCGTCGCGCCGGTGCACTGGCTGTCGCTCGTCATCATCATGGTGTTCGGCGGCGCAACGCTCATCCTGCACGACGAAGTCTTCATCAAGTGGAAGCCGACGGTGCTGTACGGGCTGTTCGGCACGATCCTGGCCGTCGGCCGCGCGGGCTTCGGCCGCAACCTCATCGCCTACGTTATGCAGGGCGTCACGCTGCCCGCCGCCATCTGGACGCGCGTCACGTGGTCCTGGGTCGGCTTCTTCGCCTTCATGGGCGTGCTGAACTGGTACGTCGCGTTCAACTATCCGCTGGACACGTGGGTGAACTTCAAGGTGTGGGGCGGCATCGGCCTGTTCCTCACCTTCGCGCTCGTGCAGGGCGCGTTCCTCGCCCGCCACGTGACCGAGGAGGCGCCATGAGCGCGCCGGGCGGCACCGAGGCGACGCTGCGTGCCCGCCTCGCGCGCCTCGCGCCGTCGGTGCTGGAACTCCACGACGACAGCGCCGACCACGCCGGGCATGCCGGCGCCGCCGGCGGCGGCGGGCACTTTTCGCTGCTGATCGTGTCGAACGCGTTCTCCGGGTTGTCGCGCCTGGCGCGGCACCAGCGGGTCCTGCGCGAGGTCGCCGACCTCTTGCCGCACCCGGTTCATGCGCTGTCGATCAAGGCGCTGACGCCGGAAGAATTCCCTTCCTGAAACCAACCGCAAAGGACTTTCACTGATGATGAAGCAAGCAATCGCCGCCATCGCGCTCGTCGCGCTGGCCGGTCTCCAGGTCGCGAACGCGCAGACCGCCGCGCCCGCCAAGGGCGCTGCCGCCAAGGGCGCCCCGGCGCCGGCAGCCGCTGCCCCGGCCTCGGGCAAGGAACTCTTCCCGAAGAGCTACTTCGATTTCCTGCTGAAGGAGCGGATCGCCCAGGGCCAGCCCGACACCCCCGAGCTCCGCAATGCGCTGCGCGAGGAACTCAACACGCGCGAGCTCCTGGTCCGCGAGGCGAAGAAGAAGGGCCTCGACAAGAACAACGACATCAAGAACCAGATGGACCTCGCCGCGCAGACGGTGCTCGTCCGCTCCTACGTCAGCGAATGGATCAAGGACAACCCGATCCCGGACGCCGCGCTGCGCAAGGAATACGACGGCATCAAGTCGCAGATCGGCGACCGCGAGTACCACGTTCGCCACATCCTGGTCGAGAAGGAAGACGAGGCGAAGGAAATCATCGTCTCGCTGCAGAAGGGCGAGAAGTTCGAGAAGCTCGCCGAGCGCTCGAAGGATCCGGGCTCCAAGGCCAACGGCGGCGACCTCGACTGGAACGCCCCGGGCAACTTCGTGAAGCCCTTCTCCGACGCGATGGTCGCCACGCCGAAGGGCAAGTTCACGGCGCAGCCGGTGCAGACGCAGTTCGGCTGGCACGTGATCATGGTCGAGGACATCCGCGACGCGAAGGTGCCGAGCTACGAGGAAGTGAAGCCGCAGCTGATGCAGCGGATGCAGGCGCAGGTGCTCGACAACTACTTCAAGGAACTGCGCGCCAAGAACGGGCTGTAACCGCCGGTCGCGCGCCGCGCCGTTTTGGCGCGGGCGCGACCGCGCGCAGGCGACATCAGGGAGGCGGACGGCAGCGTCCGCCTCTTTTTTTGCCGGTGCGTATCTTCCGCGCATCAGTCACCGGGCGGAACCGCGCGCCGGGGACGATCGGGAGGGCCGCGTTCCGCATTCAATGCTATCCTTCCGGCGCGGCAATGCGATGCCGGGGTCCGTTACACGGGCCGCGCGATCGCGGCGAAGAACAGCCTGCCGCCCGAAACCCGGTCCACGAATCACGATGCACCAGTGCTTGGAGGAGAGAGAAATGGCATTGATCCGCCACCCGCAGGATTTCTATTCCGGGTTGATGTTCGTCGGCTTCGGCGTGGCCGCGGTCGTCATCGGCTCGAACTACACCCTGGGCACCGCGGCGCGGATGGGTCCCGGCTATTTCCCCCGCATCCTCGGCAGCCTGATGATCGTGCTGGGCGCGATCCTGTCGCTGCGGTCGCTGCGACTGCAGGGCCCGCCGATCAACACCTGGAAATGGCGACCGACGCTGATCGTCCTCGGCAGCGTCGTCGCGTTCGGCCTTGTCGTGCAGACCGTCGGCCTGTTCCTGTCCACGATCGGCCTCATCTTCTTCGCCAGCACCGCGAGCGAGGAGTTTCGGTGGAAGGAGGCGCTGGCCAGCGGCCTGTTCTTCGCGCTCCTCGCGATCGGTGTGTTCGTGCTCGGGCTGAAGCTCCAGCTGCCGATCTGGCCCGTCGTGTTCGCCGCGCGCTGAGGAGCCTCACGTGGAACTGCTGAGCCATCTCTCCCTCGGTTTCTCGGTCGCGCTGACGCCCGTCAACCTGATGTACGCGTTCATCGGGTCGCTGCTCGGCACGCTGATCGGCGTGCTGCCCGGCATCGGCCCCGTCGCGACCATCGCGATGCTGCTGCCCACCACCTATGCGCTGCAGCCGGTGTCGGCGCTGATCATGCTGGCCGGCATCTACTATGGCGCGCAGTACGGCGGCTCGACGACGGCGATCCTGCTCAACATGCCGGGCGAGACGTCGTCGGCGGTGACCTGCCTCGACGGCCACCAGATGGCGCGCAACGGGCAGGCCGGCGCCGCGCTGGCGACCGCCGCGCTCGCGTCGTTCTTCGCGGGCACCATCGCCACCGTGTTCGTCGCCACGGTCGCCATCCCTCTTTCGGAATTCGCGCTCAAGTTCGGCCCCGCCGAGTACTTCTCGCTGATGGTGCTGGGCCTCATCGGCGCCGTGGTGCTCGCGCACGGCTCGCTGCTCAAGGCGATTGCAATGGTGGTGCTGGGCCTGCTGCTCGGCATCGTCGGCACCGACGTCAACTCCGGCGCCGCCCGCTTCGCCTTCGGCGTTCCGGAGCTGACCGACGGCCTCGGCGTGGTCAGCGTGGCGATGGGCCTGTTCGGCTTCGCTGAGATCATCACCAACCTCGAGTTCGTCGGCAAGCGCGAGCTGGTCACCACGAAGATCAAGGGACTTTGGCTCACCATGGAGCAGTTCAAGCGCGCCTGGCCCGCTGCGGTGCGCGGATCGATGCTCGGTTCGTTCCTTGGGCTGCTCCCGGGCGGCGGCGCGATGCTCGGTTCGTTCGGCTCCTATGCGATGGAGAAGAAGATCTCCAGCGACCCCGGCAAGTTCGGCAAGGGCGCGATCGAAGGCGTCGCCGCGCCGGAGGCCGCCAACAATGCCGGCGCGCAGACCTCGTTCATCCCGCTGCTGACGCTGGGCATCCCGGAAAACGCGGTGATGGCGCTGATGGTGGGCGCGATGACGATCCACAACATCCAGCCCGGCCCGCAGGTGATGACGTCGAACCCGGCCCTGTTCTGGGGCCTGATCGCCTCTATGTGGATCGGCAACGCGATGCTGGTGGTGCTCAACCTGCCGCTGATCGGCATCTGGATCAAGCTGCTGCAAGTGCCGTACCGGATCCTCTACCCGGCGATCCTGCTGTTCTGCGCGATCGGCGTCTACACGATCAACAACACCAGTTTCGACGTGATGCAGACGGCGGCCTTCGGCTTCCTCGGCGTGCTGTTCTACAAGCTCGGGTGCGAGCCCGCGCCGCTGCTGCTGGGCTTCGTGCTCGGTCCGATGATGGAAGAGAACCTGCGCCGGGCGCTGCTGCTGTCGCGCGGCGATCCCACGGTATTCTTCACCCGGCCGCTGTCGCTCGTGATGCTGCTGATGGCCGTCGGCCTGCTGTTGCTGATCGTGCTGCCCAACTTCCGCAAGACGCGCGAAGTCGCGTTCCAGGAAGACTGACCTTCGCTGCCCCAACCCCGGCGGCGGGGCTCGGAAGGGCATTGCCGCCGGCGCACGCTTACCCGCGGCCCGCTCCCGACGATGACCTTCGACTGGACCTACCCCCACCCGTCGCGCCGGCAGCCGATCATCGCGCACAACGCCGTCGCCACGTCGCAGCCGCTGGCGGTGCAGGCCGGCCTCTCGATGCTGGCGCGCGGGGGCAATGCCGTCGACGCGGCGCTCGCCACCGCCATCGCCCTGACCATCGTCGAGCCATGCAGCAACGGGCTCGGCAGCGACCTCTTCGCGATCGTCTGGGACGGCCACGAACTCACCGGGCTCAATGCGTCGGGGCGCGCCCCCGCCGCCGTCACGCCGCAGCGCTATGCCGGGCTGCAGCAGATGCCGCAGCGCAACTGGGAGGCGGTCACGATCCCGGGCGCCGTGTCGGGCTGGGTGACGCTGTCGGAACGCTACGGCAAGCTGCCGTTCGCCGACCTCTTCGAGCCCGCGATCCGCTACGCGCGCGGCGGCTACTTCGTGTCGCCGGTGATCGCCGGGAAATGGGCGCTGGCCGCCGGGATCCTGCCCAAGGACCTGGGCTTCGCCGAGCATTTCCTGCCCCACGGGCGCGCCCCGGCGGTCGGCGAGCTGTTCGCGTGCCCGCCGATGGCGGCGTCGATGGAAAAGATCGCGGCGACCCGCGGCGAGGCCTTCTACCGGGGCGAGCTCGCGGCGGCGATGGTGGCTGACGCCAAGGCCCACGGCGCGGCGCATGCGCTGTCCGATTTCGCCGACCACAGCTGCGACTGGGTGACGCCGCTGGCGCTCCCCTACCGCGGCGCGCACGTGCACGAGATCCCGCCCAACGGCCAGGGCATCGCGGCGCAGATGGCCCTCGGCATCCTCGAAAACTTCGACCTCGCGAGCCTGCCGCCCGACTCGATCGAGAGCCAGCACCTGCAGATCGAGGCGATGAAGCTCGCGTTCGCCGACGCGCACCGGTACGTGAGCGACCCGCGCACGATGGAGATCACGCCCGCGTCGATGCTGGACCCGGCCTATCTCGCTTCGCGCGCCGCGCTGATCGACGGGAAGCGTGCGCAGAACTTCGGCCCGGGGAAGCCGCCGCAGGGCGGCACGGTCTATCTCTGCGCCGCCGACGACACCGGGATGATGGTGTCGCTGATCCAGTCGAACTACATGGGCTTCGGCTCCGGCGTCGTCGTGCCGGGCACGGGCATCAGCCTGCAGAACCGCGGTGCCGGCTTTTCGCTGCAGCCCGGCCATCCGAACGAAGTCGGCGGCGGCAAGCGGCCGTTCCACACAATCATTCCGGGCTTCCTCACCCGCGACGGCGCGCCGCTGGCGGCGTTCGGCGTGATGGGCGGGCCGATCCAGCCGCCGGGGCACGTGCAGACGCTGGTGCGCCTGCTTGTCTACGGCATGAACCCGCAGGCCGTGCTCGACGCGCCGCGCTGGAAGGTCAACGGCGGCATGTCGCTGGACCTCGAAGCCACCGCGGCGCCCGCGCTGCGGTCCGGCCTCGCGGCGCTCGGGCACCAGATGGAATCGGTGCCCGACACGTACATGGATTTCGGCGCCGGGCAATTCATCGTGCGCACCGGCGGCGGCTACACCGCTGCGTCGGACCCGCGCCGCGACGGGCAGGCAGCGGGGGTTTAGTAGGCCCCCCGAAGCGCGCTGCGCGCGCCTCCCCCCCGAGGGGGGCAACCCGCGCCCTTCGGGCGGCCGGGCGGGCGCGGGGCGGGCCCCCCGAAGCGCGGTGTCGCGCGCCTCCCCCCAAGCCCGTTTGCGCGATTGCCCCGGGTTTCGCGTTCGCTCAACCCGGGATACGGGCCTTCGCAGCGATCAGCGGCAGTATCTCGGGCAGGTCCAGGCGCTTGCGATCGGCTTCGGGCGCCGAAAGCGCAACGGTCGCGACCATCGTCGCGCGCGAGCGGCGGGCCAGTTCGATATAGCTCTGGGTGCCTTCGACCTTCCACGTCAGCTCCATCTCCGACAGGCCGCGGATCACCTTCGCCGGCACGCCGGCCACCAGCGTGCGCGGCGGCACGATCATGCCGGCCTTGACGAAGGCCATCGCCGCGACGATGGACGACTCGCCGATGACCGCGTTGTCGTTGACCACGGCGTTCATGCCGACGAGCGCGTTGCGCTGGATCACGCAGCCGTGCAGCACGGCACCGTGCCCGATGTGCCCGCCTTCCTCCACCAGCGTGTCGTGGCCGGGGAACGCGTGCAGCACGCAGGTGTCCTGGATGTTGGCGCCGGCGCGGATTTCCAGCCGTCCGAAATCGCCGCGCAGGCACGCTGCCGGCCCGATGTAGCAATCCGGGCCGACGATGACGTCGCCGATCAGCACCGCGCTGGGATGGACGTAGGCGGACGGATCCACGACCGGCGTGACGCCGTCGATCGAATACACGGTCAGGCTCATTGCGTTCCTCGCTGCGTGAGTTGGGGGCCGGTGCGGCACGCCGACCGCGTTGCGCGGCCGCGTGCCGTCCCGCGCCGGTCAGCCGAGCGCCACACGCGCATTGCGGAACATGCGCATCCACGGCGACAGCCCGTCGCCGTGCTGCCATGCCGGCGGATGCCACGACATCTGGACCGCGCGGAACACGCGCTCCGGATGCGGCATCAGGATCGAAAAGCGGCCGTCGATGCTGGTGAGCCCCGTGATCCCCTGCGGCGAGCCGTTCGGGTTGTACGGGTAGCGCTCCGTCGGGTTGCCGGCGTTGTCGACGAAGCGCAGCGATACGTACGGCTGCGCCGCCGCGAGCTGCGCCGCATCGGCGAACTCGGCGTAGCCCTCGCCATGCGCCAGCGCGACCGGAATGCGGCTGCCCGCCATCCCGGCAAAGAACAGCGACGGCGACGGCTGCACTTCGAGCAGCACCAGCCGCGCCTCGAACTGCTCCGAGCGGTTGCGGACGAAGTGCGGCCAGTGCGCGGTGCCCGGGATCAGCTCGTGCAGGTTGCTCATCATCTGGCAGCCGTTGCACACGCCCAGCGCGAAGTTGTCGCCACGCGCGAAGAACGCGGCGAAGTCGTCGCGGACGCGGGCGTTGAACAGGATCGACTTCGCCCAGCCCTCGCCCGCGCCGAGCACGTCGCCGTAGGAGAAGCCGCCGCAGGCGACGAAGCCGCGGAAGTCAGCGAGCGAGCGCCGGCCGCTGATCAGGTCGCTCATGTGGACGTCGTGCGCGGCGAAACCCGCGCGGTCGAACGCCGCCGCCATCTCGACCTGGCCGTTGACGCCCTGCTCGCGCAGGATCGCGATCGCGGGCCGCGCGCCGGTCGCGACGAACGGCGCCGCAACGTCCGCCGCGGGAACGAACGTGAGCCGGGGAGCGAGGCCGGGGTCGCCGGCGTCCAGCAGGCGGTCGTATTCGTCCGTTGCAGCGTCGGGATTGTCGCGCATCCGCTGCAGCGCGTGGGTGGTGGCCGACCAGGCGCGGTGCAGTTCGACGCGCGATTCGTCGAAGAGCGTCCTGCCGCCCTGCGCGATCCGGATCCGGTCGCCCGCGACCGGCGCGCCGACCGCGTGCACGGCGAGCCCGTGCCGCGCGAGGCGCGCCACGACCTCGCCGCGCTCCGCGGCCTCGACCTGGATCACGGCGCCCAGTTCCTCGGCGAAGAGCGTTGCCAGCGGGTCGTCGCCGGTGCCGTCGAGCGCAACCGCGAGCCCGCAGCGCGATGCGAACGCCATTTCCGCGAGCGTGGCGAAGAGGCCGCCGTCGGCGATGTCGTGGTAAGCGAGCAGGCGGCCGTCGCGATGCAGCGCCTGGATCGCGGCGAAGAACGCCGCCAGCCGCGCCGGATCGTCGACGTCGGGTGCGACGTCGCCGAGTTGGCCGTAGACCTGCGCGAGCGCGGAGCCGCCCAACCGGCATTTTCCGGCGCCGAGGTCGATCCACAGCAGCGCGGAATCGCCGGCGTCCAGCCTCAGGAGCGGGGTCAGCACGCGGCGCGCGTCGGGCACCGGCGCAAATGCCGAGACGATCAGCGATACCGGCGCGGTCACCGCGTGCAGGACGTCCGGCGCCGCGGCGTCGCGCCACGTCGTGCGCATCGACATCGAGTCCTTGCCGACCGGAATGCTTAGCCCAAGCGCCGGGCACAGCTCCATCGCGACGGCGTGCACGGTGTCGTAGAGCCGCGCGTCCTCGCCCGGATGCCCGGCCGGCGCCATCCAGTTGGCCGAGAGCTTGATGTCCGAGAGCCGTGCGATCCCCGCGGCGGCGATATTGGTGACGGCCTCGCCGACGGCCATCCGGCCCGAGGCGGGACCGTCGATCAGCGCCAGAGGCGTGCGCTCGCCGATCGCCATCGCCTCGCCGGCGTACCCGGTGAAGTCCATCAGCGTCACCGCGACGTCCGCCACCGGCACCTGCCACGGCCCGACCATCGGGTCGCGCGCGCACAGGCCGCCGACGGTGCGGTCGCCGATCGTGACGAGAAAGGTCTTGTCGGCGACCGCCGGCAGCTGCAGCACCCGCAGCGCCGCGTCGCGCAGCGTGATCCCGGCAAGGTCGAGCGGCGGCAGCGTACGCGCGCGATGGACGACGTCGCGCGTCATCTTCGGCGGCTTGCCGAGCAGCACGTCGAGATCCATGTCGACCGGACGGGTGCCGAAGTGCGGATCGTCGACGACGAGCTGCTGCGTCGTCGTCGCCCGCCCGACCACCCGGGCCGGGCAGCGCTCGCGCGCGCACAGCGCGAGGAGGCGCTCGAGGTCGGCCGGACCGATCGCGAGCACGTAGCGCTCCTGCGCCTCGTTGCACCAGATCTCGCGCGGCGCCATGCCCGGCTCTTCCGACGGGATGGCGCGCAGGTCGAACACGCCGCCCGCACCGCCGCCGTGCACGAGTTCCGGAAACGCGTTGGACAGGCCGCCCGCGCCCACGTCGTGGATCGACAGGATCGGATTCGCGTCGCCCAGCTGCCAGCAGCGGTCGATGACCTCCTGCGCGCGCCGCTGGATCTCGGCGTTGCCGCGCTGCACCGAGTCGAAGTCGAGGTCGGCCGTGTTGGCGCCGCCGGTCATCGACGATGCGGCGCCGCCACCCATGCCGATCAGCATCCCCGGGCCACCCAGCTGGACCAGCAGCGCGCCGTCGCCGATCGGGTGCTTGTGCGTGTGCGTCGAGCGGATGTTGCCGACCCCGCCGGCGATCATGATCGGCTTGTGGTAGCCCCGCACCTCGCCGTCCACCGCCTGCTCGAACGTGCGGAAATACCCGAGCAGGTTCGGGCGGCCGAACTCGTTGTTGAACGACGCGCCGCCGATCGGGCCGGCGAGCATGATTTCCTGCGCCGACGCGATGCGCGCAGGCTTGCCGTACGGCGCCTCCCACGGCTGCGGCAGCGTCGGCAGCCGCAGGTGCGACACGGAAAACCCGGTGAGGCCCGCCTTCGGCTTCGCGCCGATGCCGGTGGCGCCTTCGTCGCGGATCTCGCCGCCCGAACCGGTCGCGGCCCCCGGGAACGGCGCAATCGCCGTCGGATGGTTGTGCGTCTCGACCTTCATCAGGATGGCCGTCGACTCGGTGTGCGCGGCGTAGCGGCCGTTTGCGTCCGGGTAGAACCGCGCGGCGACCGCTCCTTCGATCACCGCCGAGTTGTCGCTGTAGGCGACGACCGTTCCCGCGGGACTGGTCGCGTGCGTGTGCCGGATCATCGCGAACAGGCTCCGGTCCTGCGGCACGCCGTCGATCACCCAGCTGGCATTGAAGATCTTGTGCCGGCAGTGCTCCGAATTCGCCTGCGCGAACATCATCAGCTCGACGTCGGTCGGATCGCGGGCGAGGCGCGCGAAGCTGTCGGCGAGGTAGTCGATCTCGTCGGGAGCGAGCGCCAGCCCAAGCGCGGCGTTCGCGGCGACGATCGCGGCGCGGCCCTCGGCCAGCAGCGGGATCATGGCGAGCGGGCGCGGCGGCACGTGCGCGAACAGCGCGGCGGCGTCGCCCAGGTCCGCCAGCACGGCGTCGGTCATCCGGTCGTGCAGGAGTGGCAACAGCGGCGGCAACAGCGCCGCGAGCTCATCGCCGCCGGGCGCGCCGCCGGAACGGGTGGCGATCCGATAGCCGATGCCGCGCTCGATCCGGAGAACGGCATCGAGCCCGCAGTTCCTCGCGATGTCGGTGGCCTTCGACGACCACGGCGAGATCGTGCCGGGTCGCGGGACCACGAGCAGGAAGTGCCCGGCGTCGGACACCGCCTCGTCGCGCGGGCCGTAGGTCAGTATCCGGTCGAGCGTCGCCGCCTCCGGCGCGGCGAGTTCGCGCGCCGTCTCGACGAAATGCCACCAGGTCGCGGCGATGCCGGTGCCGCCGTGCCCGGGGCGGCTTGCCGCGAGGGCGGCGAGGAGCTTGGCGACACGGAACGGGGAGAGCGCGTTGCGCCCGCGGAGCGTGAGGAGGTGCGGCATGGCCGGCACGGAAATTTCAAAACCGGATTATACGCGGCCCGGGGAAAGTCCCGAAATGCCGTAGCCCGGGTTGAGCGAAGCGAAACCGGGGGGGTGCGGCAATTGCGGATGCCCACCCGGGTTTCGCGTTGCTCAACCCGGGCTACACGAATTTCAATGCTGGAGGATCTTGGCCAGGAACTGCTGCGCGCGCTCCGAGCGCGTCTTGCCGAAGAAATCGTCCTTCGTGGCGTCCTCGACGATCTGCCCGTTGTCCATGAAGATCACGCGCTTCGCGACCTTGCGGGCGAACCCCATCTCGTGGGTCACGCACATCATCGTCATGCCCTCGGTGGCGAGCTGCACCATGACGTCGAGCACTTCGTTGACCATCTCGGGGTCGAGCGCCGACGTCGGCTCGTCGAACAGCATGCAGATGGGATCCATCGCCAGCGCGCGGGCGATCGCGACGCGCTGCTGCTGCCCGCCCGACAGCTGGCCCGGGAACTTGTCCTTCTGCTTGATCAGGCCGACGCGGTCGAGGTACTTCATCCCCTTGGCGATCGCCTCGTCCCTGCTGCGGCCCAGCACTTTCACCTGGGCGATGGTCAGGTTGTCGGTGATCGACAGATGGGGGAACAGCTCGAAGTTCTGGAATACCATCCCCACCCGCGCCCGGAGCTTCGGCAGGTTGGTCTTCGGGTCGGACAGCGAGATCGAGTCGACGACGATCTCGCCCTTCTGGAACGGCTCGAGCGCGTTGACGCATTTGATCAGCGTCGACTTGCCGGATCCCGACGGCCCGCAGACGACGACCACGTCGCCCTTGTCGACCCTGGTCGTGCAGTCGGTCAGCACCTGGAACTGGCCGTACCACTTGGAGACGTTGGTGATTTCGATCATTGACATGGCAGGTTCCGGATTCCTGGTCTCAACGGATGATCGCGATCTTCTTCTGCAGCTGGCGCACGACGCGCGACAGCGAGAAGCAGATGACGAAGTAGACGACGGCGACGGTCGTGTACATCTCGATCGGCCGCAGGTCGCGCTGGTTGATCTTGTCGGCGGCGCCGAAGAAGTCGGTGGCGCCGATCGCGTAGACCAGCGAGATGTCCTGGAACAGGATGATCGTCTGGGTCAGCAGGATCGGCAGCATGTTGCGGAACGCCTGCGGCAGCACGACGTAGCGCATCACCTGCCCGTAGGTGAAGCCGACCGCGTAGCCGGCGCCGACCTGCCCGCGCGAGATCGACTGGATCCCCGCGCGCATGATCTCGCTGTAGTACGCCGCCTCGAAGATCGTGAACGTGAAGTACGCCGAGTTCTCGGCGCCGATCGGCTTCATCTGCCCCGTCACCAGCGAGACCGCGATCGGGATGATCAGGTAGAAGGCCAGGATCACCTGCACCAGCGGCACGCTGCGGAACAGGTTCACGTACGCCGCCGCGAACATCGACAGCGGCTTGATCGAGGACAGGCGCATCATCGCGAGCAGCGTGCCCAGCAGGATGCCGCCCACCATCGCGACGAGCGTGACCTGGAAGGTGTAGCGAAGCCCCTGCGCGAGGTAGCCCCAGTTGCTGGTGATGACCGAGAAGTCGAACCCGCTCACTGGTGTGCCCCCTTGGCGCTGCGCGCCTTCCCCCCGGGGGGGACCAATTCGCGCTTGGGGCGGCCCGGCGCGCTCATCACTTTCCCCCGCCCGTGATGTAACCGGGGACGCGGACGCGGTTCTCGATGAACGCCATGACGCGGTTCACCGTGAAGGCGAGAATGAAGTAGATCGCGGTGACGACGATGGTGATCTCCAGCACCTGGTTCGTCTTCTCGATGATCTGCTTGTACTGGAAGTACAGCTCGAGCACGCCGACCGCGTAGGTGACCGACGAGTTCTTGAAGATGTTCATCGATTCCGACGTGAGCGTCGGCAGGATGATCCGGTAGGCCATCGGCAGCAGCACGTAGCGGTACACCTGCGGCAGCGTGAGGCCCATCGCGAGCCCGGCATTGGTCTGCCCGCGCGGCAGCGACAGGATGCCGGACTTCACCTGCTCGGCGATCCGCGCCGCCGTGTACCAGCCCAGCCCGAAGACGGCCGGCACGATGTCGGGGAGGTCCTGCTTGACCCACATACCGGCGCCCTTGGGCAGGATCTCCGGAAACACCTGGTACCAGAGGAACAGCTGGACGATCAGCGGGATGTTGCGGAAGAGCTCGACGTAGGCGTCGCCGATCGCCACCAGCCACTTGTTCGGCGTGGTCCGGATGACGCCCAGCACGGAGCCGACGACGAGCGCGATCGCCAGCGCGCCGAACGCCACCGTGACCGTCCAGCCGAGGCCGGAGAGGATCCACTGGTAGTAGCGCTCGCCGTCATCGGCGACGTCGAAGAAGAACGTCCAGTTCCAGTGGTAGGTCACCGCGGAAACTCCCTAGCCAGGGCACGCCGGCGGCCGCGCGCGCGTCGCCGCGCGCGGGGCCGAGCCTTCAGACGATTTGGGGAGCAAACCTCGCTCCCCGTTCTTCGTTGCGGACTGCGGTCAGGACACGCCCTTGTCGTTCGGGTTCGCGATGGCGTCCTTCAGCTCCTTGCTCATCGGCAGGTTCATGTTGACGCCCTTCGGCGGGATCGGGTTCAGGAACCACTTGTCGTAGATCTTGACGATTTCGCCGGACTTCATGAGGCCGGCGAGCGTCTTGTCGACGAGCGCCTTGAACTGCGGATCGTCCTTGCGGATCATGATGCCGTACGGCTCGACGCGGAAGGGGTCGCCGACGATCGCGAAATCCTTCGGGTTCTTGGCGTTGGCGATGAGCCCGGCGAGCAGCACGTCGTCCATCACGAACGCCGCGGCGCGGCCCGACTCGACCATCAGGAACGAGTCGGCGTGGTCCTTGCCGTAGATGTTCTTGACGTCGATGTGCTTGCCCTTCTCGCTCGCCTTGATCAGCGCGTCGCTGGTGGTGCCCGTGGTCGTGACCACGGGCTTGCCGTCGAGCTGCGCGATGTCCTTGATGCCCGAGTCCGCCTTGACCAGCATCCGGATGCCGGTGACGAACGTCGTGTTGCCGAACGACACCTGCTTCTGCCGGTCGACGCTGTTCGTCGTCGAGCCGCACTCGAGGTCGATCGTGCCGTTCTGCATCAGCGTGATCCGGTTCTGCGACGTGACCGGGTTGTACGCAACCTTGAGGTTGGGCAGCTTGAGCTCGGCCTTGATGGCGTCGACGACCTTGTTGCAGAGGTCCATCGAGTAGCCGACCGGCTGCTGCTTCTCGTCGAGGTACGAGAACGGGATCGACGATTCGCGGTTGCCGATCGTGATGGCGCCGGAATCCTTGATCTTCTTCAGGGTACCGGTGAGGTCCTGGGCCTGGGCCGACAGCGCGAACATCGTCCCGAAAAGGGCAAACCAGAGCTTGGGCGTGAACTTCATTCGAAACCTCCAGTAAGGCGGGGAACCCGGCATCCTTGCGTGGCGGGCCGTTGCGCAACAGGCAATCGCCGGGCGGTGGATCGACGGCAATGGGAGCCTAGTGTAGCGGCGCGTTCCGGGTTTTGTCCATTTGATTGCAGCCGGATGACAGCGGCCGCGCCGCGCACGATTGCGGGGCGTCCGGCAGCCTATAATCCCGCAATGGAACCCTGCGCCGCGCTGTCGCCCTGTTTTCGCCGCGAGGACATCCGCGCCATCGAAGCGGCCGCGGGTGTGGCGCCGCTGATGGAGCAGGCAGGTCATGCGGCGGCGGGGGTGGCGCAGGCCATGGCCGGCGATCGCGGCGGCAGCGTGCTCGTGCTGGCCGGCCCCGGCAACAACGGCGGCGATGCGTTCGTCGTCGCGCGACTCCTGCGCGAGCGCTTCCACGAGGTTGCCGTGGTGTTCCCCGGCGATCCTGCGGCGCTTCCCGCGGATGCCGCACTCGCCCACCGCCGTTTCGCGGAGTCCGGCGGCAAGACCACGCGCACCATTCCAGCCCGCTGGACGGGCGCACTGATCGTCGACGGGTTGTTCGGCATCGGCCTCGCGCGTGCGCTTTCCGCCGGGTACGCGGCGCTCGTCGACGCCTGCAACGCGATGCCCGTGCCGATCCTCGCGCTCGACGCGCCGAGCGGCCTCGACGCCGAGACCGGCAGCGCGGCCGGCAGCGCCGTCCGTGCCGCCGCGACCGCCACGTTCATCGGCCTGAAGCCGGGGCTCCTCACCGGCGACGGCATCGACCTGTGCGGCGAGGTTTCCGTGCATCCGCTCGGAATCGACGCGGCTGCCACGGCGCCGCCGGCGGGACACCGCCTCGACTGGGACGCGCTCGCAGCCGCGCTGCCGGCGGTGCTCGCGCGCCGCCGCCACAACGTGCACAAGGGCTCGTTCGGCACCGTCGGCATCATCGGCGGCGCGGCCGGCATGGTCGGCGCGCCCATCCTCGCCGGCCGCGCGGCGCTGAAGCACGGCGCCGGCAAGGTGTTCGTCGGCTTTGCGGCGGAACATCACCCGGACGTCGACTGGGGGATGCCGGAACTGATGCTGAAAAGCGCGGCATCGATACTGGAAGTGCATGCCGACGCGCTGGTGATCGGCCCCGGGCTGGGCGCCACGGTACGCGCGGGCGACCTCATCGCGGCGGCGATCGCATCGTCGACGCCGCTCGTCTGCGACGCCGATGCGCTCAACATCATCGCCGCGCACCCGCCGCTGCGAACGGCGCTCGCGGCGCGCGGCGCGCCGACGATCCTGACCCCGCACCCGGCCGAAGCCGCGCGGCTCCTCGGCACCGACACCGCCGCCGTCCAGCGCGACCGGCTCGGCGCGGCGGCCGCGATCGCGCACGAACTGCGCGCGCACGTCGTCGTGAAAGGCGCCGGCAGCGTGCTCGCGCATCCCGACGGGCGCTGGGAGATCAACGCCAGCGGCAACAGCGCGCTGTCGACGGCCGGCTCGGGCGACGTCCTGTCCGGGTTCATCGGCGCGCTGCTCGCGCAGGGCCTCGACGCGCCGACGGCGCTGCGCTACGCCGTCTGCGTCCACGGCGCCGCCGCCGACGCGCTGGTCCGCGCCGGCGCCGGGCCGTTCGGCGTCGTCGCGTCCGAGATACCGGATGCGGCACGGGCATTGATCAACGCGGCGGCAGGCAACCCGTCGCGCGCGTAACCCGCATTGCGTAGCCCGGGTTGAGGAACGCGAAACCCGGGCTACGGCAGCAGCACCGTCGCGCCGGTGGTGCCGCGCGACTCCAGCGCGCGATGCGCGTCGGCCGCGTCCTTCAGCGCGAACGTCTGCCGCGGCTCGCTGACGATCTTGCCATTGGCGACCAGCCCGAACATCTCGTCGGCCGCGGCGTTCAGCTTCTCGCGCGTGGCGACGTGCGTTAACAGCGTCGGGCGCGTCGCGTACAGCGAGCCTTTCTGCGCGAGCAGCATCAGGTCGAAGTTGGCGACGGGGCCCGAGGCGTTGCCGAAGCTGACGAACAGGCCGCGCGGCGACAGGCAGTCGAGCGACGCCGGAAACGTGTCCTTGCCGACCGAGTCGTAGACCACCGGCACGCCCTTGCCGCCGGTCAGCCTCTTCACCTCGTCGACGAAGTTCTCGCGCGTGTAGACGATCGTGTGCGTGCAGCCGTTCGCCTTCGCAAGCTCGGCCTTGGCGTCGGAGCCGACGGTGCCGATCATCGTGACGCCTAGCGCGCGCGCCCACTGGCACGCGATGAGGCCGACGCCGCCCGCCGCCGCGTGGTACAGGATCGTGTCGCCCGCCTTCAGCGGGTACGTCTGGCGGAACAGGTACTGCACCGTGAGCCCTTTCAGCATCAGCGTCGCCGCGCTGCGATCGGATACGCCCGCCGGAATCTTCACCAGCTTGTCGGCGGGCATCACGCGCACTTCGCTGTAGGTGCCGATCGGCGCGGTGGCGAACGCGACGCGGTCGCCCGGCGCGACCCAGTCGACGCCGCTGCCAACCGCCTCGACGACCCCGGCCGCCTCGGTGCCCAGGCCCGACGGCAGCGGCAGCTTGTAGAGGCCGCTGCGGTGGTAGGTGTCGATGTAGTTGACGCCGACGACGGTGTGGCGCACGCGCGCTTCGCCGGGGCCGGGATCGCCGACGGCGACCTCCTCCCATTGCAGGACTTCGGGACCGCCGGTGGCGTGGAAGCGGATGGCATGGGGCATTGCGGACTCCTGTTGGAACGAGCGTGGAAAGGAAGCGGCGACGCCTAGGCGGCGAGCGCGCGGAACGTGGCGAGCCCGGCCACCGTCATCAGCAGCGAGCCGGCGAGGTGGACGAACGCGAGGCCGATGCCGACCGCGTATTCGCCGCGCAGCAGCAACTGCGTGACCTCCGACGAGAACGTGGAAAACGTCGTGAGCCCGCCGAGGAAGCCGGTAATCGCGAACAGGCGGAACTCGGGCGCGATCTGGTGGTTGGCCGCGAAGTAAGCGACGGCGAAGCCGACCAGGTAGCCACCGACCACGTTCGACGCCAGCGTGCCCAGAGGAAAGTCGGGCATGCGCGGATTGAGCCACGTCGACAGGCCCCAGCGCAGCCAGGCGCCGAAGGCGGCGCCCGATCCGACGGCGAGCAGTCCGGCGATCATCGACCGATTATACGGCGGGCGGGAATGCAACATCCGCCGGCGCAGCGCCGGTCGCGACGGCACGGTTCGCGCAGCGCCACGCGCATTCGCTTCCTAGCGGACGAACTGGTCGACGTAGTGCGCGCCAAGCCCGACCGCCGCGTAATGCGCGCGACACATCTCGAGCTTGGTCCAGACGTCCTCGTAGCCGATGGTCCGGTCCTGCGCGTCGAGGTAGATCATCGCGCCGCTGATGTTGAAGAACGTGATCATCTCCGGGCAGTCGTCGGGCACCACCAGCGTGTGGATCTCGCCCGGCGGCTCGTAGACGAAGCTGCCGGTCTCGGCCACCCAGTCGTGCTCGAGGTAGCGCCACTTGCCGCGGATCACGTAGCCGACGACGACCATCGGATGCCGGTGCCGCGACAGCACGCCGGACTTGCGCACGCGCAGCAGGTTGCACCAGCCCCCGGTCACCGTGTTGAGGAGCAGCGGCCGGAACCAGACGTCGGGCGCCTGCGGGACCCACACCCGCTCGTCGTCGGGGATCGCGCCGACGGCGATCTCCGGGACGATTCCCTGCGCGAGTCCTGTCGTCGGTGCGTTCATTGCGTTCCGGCTCCCCTGCTCTTTGCGGTTTCGGTCGCACCGCCGAGCTGTTCCTTGAGCGCCGCGATCTCGGCGGCAGCGGTGTTGCCGTGCGGCAGCGAACGGTGCGCGCGGCGGTACCAGTACTGCGCGTTCGCGAGGTCGCCTTCGATCAGGTGGACGATGCCGTGGGCCCAGCACCCGAGCGTCGAAGAATCCTTCTGCACGATCTCGTGGGCCGCCTTCCAGTGGCCGGCCTCGAGGTGGCGGACTGCCTTGGCAATGGGGAATGCGCGCTCCATCGGTCTCCTCCAGGCATCGGGATAGCTCCCCTCGACACCGACCCGCGTCTCGCGCGCGGGTTCGGTCCGAAGCGCGGTCGTGCGGCGCCCCGCCCTCATGGGCGAAATCATGCCACAACGGCGCGGGCGAGCAACGCGCGCACGTCGGCGTCGCGCGGCAACGGCGCCACGGCGCCGTAGCCGGTGGTTGCCAGCGCCGCCGCGGCATTGGCATAGCGCGCGGCCGCGAACGGATCGTCGCCGGCCTGCACGCGGACCGCGAACGCGCCGTCGAAGCAATCGCCGGCGCCGGTGGCGTCGACCGCGCGCACCGCGTTGCCGGCGATGCGCTCGACCCGCCGCCCGTCCGACACGATCACGCCGTCGGCGCCGCACTTCATCACCACGACGCGCGCACCTCGCGCGTGGCACCAATCGACGCCCGCGGCGGTGTCGGCGAGGCCGGACAGCAGCGCGACCTCCTCGCAGCCGGGAAGGAACCAGGCGCAGGCCGGCACCGTCGCCAGCACGATCGCGCGGGCACGGGCGAGCGGCCACAACTTCAGCCGGATATTGGGGTCGTAGGACACCGCCACGCCCGCGCCCTTCGCCGCGTCGATGGCGGCGAACACGGTGTCGCACGCGGTCGCGCTGATCGCCTGGCTGATGCCGGAGACGTGCAGGACCTTCGCCGCCGTGATCGCGCCGACCGGCATCGTCTCGGGCCGCATCCGCGACGCCGCGGAGCCGGCGCGAAGGTACGAGAACTCGTGGCCGGCCGGGCCGTGGGTCACGAAGTAGACGCCGGTGGGCGCCTCCGGGTCCGTCGCGACGCCCCGCGTGTCGACGCCTTCCGCCTGCCACAGCGAGAGCAGCATCCGGCCGAACGCGTCGTTGCCCACCCGGGTGACGTAGCCCACCCGGCCCGCGACGGCGCCGGACAGGCGCGACGCGGCGATCGCCATGTTCGACGTGTCGCCGCCGTAGCCGCGCAGGTACGCCTCCGGCGCGTCGGCGCGGGCCTGGTTGAATTCGATCATCGCCTCGCCCAGCGCGACGATCACGGGCGCCTCGGCGGACGTGGCGGGAAGTCCGGTCATGATGCGGCGCGCTCGCGGGGAGGCAGCGCGCGGAACGCCGCCGCATAGGCGTCGGCGACGGCGCGGACATCGGCCGCGGACGCGCCGGGTCGATAGAGGTTCGAGCCGGTGCCGAAGCCGTCGGCGCCGGCGGCCCAGTACGCCGCCATCGACTCGGGCCGAATGCCGCTCACCGGAAACACCAGCGTGCCCCGGGGCAGCACGGCGCGCCACGCCTTGAGCGCGGCAGGCGGCAACTGGTCCGCCGGGAACATCTTGAGGCCGTCCGCACCGGCGGCGAGCGCCGCGAAGGCCTCCGTCGGCGTCGCCACGCCGGGCACGACGACCATCCCGGCAGCCTTGGCGGATCGGACCACCGCCACATCGGAATGGGGCATCACGATCAGCCGGCCGCCGGCATCGCGCACCTCGCCCGCGCTCGCCGCCGACAGCACCGTGCCGGCACCGACGAGGCAGCGGTCGCCGAATGCGACGGCGAGCGCGCGGATCGATTCGAACGGGCGCGGCGAATTGAGCGGCACCTCGAGCATCCGGAAGCCGGCATCGACCAGCGCCGCGCCGACAGCGGGGATCTCCTCCGGCGTGATGCCGCGCAGGACCGCGACGAGCGGCAATGGCGAAAGATAGGCGTGCAGAGGGTTCGTCATTCTGGTCGCCCGGTCGAAGGGATGAGGCCCGCCTGCTGCGCGATGCGCCACAGCCCGCGCGCCGCGGCGTCGTCCGGGCCGGCCTCGGCCGCCACGCCGGCCAGCGCGAACGCGCGCCGGTACCGCTCGACCAGCGCGGCCCCGCCGACGAGCACGACGCTGTCGGCGGCGATGCCCTGCGCGCGCGCCCAGCCGCGGCCCTCGCGGATCTCGTGGCCGACGAGGAGCCCGGACAGGTAGTCGGCCGTGGCCGCCGGCAGGAGTTCGTGGAACAGTGCCAGCGATCGCACGCCGAAGAGGTCGTGCAGCAGTCCGGCGCCCGCCGGCAGCGCGGCAAGGCCCCGGTGCACGCCGCGCTCGAACGCGGCGGAGGCCGGGTCGCCCGCATCCGTGGTCATCATCCGGCCCAGGATGCTGTGCGCCTTCAGGATCGCGAACAGTTCGCCGGTGAGGAAGGTCGCGAACGACTCGATCCGCCCGGCGCCGACCGCCGCCCACTTGCTGTGCGTTCCGGGCAGCACGATCAGCTCGGACGCGCCGGCCGTTCCGGCACCACCGCCCACCGCGCCGAGAATCTGGGTCTCCTCCCCGCGCATGGCGTCCGGCACGCCCGCGGCATCGACGCCGCTGACGCCGGCCACGATCGACAGTTCGCCGCCGGGCGTCCGCGCGAGCGCGGTGGCGAGCGCGGCGAGCGTCGCCGGGGCGGCGCAGTACGGCGCCTCGACCCAGCCCTGCCGGCTGCCGATCATGCCGCAGGCGATCCGTGGCGCCGGGTCGCCGGCCCAGTCGCCCAGCAGCGCGTCGAGCGCGGCCGCGAACGCGCCACCCTCGACCTGCTGGATCCCGAGCGGCGCGCTGCGCTCGCCGACGATGGTGCCGTCGGCCGCCAGCCGGTATGCGCGCGCCGACGTCGTGCCCCAGTCGAGCGCGATCAGCGCGGTGCGGCGCGCCGGCTGTCCGGACGGCGGCATCACGCCTCCGGCTCCCGCGGCCGGGCGTCGTCCCAGCGCGCGGCGGCCGTGTCGTCGGTCGCGCGTGCCTCGACCCAGCGCGGACCGGCCGGCGTCATTTCCTTCTTCCAGAACGGGGCGCGGGTCTTGAGGAAGTCCATGATGAATTCGCAGGCGGCGAACGCCTCGCCCCGATGTGCGCCGGTGACGCCCACCAGCACGATCTGGTCCATCGGCTTCAGTTCGCCGACGCGATGCACGACGATCGCGTCGAAGATGCTCCAGCGGGCTTTTGCCTCGTCGACGATCGCCGCCAGCGCCTTTTCGGTCATGCCCGGGTAGTGCTCGAGCGTCATCGTGGCGACCGCGGCATCGTCGTTCAGGTCGCGGACGGTGCCGATGAACGCCGCGACAGCGCCCACCCGCGGATCACCCGCACGGAGCGCGTGCAGCTCGTGCGCGACGTCGAAATCCTCGACCTGGACGCGAACCGGCATGGGGGAAGTCCCGGCGGGGGTCCGGCTACCCGCCGGTCACCGGCGGGAACAGCGCCACTTCGTCGCCGGCGCGAAGCGGTGTCTGCGGGGTCGCGAGATCGTGGTTGACGGCCACCCGCACCGCGCGACCGGCGGCGAGCTCCGTCGCCCACGCGCCGCCCCGCGCCGCGAGCGAGGCGCGCAACGCGGCGACGTCCGCGAGCGCCGGCGTCAGCGCCATCCGCTCGCCGCCGGTGCCGAACGCGGCGCGCAGCCGGGCGAGGTAGACGAGAGTGATGGTCGCGGGCGCGGCGTCGGGCATCGTGCGGAATCTCGAAAATGAAAGCGCCGGCGGGGGACTCCGCCGGCGCGCCTAGTTTAACCGCAGGCAGGACGAGCGACTAGAACCGCATCTGCACGCCAACGGAGAGCTGGTCGGACTCCGGGAGGACGCTGCTGCTGTCGATGCCGAACCGCGCGAAGCGGGCGTACTCGAGCCGCAACCCCAAGTTGGAGTTGATGCCGTAGCGGAGGCCCAGGCCGTAGTTGACGCCGTCGCGCATCCGGCGGTTGTCGCCCACTGTCGCGTTGCCGGCGCCGAACGCCTGCGCCGCGTCGGCCTGTGCATAGCCCAGGCGGCCATACAGCGCGAAGCTGCGATAGAACGCCCAACTCGTGTAGACGTCGAGATTCCAGCTGCGCGACGGCGCATCCGCGGGGCCGAACGCGCTGCTGCCCAGCCCCAGGCGCACGCCGGCGGGCGACGGCGACACATCCTGCGGACGCAGCGAATATTTGTCGGACGACAGGAACGAGGCTTCTATCGCAACCTCGTTGCTCCAGCGGTAGCCGCCGAAGAGCAGCGCGCGCGCGGCGGAATCGTCGGCGAGCGGCGCGGTGAACCGCGACCAAGCGGCCGCTGGCGCGGTCGCCCTCAGGCCCGCGTTGTCGGCGCCATGCTCGCGCAGCGAGATGCCGCCGTAGAACCCGGGAAGCTCCCCGGCGTCGCTGCGCACGTCGGCCCATGCCGGCAGCGCCAGGACGAGCCCGGCCAGTGCGTAAGCTGTAGCTGCAAGCCGCTGTTTATATTTGATTTTTCTTGACATCGCCCACTCCGGCAACCTTCCGGCACCACACCGGCCGCGCCATCGCGTCCCATCCCCGCGGGTGCCCTCGTCACCGCCTTTCGGCAACGCGAGCGTCGATCAGTTCCACGGTACTCGCCGCACCAGGCGAAGTCAATATTCCACCGGCATCGGCTGCGCGTGCCGGGCGACGAAGTCGGCGATCGACGCGCCGTCGTTGAGCGCCAGGACGACGGGCGACCGGTTGGCCGCGGTCGCGGTCAGCGCCTCCGGGGTGTCGGTGGCAATGGCGATGATGTTGGGGTCGCTCGGGAACAGCAGCGGCTTGCCAGCCGCGGCGCGCCAGATCTCGAGCTTGGGGATCGCCGCCGACTTGTAGCCTTCGATCAGCGCCAGGTCGCAGCGCGACAACCGGGCGAGCGAGTCGGCGAGCGTCATTTCGGGCGCGCCGCGCAGGTCGTGCATCAGCGCCCACCGCTGGCCTGACGTGACGAGCACTTCGGCGCAGCCGGCCATCCGGTGGCGGAACGAATCCTTGCCGGGCTGGTCGACATCGAACGTATGATGCGCGTGCTTGATCAGCGACACCCTCAGCCCGCGCGCGACCAGTTGCGGAATGACCCGCTCGATGAGCGTCGTTTTGCCGCTGCCGGACCAGCCGGCGAAGCCGAAGACCCGCATCACGCCGCCCGCCCGCGCGGCGGAGGCGATGCGGCGCACGGCAGGTGGCGCACAGGCATGGACGAAGTGAACGCGGACGGCACGGAAGGCGGGAGAGCGGCGAATGGTCGGCGGGAAGTGCCCACGCGCGAGACCGCCGCGCGCGAGAAAGACCGCCATTGTAGCGGCTGGTGTCGCCGCAGCGCGCTCGCCCCGGGTCGACAGCCGGCGCCGGCGGGGCTACAGTCAGCAGGAATGCCGGTCGAACGCCGGCCGCGCACCCGCGGCCGTCCTGGTCACAAGCCGTAGCCGACGATGAACCGATCGCTGCCCGCCGTGATTGACGCCGCCCCGGATCCGGACCGCAAGGTGACCGGCGTCATCGAGCGCATCATCGCCGATGTGCCGGCGCCGCGGACGCATGCGGTGAGCGATCCCGCCGCGGCCGCGCAGCGGCTCGCCCGCGACGCGGCGCAGAAGGCGGCGCTGCTGTCGGGCTCGCTGGCCCTGCCGCCCGGACCGCTCGGCCTGCTCACGATCCTGCCCGACCTCTACCTCATCTGGAAGGTGCAGCGGCAGATGGTGGCGGACATCTTCGCGCTGCACGGCCGCAGCGCGGAACTGTCGCGCACGCACATGCTCTACTGCCTGTTCCGGCACCTGGCGAGCCAGGTGCTGCGCGACGTCGCCGTGCGCACCGGGCAGCGGGTGATCATCGAGCAGCTGTCGTCCGGCGCGCTGCGCACCGCGCTGGCGAAGTTGGGCGGCACCGTGACGCAGCGCATGGCCGGCACCGCGGCCAGCCGCTGGGTGCCGGTGGCGGGCGCGGCGGCTGTCGGAGCCTACGCCTACTGGGACACGATGCAAGTCGCGAAGACGGCGCGCCGGCTGCTCGAAGCCTCCGGGCCGGCAGGCGCCCGCGATGTCGTGCCGCGTGCCAAGCCCGGGGACGACGAGGACTGAATCGTGTGCGGCCGCTACGAACTGCACAGTCATCCGGCCACGATCGCGCTGACTTTCGGGCTCGCGCATGTCCCCGAAGTCATGCCGCGCTACAACATCGCGCCGACCACCGAGGTGCCGGTCGTCAGGATGAACGCCGACGGCCAGCGCGAGCTGGTACGGCTGCGCTGGGGGCTCGTCCCGCGTTGGGCACGCGATCCGGCGATCGGCCTCAAGCTGATCAATGCCCGCGGCGAGACGCTCGCCGAGAAGCCGTCGTTCCGGATGGCGCTGCGGCGCCATCGCTGCCTGCTCCCCGCCGACGGCTTCTACGAATGGATGCCGGTGCCGGCGACGAACGGCACGCCGGCGCACAAGCAGCCGATGCACGTCGGGATGAAGAACGGATCGCTGTTCGGCCTGGCCGGCCTCTACGAGCGCTGGCGCAGCCCCGACGGCGCCGTCGTCGACAGCTGCACGGTCATCACCACGGCCGCCAACGCGGCGATGCTGCCGATCCACGACCGCATGCCGCTGATCATCGCGCCGGACCAGTACGATCGCTGGCTCGACCCCGCGCACACCGACCTCCTGGACCTGATCGTGCCATTCCCCGCGACCGCGATGGCGTTCTACCCGGTGTCCACGCGCGTCAACGCCGTCGCGCACGACGACTCCACGCTGATCAAGCCGGTCGCGGCGCCGACCCTCGCCACGTCGCGGAAGGACGCCGGCTCGCGCCCCGCGGCGCCGGAACAGGAATCGCTGTTCTGACCCGTCCGCGCGGAGCGTGCCGGTCGCCGCCGAGGCGCTACCGGCAGGTGTTGCCGGGCGCCACGAATACCTCGCGCGTGATGACCTTCGTCTGCGCGATCCCGTTTACCTGGTACGCGAAGAGCGCGCTGTCGCCGTCGTTGAACGTGAACGTCGCGGTCCCCGCGGGCGTCGCGACCACCTTCGCCGGATCGAACGGCACCGAATACCACGCGGGGCCGGCTCTCCAGCCACGCACGCGGGTGGCCCCACGTCAGCGGATAGTGGTTGCTGATCATCACAAGGAGAACTGGAAGCGTGAGGTAATTGTTGTGCACCGACCCCTGCTTGCCGCCGACGCCGCGCTCCGAGTCATCGGCGGATTTCGACGGCAGCAGCGAATGGTCGAGCCAGACGGAATAGAGCGACGCGCCGATCCACGCGATGCCGGTGACCAGGTGGACCCAGCGGATCAGGAGTTGCAGCCACTCGCCGGCCTAGGCATCCATGCGGTGGCGGCGCGGGCCTTCGGCGTCAGCTGCCGCGATACGTCGCGTAGCTCCACGGCGAGACGAGCAGCGGCACGTGGTAGTGGGCGTCGACGTCGGCGATGCCGAAGTCGAGCACCACCTGGTCGACGAACGGCGGGTCGGGCAGCGGCACGCCCCGGGCGGCGAAATACGCGCCGGCCTGGAACACGAGCCGGTAGCGCCCCGCCGTCAGCGCGGCGCCTTCGAGCAGCGGTGCGTCGCAGCGGCCGTCGGCGTTGGTGACCGCCGCCTGGACGAACACGTAGCGCTCCGCGACGTTGCGGTACAGCGTGAGTTCGACGCCGGCGCCGGGAAGGCCCTGCGCGGTGTCGAGCACGTGGGTGGTGAGCTTGCCCATCGGGTGCACCATCGTCGTGGCGGTTGCCGCGGCGGGGACATCGCCGGCGCGCGGGACCCGGGTTGCGCATTGCAGCGGGCCGGCGGCACATTGTATGCTGCCGCGGCGCGCCGTCTCAACGCCTGCGCCACCGCCGCGCGCTTTCCTCCGCGCGTCCTCCCGCCCCTAGGCCGTACCATTGACCCCCGTGACCTCGACCTTCGACCCCGGCTACCCGCGCGACCTCGCCGGCTACGGCGCGCATCCGCCGCACCCGCGCTGGCCGGGCGGCGCGCGCCTCGCCGTGCAGTTCGTGCTGAACTACGAGGAAGGCGGCGAGAACAGCGTACTGCACGGCGACGCGCAGTCGGAGACCTTCCTGTCGGAGATCGTCGGCGCCGCGGCGTTCCCGGCGCGGCACCTCAGCATGGAGTCGCTGTACGAGTACGGCTCGCGTGCCGGTGTCTGGCGGCTTCTGCGCCTGTTCCGCGAGCGCCGGATGCCGCTCACGGTATTCGGCGTCGCGATGGCGCTGGCGCGCAATCCGCGCGTCGTCGATGCGATGCTGGCCGACGGGCACGAGATCGCGAGCCACGGCTGGCGTTGGATCTCGTACCAGGCGATGGACGAGGACACCGAGCGCGCGCATCTCGAGCGCGCTGTGGCGACGATCCGGTCGCTCACCGGCCGGGCACCCGAAGGCTGGTACACGGGCCGCGACAGCCCGAACACCCGCCGCCTGGTCGTCGAGCACGGCGGCTTCGCCTACGACGCCGACTCGTACGCCGACGACCTGCCGTTCTGGGTCGAAGTCGCGACGCGGGACGGCACCCGAGCGCACCTCGTCGTCCCCTACACGCTCGACACCAACGACATGCGCTTCGCCACGACCCAGGGCTTCAACAGCGGTGACCAGTTCCACGCCTATCTCCGCGACGCGTTCGACGTCCTGTACGCCGAAGGCGACCCCGCGGGGCTCGACGCGCCGAAGATGCTGTCGATCGGGCTGCATTGCCGCATCGCGGGGCGCCCCGGGCGGCTCGCCGCCCTCGCCCGCTTCCTGGATCACGTGGCGCGGCACGAGGACGTGTGGATCGCGCGACGAATCGACATCGCGCGCCACTGGGTTGCGACCCATCCGCGCGCGACCCCCGCCGAAGGCGCCGCCCGATGACGCTCGACACGCTGAACGGGATGGACCGCGCGGCGTTCGTCGCCACGCTGGGCGCGATCTTCGAGCACTCGCCGTGGGTGGCGGAGCGCGCGTACGCCGCGCGGCCGTTCGCGAGCGTCGAGGCGCTGCACGCCGCGATGCGAGGCGCCGTCGACGCGGCGAGCGACGCCGAGCGGCTCGCGCTGCTGCGCGCGCATCCGGAACTCGCGGGCCGCGCGATGGTGCGCGCCGAACTCACCGCCGACTCGATCGACGAGCAGGCGGGCGCCGGGCTCACCCGCTGCTCGCCCGAGGAATTCGCGCGCCTGCAGGAGCTCAACGCGCGCTACAACGCGCGCTTCGGCTTTCCGTTCATCCTCGCGGTCAAGGGATGGGATCGCGCCGGGATCATCGGCGAATTCGCGCGCCGCGCCGAGCGCGACCGCGCCACGGAATTCGCCGAGTGCCTGGCGCAGGTCGCGGTGATCACCCGGCTGCGCCTCGACGCGCTGTTCGCGGCGCCCTGAAGCGCGGCCCGGCGCAGGGTCAGCGGCGCCGCGAGGGCATCCCGGCGCGTCACGCGCACGGGGAGCCCTTCGGCCCGGTCAGAGGCGGGCGGCGGCGGTACCGTCCGGACCTCGCGCTCCTACCGGAGCGAGGCGTTGAATTCCATCAGCGCCGCGTTGCCCGGCACGAGGTCGTCGTCGGACAGGATGTTGAGCGGCACGTCGACGGTGTTCTGCGACACGTGCAGGTCGGTGGGATCTTCCTCGACATAGAGGAGCCCGGTGACCACCTCGCCCTTCATCCGGTGCGCTTCGAGGTACGACACCGCGCCGACCTTGTCGTGCGGATCGTATTCGGGATGGAGCTTGCGCAGCCGCATGATTCCCCCGTCGTGCAGCGCGATGTCCTGCACGCCGCCGGCCGGGACGCTGGCCGTGATCGGGTCGCGCACCGACACGAAGTCGAGCCGGTTGACCGCCTCGTTGTGCGCGCGGACGTAGTCGTAGCTCTTGGTCGACCCGGGATGGTTGTTGAACGCGACGCAGGGGCTCACGACGTCGATGAACGCGGCGCCGCGGTGCTCCACGGCCGCCTTGATCAGCGGCACGAGCTGCTCCTTGTCGCCGGAGAAGCCGCGGGCGACGAACGTCGCGCCAAGGAGCAGCGCGAGCTGCACGAGGTCGATCGGCTCGTCGCTGTTGACGGCGCCGCGCTTCGCCTTCGAGCCCTTGTCGGCCGTGGCCGAGAACTGGCCCTTGGTGAGGCCGTACACGCCGTTGTTCTCGACGATGTAGACCATGTTGACGCCGCGCCGCATCACGTGCGCGAACTGCCCGATGCCGATCGACGCCGAGTCGCCGTCGCCGGACACGCCGAGGTAGATCAGGTCGCGGTTGGCGAGCGCGGCGCCGGTCAGCACCGACGGCATCCGGCCGTGCACGCTGTTGAACCCGTGCGACTGCCCGAGGAAGTAGGTCGGCGTCTTGGAGGAGCAGCCGATGCCCGACAGCTTGGCGACGCGATGCGGCTCGATCGCGAGCTCGTAGAACGCGGCGATGATGGCGGCCGAGATCGAGTCGTGGCCGCAGCCGGCGCACAGCGTCGAGATCGGGCCTTCGTAGTCGCGCCGCGTGAAGCCGAGCTTGTTGGTCGGCAGCGCCGGGTGGTGGAGCTTAGGCTTGGTGAGATAGGTCATGGCGCCACCTTGCGCAAGGGCTTGACGTTGAACACCGCCGCTTTCTCGGCGATCTCGCGGATGACGAAACGCGCGGTGAGCGGGTTGCCGTCGTAATGCAGCACCGGGACCAGCCGCTCCGGCGCGATGCCGCATTCGTTGACGAGCAGCGAGCGCAGCTGCGCGTCGCGGTTCTGCTCGACGACGAACACGCGGTCGTGCTCGGCGACGAAGTCGGCCACGGCGTCGGCGAAAGGGAACGCGCGGATGCGCATCCGGTCGAGATGGATGCCCTGCCGCTCGAGCACCACCAGCGCCTCGTCCATCGACGCGCCGGTCGAGCCGTACCAGATCACGCCGGCGGACGCGCGCTGCTTCGCCCGCTGGATCACGGGCGCCGGCACGTAGGCCTTGGCCGTCTCGAACTTGCGCAGCAGCCGCTGCATGTTGTCGACGTAGGCGCCGCCGTCCTCGGTATAGCGCGCATAGCGGTCCTTCGACGTCCCGCGGGTGAAGAACGCGCCCCGCTTCGGGTGCGTGCCCGGAATCGTCCGGTACGGGATGCCGTCGCCGTCGACGTCGAGGTAGCGCCCGAACTCCTTGCCGGCCTCGAGGTCCTCGGCCGTCATCCGCTTGCCGCGGTCCATCCGGCGGCTGTCGTCCCAGACCAGCGGGTCGCAGAGCCAGTCCTGCATCCCGATGTCGAGGTCGAGCATCACGAACACGGGCGTCTGCAGGCGGTCGGCGAGATCGAACGCCTGCGCGCCCATCTCGAAGCATTCCTTCGGGTCCTCGGGGAACAGCAGCACGTGCTTGGTGTCGCCGTGCGACGCATAGGCGCACGACAGCACGTCCGCCTGCTGGGTCTTGGTCGGCATGCCGGTCGACGGGCTGCCGCGCTGGACGTCGAACAGGACCGCGGGAATCTCGGCGAAGTAGGCGAGGCCGATGAACTCCTGCATCAGCGAGATGCCGGGGCCTGCCGTCGCCGTGAAGGACCGCGCGCCGTTCCACGCGCCGCCGATCACCATCCCGATCGACGCCAGCTCGTCCTCGGCCTGCACGATGGCGTAGCGATGACGGCCGGTGCCGGGCTCGATGCGCAGCTCGGCGCAATGCGTGGCGAACGATTCCGCGACCGACGACGACGGCGTGATCGGGTACCACGCGCAAAGCGTGGCGCCGCCGTACAGCGCCCCCAGCGCGGACGCCTCGTTGCCGTCGATGAAGATCCGCTCGCCGACCTTGTCGCGCCGCTCGACCTTGAGCCCGATCGTGGCCTTCGCCGCCTCGTGGTCGTAGCCCATCCGGAACGCCTTGCGGTTGGCGTCGAGCAGCGCCTCCTTGCCCTTGTACTGCTCCGCCAGCAGCAGCTCTACCGCGGCGGGATCGATCGACAGCAGCGACGCCAGCGCGCCGAGGTAGACGATGTTCTTGAACAGCTGGCGCTGCCGGGCGTCGGTGAACTCGGCGTTGCAGATCGCGGTGATCGGCACGCCGATCGCCGTGATGTCGTCGCGGAACTTCGACGGCGGCAGCGGCTTGGTCGAATCGTAGAACAGGTAGCCGCCGGCCTCGACCTCGGCGACATCCTGCGTCCACGTCTCCGGGTTCATCGCGACGATCAGGTCGACGCCGCCACGGCGGCCGCGCCAGCCCTCCTCGGTGACGCGCACCTCGTACCAGGTCGGCAGCCCCTGGATGTTGGACGGGAAGATGTTCCGCGCGGCGACCGGCACGCCCATGCGCAGGATCGAGCGCGCGAACAGCGAATTGGCCGAGGCCGAGCCGGAGCCGTTGACGTTGGCGAACTTGACGACGAAGTCGTTGCTGCGGGAAATGGGTTTCATCGCCTCAGTCTCCCGCCATGCCGACAGCCGCGGGGGCCGGCGTCGCCGGCACCCGGTGCGCGCGGCAGCGGTCGTCCGCGTGCGCCATGTCGATCAGGAATTTCTGCATGTCCCAGGCGCCCGTCGGGCAGCGCTCGGCGCAAAGGCCGCAGTGCAGGCAGACGTCCTCGTCCTTGGCCATGATACGGCCCGTCTTGAGGGTGCCGGACACGTAGAGATCCTGCGTGAGGTCGAGCGCCGGCGCGTGCAGCCGCTGCCGCAGGTCGGGCTCGTCGCCGTTCGCCGTGAACGTGATGCAGTCCATCGGGCAGATGTCGACGCAGGCGTCGCACTCGATGCAGAGCTTGTCGCTGAACACCGTCTGCACGTCGCAGTTGAGGCAGCGCTGGGCTTCGGCCAGCGCGAGCTTGGGGTCGAAGCCCAGCTCGACTTCGATCTTGATGCTCTTGAGCGCGATGGCGGTGTCCTTGAGCGGCACCCGGAAGCGCCGGTCGGGCGCCACCGCGTTGTCGTAGCTCCACTCGTGGATGCCCATCTTCTGCGACGCCAGCGTGACCAGCGGCGGCGGTCGCTTTGCCAGGTCCTTGCCCTGGCACAGCAGGTCGATCGAGATCGCGGCGTCATGGCCGTGCGCGACGGCCCAGATGATGTTCTTGGGGCCGAACGCGGCGTCGCCGCCGAAGAACACGTGCGGATGCGACGAGCGCAGCGTGACCTTGTCGACGACGGGCATGCCCCACTCGTCGAAGTCGATACCCGCGTCCCGCTCGATCCACGGGAATGCGTTTTCCTGCCCGATCGCGACCAGGATGTCGTCGCAGGCGATGTGTACGTCGGGCTCGCCGGTCGGCAGCAGCTGCCGCCGCCCCTTGGCGTCCTTCTTCGCGGCGACCTTCTCGAACGTGATGCCGTTCAGCCTGCCGCCGTCGTGCGTGACCTCCTTCGGCACCAGGAAGTTGTGGATCGGGATGCCCTCGTGCGCGGCATCCTCCTTCTCCCACGGCGACGCCTTCATCTCGTCAAAGCCCGAGCGGACGACCACCTGCACGTCCACGCCGCCCAGCCTCCTCGAGCTGCGGCAGCAGTCCATCGCAGTGTTGCCGCCGCCCAGCACGACGACGCGCTTGCCGATCTTCGTCGTGTGCCCGAACGACACGCTGGCGAGCCAGTCGATGCCGATGTGGATGTTGGCCGCGGCCTCCTTGCGCCCCGGCACGTCGAGGTCGCGGCCGCGCGGCGCGCCGCTGCCGACGAACACGGCGTCCCAGCCTTCCGTCAGCAGCGCCTTCATGCTGTCGATCCGGTGGTTGCCGCGGAATTCGACGCCGAGGTCGAGCACGTAGCCCGTTTCCTCGTCGATCACTTCCTCGGGCAGGCGGAACCGGGGAATCTGGCTGCGGATCATGCCGCCCGGGCGCGCATCGCCGTCGAACACCACGCACTCGTAGCCGAGCGGCGCCAAGTCGCGGGCCACCGTCAGCGACGCGGGGCCGGCGCCGACCAGCGCGACGCGCTTGCCGTTCTTCTTCGCCGCCGGACGCGGCAGCCGGTCGCGGATGTCTTCCTTGTAGTCCGCGGCGACGCGCTTCAACCGGCAGATCGCCACGGGTTCGGACTTGGCCTTGTGGTCGCCGCCCTCCTCGACCCGGCCCCGCCGGCACGCCGGCTCGCAGGGGCGGTCGCAGGTGCGGCCGAGAATGCCCGGAAAGACGTTCGACTGCCAATTGACCAAGTAGGCGTCGCCGTAGCGGCCAGCCGCAATCAGTCGAATGTATTCGGGAACCGGGGTGTGGGCGGGGCACGCCCACTGGCAATCAACGACTTTGTGGAAATAGTCGGGGTGCTCGATATCCGTCGGCTTCAAACGCTGTTCTCCAGATGACACGCGCAGTCTGGGTTCGAGGAGCGCCGCCCCGGCCATGGTGGGGGCGAGCATCCGGACTGCGTCTACGCACCGCGAATGCTACGCCTGAGCGCTTCTCGAGGAAAGCCATCGGAGCGGATTGTCCGGATTCATCGCGGCATGCCGGCAAATCCGACGCAGCCGGCGGGACCGGCCCGGGGCCCCCCGCGCAGGAGGACAGGCAGCCCGGCATCGAGCCGGGCTAGACGAATGCTGCCGCCCGCTGGAGCAGTTCGGCCGCGCCGGGCTCGTTCGGATTGCGCGGCTTGCCGGGATGGATGATCGACACCTGGCAGGTCTCGGCCGCCTCGACCAGCTGCGCATAGGTGCCCGCATCGGGGTTCGCGATGTACGCCTGCTTGTTCTCGTTGTACGCGAACATCTTGTCGTTGATCTTCGTGCACTCGTTGCAGCTCGTGCAGCGCGCCGTCTCGATGTAGGCCTCGTCCGGCGAATGCTCCGGCGCCGCTTCCGCCGCCGTAGCCCTGGCGGTCGCCGCGGGTGCGCCGCTGCCCGGCGACGCCGGTTCGGTGCCGCGCGCTTCGGCGATCGCCCTCTCGCGCTCGCCCTGCGCGCGGCGCTCCTGCGCCAGCAGCCGCTCCGCGTGCGAATTGTGCACCCCGCCCATTTCCTGCAGGCTGTGCCACAGGTCACGGCAGCGGCGGGCCTCGCGCATCACCTTCTCGTCGGCGAGGACCTTCTGCAGCAGGTTGGCCGAATCGACCATCAGCAGCGTCGGGATCGATTCCGGCAGACCCTTCTGCTCCCGCGCGAGGCTCTCGCCCACCGGCACCATCTTCGCGTTCCAGTCGTTGCGCGGAACCCGCGCGAAATGGCGCGCGTAGCGGCGGTCGCAGGCCAGGAAGTGGACCAGCGTGAACGCCACTTCCTCGCCGGCCCGCTGGTTTTCCTCGGTTTCGTAGGCGAACCGGTGCAGCGGCCAGTCGCGGTCGATCTGCGGGTTGGTGGACAGGTCGAAGCGCGAGGCCCAGTCCGTCCCCGCGGAAGGGTCGTAGGTGAAGGCCGGGAACGCGCGCGACTCCATCGCGGCGGCGGCGACGAGGTAGGGCCGCAGGCCGCCGGCGTTCGCGCTGCCTCCGGAGAAGACGCTGAAGAGCGCCGGCCCGGCGTAGGCCAGCCCCCGCTCGATGCGCTCGCGGATCCGGGGGAGGTTCGACGCTGCCGATTGAAGAACGAACACCTCGGACAGGCCGATCGCCATGTTGGCGAGCTGCCGGCTCTTCGCGCCCACGTGCAGGTGGCCATCGCCCTGCGGCGACGGCTCGAGAATATCGTCCGTCTGCACCAGCACCTTCATCGGCAGGCCGGCCGACAGCAGCTCCAGCAGCGCCGCGCTTTCGACCGCGTCGAGCGCCGCCGCATTGCGGCAGACGAGGTAGACCGGGAACTGCGCGAGCTCCTCCGGGTCGAGCCCGTCGCCGCCGTATTCGGCGAAGTAGTCAACGTGCGCGGCTTCCCTGTACTCGCCCTTGATCTCGAGCTCGGCCATCGCGATGGCCTTGGCGAGCTCCCTCACCTTCGGGTAGCGCTCGCGCCAGGCCGTGACCGCCGCGACGCAGCCGTCGAACGCGAACGCGTACGCCTGCGGGTGCCCCTCCGCCGCGCCGCCCACCGGGACGAACGCCTGCGCTTCCAGCACCGACAGCAGCCATTCGATGCGCGCCCGGCGCTTGTCATCCATCGCCGCAGTCGGCGCGGCCTTGGTGAGCAGCCGCGACATCGCGTCGAAGTCGAAGATGCCGCCATGCGCATCCCCGATTGCCGCCCTGAGGCTCTCCGCGCTGCGCCCGGCGTCCGATCGAACGAAATCCGCCCGCAGGATCTCGGCGAGCTTGACGACCAGCCGGGCGATCGTGGCAGCGAGCTTCTTCGCCTTGCGCGCCTCGACTGCGCGCCAGGCGTGCGTGAACAGCGCCGCCGGCATCGCGGCGTCGCAATCGACGAGTTCGCCTTCGATCCTCAGCGCCGAGCGCGCGCGCTTCAGGCTGTCCTGCAATGCCTCGTCGGCGCGCACCGGCAGCGCGTTGGCGGCGGCGTCCCACAGCGAAGCGAGCGAGCCGCGCGCGCCCCCGGCCACAAGCGCGCGGATCTGCCGCTCGAGGCGCAGCACATGGCGGCTGACGCGCTCGCCGTCCTCGCCGGCCGCGACTTCCTGCAGCGCGGCGTCGAGCAGGGCCGAGAGCGGCTGTGCGCACGAACCCGGCGGCGGATTCCGGACCAGCACCAGCGGAAAGTCGTAGCGCAGCCGGGAAAGGTCCCGGTACCGCGCAAACAGCGCCGGGGTGAGGTCGAGCGTGTCCACCGCATCGAGGCCGGCGGCGGGCCTCCGCCCGGTCAGGTGAAACGCAACATGTGTCTGAAGTTCGGCTTCCATGATGGTGTCGTCGTGCCTTGGCGGTTGTGCTTCCGTTCGAACGGCGCGGTCCCTGGTCGCGGCGCAGTCTCAGGCGCTTGCCTGCGCGTCGGGCGCCGCGCCCTCGGGCCAGATGGTGTACTTGTCGAACTCCTTCTCGAGCCCGCTGCGCACCAGCTCCGGCGTGCGCAGCACCGTGGAGGCGCGCAGCTCCTCGTAGCAGGGCACTTCCTCGTTGCGGTACAGGATGCCGACGGGGATCGGGTCGATGCAGGACGCGATCTCGCGGGCGCGATCGATGTTCGACGGATCGTGCCTCGCCTGGTTCCGGTAGACCTTCGCGAGGCTCGGGCTCACCTCGAGTCCGTTTTCGTGATGCAGCAGAAGGATCTTCTGCGGATCGTGCAGCCACGGCTCGAACAGCTTGGGCAGCCACTCCGGGCAGCGCTGGACGATGCGCACGAACGACAGCCCCTTGTGGTGGAACGCCGCCTTGACGATGTCGTACATGATCTCCGGGATCCAGTCGACCGTCTGCGCGACGAAGGAGACGTTCTGGACGCCGAGCGTGACCGACAGCGGCTGCAGCGCCTCGAGGTAGCTGCCGCGCGGCGTGGTGTTGCTCTTCGTGCCGATCGGCGAAGTCGGAGAGGCCTGCATCTTGGTCAGGCCGTAGATCTGGTTGTCGTGCAGGAACACCGTCATGTTCATGTTGTAGCGCAGCGCGTGGATCCAGTGCGCGGCGCCGATGCTGCAGCAGTCGCCGTCCCCGGTGTTGACGAACACGTGCAGGTCCGGGCGCGCGAATTTCACGCCTTCGGCGATCGGAAGCGCGCGGCCGTGGATGCCGTGAAACCCGTAGGTCTTCATGTAGTGCGGGAACCGGCTGGAGCAGCCGATGCCGGAAACGAACACGGTCTTCTCCGGACGCAGCTGTTCATCGCGGCACAGGCGCTGGACGGCGGCGAGGATCGCGTTGTCGCCGCAGCCCGTGCACCAGCGCGGAACGCCGCTCTGGTAGTCCTCGAGTTCGTGGCGCTCCTCGTAGAGCTTGATCATGCATTCGGTGGAAGCGGTTGTCATGGTCGCTCGTCGGGTGAGGGTTTACCGGGCCAGCTTGGCGCGGAATACACGGCACAGCGTGCCGGGCTTGATCGGCTGGCCGCGCACTTCGCTCCAGCAGTCGACGTCGACCAGGTAGCGCGCGCGGAGCAGCATGGCGAGCGCGGAATAGCGGCGGTTGGTTTCGTCGATGATCGCGTCCTCGGTGCGGTCGCTCCAGTTGCCCTCGACCGTCATCACCTTGCCGAACCGGGCCATCGCCTCCTTGATCCCCGGCGCCATGGGCTGGAGGAACTGCAGGTGCATGGACGACACCCTGAGGCCCTCGTCGCGCATTCTCTGCACCGCTTCCTCGATCGTGCCCTTGGTGCTGCCCCAGCCGATGACCAGCAGGTCGCCTTCGTCGCCGCCGAAGACCGGCGGCGGGGCCAGCGTGCGCTGCAACGCCGCGAGCTTGAGGCTGCGGGCGCGCAGGCTCTCTTCGTTGATGCCCGGGTCGTAGGCGACGTGGGAGAGCCGGTCGTGCGCGAGGCCCGTCACCGTGTGCATGCCGCCCGGTTGCCCCGGAATGAACCGGCGCGCGAGCCCGGTATCGGGATCCCAGTCGTAGGGCTTGGCACCCGGCGGGACCGGGCTCTGGTCGACGGGCGGCGCCAGCCAGCCTTCGTTGAACGTCGGTCGCGCGAAGAGCGTCTGCGACGTCGCGAGGGCGGCGTCGGTCAGCACCACGACGACCATGTTGAACGTCTCGGCGATCTTGCGCGCGGTGATCACCGCGTAGAAGCAGTCCTCGATCGTCGAGGCGGCGATCACCACCTTCGGCGCGTCGCCATGGCTGCCGAACATGGCGGTCAAGAGGTCGCCCTGCTCCGCCTTGGTCGGCTGGCCGGTGGACGGGCCGCCCCGCTGCACGTTGACCACGACCAGCGGAATCTCGGCCATCACCGCCAGCCCGATCGCTTCCTGCTTCAGCGAGTAACCGGGGCCCGACGTGATGGTGATGGTGCACTTTCCGGCGTACGACGCGCCGATGGCGAACGCGCACGCGGCGATCTCGTCCTCTGCCTGGTGCACGACGCCGCCGACCTTCTCGAACACGTCGGACAGGTAATGCGACGCCGAAGTAGCGGGCGTGATCGGGTACATCGCGCAGATTTCCATCCCCGACGCCAGCACGCCCAGCGCCAGCGCGGTATTGCCGTTGACCACGATCTGCGGCTCGCTGGCGCGGACGGCCGGAATACTGTACTTGAAATCCAGGTTCGCCTCGGCCCAGTCGTGCCCTGCGTCGAGCAGCATCACGTTGGTCTTGATCACGCCGGTCGCCTTCTTGCCGAAGGTGAGCGCGATCTGGTCGCGCGCGACCTGCAGGTCGAGACTGTAGATGCTGCACAGCATTCCCAGCGCGAACATGTTCTTGCCGCGCCGCGCATCCGCGACCAGCGCGCGGCACTCGCGCTCCATCGGAATCTCGCAGACCTTGAAACCGGCCTCGACGAGCTTGTCGTGGGTGTCGACGTAGGCGCCGGAGACCGCCGGGTCCGGGTTGTCGCGCCACATGCTCTCGAGCAGGATCGTGCAGCCTTCGTTGAGTTCGCCCGCGCGCACGCGGCCGAGCAGCACCTGCTCGTTGAACGCGATGACGATGTCGGTTCGATCGCCGCCGTTGGTGATCCGGCCGGCGCCCAGCCGGATGCGATTGCCGCTCGCGCCCGCGACGCTCCTTGCCGGCGGCCGGATCTCGGCGGGGATGATTTCGTCGGTCCAGACGCCGTTGCCCATCCGCGCCGCGATCGCGCCCAGCGCCTGCCCGCAACGCTGCGCGCCTTCGCCCGAGTCGCTGATGATTTCCACGACGTGCTGCTTCAGGGTGGCCGGCGTCTTCTTTACCGCCGGCGCGCGGGGCGCACGGGGCGCGCCGGGCGGCTTCGAAACGAAGTTCTGGAGGATGGATTCGGTCATGATCGGTTGGCTGCTTCCGTGGGACTGTCGCGAAGGTCAGGCGGGAACGCGGACGCGGACGAAATTGCGCTCGCGGGCGTCGATGCCGAACAGCCGGCCGGCGCCCTTGCCCTCGGCTACGTAGGGCGAGCCGACGTCGCGCAGGCCGAGGTACGCTTTGATGTTGCGGGCGGCGCGGCGTCCCGCGCCCATGGCCTCGATCACGGTCGCGGCGCCGGTGACGATGTCGCCGCCGGCAAAGACGCCGGCCAGCGACGTCGCGAGGTCGGCGTCGGCCCCGATGTAGCCCCACTTGTTGAGCTTCAGCTTCGAGGTCTGGCCCATGATCGGATTCGCGTTGGTGCCGATCGCGAACACGACCAGGTCGGTCTCGATCTCGTGCTCGCTGCCCGCCACCGGAACCGGGCGCCGGCGCCCGGACTCGTCGGGCTCGCCCAGCTCCATCCGGATCACGCGCAGCCCGCGCACGCCGCCCTTGCCGTCGTCGAGCACCGCGACCGGATTGGTCAGCCAGTGGAACCGGACGCCCTCGTCCTCGGCATGATGGACTTCCTCGGCACGCGCCGGGCACTCGGTCTTGCTGCGGCGGTAGACGCAGTGAACGCTCTGGGCGCCCAGCCGCAGGCAGACCCGCATCGCGTCCATCGCCGTGTTGCCGGCGCCGACCACGGTCACGTGCTGCCCGACCGGCAGCGGCGTGTCGAACGTCGGGAACTCCTTCGCGCGCATCAGGTTGCACCGCGTGAGCAGCTCGTTGGCGGACAGCACGCCGTTGAGCGAATCGCCGGGGATGCCGAGCATCGTCGGGTAGCCCGCGCCGGTGCCGATGAACACGGCGTCGAAGCCCAGCTCGTCGATCATCTGCTCGATCGTGAAGAGGCGGCCGACCAGCGTGTTGCACTCGAACTTGATGCCCAGCTTCGCGAGGTTGCGGATCTCGGCGTCGATCACGTCGTTGGGCAGGCGGAAATCCGGGATGCCGTAGCGCAGCACGCCGCCCGGCTGGTGGAAGGCCTCGTAGACGGTGACGTCGCAGCCCGCCTTCGCCATGTCGGCGGCGCACGCCATCCCCGCGGGTCCGGAGCCGACGATGCCGACCTTGAAATCGTTCGGCTCGATGTAGGGGACGTTGGTCCAGCCTTCGGCGATCGCCTTGTCGCCGACGAACCGCTCGAGCCGGCCGATGGCGACCGGCTCCAGCGACTCGCCGACGGTGCAGACCCCCTCGCACTGGTTCTCCTGCGGGCAGACGCGGCCGCAGACGGCCGGCAGCAGGTTGGTCGCGGTGATGATGTCGTAGGCGCCGCGGAAGTCCTTCGCGCCGAGCTTCTCGATGAAGCCCGGGATGTTGATGTTCACCGGGCAGCCGCTGATGCAGGGCTGCTCCGGGCACAGCAGGCAGCGCTCGGATTCGCGCAGCGCTTCCTCGACGGCGTATCCGCAGGCGACCTCGGAGAAGTTGGTGGCCCGGTCGCGCGCGTCCTGCTCGCGCATCGCCGTGCGTTGCTGCGGGATCGTGCGGATCGTGCGTTTCTTGGCCATGGCTCAGTACCGTTCAAGGTCGGAGGCATCGGAGGAAAGCGGCTTCGCATGCTCCACCTGCCCGCGGATGCGGCAGGTTTCGGACCACCGCTCCATCGCCGCCTTCTCGTCCGGCACGAACCGGCGCAGACGTGTCAGCAGGTCGTCGAAATCCACTTCGTGGGCGTCGAAGTCGGGGCCGTCGACGCAGGCGAACTTCACCTGGCCGCCGACCTTGACGCGGCAGCCGCCGCACATTCCGGTGCCGTCGACCATCAGCGGGTTGAGGCTCACGATGGTCTTGATCTTGTGCGGCCGCGTCGCCTCCGCGACGCCCTTCATCATCACGGGCGGGCCGATGGCGACGCATTCGTCGATGTCGAGGTGCTTCTCGATCGCGCGCTTGACGCCTTCGGTGACCCTGCCCATGATCCCCGCCGTGCCGTCGTCGGTGCACAGGTAGACTTCGTCGCACGCGGCGCGGAACTTCGCTTCCCAGAAGATCTGGTCCCTGGTGCGAAAGCCGATGACGCCGATCACGTAGGCGCCGGCCTGCTTGAAGGCCCGGGCCTGCGGGAAGATCGGCGCGACACCGAGCCCGCCGCCGACGCACATCACCTTTTTCACGTTTCCGACCGGGCTCGGAATTCCCATCGGGCCGACGACGCCGTAGAGGGAGGTGCCGATCTTGCAGGTCTGCTGCATCTCCCGCGTCGTCTTGCCGACCGCCTGGATCACCAGGGTGATCGTGCCCTTGCCGCGGTCGTAGTCGGCGATCGTGAGCGGGATCCGCTCGCCCTCCTCGTGCGACATGACGATGACGAACTGGCCCGCTTTCGCGGCCTTCGCCATCAGCGGATGCTTGATCTCGAGCAGGAAGGTGACGTCGGAGAAATCCTCGCGCGCCACAATCGGGAAATTGGACATGGATTGCGCTCCCCCACAGGTTCGGTTCCGAACCGCGCCGCGAGTCCTGCCGGACTTCAGATCGCCTGGCCCGGTAGCACCGGATCCGCGAATGCGTTTGTTGGATGCTACGCCCGCACTTTGCCCGGAGTAACAAGCTGCCCCCCCCCTACGTTTGATCTGGGTCATTGTTCGCGCAGATATCCGCCGGCCGGACGCCGGTTCCGCTTCGCGCCCCGGATGCCCGCCGCCGCCGGATGCAGGACGGGCGCGGGTATCATTGCGGCTGCACGCGCTTCCTCTCCACTGCCACCGCCCGCACCCGATGAAGAATCCCGACACCCCGCAGTTGCGACTCACCCAGTTCAGCCACGGCGGCGGCTGCGGCTGCAAGATCGCGCCCGGCGTGCTGCAGCAGATCATCGCCAAGTCGGGCTTCGCGCTGCCGCCCAGGGATCTCCTGGTCGGCAACGAGACCGCGGACGACGCCGCGGTCTGGCGGATCAACGACACGCAGGCGATCGTCGCGACGACCGATTTCTTCATGCCGATCGTCGACGATCCGTTCGACTTCGGCGCGATCGCCGCCACGAACGCCATTTCCGACGTCTACGCGATGGGCGGCACGCCGCTGTTCGCGCTGGCGCTGGTCGGCATGCCGGTCGACAAACTGCCGCTCGACACCATCCGGCGCGTGCTCGAGGGGGGCGAGGCGGTGTGCGCAAAGGCCGGCATCCCCATCGCCGGCGGCCACACGATCGACTCCGTCGAGCCGATCTACGGGCTGGTCGCGATCGGCATCGTCGACCCGCGCAACCTGAAGCGGAACGCCGGCGCGCGGGCCGGCGACCGCCTCGTCCTCGGCAAGCCGATCGGCGTCGGCATCTACAGCGCTGCGCTGAAGAAGGAGAAGCTGCCGCCCGAAGGCTACCGCGCGCTGGTCGACTGCGCGACGCGCCTCAACACCCCCGGCATCGCGTTCGGCCGGATGGAGGGCGTCCATGCGCTCACCGACGTGACGGGCTTCGGGCTCGCCGGGCACCTGCTGGAAATCTGCCGCGCGTCGGGCGTCGGCGCGACCGTCGACTTCGCGCGCGTTCCGCTGCTCCCCGGCGCGCTCGACTTCGCCCGCGCCGGCGTGTTCACCGGCGCGTCCGGACGCAATCACGCGGCCTATGGCCGCGACCTCGCGCTCGACGCCACGATCGGCGACGCCGAGCGCGCGCTCCTCACCGACCCGCAGACCTCCGGCGGCCTGCTCGTCGCGTGCGCGGCCGACGCCGTCGCCGACGTCCTCGGCGTCTTCGCCGCCGAGGGATTCGACCGCGCGACGGAGATCGGCGCGATCGCCGCCGGCCCGCCCGTCGTGACGGTGCGCTGACGCGCCGTCCACGCCCCGCCCCGGCCGCGCGGCGACGCGTCTTCCCGCCCCCGCTGCCGTGGCGCCAACTTCCCTCGCCAGTTCCCCCGCCGTCGTGGCGGCGCCCGGGCCGCCGGTCCGCGCCGTGGCGCAGGGCCTGCGGTTCGGCCTCTACGACGCCGGGCAGTTCCGGCTGACCG
Source organism: Bordetella parapertussis (assembly GCA_943331295.2). GTDB lineage: Bacteria > Pseudomonadota > Gammaproteobacteria > Burkholderiales > Casimicrobiaceae > CAIWHR01. The sequence goes on along the minus strand of CALQLA020000010.1, from coordinate 61,689 downwards.
ACGGCCACTGCGGCGATTGCGCGGCACCACGGCAAGCCCTTTGGTACTTCGAGCAGGAGACCATCGCCGCGCCGCTGCCGGGGCTGCCGTCGCCGGCGATTCAGCCGGGCCTCCGTGCCGCGGACGACGTCCGCGCGTGGACCGCCACCCTGCCCGACGGCGATCCGGGCACGGCGGCATCCGGGTATCCGCCGCTGGTCTGGGTGGCGGCCCCGCACGTCGCGGCCGGCGCGCGCCTCGCGGCCGCCGCCGCAACGGTGGAGTTCGCCGACGGCAGCACCGCGGCGATGACGCTGCACCCCAGGATCGCCCTCAACCGGTCGTGGTTCGACGCGACGTCGGCCGCGTTCTTCGCGCCGCGGACCACCCGGCTGCGCGGCACCTTCGCCGCCGGCACGTTCACCGTGCGGACGCCGTGGCCCGAGGACTTCCGCCTCGATCCCGCGGCCCCGATCGACGCGCTCGATGCCGCCGCGCCGCCGCCGCTGGCCCTGCGGGCACTGACGCGCGCACTGCCGCGCGGCGGCGCCGAAGGTCCGTTCGCGGCGCACCGGCTGTGGCAGCGCCCGGCCGCGGCAACGAGCGCCGGGACAGGCCCCGCAGGCCAGGGCGACCCCGCCGCGCCGATCCCGGCGGGCCGCGCGGTGCTGGGGTTCATCGTCAACGGCGCGCAGGGCGACGACGACGAAGCGCACGGCGGGCATTTCGCGCTCGTCACCGGCCGCACGCGGGCCGACGGCGCGATCGGCGACTGGCTCGTCAACAATTTCTATTCGCTCGACGTCGAGAGCGAGAAAGGCATCCTCGCCGCGCCGGTGCCGCTCGACAACTACCTCGCCGACCTGAACAGCGGCCAGGGCTGGTACCGGCCGTCGTACATGCTGGTCGCGGTGCTCGCCGACGACCGCGCCGCGGCCCTCGTCCAGGGCGCGCTCAACCGCGTGTACAACCAGTTCTACCGCCACCAGCTCGCCTACCGGCACGGGACGATGAACTGCGCCGGCATCAGCGTCGACGTGCTGCGCGCGCTGGGCTGGAACGTGCCCGCGCGAGGCGCGACGAGCCGGCTCGCCGCGGTGCTCGGCTTCCCGTATTTCCTCGCGTCCGGCCGCTCGGTCGAGAAGGCGAAGACTGCGTTCGACTACATGTACGAGGACCAGACCCGGCTGCTGCCCGAGGCCGCGTTCGAAATGGCGGGCGCCGACCTGCTCGGCCTCGCCGGGGCCGTCGCGCGCGAGTGGCCGCCCCGCGGCGACGGCGCGCTGGCGCGGATGCTCGCCGCCGACGTCGAAGCGATCGCCTTCCTGCGCTTCCCGCAGTTTCCGTCGAGCCGCAGCTTCGGCACCGCGGCTGCCGCCACGACGTGGGAATACCGCGCGCTGGTGCCGTCCGACCCGGCGGAGGCGCAGATCGTCCCGGTGCCGGCGCGGCCGTTCCCCGCGGCGCTGCGCGATCCGGACCTGCTGCCGGTGCCGCGACGGGCATCCGACATCGCGGCCGTGGCCTGGTGCCTCGTCGCCTTCGGCGGCCTGCCGTGGCTCGCGTGGCGGCTGTGGCGCCGGTTTACCGGGCGCTGAAGCTCCCCTTTGGATTCTTGCCGCAACCCGCGGCGGCGAACGCGAACGAGCGCGCGGCCGGCCGTTTCAGCCGAGAAGATCCGCCAGCGCCAGCGCGACCACCGCGGTCGCCTTGTGCAGGTCGGCCAGCACCAGCCGCTCGTCGGCGCGATGGCCGTTGGCCTCGACCAGCGTCCGCGGGCCCGCGCCGTACAGCACCGTGGGCACGCCTGCCGCCATGTAGAGCCGCGCGTCGGTGTAGATCGGGACGCCGTGCGTGCGCAACGGCTCGCCCATCACCTCGGCGCCGCGTGCCGCCAGCGCGGCGACGAGCTTCTCCTGGCCCGGGATCGGCACGAACGGCGTCGCGAGCAGGATGCGCCTCACCTCGACGCGGATGCCGGGCCATGCCGCCGCGAACGCATGGATCTTCGCGATCAGCACGGCCTCGACCGCGGCGGGATTCTCCTCCGGAATGATGCGGCGATCGATCCGCAGCGTCACGTTGTCCGGCACCACGTTGGTGTTGATGCCGCCGCGGATCAGGCCCACCACCAGCGTGGGCGAGCCGATGCCGGGTGTCGCCGAGCGCGTCGCCGCGTAGGTGCGGCGCAGCGCGTAGAGGTCGGTCAGGATGCCGGTCGCGGCCTCGAGCGCGTCGATGCCCTTCTCCGGCTCCGCCGCGTGGCCGGACTTGCCGACGACCTCGACCTCGAGGTGCAGGCAGCCGTTGTGCGCCGTCGTGATTCCGTAGCTGAAGCCCGCCGAGATCGCGAAATCGGGCCGGCTCACGCCTTGCGCGAGCAGCCACGCGGGGCCGATCGCGCCACCGACTTCCTCGTCGTAGGTGAAGTGGAGCTCGACCGTGCCGTCGAGCGCCGCGCCGGCCGCCGCCGCTGCCTGCAGCGCGCGCAGCGCGAACGCGTACGTGGCGAAGTCCGATTTCGATACCGCGACGCCGCGGCCGTACATGATGCCGTCGCGCACTTCGGCGCCGTACGGGTCCGCGGTCCAGCCCAGCCCGGGCGGGACCACGTCGCCGTGCGCGTTGAGCGCAATCGTCGGCCCGCGGCCGCTGCCGAAACGATGGCGGACGACGAGGTTGATGCAACTCTGCATGCCGTTGGCCGCGACGGTCGCGGCGGGCACCGGGTGCTCCTCCACCGCGAACCCCATCGCCGCGAGCAGCGCGGCGGCGCGGCGGGCATGCGGCGCGCAGTCGCCGGGCGGATTGTCCGAAGGAACCCGGACGAGCTCGGCGAGAAAGCGCTCGGCGTCCGCGCGATGGGTGTCGACGTGCGTGCGGATGGCGGTGGTGGTGGCGGTGCTCGACATGGGGCTACCCCGGCGGCGGGACGAAGCGTTCGATGAAGCGCGCCAGCACGCGCGCGCCGGTGCCGGCGTCGGCGACGGTGATCGCCTCGGCCGGATTGTGGCTGATGCCGCCCTTGCAGCGGACGAACAGCATCGCGATCGGAGCGATGGCGACGAGCGCCATGCCGTCGTGGCCGGCACCGGACGGCAGGTGCCGGACCGGGAGGCCTTCGGCTTCGATCGCCTGCGCGAACTGCCGCTGCAGCGCGGGCGCGCACAGCGCGGTGCGCGCCTCCCACAGCGGGGTCAGGGCGATGCCGACCGCGCGCCGCGCGGCGATCGCCTCGAACTCGGCGCGCATCGCCGCCAGCAAGCGTCCGCGCAGCACGTCGTCGGGCGCCCGCGCATCCAGCGTGAACCGCACCTTGCCGGGAACGACGTTGATCGCGCCGGGCAGCGCCTCGATGCGGCCGACGGTGCCGACCACGTCGGGCATCGAGCGCGCGATGCGCTCCACCGCGAGCACGCATTCGGCCGCGGCGGCCAGCGCATCGCGCCGCAGGCCCATCGGGACGGTGCCGGCGTGGCCGGCCATCCCGGTCACCTCGACCGCGACCCGATTGCCGCCGTTGATCGCGGTGACGACGCCGACGGCAAGGCCCTCGGCCTCGAGCACCGGCCCCTGCTCGATGTGCAGCTCGGCATAGGCGAGGACCTCGGCGGGCCGGCGCGCGGCGTCGCCGATGCGCGCCGGATCGCAGCCGGCGGCGGCAAGCGCTTCGCGCATCGTGGTCCCGCCCGCGTCCGCGTTGTCCAGCACCGCCGGGTCGAAGATTCCGGCGACGGCGCGGCTGCCCAGCATCGTCGACGAGAACCGCACGCCCTCCTCGTCGGAAAATCCGGCGATCTCGACGGCGTGCGGCAGCCGCAGGCCGCGCGCGGCGAGGTCGGCGACGCACTCGATCGCCGCAACGACGCCCAGCATGCCGTCGTAGCGGCCGGCGTCGCGGACCGTGTCGAGGTGCGACCCCAGCATCAGGCACGGCAGCCCCGGCCGGTCGCCCTCGTAGCGCCCGACGACGTTGCCGATCGCATCGACGCGGACCGACATCCCGGCCGCCGTCATCCATGCGCCGACGATGCCGGTCACCGCCTTCTGCTCCGGCGACAGGAAGATGCGCGTCAGGCCGTCCGCCTGTTCCGAGTGGCGGGCGAGTTCGTCGCAGCGATCGCAGATGCGTTGGGCGTCGATGGGCATGGGCGGGTTCCGGAGGTCTTGCGGCGGCCGCCGGCAGGGAGGCGCCGGCGCCCGCGATTCTACCGCGCCGGACGCGCCCCCGCCGTCGCCCGGGCGGCGCGGGGCCGATGCTAGAATCGTGCCACTTCCCACGGCCACGCCATCGACGCCGCGCAATGCGCATTTCGCGCGCCGGCTGCTGTCCCGACCCGGAGTTCCCCATGCCTGCCGCCTTCGCTTTCCGCACCCGCCTCGCGTCCTGCGTCGCCGCGCTCGTCCTCGTCGCCGCCTGCGCCGAGCCGGGCCCGCCGGTGCTGCCGGGCCGCGTGAACGCGCCGCCGCCGCCGCTGGCCGAGTCCGGCGACGGGCTCATCACCGGGACCGCCTGGGCGTGGCAGGGCACGCAGGCGAAGGATGGTGCACGGATCGTGCCCGACGGCCCGGAACGCTACACGCTGGAGTTCCTGCCCGGCGGCCAGGTGAACGTCCGCGCCGACTGCAACCGCGGCACCGCGAGCTATGCGCTCAACGGGGCGCAGCTGAGCTTCGGCCCGGTCGCGCTGACGAAGATGATGTGCCCACCGGGCTCGCGCGACGCGGACTTCCTCAGGGGCCTCGCGGCAGCCGCCACGCACGAGCTGGCCGGCAGCAGCCTGGTGCTGTCGCTGCGCGACGCCGCCGGCGTGATGCGCTTCTCGACGCCCCGGCAATAGCCCGGCCGGGCAACGCGCCCGACCCGCGCCATGCAATTCGATCTCGCCTTCGACCGCCAGGCCCTGCTGACCGCGTACCTCCTCGCCGAATGGGCGATCCGCATCGGCGCGCTGGTGATCGTGCCGTTCCGCCGCACGCCGGACGCGGCCAAGGGCTGGCTGCTGCTGATCCTGTTCGAGCCCATGCTCGGGCTCATCGCCTACCTCGTCATCGGCCGGCGCCGGCTGCCGGCGGCACGAATCCGGCGCGCCGCCGAGTTTCGTGCGCGCGCGCAGACGACGCAGCTGCGCCTCGGCGCGCACCCGAACGTGTTCCGGCCCGTGGTCGACCCGGCCATGGCGCCGGCCGTGCGCCTCGCCGCGGAGCTCGGGCAGCTGCCGATACTGGGCGGCAACGACGCCGAAGTGCTGGCCGACTATGGCAAGATCATTGACCGCATCGTCGCCGACATCGACGCGGCGCGCTCGCACGTCCACCTGCTGTTCTACATCTTCGCCGACGACGGCGTCGGCAACCGCGTCGTCGCGGCGCTGGCGCGGGCGGTGCAGCGCGGCGTCACCTGCCGGGTGCTGGCGGATGCGCTCGGGTCGAAGAACGTCGGCTTCGCCGCGCTCGCCGCGCGGATGCGGGCCGCCGGCATCGGCGCCGCGGAATCGATGCAGGTCGGCGTCTTCCGCCGCCACACCGCGCGCTACGACCTGCGCAACCATCGCAAGATCGTCGTCGTCGACGGCCGCATCGGCTACACGGGTTCGCTCAACATCGTCGACCCCGACTTCAAGCCCGGGCTGATGTACGAGGAGCTGATGATCCGCGTGACGGGGCCGGTCGTGCTGGAGCTGCAGGCGGTGTTCGTCCGCGACTGGTACATCGAGACGGGGCAGACGACCGACGACGCGCGCGTGTTTCCCGATCCCGACGTGACCGGAAGCGTCCCGGCGCAGGTGCTGCCGTCGGAGCCCCTGTTCCCGCGCGAGAACAACCAGCGGCTCATCGTCGCGCTGGTCTACGCCGCGCGCGCGCGGGCCGTGATCACGACGCCGTATTTCATCCCCGACGAGGCGCTGCTGCAGGCGCTCACCACGGCCGTGCTGCGCGGCGTCGACGTGCGGCTCGTCCTCCCGGCGCAGGACGACCAGCTGCTGGTGTCGAACGCGCAGAAGTCGTACTACGGGGAACTGCTGCGCGCCGGGGTGCGCATCTGCCGCTACGGCACGCGCTTCCTGCACGCGAAGCACGCGACGATCGACGACACCGTGGCGTGGATCGGCTCGTCGAACATGGACATCCGCTCGTTCGCGCTGAACGCCGAAGTCGTGCTGCTCGCCTACGACGCCGGCGTGTGCCGCCGGCTGCGCGCCGAGCAGGAACGCTACTTCGCCGAGGGCGAGTGGCTGGACCTCGACACGTGGAACGCGCAGCCGCTTCGCGCCAAGGTCGGCTGGAACCTCGCGCGGCTGCTGAGCCCGCTGCTGTAGCCGCCGGCGCCCGGCGCGGCGCTACCGGTGCTTCCAGGCCGCCTTGCGCTTCTCGACGAACGCGCGCATGCCTTCCTTCTGGTCGTCGAGCCCGAACGTGGCGTGGAAGCCGCGCCGCTCGAACAGCATCCCTTCCGCCAGCGACGACTCGTAGGCGCGGTTGACCGACTCCTTGATCATCAGCACCACCGGCAGCGAGTAGCCGGCGATCTTCGCCGCCGTCGCCATCACCTCCTCCTCCAGCTTGTCGGCGGGAACGACGCGCGACACGAGCCCGGCGCGCTCGGCCTCGGCGGCGTCGATCATCCGCCCGGTCAGGCACCAGTCCATCGCCTTCGCCTTGCCGACCGCGCGCGGCAGCCGCTGCGTGCCGCCCATGCCCGGCATCGTGCCGATCGTGACCTCGGGCTGGCCGAACTTCGCCGTGTCGGCGGCGATGATCAGGTCGCACATCATCGCGAGCTCGCAGCCGCCGCCCAGCGCGTAGCCGGCCACCGCGGCCAGCACGGGCTTCCGCACCTGCCGCATCGACTCCCAGCTCATGATGTAGTTGTCGGCATGCACCTTCTGGAAGTCCCACTCGGCCATCGCCGCGATGTCGGCCCCGGCCGCGAACGCCTTCTCCGAGCCGGTGATGACGATGCAGCCGATGCCGTTGTCGGCGTCGAACGCGGCGAGCGCGGCGCCCAGCTCGACCGCCAGCGCCTCGTTGAGGGCGTTGAGACGCTGCGGGCGGTTCAGGCGGATGAGGCCCACGCGGTCGCGGGTCTCGACGAGGATGTTCTGGTAGGTCATGACGGTTCCTGGGATGGGTCGGCAGCGCCGCGGCTCGCGGCGCGCGAAGTGCGCGGATGCAGGCGCACGAGGGGTGCCTGCGGGATCGTGCGTCGTCCGCGTCGCGCAGGCGACGACGCGGGTGGGTGTCCGGTCGGGTTGGCGGGAGTCGCGGCTGGGCGCGCCGGTGCGCATGGCCTTCAGCGCGCCGCCGCCATCGCCTCGCGCAGCACGTCGGGATCCCCGATGTGATTGGCGAGCAGCAGGATCAGCTTGGCGTTGACGAGCGCGCTCTCGGCGTCGGTGAGCCCGGCGTGCAGCCGGATCAGCTCGTCGTAGAAGTCGTCGGGCGCCGGCTGGTTGGGTTCGGTGTTGAGCGGCATGGGGTCTCTCCTCGCGTCGACGCCGCGGCGCTGCGGGGCGTCAGTCCTGCGCCGTCGCGCGGGCGATGGCGGCGCGCACGGCGGACAGGTCGAAGTCGCGCCAGCGGGCGCAGACGTGCTGGTCGGGCCGGAACAGGTAGCAGGTGCCGGGCTGGCCGTCGTAGCGCGCGGCCAGCGCGCCGGTGGTGTCGGTCACGACCACCTGGCTGTCGGCGCTGGTGACGGCCGGGTCCGCGGCGACCTGGATCACCCGGCAGCGCACCGGGTCGCGCAGCAGGTCGGCCGCCGCCGCGCCGGGCACCGCGGGGCCGAACGCGACCAGCGCGAACGCGCTCTTCAGGTACTCGACGAACCAGCCGGCGCCCGGCCCGGCCACCGGCGCGTCGGAAGCGGGCGCGCCGGGCACCATCGCGCCGGCGAACGCCGCGGTGTCCGGCGTGTTGAGCGGCGAATCCGCGAGGATCGCCGGCAGCGACAGCCGGCCGCTGTTGACGAGCCGCCGCGCGAACGGATGCCGCTGCGCGAGGTCCAGCACGGCGTCGCGGAAGGTCCGCGAGACGGTGCTCTTCGGCGTGATGAAGTCGGTCGCGCGCGTCGAATGCCGGATGTTCTCGTCGGCCGCGCGCGTGCGCTCGCTGTCGTAGGTGTCGAGCAGCGCGCCGGGCGCGCGGCCGGAGATGACGAGCTTCAGCTTCCAGATCAGGTTGTCGACGTCCTGCACGCCGCTGTTCGCGCCGCGGGCACCGAACGGCGAGACGAGGTGCGCGGCGTCGCCGGTGAACAGCACCCGCCCGTGGCGGAAGTGCTGCATCCGGCGGCAGGCGAACGTGTAGACGCTCGCCCATTCGAGGTCGAACTCCACGTCGGGGCCCAGCATCGCGGAGAGCCGCGGCAGGATCCGCTCGGGCCGCTTCTCCGCCTCGGGATCGGCGTCCCAGCCCAACTGCATGTCGATCCGCCAGATGTCGTCGGCCTGCCGATGCAGCAGCACCGACTGCCCCGGATGGAACGGCGGGTCGAACCAGAACCAGCGCTCGGTCGGGAAGCCGGAATGCATCCGGATGTCGGCGATCAGGAAGCGGTCGCGGAACACCTGCCCCTCGGCCTCCAGCCCCAGCATCGTGCGGACGGGGCTGCGCGCGCCGTCGGCGACGATCAGCCAGTCGCAGGTCAGCGCGTAGTCGCCGTCGGGCGTGCCGACGCGCAGCGCGACGCTGTCCGCGCGCTGTTCCACCGAGACGACCTGGTTGCGCCAGCGCAGCTCGGCCGCCGGCAGCGAGGCCGCGCGCTCGACCAGATGCCGCTCGACGTGATACTGCTGCAGGTTCACGAATGCCGGCCGGCGGTGGCCCGGCTCCGGCAGGAGGTCGAACCCGAACACGAGCCTGTCGCGATGGAATACCTTGCCGACGTTCCACTGCACGCCGCTCGTGGCCAGCACCTCGCCGCAACCCATCCGGTCGAAGATCTCCAGCGTCCGCTTCGACCAGCAGATCGCCCGCGAGCCGACGCTGACGGTGTCGTCCTCGTCCAGCACCAGCACCGGGATGTCGTGCAGCGCGAGGTCGATCGCGGCGGCGAGCCCGACCGGGCCGGCGCCGACGACGATCACCGGGTGGTGCGCGACCGCGCCCGTGTCCTGGTCCGGCGAGCGGCGGTACGCATACGCCGCGCTTTCGCGCGCGGCCGCCGGCGCCTGCCTAGCCATCGAGTGCTTCCCACATTTCGCGGTCGCGCTGCGCGGTCCAGATCCGGGGATCGCGGATCGCGGTGGCCTCGTCGTACGCGCGCGTGACGTCGAACGGCAGGCAGTGGTCGAAGATCACCCAGTGCCCGAACTTCGGCTTCAGCGCAGCGTAGGTTTCCCGGTAGACGGTGCGCAGGTCCTTCCCCGCGGCAGCGCCCGCCTTCACCGACGCGAACATCTCGGTGACGAACGCGCGCGTGCCGTCGAGCCCTGCCTGCACCGCCGCCGGCGTGCGCAGCGTCGCGCCGCGGCCCGGCACCAGTTGCAGCGGCGACAGCGCGGCGATCGCGTCGAGTGTCGCCGGCCAGTCGCCGAGGTACGCGTCGCCGGTGTAGGGCGTCGCGTCGTACTCGACGAGGTCGCCCGAGAACAGGATGCGCTCCTGCGGCAGCCACACCACGGTGTCGCCCTTGGTGTGCCCGCGGCCGACCTGCATGATCTCGACCTGCAGCTTGCCCAGCATCAGCGTCATCCGGCGCTCGAACACCAGCGTGGGCCAGGTGAGGCCCGGCACCGACTCGACCGCGCGGAAGAGGCGCGGGAAGCGCTCGATCTCGCTCTTCATGTCCTGCAGCCCGCGCTCGACGATGAGGTCGTGCGTGTCGCGGCTGGCGATCACGTGGTCGGCCTGGTAGGCGGCCGCACCCAGCACCCGGACCGCGTGGTAGTGCGACAGCACGACGTAGCGAATCGGTTTGTCGGTGACCTCGCGGATGCGACGAATCACGTCCTGCGCCATGACGGGGGTGGCCTGGGTGTCGATGACCATCACCGCGTCGTCGCCGACGACGATGCCGGTGTTGGGGTCGCCCTCGGCCGTGTACGCGTAGGCGTGGTCCGACAGCCGGTCGAAGCTCACCTTCTTCTCGACCAGGTCGGCCTGTGACGCAAACTTCTTCTCGCTCATGGCATTGCCTCGTTGTGCTGCGGTTGTGGGCCCCGGCCCGCCCCTGCGGCGCGCGCGGCTAGTCCTTCGGCCGCTTGTCGTCGACGCGCTTCGCCTTGCCGAGCGAGCGCTCGATCGTGCCCGGCCGCACCAGGCGCACCGCGGCGGAAATGCCGATGGTGCCCTTGATGTGGTGCTCCAGCGTGTGCGCGGACGCGCGGCGGGTCTCCTCGCCCGCGGCGAGCGTCGCGGCGTCCATCTCGACGTGCACGGTCACCTCGTCCAGCACCCCGGGACGCGTGACCTCGATCAGGTAGTGCGGCGCGAGCTCGGGCTGCTTCAGGATCAGCTCCTCGATCTGCGTCGGGAACAGGTTGACGCCGCGGATGATCAGCATGTCGTCGGACCGGCCCGTGATCTTTTCGATCCGCCGCATCGCGCGCGACGTCGGCGGCAGCAGCCGCGTGAGGTCGCGCGTCCGGTAGCGGACCATCGGCAGCGCCTCCTTGGTGAGCGAGGTGAACACGAGCTCGCCCTTCTCGCCTTCGGGCAGCACTCGGCCGGTGGCCGGGTCGATGATCTCCGGGTAGAAGTGGTCCTCCCACACCGTCAGCCCGTCCTTCGACTCGATGCACTCCTGCGCCACGCCGGGGCCGATGATCTCCGACAGGCCGTAGATGTCGATCGCGTCGATGTCGAGCTTCGCCTCGATCGCGGCCCGCATCGACGGCGTCCACGGCTCGGCGCCGAAGATGCCGATGCGAAGCGAGCTGTGCCGCGGGTTCATCCCCTGCCGCTGCATCTCCTCGGCGATCGCCAGCATGTACGACGGCGTCACCATGATGATCCCCGGCTCGAAGTCGCGGATCAGCGCGACCTGGCGCTCGGTCATGCCGCCCGACATCGGGATCACCGTGGCGCCCAGCTTCTCCGCGCCGTAGTGCGCGCCGAGCCCGCCGGTGAAGAGGCCGTAGCCATACGCGACGTGGATGATGTCGCCGGCGCGGCCGCCGGCCGCCCGGATCGAGCGCGCCATCACCGTCGCCCACGTGTCGATGTCCTTCGCCGTGTAGCCGACGACGGTGGGCCGGCCGGTGGTGCCCGACGACGCGTGGATGCGCGCGACCTGCTCGCGCGGCACGGCGAACATCCCGAACGGATAGGTGGCGCGAAGGTCCTGCTTGGTCGTGAACGGGAAGCGCGCGAGGTCGGCGAGCGACCGGATGTCGTCGGGATGCGCGCCGGCGGCGTCGAACTTGCGCCGGTAATGCGGGACGTGGGCGTAGGCGTGCGCCAGCGACCACTTGAGCCGCTCGAGCTGCAGCGCGGCCAGCGCGTCGGCACTCGCGGTCTCGATCGGTTCCAGCTCGGCGGGTCTCGGCAGCCAGACAGGCATCGCGCGTTCCTCTTGCGTTCGGGTCCCCCCGCGCACCCCGCGGCGGAACGGTGGATATCGACCGGCGATCGTCCCCTCGCCGTCGCCGTCAGGCGGCGGGCGGCTCGATCACGTGGCCCTTGATGCGGTAGCTCTTGCCGCGGAACAGCGCGATGGTCTCGTCGCGCTGGTTGCGGACCTCGATGTCGTAGACGCCGGTACGGCCGCTGGTGCTGCGCTCCTGCGCCAACGCGGTGAGCACGTCGCCGCCGTGCGCCGGCGCGACGAAGTCGATCGCGCAACCCGACGCGACCGTCGTCAGGTTGTAGCTGTTGCACGCGTAGGCGAACGCGCTGTCGGCGAGCGTGAAGATGAAGCCGCCGTGGCAGATCGCGTGCCCGTTCAGCATGTCGGCGCGGATCGCCATCGACACCTCGGCATGCCCGGGCGTCACTCGCAGCACGCGCATCCCGAGCCCCTGCGACGCGCCGTCGCGGTCGTACATCGCCTGGGCCACGCGCTCGGCCAGCGCCTGCGCCTCCCGCGCCGCCGCCGCGGACTCAGCCATGGAGCCTCTGCCCCGCCAGCGCGCGGCGCGCGATCAGCGGCGAGATCCGGTAGCGCCCGTCGCCATAGTGCGCGTCGAGATTCGCGAGCGCCGCGCGCACGGCGCCGACGCCGATCGCGTCGGCCCAGGCGAGCGGGCCGCGCGGATAGTTGACGCCCTTCTCCATCGCGATGTCGATCGCCACCGCGACCGCCACGCCCTGCACCACGGCGTCGGCGGCCTCGTTGGCGAGCATCGCGACGGTGCGCAGCACGGCGAGGCCCGCGACGTCGTCGAAGCGGCTCACCGCGACGCCCGCCGCCTGCAGCGCGCCGAAGGCGGCGGCGGTGCCGGCGTCCTGCGCGCCGTCGGCGCAGGCGACCGCGAGCCGCGTGGCCTTGCCGAAGTCGTAGGCGAGGTCGAACACGACGAGGTCGCGGACGCCCGCGGCGGCAGCCCGCGCCGTCGCGGTGCGGCCGTCGGTCAGCACCAGCCAGCCTTCGCCGCCGGTGCCCGAGGCCCGCAGCGCGCAGCCGGAAAAGCGCGAGTCGGTGGTCGTGTGCTCGATGGCGACGCCGGCGGCGCCGATGCGCGCGATCAGCGGCGCGACGATCCCCGGCTCGCCGTGGACGAAGAGCCGCGCGGGCCGCGGCCCTGCCACCTCGGTCTGCGGTAGCACCTTCGGCGCGCCGGGCGAATGATCGTAGAACCCGCGCCCCGACTTGCGCCCGAGGAAGCCCGCCGCCACCAGCTCACGCTGCAGCGCCGACGGCGTGAAACGCGCGTCGCGGTACATCGCCTCCCAGACGCTCTCGGTCACGGCGTAGTTGACGTCGTGGCCGATCAGGTCCATCAGCTCGAACGGTCCCATCCGGAAGCCGCCCGCCTCGCGCATCACCGCGTCGATCGTCGCCGGCTGCGCCGCGCGCTCGGCCAGCAGCCGGAAAGCCTCGCCGTAGAACGGACGCGCGCAGCGGTTGACGATGAAGCCCGGCGTGGATGCCGCGTGCACCGGGGTCTTGCCCCACTGCCCCGCGGTCGCGAAGATCGACGCGGCGACGCGGTCGTCGGTGGCGAGGCCGGTCACCACCTCGACCAGGGGCATCAGCGGCACGGGGTTGAAGAAGTGCATGCCGACCATGCGGCCGGGGTGCTTCATGCCCGAGGCCAGCGCGGTGATCGACAGCGACGACGTGTTCGTCGCCAGGATGCAGTCGGCGTCGACGATGTTCTCGAGGCTCGCGAAGAGCTCGCGCTTCGCCGCGAGGTCCTCGGCGATCGCCTCGATGACGAGGCGCGCGCTGCATGCGTCGGCGCGGGTGACGACGGTGCTGATCCGCGCGAGCGCGGCATCGGCGGCCGCGGCGTCGAGCCGGCCACGCGCGACGTCCCTGGCCAGCGCGGCGCCGATCCCCGCCCTGGCCGCTTCGGCGGCGCCGAAGCGCACGTCGTGGAGCTGCACGCGATGGCCGTGCAGCGCGGCGACCTGGGCGATGCCGGCGCCCATCGTGCCGGCACCGATGACGGCGACGACGGCGCCCGGGGCGAGTGGCGTGGCCATGGTCGTCTCCCCTAGCGGCCGGTGAATGCGGGCGGGCGCTTCGCGATGAACGCGGCAACGCCTTCGCGATAGTCGGCGCTGTAGCCCAGCTCGCGCATCATGTCGCGCTCGAGGTCGAGCTGCTGCGGCAGCGTGTTGCCGCCGCTCGCATACAGCGCCTCCTTGGTCCGCGCGAGGCCGCGGGTGGGCGCGCTCGCGAAATGCGTCAGCAGTCGCTCGGTTGCCGCGGCCAGTTCGGCGTCGTCGACGCACTGCCAGATGAGTCCCCACGCCGCCGCCTGCTCCGCGGACAGCTTGTCGCCCAGCAGCGCGAGGCCCATCGCGCGCGCGGTGCCGATCGCCCGCGGCAGGAAATACGTGCCGCCGGTGTCGGGGATGAGGCCCAGCCGGCAGAACGCCTCGATGAAGCTCGCCGAGCGCGCGGCCAGCACGATGTCGCAGGCCAGCGCGAGATTGACACCGGCGCCGGCCGCCACGCCGTTCACGGCGCACACCACGGGCAGAGGCAGCGAGCGCAGCGCCAGCACCAGCGGCCGGTAGTTGCGCTCGATCGATGCGCCGAGGTCGACCGGCTCGCCGCCGGGGACGACGGCGCGGTCGGCGAGGTCCTGCCCGGCGCAGAAGCCGCGGCCCGCCCCGGTCAGCAACAGCACGCGCGTCGCCGGCTCGGCGCGGACGGCGTCGAGCGCGGCGCGCACCTCGACGTGCATCGCGTCGGTGAAGCTGTTCAGCCGGTCGGGCCGGTTGAGCGTGAGACGGGCGATGCCGCCTTCCTGCGTGAACAGGATGTTCTGGAAGGTCATGGCGGGGGCAAAGTGGAGGCTAGTCGTGGCTGCGATGCTGGACGACGCGGAAGCGCCCGGCGACGAATGCGGCGTCGGTCAGCGCCGCGTTGGCGGCCGGATTGGCGCCGGTTCCATGGTAGTCCGAAAACGCCGCCGACTGGTTGACGAACACGCCGCCCGTCAGGTTGATCGACAGCGCCACGCCGGCATCCTCGGCCACCGCGACGGCCTCCGCGATGACGTCGTCGCGCGTCGAGTACACCGACAGCGTCAGCGCGCCCTTGGCCGCGACGGTCTCCCGCGCGATGGCGAAGCTCTCTGCGGTGTCGCGCGTGGCGACCAGGAACGCGATCGGGCCGAACCACTCGTCCTGGTACGTCGCGCGGTCGGCGGCGTCGAGGCGGACGATCAGCGGCGACTGGATCACCGCGCCCGGGTACTGCGGGTGCGTGATCGCGCGGGTGTCGAGCACGAGCGGCCCCAGCGTCCGAGCGGCGGCGAGCCGCCGTGCAACGCCCTCGCCCACCACGGCACCCAGCACTTCGACGGCGCGCGCGGGATCGCCGAGGAGCTGGTTGACCGCCTCCGCCAGAGCGGCGGCGACGGCGTCGAACGACAGGTGGCCGTCGGCGGTGTCGATGCCGCGCGCCGGCACGTACAGGTTCTGCGGTGCCGTGCACATCTGCCCGGAATAGAGCGCGAGCGAGAACGCGAGGTTGCGGGCGAGCCCCTTGAAGTCGGCGGTCGAGTCGATGACGACCTGGTTGACGCCGGCCTTCTCGGTGTACACCAGCGCAGCCCGCGCATTCGCCTCGAGCCAGTTGCCGTTGGCGCTGCTGCCGGTGAAGTCGATCAGCCGGATCTCGGGCCGCAGTGCCAGCCGTTGCGCGGTATCGTCGCCGGCGGCGTGCGCGACCAGCGTGACCACGTCGGGATCGAAGCCCGCCTCGGAGAGCACCTCGCGCGCGATCCGCACGGTGAGCGCCAGCGGCAGGATCGCCGACGGGTGCGGCTTCACCACCACCGCGTTGCCGGTCGCGAGGTCGGCGAAGAGCCCCGGGTACCCGTTCCACGTGGGGAACGTGCAGCAGCCGATCACGAGCCCGATGCCGCGCGGCACGATCCGGTAGCGCTTCTTCATCCTGAGCGGCGGGTTCTTGCCCTGCGGCTTCTCCCAAAGCGCCTCGGCCGGGATCCGGCGCAGCTCGTCGTAGGCATAGGCGACGGCCTCGAGCCCGCGATCCTGCGCGTGCGGGCCGCCGGCCTGGAACGCCATCATGAACGCCTGGCCGGTCGTGTGCATCACGGCGTTGGCGAACAGGAAGCTCTGCCTGTTGATCCGCGCGAGGATCTCGGCGCATACGCCTGCCCAGGCCTCCGGACCCGCGCGCTTCCACGAGGCCTGCGCGGCCGCGATCCCCGCGAGCAGCGCGTCGACGTCGACCTTCGGGTACGTGATCCCGAGCGCGAACCCGTACGGCGAGCGCTCGTCGCCGACGGTGCCGACGGTGCCCGGCTGGTCGAGCGCGAACGGGGCGTTGAGCAGCGCCTCGAACGCCGCCTTGCCGGCTTCGGCCGAGCCTTCGCCGTAGACCTTCGGGCTTGCCGATTCGGGGTACGCGCTCCAGTAGCCGCGGTCGGCAATGGCGGCCAGCGCGCGCTCGAGCGTGGCCTGGTGGCGAAGGAAAAGCGGGTGCGGCACGGGAGACTCCTCGAAATGGATCGCCGGGGGAGAAACTCTAGCAGATGACGGCGCCGCGAAACGCGTCGCTTCACGCCGTCTGGTCGTAGTCGACGGTGACCCGGTCGGTGACCGGGTAGCTCTGGCACGTCAGCACGAAGCCGCGCGCGACCTCGTAGTCCTCGAGCGCGAAGTTGACGTCCATGTCGACCTCGCCGGCGACGACCTTGGCGCGGCAGGTCGAGCAGACGCCGCCCTTGCACGAGTAAGGCAGCTCGATGCCGTTGCGCAGCGCGGCGTCGATGATGCTCTCCTGCGCCTTGTCGGCCAGGAACGTCCGCGTGGCGCCGTCGATCACCACGGTCACCTCGCACTGCGCGCGGCCGGGCGGCGGCGCGTCGCGCCGGTGCTCGTGATGCGGGATCGACGTCGCGAAGCGCTCGATGCGGATTTTCGCCGCGGGGAAGCCGCGCGCCGCGAGCGCCTCGGACGCCGCCCGCATCATGCCGTCGGGACCGCAGACATAGGCGACGTCGACGGCGTCGAGGTCGATCCAGTGGCGCAAGAGGCGCCCGGCCCGCTCGGTGTCGATCCGTCCGTGCAGCAGCTCGATGTCCTGCGGCTCGCGCGACAGCACGTGGACGAGGCTGAAGCGCTCGAGCCAGGTGTCCTTCATCGCCGCGAGCTCGTCGCGGAACATCACGCTGGCGGACGCCCGGTTGCCGTAGAACAGCGTGAAGCGCGACGCCGGCTCGACGGCGAGCGTCGTCTTGATGATCGACATCAGCGGCGTGATCCCGCTGCCCGCGGCGATGCCCAGGTAGTGCCGGCGGCGGCGCGGGTCGGGGGGCGCGCCGAAGTGCCCGAGCGGCGGCATCACGTCGAGCGTGTCGCCGGCCTTCAGCGCGTCGTTGGCCCAGGTCGAGAACACGCCTCCGGGGTTGCGCTTGATCGCGATGCGCAGGCGGTCGTCCTGCACCGCCGAGCAGATCGAATACGACCGCCGGACGTCCTGCCCGCCGATGTCCGCGCGCAGCGTGAGGTGCTGCCCCGCCTCGAACCGGTAGAGCGCGGCAAGCGCCGGGGGAACGGCGAAGGTGACGACGACGGCGTCGCGCGTCTCGCGTTCGACCGTCGCGACGGTCAGCGGATGGAATTTGCTCATCGGGCGCCGGGGATTCGCATCAGTACGGCTTGAAATAGTCGAAGGGTTCGAGGCAATCGGTGCAGCGGTACAGCGCCTTGCAGGCGGTGGAGCCGAACTGCGCGACGAGCCGGGTCGCGGCCGATCCGCAGCGGGGGCACGCGACGGCCGGCGCGTCGGCGCGGCGCGCCGCCAGGCCGGAGATGTCGACGCGCTGCGCGGTGCCCGCATGCGGCGCGGCGCCGCCCGGCGGGGCGATCCCGTAGGCCGCCAGCTTGCGCCGGCCCGCTTCGGTGATCCAGTCGGTGGTCCACGGCGGCGACAGCAGCACGTCGATTTCGACGGCCGGCACCCCGACAGCCGCCAGCGCGTCGCGGATCGCGGCCATGATCATCGCGGTCGCGGGACAGCCCGCGTAGGTCGGCGTGACGCCGACCACCAGGGTGCCCGGTCGCCCGGGATCCCAGTCGGCATGGCGGATCATGCCGAGGTCGACGACCGACACGGCCGGAATCTCGGGGTCGGGCACGCCGGCCAGCGCGAGGCCGATCGCCTCGGCCGACGGCAGCGCGGCGGCGGCCAGCGCCGACACGGATGCGGCGCCCGCGACCGGTTGCCCCGCCGGCGCCGGCATCACCATTGCGCGTTCGGGTAGGCGCGCTGCAGGAACTGCATCTCGGCGAGCAGGTGCCCGAGGTGCTCGGTGTGGATGCCCTGCCTGCCGCCGCGCCCGCCCCCGCCCTGCATCCAGGCGCCGGCCGGCGCGACGAGCGTCGCCGCGGCGAGCACGGCGTCGACGTGGGCGCGCCACGGGGCGGCGAGCGCCTCGTGGTCGGCGGCGATGCCGGCCGCGTGCAGCGCGCGATCGGTGCCGTCGGCGGCGAACATCTCGCCGGTGCAGGGCCACAGCCGGTCGAGCGCCGCCTGCGCGCGCGCATTCGACACGGCGGTGCCGTCGCCCAGCCGGACGATCCAGTCGCCGGAGCGCTCGACGTGGTACGACACTTCCTTGAGGCTCTTCGCCGCGATCTCGGCGATCCGCGCGTCCTTCGAGGCGGCGAGAGCGCGCAGCGCCTCCCGCTGCCACGCGTCGAACAGGAATTGCCGCACCATGGTGTCGGCGAAGTCGCCGTTCGGCTGCTCGACCAGGAGCAGGTTGCGGAACTCGCCGCAGTCCCGGGTGTACGCGAACTGGTCCTCGGTCCGGCCGGTGCCGAGGAGCCGCGCCTCGACCTCGCCCGCATAGGCGAACCACAGGCGCGCCTGGCCCAGCAGGTCGAGGCCGACGTTGACGAGCGCGATGTCTTCCTCGAGCGCCGGCGCGCGGCCGACCCATTCGCCGAGGCGCTGCGCGAGGATCAGCGGCGAATCGGCGAGGCGCAGGACGTACTGGAGCAGCGCGGCGTCGCCGCCGGCCGCGGAAGGATTGGCTGCGATGCCCACGTCAGATGTGCTTCACGCCGTCGGGCATCGGGAAGAACGTCGGATGCCGGTAGACCTTGCTGTTCGCGGGCTCGAACAGCGCCTCGCGCTCGCCCGGCGACGACGCGACGATGTCGGCGGCGCGCACCACCCAGATCGACACGCCCTCGTTGCGCCGCGTGTAGACGTCGCGCGCGTTCTGCACGGCCATCGCGGCATCGACCGCGTGCAGGCTGCCGACGTGCTTGTGCGCGAGTCCGTGCTGGCTGCGGATGAAGATTTCCCACAGCGGCCACTCGGCTGCAACCGGGGGTGCCTTCAGTGGCTGCGCCTCGGGCGCAGTGCCGGGAACGTCCGTCGCGCTCATGATGCCTTCCTTTCGGTGGCGGCGCGGGCGGCGGACTTCACCGCGTGCGCCATGGCTGCCTCGCGCACCCACGCGCCGTCTTCCCAGGCCTTGACGCGGGCGGCGAGGCGGTCGCGGTTGCAGGGACCGTTGCCCCTGACCACCGCGTGGAACTCGGCCCAGTCGATCGCGCCGAAGTCGTAGTGCCCGCGCTCCGCGTTCCACTTGAGGTCGGGATCGGGCATCGTGAGGCCCAGGTGGTCGGCCTGCGGCACCGTCTGGTCGACGAACCGCTGGCGCAGCTCGTCGTTGGACAGCAGCTTGATCTTCCACGCCGCCGACTGCGCGCTGTGCACGCTCTCGGCGTCGGAGGGGCCGAACATCATCAGCGACGGCCACCACCAGCGGTCGAGCGCATCCTGCGCCATCGCCTTCTGCCCGGGCGTGCCGGCGACCAGCTTCAGCATGATGTCGTAGCCCTGCCGCTGGTGGAAGCTCTCCTCCTTGCAGATGCGCACCATCGCCCGCGCATACGGGCCGTACGAGCAGCGGCACAGGGGAATCTGGTTCATGATCGCGGCGCCGTCGACCAGCCAGCCGATCGCGCCGATGTCGGCCCACGACAGCGTCGGGTAGTTGAAGATGCTGGAATACTTGGCGCGGCCCGCGTGCAGGTCGGCGACGAGCTGGTCGCGCGACACCCCCAGCGTCTCGGCGGCGGAGTACAGGTAGAGCCCGTGGCCCGCCTCGTCCTGGATCTTGGCCATCAGGATGGCCTTGCGCTGCAGCGTCGGCGCCCGCGTCACCCAGTTGCCCTCGGGCAGCATGCCGACGACTTCCGAATGCGCGTGCTGCGAGATCTGCCGGACCAGCGTCCGGCGGTAGGCGTCGGGCATCCAGTCCTTCGCCTCGACCTTGATGTCGGCGTCGATCCGATCCTGGAACGCCCGCTCCTCGGGCGCCATGTCGGCACCAGTCCTCACGGCCTTGACTCCGGTGTCCACGAGCTGCGCGTACATCGCTCCTCCTGCCGGCGCCTTGGTCCACGCCTGGTCCACGCCGGCAAGCCGCCGCGCGGCTTGCCGTGACTGGCCAGCCTAGCCGGAAAACGATACACTTTTTGCAGCAGCCGGGCAAACCCCGTATCACGTTTCGCGCCCCTGCGCGCGAAGCGGCCGCCCGGCCGGAGCGAACACACCGTGCCAGCCACCCCTTCCCCCGCCGCATCCGATCCGCACGTCCGCCGCTGGATCGCCCGCCACCTCGCCGCGCTGCCGCCGCGCGCGCCGTCGCTGATCATCACGGCCTGGGGCGACGCCGTCGCCCCCCACGGCGGCGCGGCGATGCTGCCAGGTGTCATCCGCCTGCTGGCGCCGTTCGGACTGAGCGAGCGCCGCGTGCGCACGAGCATGTTCCGCCTCGCGCGGCAGGGCTGGCTCGAGACCGCGCCCGTCGGCCGGCGCAGCCAGTACGCGCTGACCCCCGGCGGCGCGCAGCGTTTTGCCGTCGCCCATGCGCGGATCTACGGGTATCCGGCGGATGCGTGGGACGACACCTGGGAGCTGCTGCTGACGCACCGCCTCGACGCCCGCCAGCGACGGCTCGCCGCCACGGAATTGCACTGGGCGGGCTACGGCGACTTCGGCCCCGGCGTGTTCGCCCGGCCGCGGCGCGCCGGGAACGCCGTCCCGGCGCTGCTCCGGAGCGCACCGTACAACGAGGCGATCGTGGCCGCGCGGGCCACGGACGACGCCACCCTGGGCGGCCGGACACTTGCGGCGGCATCAGAGGAAGCCTGGGACCTGCGCGGCGTGGCTGCGCTGTACCGGCAACTGATCCACCGCTTCGGCACGGTCATCGAGCGCTTTCGCGCGTCCCCGGCGGATGCCCACCATCCCGAGCAGTGCTTCGTCGTGCGCACGCTGCTGGTCCACGACTACCGGCGGGCGCTGCTGCGCGATCCGCAACTGCCCGCGGCGTTGTTGCCGCTCGACTGGCCGGGGCCGGCCGCGTATGCGCTGTGCCGCGATTTCTATCGGCTCGCGCACCGCGCGGCCGAGGCGCACCTGCAATCGACGCTGGAGCGTGCCGACGGCGCCCTGCCGCCAGCGATCGCCTCGTTCTACCGCCGCTTCGACGGTCTCCCGCGCGCCAGCGGCGCGTGACCCGGACCTGCCCGGCAGGCGGGATGCCGCGCGTTCAGCGGAAGTTCGACGGCACGTACTTCGACAGGCAACCCGAGAACGTCCCGGTCCACCCGGTGATCGAACTGGCACCCGTGCCCGTCGGCGAGAGCGTCAGCGAGCATTCGGCAGGGCCGGCGCCGGTATTGGCCGACACGACGGTGATGACGCCGTCGCCGACCTCGAGCGAGGCGACGAGCTGCGAAGGCGACGTGTTGCACCCTGCCGCCGTCGCATCCGCCGGAAAACTGCCCCGTGACGAGGCGTACTCGCTGACCGAGGTCTTGCATCCGGCGATCGCGCCCGTCGCCTCGGCCATCTTGGAGCGCACGACGTAGCTCTGGTAGGCGGGCATCGCGATGGCCGCCAGGATGCCGACGATCGCCACCACGATCATCAGCTCGATCAGCGTGAAACCCTGTTGCGCGCGTTTCATGGCAGCAACCCTCCCGTACGGCCCGGCACGCCTCCCCTCCCGCGGCCAACCACGGCGGCACCCGACAATGCTGCGTCTGGCATCCGCCATGCCAGTGTCGTCATGGTAGACCGCGAGGGTCGGCGCGGTAACACCGTCGTCTTGCGGGGAATCGCCCCGTCGCCGCGCGCGGGCCCCCGGAATGGACGAAGCCGCGGCCTCGGCGACGAGAGCGCGGCTTCGCACGCTTGGGGGCCGGCGCAGCGCGCCGGCCGGAGGCGGGCTACCAGGAACCGGTGCGCTTCTTCCCGAAACCGCCGTCGCGGTCGTGCCGGGCGGCAGGCTTGCCCGAGCGCGACGCGTCCGGCCGGGCGCCAAAGCGCGGCGGCGCGGCGTTGCCGGCGGGCGCCCCGTACGACCGGCTGCGCGAATCGAATCCGCGGCGCACCGGGCGTTGCGCATCGGCGCCGGAATGGCCGCGGCTGCGCGGCTCGAGGCCGGGGATCGTGGACGCCGCGATCGCGGCGCCGGTGTAGCGCTCGATCTGGCGCAGCGCGCCGCGGTCGCTGTGGTTGGCGAGCGACACGGCGACGCCCGACGCGCCGGCGCGGCCGGTGCGGCCGATCCGGTGGACGTAGTCCTCGGCCTGCCGCGGCAGGTCGAAGTTGATCACGTGGCTGATGCCCGCGACGTCGAGGCCGCGCGCGGCGACGTCCGTCGCGACCAGCGTGCGCACGCCGCCGCGGCGCATGTCCTGCAGCGTGCGCGTGCGCTCGCGCTGGTTCATGTCGCCGTGCAGCGCCGCCGCCGCGTGGCCCTGGCCCTGCAGCCGCGTCGCCAGCGCCTCGGCGTCGCGCTTGGTGGCGATGAAGACGATGCTCTGCCCCATCGTCGCGTCGGCGAGCAGGTGGTCGAGCAGGCGGTGCTTGTGGGCGTGGTCGTCGGCGAAGTGGACCCGCTGCTCGATCGCGATCGGCGCGGACCCCTCGGCCTTCACGTCGACCCGGACCGGGTCGCGCAGCAGCTTGGCCGACAGGCGCTGGATCGCGCTGTCGAACGTGGCGGAGAAGAGCGCCGTCTGGCGCGTCTTCGGCGTCAGCGCGGCGATGCGCTCGACGTCGTCGATGAAGCCCATGTCGAGCATGCGGTCGGCTTCGTCGAAGATCAGGATCTCGACCGCGGACAGGTCGATCCGGCCGCGCTCGATGTGATCGATCAGCCGGCCCGGGGTGGCGACCAGCACGTCGACGCCGCGCTCGATCTGGCGGTTCTGGACCGGATAGGGCGCGCCGCCGTAGATGCAGACGGTCTTGACGCCGAGGAAGCGGCCGTAGCTCACGACCTGGTCGCCGACCTGCTGCGCGAGTTCGCGGGTCGGCGCGAGCGCCAGCACGCGGGGCACGCCGACGCCGCGGCGCGCGGGGCGCGCCGCCGGGGCCACCGTGGCGAGGCGATGCAGCGCCGGCAGCACGAACGCGGCGGTCTTGCCGGTGCCGGTCTGGGCCGAGCCGATGATGTCCTTGCCGGCGAGCAGCGCGGGGATCGTCTGCGCCTGGATCGGCGTGGGTTCTTCGTAGCCGCAGGCGGCGAGCGCCTGCAGGAGTTGCGGGGCAAGACCGAGTTCTTCGAATTTCATGTGTTCATTTCCATTCACGAAAGTTCGCCGCGGGCGCGTCGTGTCAGGTGGACGCGCGGGCGGCGGGCAACAGCAAGGACGCTCCCCGCCTTGTGAGCGGGAGGGGACCTGTGCCCATAAATTCCGGAACAGCGGCAGTGAATGCGGGTGCGCGGCGAAACCGGCGACGACCGGAGGGCCGTCAGGCGGGAAACGCCAAGCGCGCGCGAAAGGCCGCAACCGGGTCGACAGACTGCAAAGCCATCGTCGCTAACCGGATGCAACCGTTCAGACCCGGACTGCGGGGGGAATGAACCGAGAGATTAGAAACCGATGATCCGGTTGCCTTAAGGGGAATGCATCGTGCGGCGGGCAACCGTGAGCTACTCGCAGAACACCGCACCGTCGAATTATAGCACGTTTTGTGCGCCGCAGCGAGACCCTGCCGGAGGATGCCGGCGGGCGGGACCGAATGCCCACAGCGTGTCCTCCTCGTCATCGTCATCGTCATCCTCGTCGACGCCCTCGTCGTCGTCCGGGTCGATGCTGCCGCCCCCGCCGCGACCGGGGACGTCGTCCTCCTCGTCGTCGTCGTCGGGAACGGCGGGCAACGCGGTGGCGGGCGGGGGCATGTCCGCGGTCAGAGGGGCGGGATGCGCAGCACCTGCCCCGGGTAGATCTTGTCCGGGTTCGACAGCATCGGCTTGTTCGCCTCGAAGATCTTCATGTACTTGTTCGGGTCGCCGTAGTTCGCCTTCGAGATCTTCGACAGGTTGTCGCCGGCGACGACCGTGTAGAACGTGGCCTCCGGCGCGCTGTGGTCGACGCTCATCATGTTGTTGACGGCGGCGACGCCGGAGACGTTGCCGCAGCAGAGGGCGATCTTCTCCATCGCCGCCTGGTCGGGCGCGACGCCGTACACCGTCGCCGTCGCGGTCGCGCCGTCGAACGTGACGAGGAGCCCGGTCGCGGTGAGGTTCTGCGACGCGATGTACGCGCTGATCGCGTCGGCCGCCGCGTCGTTCGCTGCCTTCACCTTCTCGGGATCGGCGGGTGCCGCCGCCGCGCCCTCCATCGCCGTCTTCGCCGCCCCGGTGTGGAACAGTTTCTCGCCTGCACTCTTCACGAAATCGAGCAAACTCATGGCCGTTCTCCCTGGTGTGCTCCGGCGGACGTGTCGCCGCCCGGATTCGATGCGTCCGGCGCGGCCTTCGGCCGCCGGTGGAATCGAAGCAAGCTTACACCGATGGCCGCAGGGCACGATGGGCGCCGGCACACGATCGCAACGGCGTCAGAGTCCCAGCGGCTTCCCGTAGCCCGTGAGCTCGAGGTAGCCGCGCCCGACGTCGCGCCCGCCCTGCCGCGCGCGCACCGCGCCTTCCCAGTAGATGACGCCGGTGCTGGCGCGCGAGTCGAGTTCCTGGTCGTCGAAGAGCGGCGTCAGCGTGTAGGTGGCGTCGCCGGCGGCGAGCGACATCGCCACGGGGTATTCGATCCCCGTGCGCGGCGAGCGCCAGTTGCGCTGCGGCGTGAACCGCACCGCGTCCGGCGCGAACGTCGAGACGCGCCCGTCGGCGGCCCGCAGCGTGCCGCCGGCCCACGTCGCCTCCCCCGCCTTGCCACGCATCCGGAAGGCCATCAGCGCACCGCCGTCGTCGAGGTTGATCCCGACCCAGTCCCATCCGGCCGCGCCGCCCGCGAGCGCCTCGCTCGACCATTCGTGGTCGAGCCACGCCGTGCCGGTGACCGCGACGGTCCTGCCGCCGACGGACAGGTCGCCGCTGACGGCGAGCTGCGGCCGGCTGTAGTAGTGGCTCGCGTGCGCCGGGTCGGGACCTTTGCGCGAATACCCGCGATCGCCCTCGAGCAGCACGTCCCCGCGCGCGGCGAAGGCCAGGTCGAAGGCGAATTCGCGCGCCGCGATCCGCGCGCGGTAGGTGTCGCCGTCGAGGACCAGCGACCAGTCGCCGATCGTCGCGTTGGTCGTCCCGGTCGCGGTGTCGGCGAGGCCCATGCCGGCGCGCGCGACCCGCTGGTCGTGGCGCAGCCGGCCGAGTGCCGGGTCGGCCACGGCGGCGTGCGCCAGCACCAGCTGACGCGGCGCGAAGGCGCTCGGGTTGTCCTCGGCGATCCCGGGCCGGTTGCGGAAGAACGTGACCTGGATGCCGTAGGCGTTGCCGGCGCGGTCGGCAACCCAACCGGTGACGTACCACCACTCGGTGCGGAACGCAGGATGCGCCCCGTGGTCGCGCGGGAACGCAAGGGCGACACCCGGCACCACGCGCGGATAGTCGACGGCGAAGGCAAGGCGCGGCAGCAGCGCGCAGGCCGCCACGAACGTGCGCCGCTTCACGGCAGCATCCCGTCGGGCGCGGCGCGGCGGCTCACCAGTCCTCCTTGACCGCGCGCACGACGTCGTCGCCCATCGCCTGCCGGCCGCTGGCGACGGCGGTGGCGGTCGCCAGCGCCAGCACCACCGCCGCGAAGCCCGCGAGTCCCGCCCAGGGAATCGCGAGCTCCATCCCGAAATGGAACGACTGCCGGTTGACGACGTGGATCAGCACGAGGCTGATCGCGAATCCCAGCCCGAGGCCCACGACGAGGCCCATGCCGCTGACGGCGAGACCCTCGGTGGCCAGCATCAGCCCGACCTGCCGTCGCGTCATGCCGACGTGGCGCAGCATGCCGAACTCGCGCCGGCGCGCGAGCACCAGCGCGCCGAATGCCGACGAGAGTCCGACCAGGCCGATCGCGACGGCCGCGAGCTCCAGCGCATAGGTGACCGCGAAGGTGCGGTCGAACAGCGACAGCGACAGCGCGCGGATCTCGCCGGGCGCCGTCAGCTCGAGCTTGTCGCTACCGGGCACGGCGCGCAGCAGCGCGGCCTGCACGTCGGCGACGCCGGTGCCGGGAGCGAGCCACAATGCGCCGCCGGTCGCGGTGGCATCGCCGGTCAGCGCGACGTAGCGGTCGCGGTCGATGACGATCGCGCCCTGCTGGCGCGAGTAGTCGCGGAACACGCCGGCGACGGTAAACGGCTCGGTGCGGCCGGCGAGCGGCAGCCGGATCACGTCGCCCGGCGCGAAGCGATAGAGGTCGGCCGCCGCCTCGTTCACCCACGCCGGCGGCGGCGCGCCGGGGGCGGGTGTCACCGCGGCACCGACGAGCGGCAGCAGCCCGGCGGCGCGGACGGCGTCGACCGAGCGCGCCAGCAGGATCACGCGCGGGCGGCCGGCGTCGAGCAGGAGCTGCTGCTCGCGCAGGAAATCGACGCGCCGCACGCCGGGCAGCGCACCGATGCGCGCCTGTTCCTCGGGCCCGAGGTAGACCGTGTCGCCGCCACCGGCGCGCAGGTAGAGGTCGGCCGGGAGGATGCCGGTGAGCCAGGTGTCGAGCGACTGCCGGAACGACGACACCATGATCGCCATCGACACCATCAGGCTGACGCTGGCGACGATGGTCGCGAGGCTGACCGCCGCCTGGCCCGGCGAACCGCGCAACTGCGCGAACGCGAGCCGCGCCGGCGCATGCCGCGGCGCGGGCAGCGCCGCGAACGCGAGCCGGGCGACGCGCGGCAGCAGCAGCAGCGTGCCGACCAGCAGCAGCGCGATCGCGAGGTAGCCGAACAGCGGCAGCTCCGCCACCGGCGGCAGCAGCGTCGCCAGCGCGCCGGCCGCGATCATCAGCGTGCCGGGCCAGACAGTCGACAGGCGCGCGAGCGCGCGCTCCTGGTCGCCGGCCTTCAGCGCGGCCGCCGGCTCGGTGCGCGCCATCTCCAGCGCCGGCACGAAACTGCCGAGCGCGGCGGCGGCCACACCCAACGCGACGAAGATCGCGAGCGCCCCAGGATCGAGCGCGACGGCCAGCGCGACGCCGCGGAAATAGCCGGACCCGAGGTCCGCGCCGACCCACCGCACCGCGAGTTGCGCCAGCGCGTAGCCGGCCACGACGCCGACGAGGCTGCCCACGACGCCCACGACCACCGACTCGGCGACGATCAGCGCGACCAGGCGCCGGCGCGTGACACCCAGCACGCGCAAGAGCGCGAACTGCGCGCGCCGCCGCACCACGGCGAGCGCCTGCGTGGTGAACACGAGCAGGCCGCCGGTGAACAGCGCCACCAGCGCCAGCACGTTGAGGTTGACGCGATAGGAGCGCGACAGCGCGGCGCTCGCGGCAAGTGCTGCCGCCGGCGGCTCCACTGCGAGTCCCGCCGGCAGTTCCGCGGCGAGGCGCGCGCGGAACGCGGCGACGTCGACGCCTGGGGCGAGCCGCAGGTCGATCCGGGTGATCCGCCCCAGCCGGTCGAACGCCGCCTGCGCGCCGGCGATGTCCATCACGGCGATCCGCGCGCGCGTCCCCGCCGGCAGGAAGCCGCCGACCTGCAGTGGCACGTCGCGTAGCCCTGACTGCACTGCCAGCACGTCGCCGGCGGCAACGCCCAGCGCCGCGCCGACGCCGGCCGCCGGGAACAACAGGCCGGGGCGCAGCGCGTCGAGGCGGTCGCCGGCGACGGGAACGAGACCCGGCTGCAGCAGCGCGGCACGGAAGAGGTCGATGCCGACGATCGCGAGCGACTCCGGCCGGCCGGCGAGCCGGGCCTCGACCTCCAGCACGGGGCTCGCGACGGCGACTTCGGGCAGCAGCGCGATGCGCGGATAGATCGCCTCGTCGAAGCCGGCGCGCGGGCCGCGCACCTCGAGGTCGGCTTCGCCGGACAGCGTCTGCACGCCCTGCGCGAGCTCGTTCACCGCGGTCTGGTTGATGAGCTGCACGGCGTAGCCCAGCGCGACCCCGAGCGCGATCGCGGCCACCGCGACCAGCGTGCGCGCGCGGTTCTGCGCGTAGGCGCCGCGGAAGACGACGCGCGCGGCGGAAATCGTCATTCGCCGGCGACGTCGCGCGCCGGCGCGAGGCCGTCCTTCGTCAGCACCAGCGTCCGGTCCGCGGTGCGCGCGGCCGCGCGCGAATGGGTGACCAGGATGCCGGCGGCGCCCTCTGCCTTGATCTGCCCGCGCAGGAGTTCGAGCACCTGCCGCGCGCTGTCCGGATCGAGGTTGCCGGTCGGCTCGTCGATCAGCACGAGCCGCGGCCGGTGCACGAGCGCGCGCGCGATGGCGACCCGCTGCAGCTCGCCGCCGGACATCTCGGCCGGACGGGCATCACCCTGCCCGGCGAGCCCCACCCGCGCGAGCATCGTCGCCACGCGCTCCGCGGCCGCCGCCGCCGGCGCCCCCTGCAGCGACAGCGGCAGCGCGACGTTTTCCGCGACGGTGAGGTAGGGCAGGATGTGGAACGCCTGGAACACGAAGCCCATGCGAGTTCGGCGCAGCACGGTGAGCGCGTCGTCGTCCAGCGTGGCAAGGTCGACGCCGTCCACGGCGATCGTGCCGCCGTCGGCGCGATCGAGCCCGGCGCACAGGTTGAGCAGCGTCGACTTGCCGCTGCCTGACTCGCCGATCACCGCGACGTAGTCGCCCGCGCCGAGTGCCAGGTCGACGCCGGCGAAAATGGTGCGCGACCGCGGGCCGGCGAAGGTCTTGGTCAGCGCGCGCAGCGTGAGCATGGGGAGAGCGTAGCGACCGCTGCGCGCCCTCGCAAGCGGCCGCGTGACGTCGCGACCGCCCGCGGCGACCGGGCGTCGCCCGCGGCGCGTGGAATCAGCGGTTGCGACCCTGCGGGTTGTGCGGCGCCGACGAGGGCGTGCGGGCGCGGGGCGCGGCAGCCGGCCGCCGCGCGGCACCGCCGAAGCCGGGCTTCGGCGCGGCTGCCCCGCGGGGTGCCGGCGCCTTCGGCCCGTGCGCGGCGCGGGGAGCGCCCTGCCCCTCCGGCTTGGCCGGCGCGCGCCCGCCGCCACCGGCGCGACCCTGGCCTGCCGACCCGCCGCCGCGCTGCTGGCGCTGCCCGCCCATCGTGATGGGCTCGGCCTTGATCCGCGCATCCGGCGCAAAGCCCGGAACGATCTCCGCCGGGATCGTGCGCTTGGTCAGCTTCTCGATGTCGGCGAGGAACTTGTCCTCGTCGACGCAGACGAGCGAGATCGCCTCGCCCGCGGCGCCGGCGCGGCCGGTGCGGCCGATCCGGTGCACGTAGTCCTCGGGCACGTTCGGCAGCTCGTAGTTGACGACGTGCGGCAGGTCGACGATGTCGAGGCCGCGGGCGGCGATGTCGGTCGCCACCAGCACCTGCAGCGTGCCGTCCTTGAACTCGGACAGCGCCCGCGTGCGCGCGCCCTGGCTCTTGTTGCCGTGGATGGCCAGCGCGACGATGCCTTCCTTGTTGAGCTGCTCGGCGAGCTTGTTCGCGCCGTGCTTCGTCCGCGTGAACACCAGCACCTGGAACCAGCGCTGGTCCTTGATCAGGTGGGTCAGCAGCTCGCGCTTCCTTTCGCGGTCGACGCGGTAGATCTTCTGCGCGATCAGGTCCGCGGTCGCGGTGCGGAACGCCACCTCGATGCGCGCCGGGTGGTTGAGCAGGCTGTCGGCGAGCGTCTTGATCTCGCCGGAGAACGTGGCCGAGAACAGCAGGTTCTGCCGCTCCTTGGGCAGCAGCGCCAGCACGCGCTTGATGTCGCGGATGAAGCCCATGTCGAGCATCCGGTCGGCCTCGTCCAGCACGAGGATCTCGACGCGCGAGAGGTCGAGCGTGCGCTGCGACACGTGGTCGAGCAGGCGGCCGGGCGTGGCGACGAGGATGTCGAGCGGGCTCTTCAGCCGCTGGATCTGCGGATTGATGTTGACGCCGCCGAACATCACCATCGACGACAGCCGCACGTACTTGCCGTAGAGGCGGACGCTCTCCTCCACCTGCGCGGCGAGTTCGCGCGTGGGCGTCAGGATCAGCGCGCGGATCGGCGCGCGCGACGAACCGGTGGCCGCTGGCTTCGGCTTGCGGCCGGACAGGAGTTGCAGCAGCGGCAGCACGAAGCCGGCGGTCTTGCCGGTGCCGGTCTGCGCGCCCGCGAGGAGGTCGCCGCCGCTGAGGACGGCCGGGATGGCTTGCGCCTGCACGGGTGTCGGCACCGTGTAGCCGCGTTCGGTGACCGCGCGGACGAGTTCGTCGACGAGGCCGAGATTCGAGAAGGACATGATGCTCCGGAAAAGAAAAAGGCCCGCATCGTTGCGGGCCGCAGAGATACCTATAACTTTGATTATACAGCAAATGCGGTCGGCCGGCACGGTCGCCGCCGGGGCCGACGCCCGCCGGGGCGGCGGGCGACGGCAATCAGGCCGCGGGCGTGGCCTCGTCGAGGGCTTGGTGCTTGGGTGCCTTGGGCGGCCGCCGGGCATCGTAGTCCGCCTGCATCTCCTTCAGCTTCATCACGCCGAACGCGACGGTGCAGGCCATCAGCACGACCAGGAAGGCGCCGGTGACGAGCTCGACGTCGTAGCGGCCGATGCGGTTGGCGAAGTAGCCGCCGATGATGAGCCCGAGCAGCGCCAGGTTGATCGCCCAGTTGACCGGCTTCGGCACGACGTAGTGCAGGGTGCCGAACCCGGCGAGTTGGTAGATTATGAACGGGACGATCGCGGCCGCCGGCACGAACTCCGTGTGCCCGAGCGAAACCACGGTGGCGCCCGGCGCGAGGGAATGCAGCAGCTGGCTGTGCGCGAGCTGGTGGAAGAGCGGCGGCACGGCGCAGAGGAACGGCACGACGGCGAGCAGTTCCAGTACCAGCGCACCGCTCCACAGGCCGACCCTGGACGAATTGTCCGAGGTGCCGCCGGACGACTGGGTGGCGATGAAGAGGCCCGCGACGACTGCCGAGGCCGAGGCCAGCAACAGCATCTCGACGGTGAGGCCGAACGCGGTGGGCTCGCCCGCCTTCAGCAGCAGCAGTGCCATGAATCCCGGCACGTAGAACATCACGCGGATGACGCGGATGGAGAGTCGCGGGTCGCGGTCCGGCGGCAGCACCGGCAGCGGCGCGCCGTCGGTTCCGGTCAGCGGTACGTCCTTGGACATGCGGTGTAGCTCCTCGAAGGCGGTACAGCGGAGAAAACGGGATTCATCGTACTCGGCACGACGGCCTCGGGCAATGGGCGCGCCGCCGCATGCGATGCGCGGTCATGCCCGGAGGGCCGCCGCGCCCGCCCCCCTCGGGGGGGAGGCGCGCGCAGCGCGCTTCGGGGGGCCCTCCCCTCCTACCGCTCGAGCGCCAGCGCCACGCCCATGCCGCCGCCGATGCACAGCGACGCGAGGCCCTTCTTCGCGTCGCGCCGGATCATCTCGTGCAGCAGCGTGACGAGGATCCGCGCGCCGGACGCGCCGATCGGGTGGCCGATCGCGATCGCGCCGCCGTTGACGTTGATCCGGCTGGTGTCCCAGCCCATCTCCTTGTTGACGGCGATTGCCTGCGCCGCGAACGCCTCGTTGATCTCCATCAGGTCGAGGTCCTGCGGCGTCCAGCCGGCCTTCTTGAGGCACAGCCGGCTGGCGGGCACCGGGCCCATGCCCATGATCGTCGGGTCGAGGCCCGCCGACGAGTAGGCCTTGATCCGCGCCAGCGGCGCGAGGCCGAGCTCGGCCGCGCGGCGCGCCGACATCATGATCACCGCCGCGGCGCCGTCGTTGATGCCGGAGGCGTTGCCCGCCGTCACCGTGCCGTCCTTCGCGAACGCGGCGCGCAGCGAAGCGAGCGACTCCAGCGTCGTGCCGTGCTTCGGGAACTCGTCGGCGTCGAACACGACCGTGCCCTTCTTCGACACGATGTCGAACGGCAGGATCTCGTCCTTGAACCGGCCGGCCTTCTGCGCCGCCTCGGCCTTGTTCTGCGACGCCGTCGCGAACGCGTCCTGCTCGGCGCGGGTGATGCCGTGCTTCTTCGCGACGTTCTCGGCGGTGACGCCCATGTGGTAGTTGTTGTAGACGTCCCACAGGCCGTCGACGATCATCGTGTCGACGAGCTTGGCGTCGCCCATCCGGAAGCCGTCGCGCGAATTGTTCAGCACGTGCGGCGACGCGCTCATGTTCTCCTGGCCGCCGGCGATGACGATGTCGGCGTCGCCGCACTTGATCGCCTGCGCGGCGAGGTGCATCGACTTGAGGCCGCTGCCGCAGACCTTGCCGACGGTGAACGCCGGCACGATGTCCGGCAGGCCCGCGCGCAGCGCCGCCTGGCGCGCCGGGTTCTGGCCGACGCCGGCGGTGAGCACCTGCCCCATGATCACTTCGCTGACCATCTCGGGCTTGATGCCGGTGCGCGCGAGCAAGCCCTTGATGACGTGCGCGCCGAGGTCGGCCGCCGGTGTCTTCGCCAGGCTGCCGCCGAATTTTCCGACCGCGGTGCGTCCCGCGGCCACAATCACGACTTCTTCCATGGTCCTGCTCTCCTCGAATTGACTGCCTGATCCTTACCGCGGACGACTCATTCCGCCTTGGCCTTCACGTAACGGCCCGGTGCCGGCTCGATGCGGCGATGCTTCCTGCTTCCCGGCTTCGCGGGCGCCGCAACCTTGCCGCCGGCACGCGAATCGAGCCAGGCGCTCCAGACAGGCCACCAGCTGCCGGGCTTGCTCTCGGCCGTCGAGAACCAGTGCTCGGCGTCGCCGCCGGCGGTGCCGCCCGTCCAGTAGTTCCGCTTGTTCTTCGCCGGCGGATTGACGACGCCGGCGATGTGCCCGCTGGCGCCCAGCACGAACGTGTTGTGGCCGCCCAGGAGCTGCGTGGACGCGTAGGCCGTGCGCCACGGCACGATGTGGTCTTCGCGCGATGCGTAGATGAAGCCGGGCACGTCGATGTCCGACAGGTCCACCGGCACGCCGCACTGCACCGTGCCGCCCGGCTCGCGCAGCCTGTTCTCGTGGTACGTGTTGCGCAGGTACCAGCAGAACATCGGTCCCGGCAGGTTGGTGCCGTCGGAGTTCCAGTACAGGAGGTCGAACGCCGCCGGCCCCTTGCCCTTCAGGTAGCTGTTGACGACGTACGGCCAGATGAGGTCGTTGGCGCGCAGCGCCGAGAACGTCAGCGCCAGTTCCGAGCCCTCGACCACGCCGCCCTTGCCGATCGCGGACTCGCGCTGCGCGACGCTCTGCTCGGTGACCAGCATGCCGATCTCGCCGGCGTCGGAGAAGTCGAGCATCGACGTCAGCAGCGTGACGCTGGCGACGCGCTCGTCGCCGTTGGTCTTCATCACCGCGAGCGCGGACGCGAGCAGCGTGCCGCCGATGCAGAAGCCGAGCGTGTCGACCTCGGCGGCCCCGGTGATCTCCTGCGCCACGTCGATCGCCGTGATGACGGCGAGCCGCAGGTAGTCGTCCCACGTCAGGTGCCCGAGGTCCGCGGTGATGTTGCGCCACGACACCATGAACACCGTGTGGCCCTGGTCGACCGCGTAGCGGACGAACGAGTTCTCCGGCGTGAGGTCGAGGATGTAGAACTTGTTGATGCACGGCGGGATCATCACCAGCGGCCGCCGGTGCACCTGCGGCGTGCGCGGCGCGTACTGGATCAGCTGGATCAGGTCGTTCTCGAACACGACGTCGCCTTCGGTCACCGCGATGTTGCGGCCGACCTCGAACGCGCTCTCGTCGGTGATCGAGATGCGGCCCTTGGCGAGGTCCTTCAACAGGAGGCCCATGCCCTCGGTGATGCTGGTGCCGCCCGTCTCCAGCGCCAGTTGCAGCGCCTCGGGATTGGTGGCGAGGAAGTTCGCGGGGCTCATCGCGTCGACGAACTGCCGGACGGCGAAGGAGAGCTGGCCGCGCGTCTTGTCGTCGACCTTCGCGCTGTCGACGGATTTCTGCAGGAACTGCGAGTACGCGAGGTACGAGCGCTGCAGCAGGTCGAAGCGCGGGTCCTCGTGCCAGGCGGGTGCGGCGAAGCGGCGGTCGGCGGCCGGCGGCGCCGCGGCGGCGAGCGCGCCGGTGGCCATCGCGGTCCACGTGTTCGCCATCTGCTGCCAGTAGCCCTGCTGCAGTTCGGCCAGCTTCTGCGTCATCGCCGCGACCTGCGCGTAGGAATCGGGCGCCGCGCCGTTGCCACCGGCAGGCGCCGCGCCGGGCGCAGCGGCGGCTGGCGGTACGGCAGCTGCCGCCGCGGCGAGGAAGGGACGCATCATTTCCTGCCCGGCCCGGCCGAATTCGGCCAGCCACTGCGCGGGATCGATGGGTTGCTTGTCGGTCATCGGACTCTCGGTGGGTTGCCTGGCGGCGCGGATCGCACCGGCTATTTTTTCCTGGCGGGCGGCAGGTCGGTGCAGACGCCCTCGTACAGCTCGGCGGCCATCCCGACGGATTCGCCCAGCGTCGGGTGCGGATGGATCGTCTTGCCGATGTCGGCCGCGTCGCAGCCCATCTCGACGGCGAGGCAGACCTCGCCGATCAGGTCGCCGGCGTGCGTGCCGACGATCGCGCCGCCGATGATCCGGTGCGTCGCCTCGTCGAACAGCAGCTTGGTGAAGCCCTCGTCGCGGCCGTTGGCGATGGCGCGGCCCGACGCCGCCCACGGGAACACCGCCTTGCCGTACTTGATGCCGGCGGCCTTGCACTCGTCCTCGGTCTTGCCGGCCCACGCCACCTCGGGATCCGTGTAGGCGACCGACGGGATCTGCCGCGCGTCGAAGAACGACTTGTCGCCGTGCGCGGCCTCCGCGGCCACGTGGCCCTCGTGCACGGCCTTGTGCGCGAGCATCGGCTGGCCGACGACGTCGCCGATCGCGAAGATGTGCGCGACGTTCGTGCGCAGCTGGCGGTCGACCTCGATGAAGCCGCGGTCGGTGACGGCCACGCCGGCCTTCTCGGCGCCGATCTTGCGGCCGTTGGGGCTGCGCCCGACGGCGACCAGCACGAGGTCGTAGAGCTGCGGCTCGGCGGGCGCCGCCTCGCCCTCGAAGCTGACGAGGATGCCTTCGGGCGTCGCCGTCGCGCCGACGGTCTTCGTCTTCAGCATCACCTTGTCGAAGCGCGGCGCGTTGACCTTTTCCCAGACCTTCACGAGGTCGCGGTCGGCGCCGGTCATCAGCGTGCCCAGCATCTCGACGACGTCGATGCGCGCGCCGAGCGTCGAGTAGACGGTGGCCATTTCCAGCCCGATGATGCCGCCGCCGATCACGAGCATCCGCTTCGGGATCGAGGAGAGCAGCAGCGCGCCGGTGGAATCGACGACCCGCGGGTCGTCGGGCATGAACGGCAGCTTCACGGACTGCGAGCCGGCGGCGATGACGGCCTTGCCGAACTTCACCGTCTTCACGCTGCCGTCGCCGGCCGTGACGGCGAGGTGATTCGGGCCGACGAACGCGCCGACGCCCTGCATCACCTGCACCTTGCGCGCCTTCGCCATGCCGGCGAGGCCGCCCGTCAGCTTCTTCACCACGCCGTCCTTGAACGCGCGCAGCGCGTCGATGTCGACGGTGGGCGGGCCGTAGACGATGCCGTGGCGCGCCAGCGCCTTCACCTCGTCCATCGCGGCCGCGGTGTGCAGCAGCGCCTTCGACGGGATGCAGCCGACGTTGAGGCACACGCCGCCCAGCGTCGGGTAGCGCTCGACCAACACCGTCGCCATGCCGAGGTCGGCGGCGCGGAACGCCGCCGAGTAGCCGCCGACCCCGGCGCCGAGCACCACGACGTCGCATTCGACGTCGGCGCTGCCCTCGTACGCTGCCGCCGCCGGCGCGGCCGGAGCAGCGGGGGCCGCCGCGGGCGGCGGCGCCTTGGCGGCAGCCGCCGGCGCGGCCGCAGCAGCGGCCGGCGCGTCCCCCGTGCCGACGGCGTCGAGGACCGCGATCACGGTGCCTTCGCTGACCTTGTCGCCCAGCTTCACCCTGACCTCGCGGACGACCCCGGCCGCGGGCGACGGCACGTCCATCGTCGCCTTGTCCGACTCGAGGGTCAGCAGCGAGTCTTCCGCCGCGACGGTGTCGCCCGGCTTGACGAAGATCTCGATGACCGGGATGCCCTTGAAGTCGCCGATGTCGGGGACCTTGACGTCGATTGTGCTCATGTCTGTTGTCGTCCTGCTGTCAACGCATTGTCCATCGCAGGCCCGCGCTCAATGCGCGCGTGGCTCACTGCCTTCGCTCCTGCGCTCTGTTCTAACGATCGTAAAGACCGGGACCGTTCCGTCCGCCCGGCAGCGTGGCGCATCTTCGCCGCGAGCGCAATCCCGCTGCCGGTCCCGGCGAATGCCGGGCGGCGCGACGCCCGCGCGTGTCTATAGCGCGAGCGCCACCTCCATTCCCTGCTCGATCGCGCGCTTGGCGTCGAGTTCGGCTGCGACGTCCGCGCCGCCTATCAGCCGCACCGGCAGCCCGGCCGACTCGAGCCCGGCAACGATGTCGCGCCGTGGCTCCTGCCCGGCGCACACCACGATCGTGTCGACGGCGAGCACCTGCTCTTTGCCGTCGACGGTGACGTGCAGCCCGGCGTCGTCGATGGCATCGTAGCGCACGCCGGAAATCATCTTCACGCCGCGCTTCTTGAGCAGCGTGCGCCGGATCCAGCCGGTGGTCTTCGCGAGCCCGTCGCCCACCTTGCCGGGCTTGCGCTGCAGCAGCCATACCTCGCGCGGCGGCGGCGCGGCCGCGGGCGCGGTGAGGCCGCCGCGGTTCGCGTAGCCGCCGTCGATGCCCCACTCCGCGCGGTACTCGTCGATGCCGTCCTGGCCGCCGTGGTGGGTGAGGAACTCGGCGACGTCGAAGCCGATGCCGCCGGCGCCGATGATCGCCACCCGGCGGCCCACCTCGCGCCGGCCCATGACCACGTCGACGTAGCCGGCCACGCTCGGGTGGCCGATGCCCGGGATGTCGGGCGTGCGCGGCACGACGCCGGCGGCGACGACGATGCGGTCGAAGCCGGCGAGGTCGACGGCGCCGACACGACGGTTCAACTGCAGGTCGACGCCGGTCACGTCGATGCGGCGCCGGAAGTAGCGCAGCGTCTCGGCGAACTCGTCCTTGCCCGGGATGCGCCGCGCCAGGTTGAACTGGCCGCCGATCTCCGCCGCCGCCTCGAACAGCGTCACCGCGTGGCCGGCCTCGGCCGCGGTCGTCGCGCAGGAGAGGCCCGCCGGTCCGGCGCCAACGACGGCGACCCGCTGCTTCTCCCGCGCGGGCCGGACCACGATCACCGTCTCGTGGCAGGCCCGCGGATTGACGAGGCACGACGTCAGGCGGCGCGCGAAGATATGGTCGAGGCAGGCCTGGTTGCAGGCGATGCAGGTGTTGATCTCGTCGGCGCGGTTGGCCGCCGCCTTGTTGACGAACTCGGAGTCGGCGAGGAACGGCCGCGCCATCGAGACCATGTCGGCGTCGCCGCGCGCGAGGACGTCCTCCGCCACCGCCGGGTCGTTGATCCGGTTGGTGGTGACGAGCGGGATGCGGACCTCGCGCTTCATCCGCTGCGTCACCCACGTGAACGCCGCGCGCGGCACCATCGTGGCGATGGTCGGGATCCGCGCCTCGTGCCAGCCGATCCCGGTGTTGATGATCGTGGCGCCCGCGGCCTCCACCGCGCGGGCCAGCGCCACCACCTCCTCCCACGTGCTGCCGCCTTCGACCAGGTCCAGCATCGACAGCCGGAAGATGATGATGAAGTCGCGGCCCACGGCGAGGCGCGTGCGGCGCACGACCTCGACCGGGAACCGGATCCGGTTCTCGAACGTGCCGCCCCACTCGTCGTCGCGCAGGTTGGTCTTCGGCGCGACGAACTGGTTGATCAGGTAGCCCTCGGAGCCCATGATCTCGACGCCGTCGTAGCCGGCGCGCTGCGCGAGCCCCGCGCAGCGCGCGTACGCGGCGATGGTCCGCTGGACTCCCCAGCCGGTCAGCGCGCGCGGCTTGAACGGCGTGATCGGCGCGCGCAGCGCCGACGGCGCCACCGACAGCGGATGGTAGGCGTAGCGGCCGGCGTGCAGGATCTGCAGCGCGATCTTGCCACCCTCGGCGTGCACGGCGCCGGTCACCAGCCGGTGCTTCGCGAGCTGCCACGGCCACGTGAGCTGCGACGCCTTGGGTTCGAGGCGCCCGCACAGGTTCGGCGCGACGCCGCCGGTCACGATGAGGCCGACGCCGCCGCGCGCGCGCTCCGCGTAGAACGCAGCCATCCGCGCGAAGCCGTCGGGCGCCTCCTCGAGGCCGGTGTGCATCGACCCCATGAGCACGCGGTTCTTCAGCGTGGTGAAGCCGAGGTCGAGCGGAGCAAGAAGATGAGGATAGGGAGAAGTCATGCCGGGTACCGCCAAGGGTTCGATGTGCAGGCTCGGGAACAGGACGCGCAGCGCCGGATTCGGGCGGCCTTGCTCAGTTCGCCCGGTAGAGCGTCACCACGCACGCGCCGCCCAGGCCGAGGTTGTGCTGCAGCGCCAGCCGGGCGCCGGCGACCTGCCGCCGCTCCGCGTTGCCGCGCAGCTGCTGGGTCAGCTCGAAGCACTGCGCGAGGCCGGTCGCACCGAGCGGATGGCCCTTCGACAGCAGCCCGCCGGACGGGTTGGTGACGTAGCGCCCGCCGTAGGTGTTGTCGCCGTCGGCGACGAAGCGCTCGGCGCCGCCTTCCGGGCACAGCCCCAGCGCTTCGTAGGTGATGAGCTCGTTCTGCGCGAAGCAGTCGTGCAGCTCGATCACGTCGACGTCTTCCGGGCCGATGCCGGCGTCGTCCAGCGCCGCCCGCGTGGCGGCCGCGCCCATCGCGTCGTAGGCGTCGCCGGCGCCCGGCTTGGTGAACGGGATCATGCCGACCCCGGCGACGATCACATCTTGGTGCATCGGAAGGCTCCGCTCGGGCGGCGCGCACGTTCGCGCCGCTTCCACCCTTCGATTATCGCATTTGCGACCGGTTGGGCGCCGGTCGCGCGACATGGCAACCGGCGGATCAGCCGATGAAGCCCCAGTCCCTGACCGGGAAATTGGCGAGTTCGGGCTTGAAGACCTGCGTGTCGAACGTCACTTCGCGCCCGCCGAAGTTCTCGCGCTCGTAGAACGTCACGCTGGCGAGCGCGCTGCCGGCCGCGGCGAGGCCGAGGACGACGAGGGCATTCCTGATCGCAAGCTTGCTCATGCTGCTCATGCGGGACTCCCGGAGGTTGTCGATTGTTCAGGCGCGGTGGTGCCGGCTGCGGCGCCCGCCGCGCCGATGCTGCCGCCCTCGCCTTCCCAGGCGCGAATATCCTCGCGCTGCTGCCTGCGCTCGGCCTGGCGGCGCTCGTTGCGCCGGTGGAGCGTGAGGCTGGCGCCGATCGCCATGCCCCCTGCCAGTGCGAGCGGTATCGCCCAGTGTCGGTTCAGCCTCATCGCGGGTCTCCTTCGTCGTCGGGTTATGGCTTGCAGAATGGAGCGCGCGCGCCGCAGCGTCGGTGCGTTGACGCACGAACGCTGCTGCACCGACAAGGGATTCGCGGCGCCATCGCCGGCGGCGACTAGAATGGGGCCATGCCCCGACCTGCCGCACGACGACCATGACCGCCACGCCGCCCCCCGGCAGGGCATCGGCGTGGCTCGACCGCCTCGGGGCGCGCGAAAGGCTCGCTGCGGCGCTGGCCGTTTCGGCGATCATCTACGCCGCGCTGCCGGACACGATCTCGTGGCACACGCGGATCGTCGCGTGCTGGGATGCCGGCACCCTCGTCTACCTCGCCCTCGCCTGGTCGATCATCGCGTCGTCGGACCCGACCTCGACGCGCGCCCACGCGCTGGCGCAGGACTCGAGCGGCTACCTCATCTTCCTGCTCGTCGTGCTCGCGGCATGCTCCAGCATCGTTGCGATCGGCTTCGTCGTCGCGACGATCAGGGGCCTCGCGTTCTGGCCGAAGGCGTGGCACCTCACGCTGACGATCGTCGCGCTGACGTCGTCGTGGCTCCTGATCCACACCGTGTTCACGTTCCACTACGCGCGAACCTACTGGCGCCAGGAGCGGCTGCGCCCCGAGGCCGACGGCGGCCTGCGGTTCCCGGGCGACGGCGATCCCGACTACATGGACTTCGCCTATTACGCGTTCGTCGTCGGGATGACGTCGCAGGTCTCGGACGTGCAGGCGGCCTCGCGGCCGATGCGGCAGCTCACGCTGGTACACGGCGTGCTCGCGTTCATCTTCAACATCGCGCTGGTCGCGCTTAGCATCAACACGATCGCCAGCGCGCTCTGACGGCGGCGCCGCGCCGGGCGGGCCCCGCCCGAATTTGTAACAGATTGTTTGCGCTGACCACCGAACGCGGATCCGCGCGTTATTGGAGGCGCGGCCCGGCGACTTCCACGGTCCTCCGGAACTCTCCGGCGCCTCCGCAGTCAAGAACAAACGAGAGGAGACCGAACATGCTCAGGAAATCCATGGTCATCGCCGCCATCGCATCCACCGCGGCCGCGGCAACGCTCGTCCCGACGGCTTCCGCCGGCGACCCGGCATTGGGCGCACTCGTCGGCGGCGGCATCGGTGCCGTGATCGGTAACAGCGTCAACGGCCGCAACGGCGCGTGGGTCGGCGGCGCGTTGGGTGCCATCACCGGCGCGTCGATCGCCGCGAATTCCGGGGGTTACTACGGCGGCAACGGTGGCGGCGTGGGCTACGGCTACGCGGCGCCGGTGGCCTACGGCTACGCGGCGCCGGCGGCCTACGGCTACGCCGCTCCAGCGTCGTATGCCCCCGGGCCGGCGTGGATCGCGCCGGCACCGGCATACTTCGCGCCGCCGGTCGTCTACCGGCCGCCGCGCGTGGTCTACGTGCAGCCGTTCCGCCCGTACCACGGTGGGCACGGTCATGCCGTCGTCTACCGGCCGCCGCATGCGGTGCCGTACCGCGGCTGACCTCGGGTGCCGGGGCAGGTCGCCCCGGCATCGGCGCTAGCGCAACCGGTGGCCCGCCCCGATGCGCGGCGCGTCGGCCCGCGGCGCGGGGAGATCGATGCGTTGGGTCAGCTTCTTGACGGTGT
This sequence comes from Bordetella parapertussis, assembly GCA_943331295.2. Taxonomy (GTDB): domain Bacteria; phylum Pseudomonadota; class Gammaproteobacteria; order Burkholderiales; family Casimicrobiaceae; genus CAIWHR01. The sequence goes on along the minus strand of CALQLA020000010.1, from coordinate 20,672 downwards.
TGTCGATTTCCTTGCCGGCGCGCTCGGCCGGACCTTCCTTCTCGCATCCGGAAAGCAGGCTGACGATGGCGACGAATGACAGCGCGGCGACAGCAGTGGTGCGGGTCGTTCGCATGCGGTTCTCCTCGGTGGGTGGTTCGGGCGCCGGCGCGGCAGCAGGTGCCGCGACGCCGGCCGCATCCGGATATGAAGCAGGGGTTGCGGCGGCGGTCATGGCAACGGCTCGTTGGCGCCGGCGATCACCTGGACGCGTTCGCCGGATTGCAGCGTGCGTCCGGTCACTTCGTTGAAGAGATGCCTCGATCCGTCGCGAAAGCGGACCGTGATCTGGTAGCTCGCGACGATCCGCGTCCTCTGCGCCCCCGGCGCGCCGGCGAGGCTCGCAGCGAGCGAGGCCGCGCCCCGCGAGTCGTCGCTGCCGTCCGCGCCGGTGATGTAGGCGAAGCGATATGCGCGCCACGGCGGGCGCACGGTGTCATCCGATCGCGGGGCGAACGCGTTATCGACAGCAGCGACGGATCCGGCGTCACGCTCTTCACCACGGGATACACCATGCAAACGCAACGCCGTCACGGCCTTCGTCTTCCTTCGCTCCTGATCGGGTTCGTGCTGCTCGTGCTGGCAGGAGCCGCCGCCGCCGATCCGCCGCTGCGCGTGGCGCGCCTGGGCTACATGAGCGGCCCGGTGAGCTTTTCTCCCGCAGGAGAGAACGAGTGGGTCGAGGCGAGCCTCAACCGGCCGATCGTCACCGGCGACCGGCTGTGGGCGGACCACGACGCGCGCGTCGAGTTGCAGGTCGGCACCGCCGCGGTGCGGCTCGGCCCGACCACCAGCGTCACGCTGCTCAACCTCGACGATCGCGTGCTGCAGGTCCAGCTCGCGCAGGGGATGCTGAGCGTCCGCGTTCGCCACCTCGACCGCGACCAGGTCGTGGAGATCGACACGCCGAATCTTGCGTTCGTGATCCGGCAGCCGGGCCAGTACCGGATCGCCGTCGACCCCAACGGCAACGCGACCGAAGTGCTGACGCGCCGCGGCCAGGCCGAGGTCTTCGGCGACGGCGCCGCCTACGTCGTCGACGCGGGCCGCGCGTACCGGTTCTTCGGCACCGCGCTGGCCGATTACGACGAGCTTGCCGCCCCGCCGCCGGATGCATTCGACCGCTGGGCGCAGGAGCGCGATCGCGGCTACGACACGTCGCCGTCGGCGCGCTACGTCTCGCCCGAAGTCGTGGGCTACCAGGACCTCGATGCCTACGGCGCGTGGCGCGTGGTGCCCGAGTACGGCAACGTGTGGATGCCGACGCGCGTGGTGGCGGGCTGGGCGCCCTACCGCGACGGCCATTGGGCATGGGTCGAGCCCTGGGGCTGGACCTGGATCGACGACGCCCCGTGGGGCTTCGCGGTCTCGCACTACGGCCGCTGGGCTTTCATCCGCGGCGGCTGGGGCTGGATCCCCGGTCCCGTCGCGGCGCGCGCGGTCTACGCGCCGGCGCTCGTCGCGTTCGTCGGCGGCGGCGGCTTCCAGGTGGCGCTGACCTCGGGCCGCGTCGGCGCCGTCGGCTGGTTCCCGCTCGGGCCGCGCGACGTCTATCGCCCCGCCTACAACGTGAGCCGCACGTACTTCACCAACGTCAACGTGACCAACACGGTCATCAACACGACCAACATCACGAACGTCTACAACAATCGCGGCACGACCAACGTCCGCTACATGAACCAGCAGGTGCCGGGCGCGGTGATCGCGGTGCCGACCGCCGCCTTTGTCGCGTCGCAGCCGGTCGCGCGGACCGCGCTGCGCGTGCCGCAGGCGGAACTGGTGCGCGCCCCGGTGAACGCCGTGGCCGTGATCGCGCCCACGCCGGTCAGCGTGCGCGGCGCGGGCCCGCAGGCGAAGGAACCGCCGGTGCAGGAGCGACGGATCGTCGCCCGGACCGAGCCGCCGGCGGCGCCGGTCGGCTTCGCGGCGAAGGAGCGCGCGCTGGCGAACAACCCCGGCAAGCCGATCGAGGCGACGGCACTGCCCGCGCTGCGGACCGCGTCGCCGACGCCGGCCGCGAGGGTGGAACTGGTGCGCACGCCGAACAACGCGCAGCCTGCCGCGGCGCCGCCGCCGCAACCGGCGGCCGGGCAACAGCGCGAGGCCGGCAGCCGGCGCGAGCCGGGTGGCCAACCCCAACCTGCCGCCACGATACCGGCACCTTCCGCAACGACGCCGGTGGTCCGCGGACAGCAGGCGCCGACGGCCCCGGCGCAGCCCGTCCCCGAGCCGCGCAACCGGCAGGAGCAGCGTGCCACGCCCACGGCACCGCCCGTCATCGCGGCACCCCCGGTCGTCGCCCCGCCGGCGGTCCCGCCGGTCAGCGCGCCGCCCGCCGCAGCGCGTCCGCCGCAGGCTGTCGTTCCGGTGCAACCCGCGCCCGAGCCACGCAACCGGCCCGAGCAGCGCGTCGCACCCGCCGCGCCGCCCGCCGCGCCGGCCCCGGCACCGGCGGCACCCGCGGCGAGGCCGCCGCAGTTCGCCCCACCACCGACGCAGGCACAACCGCCGGCCGAGCAGCAACGCGGGCGACCGGCGCCGCAGGCGCAGCCCGCCCCGGCACCGGCGGCGAGGCCGCCCGAGTCCCGGCCGGCGAACGCCGCACCGCCGCCGAAAGCCGAGCCGAAGCCGAACGAACCACGCGCGCCGGTCGGCAAGAAGCCCGACGATGCCGGCAAAGGCGACGAGGAATTGAAGCGGAAGCCGTAAGCGCCGCTACAGGGACGGAGTAGCCCTCGTGCCGTAGCCCGGGCTACGGCTCAACAGGCGCTACTCGAGGACGATCGGCATCCCGTGCGGCGTGCGCCGGGCCGCGTCTTCCCACTCGATCTTCCGCGACGCGAGCGCCGCAGGCGTGACGAGGCCCTTCGCTGCGCACAGGCGCTCCAGCGTCACCAGCCAGTGGTGGTAATAGGTGCTGCCGTCGTCGGGGTCGCCCGCGGCCTGCGCCTCGCGGATCACGTCGGCCAGCGTGGCCGCCCATTCGGTCCAGAGGAACACGCCGCGCTCGTGCAGCGCGAGCGCCATCGCGAACGCCTGCGCCTCCCACGGTGCGCGAAAGACCGGGGCGTCGGCGGCCGCCGGCGGCACGAGCCACGCCGCCGCGAGCTCGGGAATGTCGGCGGGCCCCGTGGCCTTTCCGTGGGTCATGCCGGCTCCAGATACGATTCCCACAGGTCGACGTACACCGCCGATGCCGTGGTGTCGGCGCCCCACAATTCGGCCGCGTCGAAGCGAACGCTGTAGAGCCACTGCGGCGCCTCGCCCTGCCCGGCCGCGTGCGCGTCGGCGAAGACGTGCACGCCGCGCACCGCATCGATGCTGCCCCGCCGGCCGCGGCAATACCGTGGCAGCCTCGTGTGCGCCAGCGGATTCATCTGTCGCGTGCGCACCGCGTCGCCCGGCGCGAACCGCGCCACAACGCGGGCCTCGCGCAGCGTCGGGCTGCCGCGGGCGAGCACGGCGGCGACACGCTCCACCGGTAGCGCCGTCACGCCGGCCAGCGGCGGCATCGACATCTGTCCGGTGGCGATTTCCTGCGGCGTCGCGAGTCCCTTGTCGACCAGCAGCCGGGCGAGCCCTTCGAACCAGATCCGGTAGTAGCTGTACGCGAGGTAGCGCGCCGGCGGCAGCGATTCGCGCGCGGCGCGCGACATGTCGATATTCCACTTGCCAAGCGCGCCCAGCGCCAGCGTCACGCCCAGCACGCGGCGCTCCCACGGCGCGTGGAAGAGCGGCTCGCCGGCCTCGGGCAGCACCGGGCCGAAACCCTGCATCCCGCCCAGGTCCTGCGCGCCGTTCATGCCGCGACCCCCGCGCCGCCGGCGGGCGAAGCGACGATGCCGGTGCCGATCATCGAATCCCGCGTGACGAGGCCGGCGAGCTGCGCTTCGGTCCATCCGTCGGTGCCGGCGGGACGCTGCGGAATGACGAGATAGCGCACCTCGGCCGTCGAATCCCAGACGCGGATGGCGGTGTCCGCAGGCAACGCGCAGCCGAAATCCGCCAGCACGCCGCGCGGATCGATCACCGCGCGCGAACGGTACGGCGCCGACTTGTACCAGACGGGCGGCAGCCCGAGCACCGACCACGGGTAGCACGAGCAGAGCGTGCAGACGACCATGTTGTGCACGCCGCGCGTGTTCTCGAGCGCCACCATGTGCTCGCCCTGGCGGCCGGTGTAGCCCAGCGATGCGATCGCCGCCGTCGCGTCGTCGCGCAGCCATTGCAGGAAGCCGGGATCGGTCCATGCCTTCGCGACGACGCGCGCGCCGTTGTGCGGCCCGACCTTGGTCTCGTAGGTCTCGATCAGGGCGTCGATCGCCGTCGGGTCGACGTAGCCCTTGTCCAGCAGCAGCGATTCGAGCGCGCGCACCCGCAGGTCCATCTCCGAGAGCTCGCTGCCGGCATGGTCGTGCTCGTGATCGTGATCGTGCTCGTGGTGGTGGCCGTGCGTCGTTGCGGGAACGGGCGGATATCGGGTCATGTCCGGATACTCATGGGGATGCCGGCGGACGGCGTGAAAGATGGTCGACCATCGTCGCCATCAGGCGCAACTGCTCCTGCTGCATGGCGATGAGCTCGGACCACTGGGCCTCGCGCAGGTGATCTATCTTCTCGTGCAGCGCCATGATCTCGAGCTCGGCCTTCAGGTTGACCTCGTAGTCGTGCTCGGCGGTCATCCTGTCCTTGTAGGCCTGCCGGTTCTGCGACATCAGGATGACGGGCGCCTGCACGGCCGCCAGCATCGACAGGAACAGATTGAGCAGGATGTACGGATACGGGTCGAACGCGTTGCCGGCGCGCAGCAGGATCGACGAGTTCAGCACGATCCAGCACAGCATCACGCCACCGAAGAGGCAGATGAAGACCCACGAGCCGCCGAACGACGCGACCCGGTCGGCCAGCCGCTGACCCAGGGTCAGCCGCTCCGTCATGTCCTTGGCGAGGTTGCGCGAAATGTGCGTGCGCGCCGCGATGTGGCGCGCGACGTGCCGCTCCCGCTCGCCCATCGGGTCGCCGTGCGCCGGCTCGATGATCCGGTCGGCGGGAGATGCCTTGTCGTTCGTCGCCATCGGTGATGAGTCCGGTCGGGTCGGCGCGCCCCGAGCCGGGATGCGAGCCACTGGAGCGCAAGATGCTACCGCAGACCGGCGCCGGTTGCCCATGCCGGGCGGGAACACCCGCGTCGGTCATGCGAGAATGCGCGGCGGCAGGTGGCGGCGGTGCGCACGGATCCTGCGCCGTCCCCGGCCCCGGCCGGCACCCGCGCGCGAAGCGCATCCATTCCCAACTTCAAGAAGGCCGCCTGCCGATGAACTACCGTTGCGCGATCCTCGATGACTACCAGAACGTGGCACTCTCCATCGCCGACTGGACCACGCTGCCGGACACCGTGGCCGTGCGCGCGTACAGCACGCATTTCACCAGCGAGGACGAGCTGGTCGCCGCGATCGGCGACTGCGAGATCGTCGTCATCATGCGCGAGCGCACGCCGTTTCCGCGGCGCCTGTTCGCGCGGCTGCCGGCGCTGAAGCTCCTCGTCACCACGGGCCCGCGCAACCTCTCGATCGACCTTGCCGCCGCAGCCCTGCACGGCGTCACCGTCTGCGCCACGTCGACGCAGGGCCACGCGACCGCCGAGCTCACCTGGGGCCTGATCCTCGCCGCCGCGCGGCGCATGCCGCTGGAAAACGCGGCGCTGCGCACCGACGGACCGTGGCAGACGACGCTGGGCACCGAGATCGGCGGCAGGCAGCTCGGCGTGATCGGGCTGGGCAAGCTCGGCGCCCGGGTGGCGCAGATCGGCCAGGCCTTCGGGATGAACGTGGTCGCGTGGAGCACCAACCTCACGCCCGAGCGCTGCGCCGAGGTCGGCGTGGCGCATGCCGGCTCGCTCGACGCGCTGCTCGCATCGTCGGACGTGGTCACGCTGCACATGGTGCTGTCGCCGCGCAGCCAGGGCATGCTGGGCGCGCGCGAACTGGGGCTGATGAAGCCCACGGCGTTCCTGATCAACACGTCGCGCGGGCCGCTGGTCGACGAAGGCGCGCTGGTGGCGGCGCTCGAAGCCGGCGCGATCGCGGGCGCCGGGCTCGACGTCTTCGATGTCGAGCCGCTGCCGGCGGGCCACCCGCTGCGCCGGCTGCCCAACGTCACGGCCACGCCGCATCTCGGCTACGTGACCGAGGAGAACTACCGGACGCTCTACGCGGGGGTGGTCGAGGACATCGTCGCCTGGCTGGCGGGCAATCCGCTGCGGGTGCTGAGCCGCCCGGCCTGACGGGTGGCGCCGCGCGCGGCGCCGCCTTATGACAAAACCATAAATCAGACCGTTATCCGGCACTCGCCCGGCGCCGGGGAAACCTGAACCGCCCGCCGCGGCCCTGCCCCTGCCCCGTCGGTCTGCCGTACGTCTGCCGTGCCCGTCCGCCCGTCACCGGCCACGTGCCCTGCCGTATTGGCGCGTTCCGAACGGGCGTAAAATTCCATCGGAAGCCAAAAAACCGCCCGCATTGGTGAAGAAGCGCCAGTCACGAGGCCACGGGACCCCACCGGAATGCATCGCGGATTCACGCTGATCGAACTGTTGACGACGCTCGCCGTGGTGGCTGCGCTGGCGGCCATCGCCGCGCCGCCATTGCTGGGTTTCATCCAGTCGGCCCGGCTGCGCTCGGCTGCCAACACGCTGCAGGCGGATTTCCAGCTCGCGCGGCGCGAGGCGATCAAGCGCAACCAGCCGGTGCTGGTCTGCCCCGTCGGCGCGGCGGGGACGCCGCTGGTCTGCGGCACCAACTGGACCTTGGGCTGGATGATCTGCTACCGCGTGCAGGGAACGACGAGTGCTACCGCCTCGGACTTCAACCAGTGCGACTCCCCCGTGTCCGCGGACGACCCCAACCCGTTCGTCAAGCGCGCCGCGCTGGAATCGACGCTCGTTGCCACCGGCTTGCCGACGACGGCGCCGTTCGTGCGGTTCAACGCCAACGGCTCGCAGGGTGTGCAGAATTCCACGACCGGCCTTTCATTCACGCTGAAAGGGTCTTGGGCAAACTCCAAAGTCTATACGTGGACGATCCCCCCCCCGGGCAACATCTCGATGGTGATCTCGGAGCCATGACGATGGAGATCCTGTAATGCCTGCTCTACCCCGTCACGCCTGTTCGCCCGGCGCGCGCGCGCAGCGCGGCGTGACGATGCTCGAGGTGCTGGTGACCCTCTTCATCATCACGCTGTGGCTGCTCGCCACGGCCGGGGTGCAGTCGTCGGCGGCCAAGCTCACCAAGGCGGCGCAATTCCGCACCGCCGCAGTGCAGTTCGCCGCCGAGCTCGGCGAGCGCATCGAGGCCAACAGCGAGGAGGCCGCCAACGGCGCCTACGCCTGCGATCCCTGCACGCTGACCACGACGTCGACCGCCTGCGTCGGCAGCGCGTGCGGCTCGGCCGACCTCGCCGCCTTCGACCTCGCCGAATGGGGCAAGCGCGTGGGCGACGCGCTCCCCGGCGCCACCGCCACCATCGCCTGGGACAACAGCACCACGCCGGCCAAGTACACGATCACGATCGGCTGGAACGACCGCCGCGCCACCACGACCTATTCCACCGTCGGGACCACGGAAGCCTTCCAGTACGTGATGACCAAGGCCGTGTTCTTCGATCCGGGCTGATGACCATGGCGCCGCGCACCTTCCCGACTCGCCGCCGGCGCCTCGCCGGCCTGTCGCTGATCGAGCTGATGGTCGCGCTGGTCGTGGGATTCCTGATCCTGACCGCGATGCTCACCGCGTACGTCTCGAATTCGTCGAGCAGCAACACCAGCGCCCGGTTCTCCGAGGTGCAGACCAACGGCCGCTACGCGATGGACTTCATGCGCCGGGAAATCCAGCATGCGGGCTTCCTGGGCCTGAGCTGGACCAGCCTGTCGAGCGACAGCACCACCGCCACCACGGATGCGCTGTGCGGCAGCAGCATCACCATCACCGACATCGCGAAGCCGCTGTGGGCGAGCAACGACGCCAAGGCGCTGTCCTGCATCACGGACGCGAACTACGCGCGCGGCGACGTGCTGCTGCTGCGCCGCGCCGACCTCCAGGCGGCGTCGTCGCTGGTGGCGAACACCGCGTACGTCCGCACCGAGTTCCTCCAGGGCACGGCCTTCGTCGGCACCAGCGCGCCGGCCACGCTTCAGACGCCGTCCGAGGACTACAAGCTCAAGGCCGACGTCTACTTCGTCAGCCCCTACACCAACACCGTCGGCGACGGCGTCCCGGCGCTGAAGCGGGCGACGCTCGGCGTGGGCCCGGCTTTCACCACGGAGGTCGTCGCCACCGGCATCGAGCACATGCAGGTGCAGTTCGGCGTGCTGGCCGCGGGCGCGGTGACCTACCTCGACGCCTCCTCGGTGCCCGCGTCCGACTGGGCCAACGTCGTCGCCGTGCGGCTGTGGCTGCTGGCGCGCAGCAGCGACCCCGAATACGGCGGCTTCAGCAACACGACGAGCTACGCCTTCGGCGACCGCACCGGGACCAACGCCTACGCCCCGAACGACAACTACGTGCGCCAGTTGTTCTCCAGCGTCATCCAGATCCGTCGATGAGAACCTGCCGCCCGATGTCGCCCAACGCGCGACCCACCGCAATGCCGGTCGGCATCCGTGCGCAGCGTGGCGCGACGTCGCTGTTCGTCACGCTGGTCGTGCTGCTGATCATGATGATCCTCGGCATCACCGGGGCGCTGATGTCCGGCAGCCAGTTCAAGCTCGCGGGCAACCTGCAGTTCGAGAACGTCGCGTTCAATCTGGCGGAAAGCTCGGCGGTCACGGCCCATACGTGGCTCACGTCGAGCGGCAACTGGAAGAACGCGGGGTTCACGACCTATGCGGGAACGGGCTCCAATGCGACGCCGTACCTGTACCCGGTCGGCAGCTTCACCAGCGATCCGCTGACGATGAGCTGGAGCGATTCCAATTCCTGCGCGCTCAACAGCAGCAACGTGTGCGCCGCAGTCGGCAGCGGCGGCGACGACTCGCGCCGCTACATCATCCAGAAGATCGCAGCCAACCAGACTCTGCTCGGCGCTTCCGTCGAAACCGGCGGGCGCGCCAGTTCGATCTGCCAGAAGGCGGATCTTTTTCGCGTGACCGCGCGCGGCACCAGCGCCCGCGGCACGACCAAGTTCATCCAGACGACGTACGAGATTCCAAGCTGCTAGACGCCGAGCCGGCGCCGCCGGCGACGCGCAAAGGGAAGGCAAGGATCATGAAGAACATCTTCGCAATCGCAACTCGACTGACCTTCGGCTGCCTGGTTCTGTGCGGGAGCGCGTACGGCGCCCCGATGGCGGCGTTCGTCCCCAACGACCAGCCGGTCGGGTGGGTGGCGCCGGTCGAAGTCACCAGTTTCAACTTCGGGCTCAACGGCCAGACCCTCTTCCGCGGCGACTACGACAAGGGCAACTGGGCCGGCAACTTGACGGCCGACGGCGTGGACACGCTGGGCAGCGTCACCGGCGGCCTGTGGGACGACGGCGCCGCCAGCCATCTCGACGCCCAGAACTGGGACACCGTGCGACTGATCGCCACGATGAGCGGCGCGACCAAGGTCGCGTTCCGCTGGGCCAATCTCAGCACCGCGCAGAAGACTGCGATCAACACGGCCGACAGCAAGGACGAGAACAACAAGGTCGGCCAGGACATCCTGAACTATGTCCGCGGCAACCGCAGCAAGGAGGGCACCGCCTTCGCCTACGGCACGGGCACTTTCCGCACGCGCACGTCGGCGCTCGGCGACATCGTCCACTCGCGGCCGCTGTTCGTGCCCGATCCGGCGCTGACGACCGTCGATCCGACCGCCGCCGACCCCAACGCACGCGTCTATGTCGGCGGCAACGACGGCACGCTGCACGTTTTCGACGCCTGCACCAACGGCTGCAGCACCGCCGGCGACGAGGTCTATGCCTACGTTCCGTCGATGCTGCTGTCCAATCTCAAGAAGCTCGCCACCAGCCCCTACGCCCACCAATACTACGTCGACGGCACGCCCAACGCGGCCAAGGTCAAGATCGGCGGGGCGTCAAAGACGATCCTGGTGGGGGGCCTCGGCGCCGGCGGCAAAGGGCTGTACGCGCTCGACATTACGGATCCGACCGCCACCAGCGAGTCCGACGTGGCCTCGCGGATCAAATGGGAGATCACGCCCACCGCGATCAGCGGCGTGAGCAGCAACAGCTACCAGAACCTGGGCTACACCTACGGCGTGCCGCTGATCGTCACGCTCAATGACGGCACCGCAGCCGCGATCGTCGGCAACGGCTACAACAGCGCGAACGGCAAGGCCGTGCTCTACGTGATCAACATCGACACCGGCGCGCTGATCCGCGCGATCGCGACCACCAGCGACAACACCGAGACGGCGGCGGCGCCCAATGGCCTGTCGACGCCGGCGGCGCTCGACACCGACAACGACGGCAAGGTCGACTACGTCTACGCCGGCGACATCCGCGGCAACGTGTGGAAGTTCGACCTGCGCTCCAACAGCTCCGGCAACTGGCCCGCACCGATCAAGTTCTTTGCCAACCCGACCACGGCCGCGAACACCAACGCGATCCTCGGCGCGCCGTCGATCGCCCTCAACTCCAAGGGCGGCCGCCAGATCACGTTCGGCACCGGCCGGCTCTTCACCTACTGCACCACAGGCACCTGCGACCAGACGGACACCACGCAGCAGTACGTGTACGGGGTCCGCGACACCGATTTCCCGGCCGCTTCGGTCACAGCCCTCACCGGCACGGTGATCGACACCTCCAAGCTCGTCAGCCAGACGATGAGCAGCACGATCAGCTACACCGGCAACACCATCGCCGCGACGGTTCGCACCCCGGGTGCCATCAACGCGGTCGACTACACGACGAAGCACGGCTGGCGCCTGTCGCTCGCGAGCGGCGAGCGCGTGCTGGGCGACGGCGCCTACATCAAGGACGGGCGCTACCAGTTCGCGACCGCGAACCCGAACAAGAGCAATGGCACCAACACCGACGGCACCGCCAAGGCGCTGGGCGACAACTGGCTGGTCGAGGTCGACTTCCTGACGGGCACCGCGCCGGCGACCCCATTCCTCGACCTCAACGCGTCGCGGACGCTCGACGACGACGATCTCGTGGCCAACACCGGCCAGGCCAGCAAGCAGTTGCGGGTGCCGATCGCGCGGCAGATCTCGATCGGCGGCGTCATTTCGCAGCCGTTCCTCGCGCAACTCGCCTTCGAGAGCCAGACGTACTTCAACATCAACCCCGACGTGGCGGCAACGTCGGCGACGAACAACAACGGCGTGACGAACGGCCACTTCGACTACGACATCTACTACAACACGTGCTCGACGACGGTCAACGAGAGGGGCAAGTCGAGTTTCGCCTGCGCGCACAACACGCACAAGCACCAGTACGACGACATCTACAACGTGACCGGCGTCGACATGCTGAACGCCAGCCTGCCGACGCTCAACCTGATCAACGCGATACCGAGCGCGACGACGAATTTCAAGATCCTGATCGCGAACCAGAAGCTCTCGCCCGGCGTGCAGATCAAGCTGGGCGACGCCAGCGCCACCTACATGTCCACGTGGTTGTATCCGGCGACGACGGCGACCGTCGGCGGCACGCCGTCATTCGTGAGCCAGCTGACGACCTACAACCGGTCGACGCTGAAGAACCTCGTCGTCAACATGCCGCTCAACGCGTTCACGGCGCAGGACTGGCTGGGCAACGGCTCGTCGGTGGTCGGACTGGTGCCGACGGTAACCACCTGTGTCCATGCCAACGACACCGGATCGGCGGGACGCACCACGTCCGCGCTGTTGCCGTACGGCGGATTGTGGATGAACGGCGCGCTGACGATCCAGCTGATCAAGAACACCACGCCGGACAGCGCGATCGAGATGGCGGTCGTGGGCGACACCAAGTTCGGCTACCGGCTGAAGGAGGACAACACGTCGCAGGCGAACCAGTTGGCGATGTGGACGATGTTCTGGCACCACCCGAACCAGAAATGCTACGGCGTCAGCGGATGGGGCACCACGCAGGCGATCGCGTACGCCGACACCGCCAGCTCGGCGACGGCCTCGGCCAAGGCGGCAGGCTCGACCGACCCGACCGAAGGCCTCTTCGTCGGCACCGGCGGCTCCACGGGCACCGGCGGCACGACGAGCGGCAGCAATGTCTCGTCGTCCACGATCACGCTGCCCGACGGCACCATCGTCACGCAGACGATCACCAAGAACGCCGACGGCACCTACACCATCACGCTGGTCGGGCCGGACGGCACCACGACATTCACGCTGGACACGCAGGTCGGCGGATTGCAGCACGATACGCGCGTGAAGTCCGGCCGGCTGTCGTGGAAAGAGCTGGTCCGGCCTTGATCGCCGACTCCACGCAACGGAGGCACGCGATGGTCGGGCCGCGCGACGTTCACGCACAGCGGGTTCAACGGAGACCGGCGCCTTGCGGGCACGCGCCGGTCTCCGCACGGTTGAAGCAGGCTGCGTTCACGCTGGTCGAGCTGCTGGTGGTGGTCGTGATCGTCGCCGTCCTCGCGCGCATCGCCTACCCGCTGTACACGCAACAGATCATCCGCGCGAGCCGCGAGGCGGCGCAGTCGCAGCTTCTCGAACTCTCGAACCTGCAGGAGAAGATCTTCCTCAATCAGAACCTGTACACAGGCAGCATCTCGAATGCCTACACCGGCCTGTCGAGCGGCGGGCTGGGCGTCACCGGAAGTGCGACGACGGATGCCAAGTACACGCTGAGCCTTTCCCCGACGACGGCGTCGTCCGCGTATACGCTGACGGCCACCCCGGTGACCGGAACGTCCCAAGTCGGCGACGGCAACCTGTCGATCAACCAGAATGGCACCCGAGTCTGGGGTTCGGCTAGCTGGTAGCGGCACCCGGAGTTCGCCCGCACCCGTCTTGGGGCCGGGCCATGCGCGAAGGGGCCTGAGGCGCGCTCGCCGCCGCGCCGATGAGTCCGTGCGCCTCTGCCACGACAGCTCGCCCTCAGCGCTCGGCGTTTAAGATACGCAACGGTTGCGTTGCGTATTTTTGCATGTTAGGCTGACTTCGCGTTTCTTGAGTGAGCGCGCTCGACGGGCAACCCACCGCCCGCCTGCTGTGCTGCCGTTGCACCCTTCCCGAGGAGTCCGCGATGCCCAACCACCGCGCCAGGCCCGTCCACACGCTGCTCGCCGTCGCGCTCGCCACTGCCCCGCTTTCTGCCGCGCACGCCAACGGTGGCCACCACGGCGGCTACGGGTATGGCTGGAACGGCGGCCCCGTCGTCGGACTCGCCAATGCGCTGGTCGGCGTCGCCGCGGCGATCATCACCGCGCCGATCGTGATCCTCGCGGCGGCCGCCCGTGCGCCGTTCGTGGGATATGCGCCGGGCCCCGTTGGTTATGCCGTCCCGACTGCCGGCGCGGCAGGCTATGCGCAGGCCGCACCCGCCTACTACGGCGACCAGACGCCGACGCCCGCGTACAACGGCGACGCGGCGCCCGCCTACTACGGCGACGCGGCGCCGATGGCCTATGGCGCGCCGGTTGCCGCCGAATACTATCCGCCAGTGGCCCCTGCCTACTATGCGCCGCCGGTTGCCGCCTACTACGCCGCGCCGCCGGTCTATTACGCGCCGCGGCCCGCCCCCGTCTACTACGGCGGCTGGGGCGGCCGCCCGTACTACGGCGGTGGCTACAACGGCGGTGGGTACAGCGCCAACAACGGCGGCTATCGCGGCTACGCAGCGCCGCGTCCGAACGGCGGCCAGCCGGGATCGGCACCGGGCTACGCCAACGGCAACGGACGCGGCGGCTATGCGCCGGCGCCAGGCAACGGCAGCGGCAACGCGGCGCCACGTCCGAACGGCGGCGCGCCGGCGTACACTGGAAATCGCGGCGGCAGCGGCGCGCCGCCCGCCAACTACGCAAACAGCGGGCCGCCCGCGCGCCAGCCCTACGCACCCCCGGCGGCCGGCCCGGCTTCGCGGCAAACGAACTATGCGGCGCGACCCGCGGCCTACGCCGGGAGCCGGAGCAACGCGGCAGCCCCGACGTGGAGCAACCATCAGTACTGACCCCGCGCCTTGCGCAGGACCTTCCTCGCCGCCCGCTGCGGCAACGCCGGCCACCGCCGCCCCGCGCCGCGGCGGCCGGCCTTCGCGCGCCGATGCGGCGCAGCTTGCCGACCGCATCCTCGACGCCGCGACCCAGTTGTTTTTCGACGTCGGCTACGGCGCGACGAGCATCGAAGCCGTGGCGAAGCTGGCCGGCGTGTCGAAGCGGACGTTCTACGCCCGCTTCGACGACAAGCCGGCGCTGTTCGCCGCCGTCGTCCACCGGACGATAGAGCGGATGCGCCCGCCCGCCGGCGTGCCGCTGATCGACGGCCCCGACCTTCCCGGGATGCTGCGCTACATCGCCGCGCTGGTCCTGAGGGCCGCGCTGTCGCCGCCGGGGCTCGCGCTGCACCGCCTGATCATCGCCGAATCCGCGCGGTTCCCGGAACTGGGCGCCGCGGTCGACGCGCAGGGCGGCGCGCAGGAAGCGGTCCGGCTGATCGCCGGCGTGCTCGACGCCGAGGCGCGCGCCGGCCGCCTGGCCCTCGACAACGCGACGTTCGCCGCGCAGCAGTTCCTGCACATGGTCGCCGCGGCGCCGCGACGGCACGCGCTGGTCGGCGGGAAGCCGATGACGGCCGACGAGCAGGCCGCGTGGGTGGGCGACGTCGTCAACCTGTTCGTCAACGGCTGCCGAGGGTGGGAAAAGTCGTAGCGCGCAGCCCGGGCTACGCACCAACGGTCACGGCGCCGGATTCGGATACTTCTGCTGCACCAGCGCGATCGCCGCCAGCGTGTCCGCATCGAGCTCGAACTGCGCTGCGGCGAGGCTTTCCTCGAGCTGCCGGAGCGAGGTCGCGCCGATGATCGACGAACCGAGGTACCAGCGGGTACGCACGTAGCCCAGCGCGAGCTGGGGCAGCGTGATTCCGCGTGCCTGCGCCAGCGCCGCATACGCCTCGATCGCCTCCGGCACGATCGGCTTGCGGAAGCGCGCACCCATGTCGTCGAACAGCGTGAAGCGCCCCTGCGGCGGCTTCGCGCCGCCGCGGTACTTGCCCGTCAGCAGGCCGGCACCCAACGGGCTGTAGGCCAGCAGCGACATGTCCTGCCGATACAGCGCCTCGGCGAGGTCGTTGTCGACGTTGCGCGACAGCAGGCTATAGCTGTTCTGGATCGTGACGGGGCCGGGCACGCCCTGCTCCTTCGCCACGCGGTGGAACTCGCAGACGCCCCACGCGGTCTCGTTGGAGAGGCCGTAGTGGCGGATCTTGCCGGCCTTCATGATCGCCGCCATGCCCTCGACCTGCTCGTCGATCGACGGCCCCGGCCGCTCCTTGGAGGGATCGAACTCCGTCGCGCCGAAGTTCGGCACGTTGCGCTGCGGCCAGTGGAACTGGAAGATGTCGACGTAATCGATCTTGAGGCGAACGAGGCTCGTGTCGATCGCCTCCGCGATCACGTCGCGCGTCAGGTCCGTCCGGCCGCCGCGGATCCACGGCCGGCGCCCGGGCCCCGCGACCTTCGTCGCGACAACGACGCTGTCGCGACGCTGCTTCGCGAGCCACGTGCCGAGGATCTCCTCGGTGCGCCCCTGCGTCGCGGCATTCGGCGGCACCGGGTACATTTCCGCCGTGTCGATGAAATTGACGCCCTGCGCGATGGCGTAGTCGAGCTGCGCGTGGCCCTCGGCCTCGGTGTTCTGCTGGCCCCACGTCATCGAGCCCAGGCCGACCTCGGAGACGTTGAGCGCGGTGCCGGGAAGCGTTCGGTATTTCATCGGATCCTCATCGTGGGGCGAAAATCGCATAGAGTAGCCGATTTCGCGCCGCCGACGGCAGCGCGATGAACGCCCAGTCATATTAACGGTCCGACCTGCCATGATTCCACGCCAAATGCTGCGCGCCACCGCCTGGGCCCTCTCGATCGTCGTGCTGTTCGCCGCCACGCCGCTCCTCACGCTCGCCTTCGCCCCGTCGACGCGCACCGACTGGCGCACCGCGGGGCAGCGCTCCACGGGCCAGGCGCCCGATCCCGCCGCCCATCCCGAAGCCGTCGTGCAGGCCTACGCGGGCCGCACCTACGGCTGGCGCGGCGCCTTCGCGGTCCACACCTGGCTGGCCGCGAAGCCCGCCAACGCCGACCGCTACACGCGCTACGAGGTGATCGGCTGGTATGTGCGGAGCGGCCACAGCGCGGTGTCGGTGTCGGACCTGCGCGCGCCGGACGCCGAGTGGTACGGCTCGGCGCCGCAACTGCTGCGCGACGTCCGCGGGCACGAGGCGGAGGCGATCATCGCGCGCCTGCCCGCCGCCGTCGCCGCCTACCCCTATCCCGATGCCTACAGCGCGTGGCCCGGCCCCAACAGCAACACGTTCATCGCGCACCTCGCGCGCGAACTGCCCGCGCTGCACCTTGCGCTGCCGTCGAACGCGATCGGCAAGGACTACCTGCCGGGCGGCGCGGTCTTCGCCCGCACGCCGAGCGGCACCGGCTGGCAGCTGTCGCTGGGCGGCCTCTTCGGCGTGCTGGCGGGCCCCGACGAAGGCTTCGAGATCAACGTGCTGGGGCTCGTGACCGGCCTCGACGTCCGCGCGCCGGCGCTGAAGCTGCCGGGCATCGGCCGCGTTCCCTCCGGCGGGACGTCATGACGACGCCGGTGACCAAGCGCGGCGCAGTACCGTCCGACTGCGCAGCCCCGTTCGGCCCCTGGAACCCCGGGCTCCTGTCGCAGATCCCGCGCCGGCTGCTGCCGCTCACCACCATCTACCGGCCGGAGAACTCCTACACCGACGTCGCCCGCGCGCAGGAGCTGGCCGACCTCACCGGGCTGCCGCCGCTCGAGCTGGTGGTGTTCCGCCCGGAGCGCCTCGCCCTGCACGCGGCGCTGGTGCGCGTGATGGCCGACTTTTCGGTGCCCGACGGCTCGACCATCGGCGACCTCGGCATCAATTTCCGCGAGATCGTCCGCGTGATCCTGGCGCGCTACGTCGAGCCGCAGATGGAGATGATAGGTGCGGCCTATGCCGCCGCGCGCGGCGAGCTCGCGACGATCGTCGATGCCGAGCTCGACGCGCTGTTCCCGCCCGGCGCGGGGGGCGCCGGCGGGAAATCCCCGTCGCCCCCGCGGTGGGGGCTCGGGTTCCTGGCGCGCCTCCTTCCGTCGGCGCCGGAGCCCGCACCCGCCGTGCCGCCCGAGCGCGCGCTGATCGCGCGCTGGCAGTCCCGCGAGCGGGGCGCGCCGGGCTCGCCGCAGCGCGCCGCGTGCGCAGCCCTCGCGCGCGTCGTCTCGGCGCTGCTGGTGCGCCACGGCGAGCTCTGGGGCGGCCGCGAGCTGATTTCCTCGGTCGCGATCGGCATCGCGGCCAACGACTACGGCGACGAGGCGGTCGGCCGCGCGATCGAGCCGCTGCTCGCGCGCGCCGTGGCCGAAGTGCCGTTCCGCCTGCTGCCGCGGCAGGCGCAGCCGGTCGTGATGAACACCAAGGGTGCATCGGCGTCGGGCAAGAGCACGATGCGGCCGCTGCAGAAGCGCCTTGCCGGCAGCATCGGCGTCGACTGGCTCGACTTCGCGCTGATCAGCCCGGACATCTGGCGCAAGCAGCTGCTCGAATACGAGTCGCTGGGCGCCGACTACAAGTACGGCGGCGCGTTCACCGGCGACGAGGTGCAGATCATCGACCAGAAGCTCGACGGGTACATGGCGAGGAAAGGCGCGCGCGGCGAGATGCCGCACCTCCTGATCGACCGCTTCCGCTTCGACAGCTTTGCCGCGCACTCCGACGAGGCCGGCAGCAACCTGCTGACGCGGTTCGGGCATTTCATCTACATGTTCTTCATGATCACGCCGCCCGGCTCGCTGGTCGAGCGCGCGTGGAACCGCGGGCTGGAGTTCGGCCGCTACAAGTCCGTCGACGACATCCTGGCGCACGGCGTCGAGGCCTATGCCGGCATGCCGGAACTCTTCTTCACCTGGGCGAACCGCGCCGACAAGCGCGTGCACTTCGAATTCCTCGACAACAGCGTGCGCCAGGGCGAGCGCCCCCGCACCGCCGCGTTCGGCTGGAACGGCGAGCTCAACGTCCTCGACGTGAAGTCCATGCTCGACGTCGAGCGCTTCCGCCGCGTCAACGTGGACGCGCGGACGCCGGCGGAGCTCTACCCCGACCCGGCGATGCTCGCGCCGGCGCGCAACGCCGGCTTCCTGCGCGATTGCGTGGCGCGGATCCCGGCGGTCAACTTCGCCGACCAGGCGACCGGGCGCGTTTACCTGCGCATCGTCGCCGGCGCGCCGGCGTGGGTGGACCGCGACGCCCTCGCCGCCGCCGCGGAGAACGCCGACGCCCGCGAGGGACTCGCGGCAGTGGTGCCGGGTCTGTTCGACGGATCGCATCCTGCGCCGGACGCGCCGTGCTACGTGCACACGATGGCCGGGCCGGACGGGATGCAGACGCTGGGCGCGTGGGGGGAATTGGCGTAGCCCGCCAGGCACGGGCTACGGAAACGACTGGGCGTTGCGAATGCCGGGTCAGTAGATCTCGGGCATCGCCACCGGCTCGGCTTCGGGCTTGCAGACGCCGCACCAGATCGCGTCGGCGACCACGATCGCCTTCGGCGTGTTGCCGCCGCCGACGTAGACCGACGTGATGTAGGGCATCCGCTTCTCGGCATGCTCCCTGCATACGGCGCGCCCGCAGAAGCGGCAGACGCCCCGCGCCGCATTGTCATCGAAGAAACAATTCACGATCCGGTCCCGTCCTGAGGTTTCGTTGCTGTGCGTCGCGCCAGCGCCTGCCAGAGATGCGGCCGCGCGGCGTGCGCGTCGTCGGGCAGCGCGCGCGCCCGGAACGCGACCTCGCCCGCCTTCGGCTCCCGGTGCAGGAACCCCCGCGCGACGAGATGGTTGAGAATCTCATGCGCATGCGCCTCGTGGTGCCCGAGCCCCTTCGCCGCGTGCTGCGCGGTCACGTGGAACTCCTTCATCACCCAGAGCATGTACTTCTGCATCGCTTCCGGCAATTCGTGCACGTGCTTCATCGTCAGCGTCGCCGCCTGCGCGTGGATCGCGAGTTGCGCATCGAGCCGCGCGTAGAGGCCGCCGCCGTCGACAGGCGGCGTGCCGAGGCGCGCCCCGGCCAGTGCCGCCATGTCGAAGTGCGGCTTGCGCCGCTTCGTGAGCGCCTGGGACAGGCGCGTCCACAGCGACCACGTCGTGGCCGGGAAGATCGAGCGCACGTAAAGCATCACGTAGACGCCGACGTTGCGGCGCTCGGCGTCGAGTTCCTTCTGGAGCGTGGCGACCTGCGCCTCCAGCGCCTCCTTCAGCGCCGGCTCGGCAGCCTTGCGGGCGACCTCCTCCTTCATCCCGATCTGCGCCTCGAGGTGAAGGAAATTGGCGACGTGGCGGCGCTTGACCTTGCCGAAGCGCTTCTCGATCGGCGCCAGCAGCCGCGCGAGGTCGTCCATGTGCACGACCATCTCCGTCTCCTCGGCCGAGACGTTCGCGTCCATGCCCAGCGATTCGCGCAGGTGCTGCCGCTCGCGCCGCATCCCCCAGAGGATGGCACCCGACACGCACGCGACGCCGGTGAGCCCGACGCCGACCAGGATCCATTCGTTGACGGTGCGCCCGAGCGGCGAGAAGTACGCGAAGTTGTTCCACAGGTAGTGCAGCGTCATCGCGCCGGTGAGCCCGACCACGAGCGACAGCATCCCGCGATGGCGGTGCTTCGACACCGCGAAGCCGCCCAGCGCGATTCCGGTCATCGCGGTGGCGGTGCCGTGCGCCAATGCCGACGAGAAGTCGCGGGTGATCACCAGCGCGATCGGATTGTCC
Organism: Bordetella parapertussis; assembly: GCA_943331295.2. GTDB lineage: Bacteria > Pseudomonadota > Gammaproteobacteria > Burkholderiales > Casimicrobiaceae > CAIWHR01. The sequence continues at coordinate 694 of CALQLA020000010.1, read as the reverse complement.
GGAAACAGCTGGACGTAGCGCAGGTTCTCGATGACTGCGAACCCGATGCCGGACGCGAAGCCGTAGATCGCGCCGTCGACGAAGTAGGTGAGCTTGGCCTGCCGCATCAGGTAGACGAGGATGCCCGACTTGAACACTTCCTCGACGAAGGGCGCCGTGCGCGTGCTGACGAACGGGCGCGTCATGCCGAGGATGTCGATGCAGAAGCGGTTGACCGCGAACGACAGCAGGAACGCGACCAGTCCCCACGCGACGCACATCGCCACGATCCGGGGGCGGTCCGAACCGTACATGTCCAGCCAGTGGATGGCGTACAGGAACGCGAACGGCACGCCGACGGCGAGCAGGATCGTCAGGAACATCGGCGGGGGTCGCTGGGCAGCGGAAGGTGCGCGCGGGAATGATGCCCCGCGCGCGCATGAAACGGTGACGACGCCGGGACGCGGGCCGCGCGGTGCCGGCAGTGCGGGACGGGCGGATTCACGACATCAGGCACGCGCACCCGTCCATGTCCTTACCCGGTTGCAATGCGCCAAGGGCTCCGGTTCGCGGAGCCCTTGGCGGGGAGAAGCTTTCGACCTATCGCGCGGTGTTGGCGGTGTTGGCGGTGTTGGCGGTGTTGGCGGTGTTGGCGGTGTTGGCGGTGTTGGCGGTGTTGGCGGTGTTGGCGGTGTTGGCGGTGTTGGCGGTGTTG
>CALQLA020000009.1 GCA_943331295.2 Bordetella parapertussis | reverse complement strand
GCTGGACACGCCACACCCGCGACTGGACGCCGATCGCTGCGGTCACGCTCAACCCGGAACGCGACGCCGTCGTCAAAGCGGCGTTAGACATCGGAAGCATAGAGAAAAAAGCTGCATGATTCAGGCGACAACCCCCTTGACACGCGCCGGCCGGGACCGATGGGTCGCAGCGCCTGCCGCCGCCGGGATGCGTCAGGCGATCGGGACCTCCGCCGCCGCGCGGGCTTCCGCGCGGATCGAGCCCAGGATCTCGCGCTTCAGCTCAATGAAGCGCGGACTCGTGAGGACTTAGCAGGCAGACGATTTCGTATGTACCGATCGTGAGCGAGACGTCGGAGAGCGCCTCCGTCTGCTTCGCCGAGCCGGGCTCGGCAAACACCTTCGACAGTTGGCGGGCATCGACCCTGGTGGCATTCATCATCGGAAGAGGGTTGGGCGACCAGCGCAGCGCGCGGCGCAGGCCGTAGACGATCAGGCGGTCCGAGGCAGGCCTTGCGGGGAGCGTGCGCCACTGCCGAACCCCATCTTTACGCGCCGATCACGCAGCCGGTTTTCCCGGCAGGCAATCGGCCGCCCGGAGTGCTGCAACGATCGTATCGACCGATTCCGCGGTGGTCTGCTGATCTGTCCGGACCGTCACGTCGTACTGCAGACCATGCGAGTGGCAGATCTCATCGCTTCTTCGCGCCATTCCGAGGGGGCGGCCCTCCACTCGCCCGTCGCCGCGGGAGGTTTCGCGCTGCTCCAGTTCCTGCAGTGAGCAGAAAATCCCCACCAGGAAAATGCGGGCCCCCGAATCCTTGATGACCCCGATGACCTCTTCGCACCACTCCCTTTCCTGCAGGAAATGATCGATGATGAGATTCGTGCCGAGTTTGAGGTGTTCACCCCAGCCGCGGTGAATTCCAGTCAGCAATCGGCGGGTGTGAGGGTTGAGGACGAGCCGGATGCGGGGACTCCCCCCGTGCTTCCCCTCGGCGTTGCCGTCATCGATGTATTCCCAGGCGGCACGACCGTCGTTCGGCTCGCGGGAGGCAAGCCGGTTGAGGTCGCCACCCGAACATTTCACGAAATCGATGGAATAGAGCTTGTCGGAGATCAATCGAAACTTGTCGTCAAACGCCACAGACGCAAAGGTGGCGGTGATGTCACCGTCTGCGAGATCGGTCAGCCGTTCCTGCAAGGCTCGACAGGCAGTTGATTTTCCGGATGAGCTCGGCCCGTTGACGAGAATGACCACGGGAGCGGGTTGGGATTTGGTCGTCATGGGCGCCTGGAGATGGGGAATGTTGCGAGGCCGGCTCTGCCTGGAGTATACCGGATGACCAGGGTCAGGATGCCGCTGCCAGCGCGCCACGACCATGCCTTCACGTGCGAGAAATGCCGGAACAAAGACTGCCAGCCCCCGCCCACGGCCGCGGTCGAGGCAACCTGTAGAGGCAGACCTGTTGATCGGTGATACGGGTTCCTGGCACTGGGCCGACCTCTTGTTGAGACCTCGGCCCTCCATCGTGAACCCCACCAACCCGGCGCCGCCGGTAGCTCGTCGTCTACGGCGGCTACGCCGCCTTCGACTCCTCGCTACCGGTCATCCTGCTTGTCGTTCCACCGACGTTCCACCGACCGGTCAAGATCATTGTCGCCGCCCAACTAAACTGCGTATTTCGGCCCATCGTGACCGGTGATTTCGGCATCGTGACCGCGCGTTTCGGACGATCGTGACCGCGCCTTTCGGCTGATCGTGACCGGCTGTTGTCTCTCTCTTTTCTTCGTGATCCACCGGCCTCTTTCTCGCGGAATGTATCACCGCGCAGTGAGGTGACGGGGCAAGGCAATGCGAGTTGATGCGGCGGGGGATCTTCCGCCGCCGGCGGAGCGGACGTAAGCTGGTCGGCGTTATCGACTTCCCACAAAAGGATTGTTGTGCCGCTTCTGCTGCCTGCAAACAGTTAACCTTCAGCCTGCCCAGTATAGGCGCGACCTGCCGCGACGACCCACAGGGCATCGAGTCCGGGCTGCGTGCGATAGGTCGCCAGCACCGTGGCGCCCGCCTCGAGAAACGCGCGGTAGGCCGCGCGGCCAAGACCACCCTCGTGCCACCGGCAACCAGGATCACATGGGAAGAGCACAGGAATCGGCGATGACGATTACTTTACCTCGGTCAGCGGCGGCGGCAACAGGTTCCCGGTGAGTAGCCGCCAGAGCGTGCCGGCCACCAGCAAGGCGATGACTCCGTTTGCTAGGCCGAATAGCCCCATCGACAGCCACTCGATATACCCCGCCTGTCCGCGGACGACGAAGACGATGGCATCGAAGGCCAGCGCCGTCACACCAAAACTGAAGGCCCAGTAAGACGCACCGAAAGGCTGCTTGAGGATCCACGGCAGCAAACGCGCGAGCAGCAGCAATTGCAGCAGTCCATAGCCCAGCAGCACCTGCGCAAACAGGTCGGGCTTGCCGCCGGCCAGGCCGCCCGTAATGAAGAGGTAGCCCACGCAGCCGACCACAGGGGGCGCCAGCATGATGCCCAGCGTGGGTCGCAACGGCGGCGGCATCGCCAGGAACGAGAGGCGATACAGCAGCAGCGATTCCAGCGCCAGCCAGGACAGCAGGGCTGCACCAAAAAACAGGGTGCCCACTTCGACATACCCGAAATAGCCCGCCACGAAGGACGTGACGAAGTTGCCGGCGACCGTCGGCAGGTACAGGGCGGGCGTGGCTGTGCCGGGTTCGCGCTCCCCCTGCCATTGCCCGCCTACGAACAGCAGGCCGTAACCTCCCTGCAGCACCGCCCCCACCACAAACAGGATCAGGGCCAGCGACTTCGCATGCGGGGCGATGGCCACTGCCGCCAGCAGGGTCGCGACACCCACCAGTCCGACAAAACAGCTCTGCACCGGATGGCGCAACTCGGCCAGCGCTTCCTCGCGTGCCCACACCCATTTGCCCGCGAAGAGCGCAAGCAGCAGGAGCCACACGCCGAAGGCGCAAGCCATGACGAGTTCGCCCATGGCGGGCGGCAGCCCCCATGCCTTGGACGCCGCGCGCCAGCAATCTCCCAGTCCGACCAGCCCAAGGACGATGCCGAAGAAGGATGCCGGAACCGCGATGCGACAACCTTTCATTGCGCGCGCGCCTCAGAGTGACCGCGGTTCACGGGGGCGCATGGCGCTTTGAATCCTTTCATGGCGATAATCCTTCGAGGCGGTGAAGCACAGCGAGCGACGCGGCCTACGGGCGTTGATCGGGTGGGCAGGCGCGGCGCTGGGGCGGCCCGGGGATAGGGCCATGTTGATGTTCAGGACACACCAACCGGCCACCTGGGTGGTGGCCGCGCGTGCAATGCCGCGAATGGGTAGGATTTTTCCCGGCGTGACGATCGCCGTGGGGGTCACTGTCTGCGCCCGGAAGCGCGGTTGGGGTGACGGTTGGGCCGAAACCGGGATTTCCAGCTAACTCTTGGCGCTGAGAACGCTTAAGTTCTTGTTGATATTGGCGTCCCCAGCGGGATTCGAACCCGCGTACCTACCGTGAAAGGGTAGTGTCCTAGGCCTCTAGACGATGGGGACCTGAAGCTCCGCTTCCCCGGGATATTCCCCGGGTTGCGGCTGGTGCTGTGGTGGAGGTAAGCGGGATCGAACCGCTGACCTCTTGCATGCCATGCAAGCGCTCTCCCAGCTGAGCTATACCCCCACGGCGAACTCGAAATTATACGGAGCCGTCGCGGTTTTTGCAATCGCAAACTTCCGCGAACGCCAACGCGGACGACCGGCCGGTTGCACGCGACCCCGCGCGCTTCGGCTCGTCGCTGCGGCCGCGCTCCTAGCCCGAATGCGTGCGCCGTGCGATCCTCCGCATTGTGCGCGCCCGACCTCGCCAGCCTATGTTCGCGCCATAGCCCGCTTGCGAACGCGCGTCACCCATTGCCACCCGCCTCACGTATTCACACTCACCCCATGCCCCTGCCCTCACCCGCTTCGACGTCCGCTCCCGACCTCACGGGCCGCGCCATCCTCGTCACCGGCGCCACCGGCGGCCTCGGCCGGCCCGTGGCACTTGCCTGCGCCGCGGCCGGCGCTACCGTCGTGCTGCACGGCCGTATCGTGCGCCGGCTCGAGGCGCTCTACGACGACATCGTGGCGGGCGGGTACCCAGAGCCCACGATCCTTCCGCTCGACCTCGCAACGGCGGTCGGGGACGAATACGCCAACGTCGGCAGCGCGATCCGCTCGCAGCTCGGCCGGCTGGACGGCGTGGTGCACGCGGCGAACACGCTGGGGTCGCTGGGGCCGATCGAGCACCAGGCGTTCGACGCATGGCTCAAGGTCGTCCGCGTCGACCTGGTCGCCGCGATGGCGATCACTCGGGCGGTGCTGCCGCTGCTCGACGCTGCGCCCGACGCCTCGGTGGTGCTGACGCTCGACAACCGCGGGCAGGACCCGCGCGCGTACTGGGGCGCCTACGCCGCCGCGAAGGCCGGGCTCGCCGCACTGGCGACGATCCTGGCCGACGAATGGGAGAACCGCGCCAATCTCCGTGTCAACGCGGTGGTGCCCGGGCCGATCAACTCGCCGCTGCGCGCGCAGACGCACCCCGGCGAAGTGCGCGCCGCGCTGCCCGCGCCCGAGTCGCTGGTGCCGCTCTACCTCTACCTGCTGGGCGGGCAGCCGAAGGCCGAGAGCAACGCGCTGATCGATGCCCAGGCCTGGCTCGCCGGTCAGCCGGCGTCGACGTCGCTGTTGCCGTCGGCGGCGGCGACCCGCCCGTAGCGGAGCGCCACCCGCAGGCGCCGGAAATCGGCGGCCGCGAACGTATCGGGCAGGACCAGCAGCGTGCGCGCCGGCCGGGATTCATCGGGAAGCCACACGATCGTGGTGAGCCACGCGCCGACGTACGAGTCGTCGAGGATGGCGCCGTGGCGCGTCACCCCGCGGCGCGGCGTCACCGCGATGCGCCGGTCGAGGCCGACGGCCACCGCCGCCGGCGCATCGGACCCGAGCACGCGCCGCAAGGCGAGCGCGCCGCAGAGCGCCAGCGCGGCGACCGCCGCCGCCAGCGCGCCGGGTGGCCACGGCAGCGCCGCGGCCGCTGCCAGTACCGCTGCATGCAGCGCCACGACGAGGCACGCCGCGCCCCGCGTGCGGCAAACCACGAGTTCGACCGGGGGTGGCAACGCCTTCATCGTCCGCCATTGAAGGCGGCGACGAGGCAACGGAGCAATCCGCCGGGTGGCCTAGCCTGGCACCCGGCCGACCGGCGGCAGGCGTCAGCCGGGCTTGTGTGCGGCGAGCGCCAGCCACGTGGCGACGACCGTATCCGGGTTGAGCGACATGCTCTCGATCTGCTGGTCGACCAGCCACAGCGCGAGGTCCGGGTGGTCGGACGGGCCCTGCCCGCAGATGCCGACGTACTTGCCCGCCTTGCGGCAAGCCGTGATCGCCATCGAGAGCATCGCCTTCACGGCGTCGTCGCGCTCGTCGAAACTCGCTGCAATCGGGCCGCCGGCGTCGCGGTCGACGGCCAGCGTGAGTTGCGTCATGTCGTTGGACCCGATCGAGAAGCCGTCGAAGTGCTCGAGGAAACGGTCGGCGAGGATCGCGTTCGACGGAATCTCGCACATCATGATCACCTTGAGCCCGTTCACCCCGCGCTGCAGCCCTTCCGCCTTCAGCAGCGCGATGACCCGCTCGGCCTCGGTCAGCGTGCGCACGAACGGGATCATCAGCGCGACGTTGGTGAGCCCCATCACGTCGCGGACGCGCTTCATCGCGGCGCATTCGAGCGCGAAGCAGTCGTGGAACTCCGGCGCGATGTAGCGCGAGGCGCCGCGGAACCCGAGCATCGGGTTCTCCTCGTGCGGCTCGTAGCGCTGGCCGCCGATCAGGTTCGAGTACTCGTTCGACTTGAAGTCGGACAGACGCACGATCACCGGCTTCGGGTGGAACGCGGCGGCGATGGTCGCGACACCCTCGGCGATCTTGCTGATGTAGAACTCGGTCGGGCTCGCATAGCCGCCGATCCGGTTGCGGATCTCGCGCTGCAGCTCGGGCGCCTGCTTGTCGAGCTCGATCAGCGCCTTGGGGTGGATGCCGACATTCTTGTTGATGATGAACTCGAGCCGGGCAAGGCCGACGCCCTCGTTGGGCAGCCGGCGGAACTCGAACGCGAGCTCGGGGTTGCCAACGTTCATCATGATCTTGGTCGGCGAGACGGGCATCCTGTCCAGCGCGACATCGATGATCTCGACCTCGAGCAGGCCTTCGTAGACGTGACCGGTGTCGCCCTCGGTGCAGGAGACGGTGACGCTGCTGCCGTCGACGAGCACGCCGGTGGCGTCGCCGCAGCCGACGACCGCCGGAATGCCGAGCTCGCGCGCGATGATCGCCGCATGGCAGGTGCGGCCGCCACGGTTGGTGACGATCGCCGCGGCACGCTTCATCACGGGCTCCCAGTCGGGGTCCGTCATGTCGGCGACCAGCACGTCGCCGGCGCGAACCTTGTCCATCTCCGCGGCCGACTTGATCAGGCGGACGGTGCCCTGCCCCACCTTCTGTCCGATCGCGCGGCCGCTCGTCAGCACGGCCGAATGGCTCTTCAGCCGGTAGCGCCGCAGCGATTCGGTCCGCTCGCGCGACTTCACGGTCTCGGGCCGGGCCTGCAGGATGTAGAGCTTGCCGTCCTGCCCGTCGCGCCCCCATTCGATGTCCATCGGGCGGCCGTAGTGGGCCTCGATGGTGATCGCGTAGCGCGCCAGTTCCTCGGCTTCCGCATCGGAAATCGAGAACGCGATGCGCTCGGTGGCAGGGACGTCAACCGTCGCCGTCGACTTGCCGGCCCGCCGCTCGCCGGTGAAGACCATCTTGATCGCCTTGGTGCCGAGCGACTTCCGCAGGATCGCCGGCCGACCTGCGGCGATGCCCGGCTTCCAGGCGTAGAACTCGTCGGGATTGACTGCCCCCTGGACGACGGTCTCGCCCAGCCCGTAGGCGGCGGTGATGAAGACCACCTGGTCGAAGCCGGACTCCGTGTCCATCGTGAACATCACGCCGGAGGCGCCGAGGTCGCTGCGCACCATCCGCTGGACGCCGACCGACAGCGCGACTTCGTCGTGGGCAAACTCCTGATGGACGCGATACGAGATCGCGCGATCGTTGTAGAGCGAGGAAAATACCTCCTTAACTGCATGAAGTATATTATCCAATCCTATGATATTCAGGAATGTTTCCTGCTGTCCGGCGAACGAGGCATCCGGCAGGTCCTCGGCGGTGGCCGACGAGCGGACGGCCCAGGTTGCCCCCGGAGACGCGCCGGCCAGCGCCGCGTAGGCTTCGGCGATCGCCGCGTCCAGCGCGGGCGGCAGCGGTGCCCCGAGGATCCAGCCGCGAATTTCGGCGCCGACCTTGGCGAGCCCAACCACGTCGTCGATGTCGAGGCCGTCGAGCCGCCCCGCGATCCGCGCGGCGAGGCCCTCGTGGGCAAGGAACTCGCGATACGCGAACGCCGTCGTGGCGAACCCGCCCGGCACGCGGATGCCGGCGCCGGCGAGCTGGCTGATCATTTCGCCGAGCGATGCATTCTTGCCGCCGACGCGGTCGACGTCGGTCATCCGCAAACGTTCGAACGAGATTACGCGTTGCTCTTCACCCATCTCGCCTACCCCTAGTTTGTTCACGCCCACGGTCGGGCGTGCGACCTGCCCGCAGATTGACCGCTCCGGTGCGCCGGGATGCGACACGCCGGGCGGAAACCGTGTCGCGGCGAGGCGAATGGGCGATGGCGGAAATGGTGCAGTGCAGAACTGAATTCTACCCTGCGCGATGCGGCTTGCGGCCCCAAGATTGGGGCGGCGCGGTGAACTTGGGGAGCGGAGTCGGCGCCGCCAAACGTCGCGGGTGACCGGAGTTGCCGCGGTCGGCTATTCGCCCGGGCTACGACGACGACGAGGACGGCGACGGGAGATCAATCCGACTGTACTGGCGTGCGCGGCGGCTCGAGCGGCAATACGTGATCGCCCGGCTCCTCGAGCGCGGCCGGAACCGCGCCGAGCTCCGAACCATCAGGTGCGACACCGGTGCGATGCGGGCTCTTCACGGCGCGACGCAGGCTCCGGTAGAGGTCCGGATGGGAATCCTTGAGGTAGCTGATGATCTCGAAGTCGACGCGCTTGACCTGCGACAGGTCGATCTGCTCGACGTGCACCAGGCGCAGCAGTTCGCGCACGGGCTTCGGCATCTCGCGGCCGCTTTCGTAGCGCGATCCGCCGCTCTGCGTGACGCCGATCTGCGTCCAGAACTGTTCCTGGTTCAGCCCCAGCCGCCGCCGGATTTCCCGAGGATTCAGTACGCGGTCAAAGAGTTTCACGAGATTGGTCGCCCTGTTATTCGTTGCGCCGAACCGTGGATTCGGCGACTGCGTCATCCCAACGGCATATTCTCGACCCTTTCCGGCACAATTGGCAAGTGCCTTGTGAATGCGGCGCCGAACGGCCCGCATCCTTGCGGGGACGGGGCGTCAGGCGGCGCCGCGGGTGCCTAGGAAGTCCTCGTAGTTGCCGACGAAATGGATCGGCTCCGGGCCGCCCAATTCGATGATCTGCGTGGCGAGCGACGACACGAACTGCCGGTCGTGCGATACGAAAACGAGCGTGCCGGTGAACTTTTCGAGCGCAAGGTTCAGCGATTCGATGGTTTCCATGTCCATGTGGTTGGTCGGCTCGTCCATGACCAGCACGTTGCAGCGGCTCATGATCAGCTTGCCGTAGATCATCCGGCCCTTCTCCCCGCCCGACAGCACGCGGACCGGCTTGGCGCCGTCGTCGCCGGTGAAGAGCAGCCGGCCCAGCACGCTGCGCACGGCCTGCTCGTCGTCGCCCGGCTGCGTCCACTGCTGCATCCACTCGAACACCGTCAGGTCCGAGTCGAAGGCGGCCGTCTGGTCCTGCATGTAGTAGCCGACGTTGGCTTTTTCCGCCCACTTCACCGTCCCGGCGTCCGGCGGCTGTTCTCCCAGCAGCAGGTTGAGCAGCGTCGTCTTGCCCGCGCCGTTGGGGCCGATGACCGCCACCCGCTCGCCGGCGTCGATCGCCAGCGACAGGCCGGTGAACAGCGGCCGCGGGAGGCCGGGATAGGTCTTGGCGAGGCCGGTCGCCTCGACCGCGCGCCGGTGCAGCTTCTGCTTCGGGTCCACGTCGAAGATGATGTACGGGTTCTGCCGGCTCGACGGCTTCACGTCGTCGAGCTTGATCTTCTCGATCTGCCGGGCACGCGACGTCGCCTGCCGCGCCTTCGACTTGTTGGCGCGGAACCGGCGGACGAACTCCTCGAGGTCCGAGATCTGGTCCTTCTTCTTGGCGTTGGCCGAAAGAAGCTGCGCGCGCGCCTGCGTCGACGCGATCATGTAGTCGTCGTAGTTGCCCGGATAGACGCGCAGCGTGCCGTAGTCGAGGTCGGCCATGTGCGTGCAGACGCTGTTCAGGAAGTGCCGGTCGTGCGAGATGATCACCATCGTCGACGCGCGCTGGTCGAGCACGCCTTCCAGCCAGCGGATCGAGTCGATGTCGAGGTTGTTGGTCGGCTCGTCGAGCAGCAGGATGTCCGGGTCGGAGAACAGCGCCTGGACCAGGAGCACGCGCAGCTTCCAGCCGGGCGCCACGGCGCTCATCGGACCCTGGTGCAACTCGCGCGCGATCCCGGCGCCCTGCAGCAGCTCGCCGGCGCGGGCCTCGGCGGTGTAGCCGTCGTACTCGGCGAAGCGCGTCTCGAGCTCGGCCGCGTGCAGGTAGTCGGCCTCGGTCGCCTCGGGGTCGGCGTAGATCGCGTCCTTCTCCTCCATCGTCCGCCACATCTCCTCGTGCCCCATCAGCACGACGTCGAGCACGCGCACGTCCTCGTAGGCGAACTGGTCCTGCCGGAGCTTGCCCAGCCGGTCGTTGGGGTCGAGCGACACGTTCCCGTTCGCGGGCTCGAGGTCGCTGCCCAGCACCTTCATCAGCGTCGACTTGCCGCAGCCGTTGGCCCCGATGAGGCCGTAGCGGTTGCCGTCGCCGAACTTGACGGAGATGTTCTCGAACAGGGGCTTGGCCCCGAACTGCACGGTGATGTTGGCGGCGGTGAGCAAGGTATGCGGTCTCGGGTGGGCAGCGGCTGCGGGAACGGCGGTGGCCCCGCAGCGGGGCAACCCGCTATTCTGCTAGACTGGACCGGTTATCTCAAGGAATAACGGCATGCCCGGTCCGGGCGCCGTTGCCGCCCGATGCCGCGCTACGACCTGCACAGCCATTCGACGCACTCCGACGGACTGCTGTCGCCCGCCGCCGTGACCCTGCGCGCCGCGGCCCGCGGCGTCGACGTGTTCGCGCTGACCGACCACGACGAGGTGAGCGGGCTGGCGGAGGCCGCGGCCGCCGCGCGCGATGCCGGCCTGCGCTTCGTCGCCGGCGCCGAGCTGTCGGTGAGCTGGGAGGACGTCACGCTGCACATCGTCGGCCTCGGCATCGACCCCGCCGACGCGGCGCTGGCCGGGGGCCTCGCCGATATCCGCAGGGGCCGCTCGACGCGGGCGCGCCGGATGGGCGAAGGGCTCGCCGCGGCGGGCATTCCGGGCGCCTACGAGGGGGCGATGAAATACGTGACCAGCGAACGGCTCGTGTCGCGCACGCATTTCGCGCGCCATCTCGTCGAGACCGGGCGCTGCAAGGACGTGAAGGACGTCTTCTCCCGGTACCTCGTGGCCGGCACGCCGGGCTACGTCTCGCACGAATGGGCCTCGCTGGCCGATGCCGTCGGCTGGATCCACGGCGCCGGCGGCCAGGCAGTGATTGCCCATCCCGGCCGCTACAAGCTCGAGCGCGGCGGGATGCGGCGCCTGCTGGGCGAGTTCCGCGACCTCTCCGGCGATGGCATCGAGGTGCTTTCGCCGTCGCACACGCCGTCGCAATTCTCCGAATACGCCGGCTACGCCCGCGTCTTCGGCCTGCTCGCCTCGTGCGGCTCCGACTACCACGGCCCGGGCGAGAGCTGGATGGACCTGGGCGACCTGCCCGACCTCCCGGCCGGCGTGGCACCGATCTGGAAGAACTGGTAACGCCGGTGCCCAACAGCCGCACCGTATTCTTCGTCTCCGACCGCACCGGCATCACCGCCGAGATGCTCGGCAATAGCCTGCTGTCGCAGTTCGAGGGCTTCGAGTTCCGCCGGCAGACGATCCCGTTCGTCGATTCGACGGAAAAGGTCGAGGCGGTGATCCGCCAGATCAACGAGACCGGCGTCCGCGAAGGCCGCCCGCCGATCGTGTTCAGCTCCGTGGTCGACGAGGCCGCGAGCGCGACGATACGGCGCGAGGTCCGCGCGTTGACGCTCGACCTGTTCCAGATCTTCATCGCCCCGCTCGAGGCCGAGCTGCACGCGAAGAGCTCGCACACGGCGGGGCGCTCGCACGGCATCGCCAACAGCCACGAGTACTTCGCGCGGATGGACGCGATCAACTTCACGCAGACCCACGACGACGGCGCCGCGACGCGCGACCTCTCGAAGGCGCAGGTGATCCTGGTGGGCGTGTCCCGCTGCGGCAAGACGCCGACGTCGCTGTACCTCGCGCTCCAGTTCGGCATCCGCGCCGCCAATTTCCCGCTGACGCCCGACGACTTCGCCGACCGGCGCCTGCCGGCGTCGATCGTCCCGCACCGCGCGCGGCTCTACGGCCTCACGATCAATCCCGACCGGCTGCATCACATCCGCGAGGAGCGCCGCCCGGGCAGCAAATACGCGTCGATCGAGAACTGCCGCCAGGAGGTGCGGGAGGCCGAGGACCTGATGCACCGCGAGCGCATCCCGATGCTAGACACGACCGCCAAGTCGATCGAGGAAATTGCCACCACGATCCTCCACCACGGCGAGCTGGCGCGGCACGTCTACTGATCGCAGTCAGCCGGTTCAGCAAACGGGGGGGGCCGACAGGGCACGACTGTCGCGGCACGCGCCGTCGTTCATCCATCGAGCCGGTAGAACCGCCGCGCATTCCCGCCCAGGACCGCGTCGCGCTCGGCATCCGTCAGCGCGGCGAGCAGCGCCGTGGTGGCCTCGACCCAGCGGCGGTAGCCGCCGCCCAGGTCGACGACGGGCCAGTCGCTGCCCCAGATCAGCCGGTCGCTGCCGAAGCAGTCCAGCAGGTGCGATACGTACCGGGCAAGCGACGCCGCCGTCCAGCCGGGGCCGGCCTCCGTGGCCAGCCCCGACAGCTTGCAGTGCACCCGCGGGTGGCGCGCGAGTGCCGCCATGGACGCGGCCCAGGGCTCCCAGCCGCCGGCGGCGATCGGCGGCTTGGCGCCGTGGTCGACGACGACGTCGAGGTCAGGATTGCGCTCGACCATCGCGCGCAGCGCCGGCAGCTGGGGCGGCTTGACCAGCGCGTCGAAGGCAAGGCCGTGCGCCGGCAGCAGCTCGAGCATGCGCTGCACCTCGGCGCGAAGGATCCATTCCGGATCGGGCAGGTCGTGCAGCATCGGGCGTACCGATTTAAGCAACGGGTCCTGCGCAAGGCGCGCAAGTGTCGTGGGCGCGTCCGGGTGCGCGCAGTCGAGCCACCCGACGACGCCGCGGACGGGACTGCCGTTCTCGCGCGCGGTCGCGAGCAGGAATTCGGTCTCGGCGACGGTGGGCGCCGCCTGGACGAGCACGGTGGCGCCGATGCCCGCGCCGGCCAGCAGCGGTCGCAGGTCGGCGAGCGAGAAATCGCGGTGGATCGGCGCGAGCGCCGGCGTGAGCCAGCCGTAGTCGCCCCGGGCCAGCCGCCAGACGTGATGGTGGGCGTCGACCCGAATCGGCGTCGCGGCGCTCACGACAGCCCCGGGAGCGGCGCGCCCTCCGGCACCAGCCCCTCGTCGCGGAGAGCGCGCCAGAAGTCCGCGGGAATCGCATGGTCTGCCAGCGCGATGTTCTGTTCGAGTTCGCCGACGCTGCGCGCGCCGGGGATCACGCAGGCGACCGCGGGATGGGCGCGCGGGAACTGCAGCGCGGCCGCCTTGAGCGGCACGCCGTGGCGGCGGCAGGCGGCCTCGATCGCCAGCGTGCGCGCGATTACCGCGGGCGTCGCCGGCGCGTAGTTGAAGTACGGCGCGCGCCCGTCCGCCGGCTGCGCGCCGGTGGCGAGGATGCCGGAGTTGAACGGCCCGCCGATCACCACGCGAACGCTGCGCCGCACGCACTCCGGCAGCAGCACCGGCAATGCCGTCTGGTCGAGCAGCGTGTAGCGGCCGGCCAGCAGCAGGATGTCGAGGTCGGCGTGCGCGAGCGCGTCGAGGCAGACCTGCCACTCGTTGACACCGAGCCCGAACCCCTTGATCCGCCCTTCCGCCTTGAGCCGCGCCAGCGCCGGCACGGCGCCGTTCATCGCTTCCCGGAAGCGCTGCGGCTGCAGCGCGCCGTGCGCGTCGCCGGCGACGTCGTGGATGAACACGTAGTCGATGCGGGCCACCCCGAGCCGCTGCAGGCTGTCGTCGATGCTGCGCAGCGTGCCGTCGAACGAGTAGTCCCAGCGCTGGACGAACGGCAGCACGTCGACGTAGCCGTTCTGCGCGCGCGGCGCGCCGGGGTCCGGCAGCAGCAGGCGCCCGACTTTCGTCGACAGCAGGTAGTCGTCGCGCGGCAGGCCGCGCAGCGCGTGCCCGATCCGGTGCTCGGACAGGCCGTTGCCGTAATGCGGCGCGGTGTCGAAATAGCGCAGGCCGCAGTCCCAGGCGGCGCGCACCAGCGCGACCGCGTCGGCGTCGGCGATCGGCGCGAACAGGTTGCCGAGCGGTGCCCCGCCGAACCCGAGGGGGGCAGCGAGCGCAGCGAGCGTGGGGGTCGTCATCTCAGCGCCCGCGCGGCCGCCCGGAGGGCGCTGATGCTCCCCCTCGGGGGGCAGCGAGCGCAGCGAGCGTGGGGGTCGTCGACTTCCCGCCGGGCCGTCCCAAGGGAAGTCGTGCTCCCCCTCGGGGGGCAGCGAGCGCAGCGAGCGTGGGGGTCGTCATCTCAGCGCCCGCGCGGCCGCCCGGAGGGCGCTGATGCTCCCCCTCGGGGGGCAGCGAGCGCAGCGAGCGTGGGGGTCGTCACCTCAGATCCGCATCGCGCGGTTGCGCGCGCTCGCGATGTGCGTGCCGATCGCGTCCGCGGCGCGCGCCGGGTCGCGCGATTCCAGCGCGGCGACGATCGCGAGGTGTTCGTCCATCACCGGCACCACCAGCGCTTCGTGGATGCGCGTCTGCTGCTGCCGGATCAGGCGGATCTTCAGCGAGTTGACGCGATAGCTGGCCGAGATGATCCGGTTGCCGAGGAAGTCGACCAGCGTGTCGTGCAGGTCCCAGTCGACGGCCTGCGCGCGAGCGACCAGCTTCGGCGTGATGCGCCGGCCGGCATCCTTGCGTACCGCCTCGTGCGCCGACCGCAACCGTGCGAGTTCGGCCTCGGGGGCGTGGCGCGCGAAATTGGCGGCCGCCTCGCGCTCCAGCAGCAGGCGGAACTGGAACGCGTCGCGGATGAGGTCGAGGTCGACGCTGGCGATCCGGAGCCCGCGCTGCGGCTCGGTCGTGACGAGGCCCTCGGCCTCGAGCCGCGGAATGAGTTCACGGACGGCGCCCAGCGTCATGCCGGTCATCGCGACCAGCTCGCGCTGCGTCACGAACTGCCCGGCCTGGATTTCATGGGCGACGAGGCGCTCGGTGAAGCTCGAATACGCCTTCTCACGGAGCGTCGTCGGTCTGGCGGAAGCCATGCGACCCCTTGCTTATGTGTGCCGACAACACTAACATGTCAGTTCGCGCTGTCAAGTCGCCCCGCATTGGTGTCGCCCGTCCGGTTGCGGATTCGGATGCCGTTTCGTCCGGCCGATACCTTTCTTGCGGTCCGCCCGTCCCCGGCAACACGCCGCGCGAATCCCCCTCGCCGACCACCGGACCCACTGACATGTCGAACCACGCCCTGCCCACCGCCGCCCCGTCGCGGGCCCTGCCGCAATGACCGCCGCTGCCGCCCTGTCCGGCGTCTGGTGCGCCACGCTGACCCCGCTCACTGCCGCGGGCAACCCCGATCATGCGCGCCTCGTCGCGCACGTCCGGCGCCTCCTTGCGGCCGGCACCGACGGCGTCGCGCTGTTCGGCACCACCGGCGAGGGCCAGTCGTTCTCGGTGGCCGAGCGCCGGGCGGGCCTCGAGGCGCTGCTCGCCGCCGGCGTCGCCCCGCAACGCATCCTCGTCGGCACGGCCTGCGCCGCGCCGACCGACACGATCGAGCTCACGCGGCACGCCGTTGCCTCGGGCTGCGCCGGCGCGCTGGTCCTCCCGCCGTTCTTCTTCAAGGGCGTCAGCGACGAAGGGGTCTACGCGAGCTATGCGCGCGTGATCGACGGCGTCAACGATCCGCGCCTGCGCCTGTACCTGTACCACATCCCCCAGGTCACCTCCGTCGATACGTCGACGGCGATGGTCGACCGGCTCTGCGCCGCCTATCCGGGGATCATCGCCGGCATCAAGGACAGCAGTTGCATCCTCGAGCACGAGCTCGCGTTCGTCCGCCATTTCACGAAGCTCTCCATCTTCGTCGGCTTCGAGCCACACATGCCGGCTACCGTCGCGGCGGGCGGTCGCGGCACGATCTGCGGCATCGCCAACCTCTACCCGCGCGCGCTGCGGCGCCTGTTCGACGCCCGGGACGAAGCCACGCGCCGCGCCGAGCTCGCCCCCATCGAGCAGCTGGTGGAGCTGCTCGGTCGCTTCCAGCTCAACCCGGCGTTCAAGGCCATCGCGGCGCACCTGACGGGCGACGAGGGCTGGCTGGGCGTGCGCCCGCCGCTGGTCGCGCTGACCGCCGACGAGCGTGCCGCCCTGCTTTCCGGCCTCGCCGCCATCGGGCTCGATCCCGTGCGCGACGGCGCCGGCCCCTACTGACCCCGGAGCAGCGATGACGACCATCGATCTCACCGCCGCCGACCTCGACGCGCTGGCGGCGTTCGACACGCCGACGGTATGCAACGCGCTGGAGCGCCTCGACCCCGCGCTGCAGGGCCGCGGCTACACCACGCGGCCGCCGCTGTGCGGGTTCCCGGCGATGAAGCCCATCGTCGGCTATGCGCGCACGGCGGTGCTGCGCTCGGCGCAGGTGCATTCGCTGTCCGCAACGCAGCTCCGGCGCCTGCGCGACGAATACTACCGGCACATCGACACCGGGCCGCGGCCGTCGATCGCCGTGATCGAGGACGTCGACGGCGCGGCCGCCGGCTATGGCGCCTTCTGGGGCGAGGTGCAATCGGCCATCCATGTCGGCCTTGGCGCGCTAGGCGTGATCACCAACGGCTCGGTGCGCGACCTCGACCAGTGGGCGCCCGGCTTCCAGTTCCTCGCCGGTTGCGTCGCCGCGTCGCATGCTTACGCGATGCCGGTTGCGATCGGCATCGAGATCGAGGTGTTCGGCCTCAGGGTGCGGCCGGGCGACCTGCTGCATGCCGACCGTCATGGCGCCGTCGTGGTTCCGGTCGCGTTGGCGCGGGCGGTGCCGGAGGCGGCGCGCGCCGTCGCGGTCGAGGAGGCGCGCATCCTCGCGGTGGCGCGGGGCGGCGAATGCACGGCCGAGCGGCTGATCGCCGCATTCCCCGCGCAGGACGGCATCCACTGACGCGACGCGCGTTGCAATGCGGCGGCGCTCGGCTATGATTGGCGGAGCGCCGCCGGACGTTTTCCGCGGCACCGGCCGACCGGGACACCCGGCGGCAGCGATCCGGCGACGAGATCCGGCAACGACAAGGAGGAAACACCATGGCAGACCACGATCGAGACACGGGCCCCGGCAACCAGCGCCGGCGCCTCCTGCAGGCGGGACTGGGCGCCGCGGCGCTGGGCGCCATTCCGGGCGCCGGCCAGCTGGCTGCCCATGCGCAGGCCCCCTTCGACTGGAAGCGGTTCAAGGGCGAGAAGATCGAGGTGTTCCTGGTCAAGAGCCCTCGCGGCGACCTCCTCACCAAGTACCACAAGGAATTCGAGGACATGACGGGCATCACCGTCGGCTCGGAAATGATCCCCGAGCAGCAGCAGCGGCAGAAGGCGGTGATCGAGTTCAACTCCGGCAACACGAGCTTCGACGTGATCGCGATCTCTTATCACGTGCAGAAGGCGCTGTTCGGCAAGAACAAGTGGCTGGACGACGTGCGGCCGATGATGGCCGACAAGTCGCTCGTCGACCCCAACCTCGACTTCGCCGATTTCGCCAAGGGCGGCCTCAACTACGCGACGCAGGCCGACGGCCGCATCGACAGCCTTCCGCTCAATCTCGATCCCTGGGTCGTCTACTACAACAAGGAACTGTTCGACGCCAAGGGCGTGGCTTACCCGAAGACCTTCGCCGAAATGGTCGACGCCGCGGCGAAGCTGAATGATCCGGCCAAGGGCATCTCGGGCTTCGTCGCGCGCGGCCTCAAGAACGCCAACGTCCCCGTCTGGTCGAGCTTCCTGCTGGGCTACGGCGGCGCGTTCATCGACGACAAGGGCAAGCTCGTGACCGACAGCGCCGCCGCGATCGACGCCGCGAAGATGTACCAGACGCTGATGTCGAAGTACGGTCCGCAGGGCGTCGCCGGGTTCAACTGGAACGAGTCGCAGAGCCTGTTCCTGCAGGGCAAGGCGGCGATGTGGCTCGACGGCATCGGCTTCGCGCAGCCGCTGGAAGACCCGACCAAGTCGCGGATCGTCGGCAAGGTGGGCTACGGCGTGATGCCGGCCGGCCCGAAGCTGCAGGCCGCGGCGCTGTTCGGCGACGGCTCCGGCATCTCGCGGTTCAGCAAGAAAAAGGGTCCGTCCTGGTTCTACCTGCAGTGGGCGTCGAACAAGGTGAACCAGACGCGGATGCTGCAGGCCGCGGCCGGCGCGCCGGTGCGCAACTCCGCGTATGCGGCAGCGGCGTCGGCGGCCGACTTCAAGGCGCCGAAGCAGTGGATCGAGTGCATGCTGACGTCGGCGCGGATCGCGCTGCCGGGCCTGCCGGTGATCGCACCGGTCACCGAGTTCCGCGACGTGTTCGGCATCGCGCTGACCAACATGATCAACGGCGCCGATCCTGCCACCGAACTCAAGAAGGCCACGGCCGAATTCCAGCCCGTGCTGGACAAGAGCGAGAAGGCCTGACGGCCGAGCCCCGTCCCGCGAAGCGGCCGGCGCCAGCCGGCGGCTTCGCGGCGCGCCCCCCCCGCCGCCGATGTCCTCCATCGCGCAGCCGCCCGTCACGCGTGCAGGCTTCCTCGCGCGCCGCCGGCGCAGCTACTACTATTTCATCGTTCCCGCGCTGGTCGTCGTCGCCGCGGTGATCCGCACGATCGACGCGCTGAAGACCTTCGACACCATCTACGTGATCACCGGCGGCGGGCCCGGCACTGCGTCGGAGACGATCAACCTCTACCTGTACCTGCAGGCGTTCGCGTTCTACAACATCGGCAACGCGTAGGCTGTGGTCGTCGTGTTCTTCGTGATCGTGATGGCGCTGGCCCTCCTGCTGCTGCACGTGCGGGAGAAGACCAAGTGGGGATGACCGGATGAACGCGTCCGCTGCACCTGCCGTGCCGTCCCCGTCTGCCGCGCGCCGGGCGCCGCGCCGCCGCTGGCTGCGCAAGCTGGGCTTCTGGCTGTCGGTCGTCGTGATCGTGTCTCCGGCGGCGCTGGTGTTCCTGTGGATGCTCTCGCTGTCGCTGAAGACCGAGATCGAGAACATCGCCTACCCGCCGGTGTTCATCCCCAGCCCGCCGACGTTTGCCAACTTCGTCTCGGTGTTCGAGCAGAACGCGATCGGGCGCTACTTCTGGAACAGCGTCGTGGTGTCGGGCGGCGCGACGCTGGTCGCGCTGCTGATCGGCGTTCCCGCCGGCTTCGGCATCGCCCGTGCCGGCGCGCACCGGCTGACGGTCGTGATCCTGATCGCGCGCATGACGCCCGCGCTGTCCTACCTGATCCCGCTGTTCACGGTGTTCCAGTTCCTCGGCCTCAACAACACGCTGACGGCGCTCGTCATCACGCACCTCGTGATCACGGTGCCGATCATCGTCTAGATCATGGCCGGCTACTTCGAGACGCTGCCGAAGGAGCTCGAGGAGGCGGCGCTGATCGACGGCGGCAGCGTGTGGACGACGTTCCTGTACGTCGCGCTGCCGCTCGCCCGGCCCGGGATCGTCGTCGGCACGATCCTCGCGTTCATTTTCTCGTGGAACAACTTCGTGTTCGGCGCCGTGCTGGCCGGCCGCGAGACGCGCACGCTGCCGGTGGCGGTCTACAACGTGCTGACCTTCGAGCAGCTCGCCTGGGGACCGCTGGCGGCGGCGGCAATCATCGTGACGCTGCCGGTGCTGCTGCTGACGATCGTGATCCAGAAGGAGATCGTCGTCGGCCTCACGCACGGCGGCGTCAAGGGCAGCGGCTGACGCTGCCATACCGGGAGGCACCCGCCATGCTCATCGGCATCCATCCGCTGCTCACGCCCGACCTGCTGCGCGCACTCGCCGCGATGGGGCACGGCGACGAGATCGCCATCGTCGACGCCAATTTCCCGGCGTGGACGCTCGGCCCGCCGGTCATCGCGCTGGCGGGCGCCTCGTCGCCGGAAGCGCTGGCCGCGGTGCTGACGGTCTTCCCGCTGGATGCCGACGCCGATCCCGCCGCGATCACGATGCAGGTCATCGGCGATCCGGACGCCGTGCCGGAGGCAGTCGCGGACTTTGCCGCCGTGTTCACGGACATGGATCACGCCGACTCCGAGATCGGCAGCCTCGAGCGCCACGCGTTCTACCAGCGCGCCCGGGGCGCCGCGGCGATCGTGCTGACCGGCGAACTGCGCCCCTACGGCAACATCCTGCTCGTGAAGGGCGTCGTCAACAGCTATTCGGCGCTGCGCTGACCCGACGCGCAGGCGGGTCCGCGCTGCCGCACGCACTCGAACAGGCAGACCGCGGCGGCCGCCGCGGCGTTGAGCGACTCCATGCCGCCGGGCATCGGGATCGTCGCGCGGTGCGTCGTCGCCGCGGCCAGCGCCGGCGACAGCCCCGCCCCCTCGTTGCCCAGCGCGAGCGCGACGCGGCCGCGCAGCGCCAGCGCGTAGAGGTCCGTGCCGCCGGCGGCAACCGCGCCGACGACCATGCCGCCGCAGCCGGCATAGGCTGCCGCCCAGGCCACGAGATCGACGTCTTCGAACACGTCGACCAGGAAATGGGCGCCCTGCCCCGCGCGCAGCACCTTGGGCGACCATGCGAACGCGCAATTGGCCGACAGCAGCACCTGGCGAACACCCGCGGCGGCGGCCGAGCGCAGCATCGAGCCGACGTTGCCCGGGTCCTGGATGTCCTCCAGCAGCAGGCAGAAATCGGCGGGCGCCGCGGGTGCCGGATGCGGCGTCGGCACGAACGCCAGCACGCCGACGCCGGCCGGCAGCGTCGCGAGTTCGGCGAACAGCGCGGGGGCGACGACGAGCGTGCGCGACGGGTCGCGCTCGGCCAGCGCACGTGTCGCCGGCCGCAGCAGCGCATCGTCGGTCACGATCAGCGTTTCCGGCGCGCCGTGGCGTTCCCAGTACACGCCGACCGGATGCTCGCCTTCGAGCACGCAGCGGCCGGCCTTGCGGCGGTCGCGCGACGACGCGATCAGCCGTGCCGCGGCCTTCAGCCGCAGGTTCTGGCGGGACGTCGCGCGCTGCATCGGGGTTCGCGCGCGGCGCGCGTCAACGCGCCGCCGGCACGGCCTGGGTGCCGTCCGGCGCGGGGGACGCCGCGTCGGTGCCGGCGGGCGCGGGACGGGGCTTCGCCGCGACGGCACCCGGGGCGCCGGCCTGCACCTGAAAGAAGACCTCGTCCTGGCGGATCATCCCGAGCTCCGAGCGCGCGCGCTCCTCGACCGCCTCGAAACCGGTCTTCAAGTCGCGCACGTCGGCATCGAGCGCCTCGTTGCGCGCCTTCAGCCCGGCGTTGATGCCCTGCTGCTTCGCCACCGCGCGACCGGTCTCGCGCACCTGCAGCCAGCCGCCCTTGCCCAGCCACATCGGATACTGCAATGCGGCGATCAGCGCGACGAAGACGAGGGCGAGCCAGCGCAAGGCGATCGCTACTGCAGCTGGAAGAACGCCGCGCGGCCGGGATAGGCCGCCGCGTCGCCCAGGTCCTCCTCGATCCGGAGGAGCTGGTTGTACTTGGCGATGCGGTCGGAACGCGACAGCGAGCCGGTCTTGATCTGGCCGGCGTTGGTGCCGACGGCGATGTCGGCGATCATGCTGTCCTCGGTCTCGCCGGAGCGGTGCGAGATCACCGCCGTGTAGCCGGCGCGATTGGCCATCGTGATCGCGGAGAAGGTCTCCGACAGCGTGCCGATCTGGTTGATCTTGATCAGGATCGAGTTGGCCACGCCCTTGGCGATGCCCTGCTTCAGGATCTTCGTGTTGGTGACGAACAGGTCGTCGCCGACGATCTGGACCTTCTTCCCGAGGCGGTCGGTCAGGATCTTCCAGCCGTCCCAGTCGTGCTCGGACATGCCGTCCTCGATGCTGATGATCGGGTACTTGTCGCACCAGGTCGCCAGCATGTCGGTGAACTGTGCCGACGTGAGGTCGAGGCCGTCGGCCTCGAGCCGGTACTTGCCGTCCCGGTAGAACTCGCTCGCGGCGCAGTCGAGCGCCAGCGCGATGTCGGTGCCCGGCGTGTAGCCGGCCTTGTCGATGGCCTCGACCAGCAGCTGCAGCGCGGCCTCGTTCGACGCGAGGTTCGGCGCGAAGCCGCCCTCGTCGCCGACGGTGGTGGGCATGCCCTTCGCATCGATGATCTTCTTCAGCGTGTGGAAGACCTCCGCGCCGTAGCGCAGCGCCTCGCGGAACGTGGGCGCGCCGAGCGGCACCAGCATGAACTCCTGCACGTCGACCTTGTTGTTGGCGTGCGCCCCGCCGTTGATCACGTTCATCAGCGGGACCGGCAGCTGCATCTCGCCGGCGCCGCCGAGGTAGCGGTAGAGCGGCAGCGACGACTCGTCGGCGGCGGCCTTCGCCACCGCGCACGACACGGCGAGGATCGCGTTGGCGCCCAGCCGCGACTTGTTGTCGGTGCCGTCGAGGTCGCGCATCGTCTTGTCGATGAACGCCTGCTCGGTCGCGTCGAGGCCGATGATCGCCTCGCAGATCTCGGTGTTGACGTGGTCGACGGCCTTCAGCACGCCCTTGCCGAAATAGCGCGCGGCGTCGCCGTCGCGCAGCTCGATGGCTTCCTTCGATCCGGTCGAGGCGCCCGACGGGACGGCCGCGCGGCCGGACACGCCGGACTCCAGGACCACGTCGGCCTCGATGGTCGGGTTCCCCCGGGAGTCGAGGATTTCACGGGCAATGACATCGACGATGGCGCTCATGCTGTTTTCCTGGAAACGTGGTGGACGGGGCGAAAGGTGACGGAGGGATGCGAGGTCCAGGTCGCGGCGTCCGGCTACGCGGCAGGCGCGGCCAGCAGCGCGGCCTCGGCGAACCCGGCGCGCTTGACCGTCGCGTCGAGGGCCTGCAGCGTCTCGAGCAGCGCCCGCATGCGGTCGAGCGGCCAGGCGTTCGGGCCGTCGGACAGCGCGCGCTCGGGGTGCGGGTGGGTTTCCATGAACACGCCGGCCACACCCGCGGCCACGGCGGCGCGCGCCAGCACCGGCACGAACTCGCGCTGGCCGCCGCTCGTGTTGCCCTGCCCGCCGGGCAGCTGGACCGAGTGCGTGGCGTCGAACACCACCGGGCACCCGGTGTCGCGCATGATCGCGAGCGAGCGCATGTCCGAGACGAGGTTGTTGTAGCCGAACGATGCGCCGCGCTCGCAGACGAGGATGTTGTCGGCGCCGCTCGCGGCGCGGGCCTTGGCGACGACCTGCTTCATGTCGCCGGGCGCCAGGAACTGGCCCTTCTTGATGTTCACCGGCTTGCCGGCGCGGGCGACCGCCTGGATGAAATCGGTCTGCCGGCACAGGAACGCCGGCGTCTGCAGCACGTCGACGACCGCGGCCGCCGCCGGGACCTCGGCTTCGGTGTGCACGTCGGTCAGCACCGGCACGCCCAGCTGCCGCTTCACTTCCGCGAGGATGCGCAGGCCGTCATCCATGCCGGGCCCCCGGAACGACGTGCCGGAGGTGCGGTTCGCCTTGTCGTACGACGACTTGAAGATGAACGGCATGCCGAGCTCCGCGCACATCGCCTGCAGCGCGCCTGCGACGTCGATCTGGAGCTGCAGCGATTCGACGACGCAGGGTCCCGCAATGAGAAATAGAGGCCGGTCGAGCCCGGCCTCGAACCCGCAGAGTCTCATGGCGTCAGATCGAGGCGACGAGTTCGGCGGCCGCGAGCGTGGCGATGCCGGACTGCATGCGCCGCCTGTGCTCCAGCGCCGCGCGGACGTAGTTGATGAAGAGCGGATGCCCGCGGCGGGGGTTCGACGTGAACTCGGGGTGGAACTGGCAGCCGAAGAACCATGGATGCCCGGGCAGCTCGACCATTTCGCAGAGGTCGCCGGCGACCTCGCTCTTGGCCCAGGCCCCGACCGCGAGCCCGGCGGCCTCGAGCCGCGGCAGGTAATGGTTGTTGACCTCGAAGCGGTGGCGGTGGCGCTCGGCCACGACGGCCGACTCGTAGATGCGGTGCGCGAGCGAACCCGGCACGACGTCGCAGGGCTGCGCGCCGAGGCGCATCGTTCCGCCCAGGTCGGAGGTCTCGGAGCGCCGCTCGACGGAGCCGTCGCGGTTCTGCCATTCGTTGATCAGCGCGACCACGGGGTGCGGCGTCGCCGGGTCGAATTCGGTGCTGTTGGCGGCCGCGAGCCCGGCCATGTTCCGCGCGTATTCGACCACGGCGAGCTGCATGCCGAGGCAGATGCCGAGGTACGGGATGCCGTTCTCGCGCGCATAGCGGATCGCGGCGATCTTGCCCTCGACGCCGCGCTTGCCGAAGCCGCCGGGAACGAGGATCGCGTCCATCGAAGCGAGGCAGCCGGTGCCGTCGCGCTCGATCGCCTCGGAATCGACGTAGTGGATGTTGACCTTGCTGCGCGTGTGCATCCCGGCGTGCGTGAGCGCCTCGGACAGCGACTTGTACGACTCGGTGAGGTCGACGTACTTGCCGACCATCGCGATGTGCACCGCGTGCTCCGGGTGCTCCAGTGCCGCGACGAGGTTGTTCCAGACCGACAGGTCGGCGGGCGGCGCGTCGAGCTGCAGCTTGCGGCAGACGATGTCGTCGAGCCCTTCCGCGTGCAGCAGCGCCGGGATCTTGTAGATCGAGTCGGCGTCGGCGGCGGGGATCACCGCCTCGGGCGGCACGTTGGTGAACAGTGCGATCTTGCGGCGGTCGCCGTCCTGCAGCGGGCGGTCGACGCGGCACAGGATGACGTCGGGCTGGATGCCGATCTCGCGCAGTTCCTTGACGGAGTGCTGCGTCGGCTTGGTCTTCATCTCGCCGGCGGCGGCGATGTAGGGCACGAGCGTCAGGTGCACGTAGCAGACGTTGTCGCGGCCCAGCGTGATGCCGAGCTGGCGGATGGCCTCGAGGAACGGCAGCGACTCGATGTCGCCGACGGTGCCGCCCACCTCGACCACCGCGACCTCGGCGTTGGCGTCGCCGCCGGTGGCGCCGGCGACGATCCAGGCCTTGATCTCGTCGGTGATGTGCGGGATCACCTGCACGGTGCCGCCGAGGTAGTCGCCGCGGCGCTCCTTGCGGATCACGCTCTCGTAGATCTGGCCGGTGGTGAAGTTGTTGCGCTTGCCCATCCGGACGTCGACGAAGCGCTCGTAATGGCCGAGGTCGAGGTCCGTCTCCGCCCCGTCCTCGGTGACGAAGACCTCGCCGTGCTGGAACGGACTCATCGTTCCAGGATCGACGTTGATGTAGGGGTCGAGCTTGAGGTTGGTGACGCGGATGCCGCGGGAGGCGAGGATCGCGGCCAGCGACGCGGCGGCGATGCCCTTCCCCAGTGAGGAAACGACGCCGCCGGTCACGAAGACGAACTTTGTCATGGGCGACAGGTCCCGGAAATTTCTATTTTAGCCGATGCTGCCCTTTTGGCAAAGATTTCGGCCCGGACCTTTCGCGGAATTCCGCGCTCCCGTAGCCCGGGTTGAGTAACAGCGAAACCCGGGGCAATCGCGCGATCGGGCAAGGTTCCCCCGAGTTTCGCGTGCGCGAAACCCGGGCTACGAAATGGCGGCGAGCCCGGCCGCCAGGCGCGCGAGCGTCGCGTCGCGCCCCAGCAGCGTCAGCACGGCGTCGATCGCGGGTGTCTGGGGCGTCCCGCAGACCAGGAGGCGCATGGCCATCATCACCTGCGGCGCCTTGATCCCGTGGCGGGTCGCGGCGGCCTTCATCGCCGCGCCGAGGGCCTCCCGGGTCCACGCGAGGCCTGCAAACTCGGCAGCGAGGTCGTCGAGCGCCGGCCGGTTCGCCGCATTCACCTGCGCCGCGATCGCCTGCGCATCCGGCCGCGGCGGCACGTAGAGGTAATGCGCGGCGTCGGCCATCTCGACCAGCGTGGCCGCCCGGTCGCGCAGCAGCAGCGCCACCGCCGCCGGCGCGGGGCCCGTGGCCGGATCGAGCCCGGCGCGCTGCAGGTAGGGCACGAGCCGCCGCCCCAGAGCCTCGCCGTCCATCCGCTTCATGTGCTCCTGGTTCACCCAGCGCAGCTTCTCGGTGTCGAAGCGCGACGGCGACGGGCTGATGTGGTCGAGGTCGAACCAGGCGACGAATTCCGCCGGGGTGAAGACCTCGGCGTCGCCGTGCGCCCACCCGAGGCGCGCCAGGAAATTGACCAGCGCCTCGGGGAGGTAGCCCATCTCCTCGTACTGCATCACGCTCACCGCGCCGTGGCGCTTGGAGAGCTTCTGCCCGTCCTCGCCCAGCACCGTCGGCACGTGCGCGTACACCGGCGGCGCCGCGCCGAGCGCGCGGAAGATGTTGATCTGCCGCGGCGTGTTGTTGACGTGGTCGTCGCCGCGGACGACGTGGGTGATCCGCATGTCGATGTCGTCGACGACGACGCAGAAGTTGTACGTCGGCGTGCCGTCCGGGCGCGCGATCACGAGGTCGTCGAGCTCGGCGTTGGCGATGCTGATCGTGCCCTTGACCCGGTCGTCCCAGGCGACGCTGCCTTCCAGCGGGTTGCGAAAGCGGATCACCGGCGCGACGCCCGCGGGCGGCACCCTGCCCGCGGCGTTCTCCGGCCGCCAGCGGCCGTCGTAGCGCGGCTTGTCGCCGCGCGCCATCTGCTCGGCGCGCAGCGCGTCGAGCTCGGCGGGCTGCATGTAGCACCGGTAGGCGAGCCCGCGCTCGACCATGTCGGCGACGACCGCGCGATAGCGGTCCATCCGCTGCATCTGGTAATACGGGCCCTCGTCGTAGTCGAGGCCCAGCCAGCGCATCGCGTCGAGGATCGCGTCGACCGCCGCCTGCGTCGAGCGCGCGACGTCGGTGTCCTCGATGCGGAGGATGAACGTCCCCTGGTTCCGGCGTGCGAGCGCCCAGGCGAAGAGCGCGGTGCGGGCGCCGCCCAGGTGCAGGAACCCCGTCGGGCTGGGGGCGAAGCGGGTGCGGATCGAAGCGGTCACGTGGGCAGCCTGTCGGGCAAACCCCGGATTTTACCGGACGCGGATCCCGCGCCCGGCGCTTTCACGCCCTGGGCTGCCAGCGCAGGTCGAGCGTGGTCGGCGTCGCCGGGTTCGCCGGCTCGTCGGCCAGGCGCTGCGGGCCCGGCGTGTGGCCGTGCGCCCAGAACCGCCCGTGCCGGCGCGCTTCGGCTTCGTTGGCGTTGACCGGGAAGCTGTCGTAGTTGCGCCCGCCCGGATGCACGACGTGGTAGGTGCAGCCGCCGATGGCGCGGGCGGCCCAGGTGTCGATCAGGTCGAACACCAGCGGCGCCTGGACGCCGATCGTCGGGTGCAGCGCCGACGGCGGGTTCCACGCGCGGTAGCGGACGCCCGCGACGAACACGCCGGGTATGCCGGTGGGCGCCAGCGGCAGCGACCGGCCGTTGCAGGTCACCTTGTGCCGCGCGCCGGTCATGCCGACGACCTTGACCTCGAGGCGCTCCACCGACGAGTCGACGTAGCGCGACGTGCTGCCGCCGCTCATCTCCTCGCCCAGCACGTGCCACGGCTCGATCGCCTGCCGCAGCTCGATCGTGACGCCGTCGTAGCTGACAGTGCCGAAGCTCGGGAACCGGAACTCGACGAACGGCGCGAACCACGAATTGGAGAACGGGTAGCCGGCGGCGTTGAGGTCGTTGACCACGTCGCGCATGTCCTGCGCGACGAAATGCGGCAGCAGCCAGCGGTCGTGCAGCGCCGTGCCCCAGCGCACCAGCCCTCCTTCGTACGGGGTCTTCCAGAAACGGGCGACCAGCGCGCGCAGCAGCAGCATCTGCACGGCGCTCATCCGCGCGTGCGGCGGCATTTCGAAGGCC
The DNA here is from genome assembly GCA_943331295.2 of Bordetella parapertussis. GTDB lineage: Bacteria > Pseudomonadota > Gammaproteobacteria > Burkholderiales > Casimicrobiaceae > CAIWHR01. The sequence continues at coordinate 95,026 of CALQLA020000009.1, read as the reverse complement.
CTGAACTCGAGGAGGCCCAGGCGCCCGGCCGGCCCGTCGGGCGAATAGAGCTTGTCGATCGAGAACTCGGACCGGTGCGTGTTGCCGGTGAGGTCGGTCAGCAGGTTGCGCAGCAGTCGATCGACGAGCCAGGGCGCGGGCGACTCCCCGCCGGCGCCGTGCTTCTGCGCCATCTGCTGGAAGGCGATCTCCAGCTCGTAGAGCCGGTCGTCGCGCGCCTCGTCGACGCGCGGCGCCTGGCTCGTCGGGCCGATGAACATGCCGGAGAAGAGGTACGACAGCGACGGGTGGTTCTGCCAGTATGCGATGAGGCTGCGCAGCAGGTCCGGCCGTCGCAGCAGCGGGCTGTCGGCCGACACCGCGCCGCCCAGCGTGACGTGGTTGCCGCCGCCGGTGCCGGTGTGCCGGCCGTCGAGCATGAACTTCTCGGTGCCGAGCCGCGACTGGCGCGCTTCCTCGTACAGCGTCTCGGTGGTGGCGACCAGGTCGTCCCACGACGACGCGGGATGGACGTTGACCTCGATCACGCCCGGGTCCGGCGTGACGTTGCACACGCGAAGCCGCGGGTCGCGCGGCGGCGTGTAGCCTTCGATGGCGACGGGCACGCCGACCGTGGCGGCCGTCGTCTCGATCGCCGAGAGCAGCGCGACATAGTCCTCGAGGCGCACCAGCGGCGGCATGAACACGTAGACGTGGCCGTTGCGCACCTGGACCGTCAGCGCCGTCTTGATCACGTCCTTCGCCGCGATGGCGGCCGGCGCAGCCGTCGCCGTGGCGTCGGGCTTCGCTCTCGTCGCGACCGCGGCAGCATCCACGGCAGCATCCACGGCAGCATCCACGGCAGCATCCACGGCAGACGGCGTCGGCGGGACGGCCGCCGGCGGCGGCGCGCGCCGCGGCGACAGCGCCGCGAGGATGCTGCGCCAGACCCCGCCGGCGGCGGGCGGGCTGCCGGGGGTCATTGCCGCGGGCAAGCGCAGTTCGGCGGGGCCGTCGTCGCGCGGCGGCGCCTGCACCGCCAGCGCGTCCGGCGCCGGATGCGGCGGCCACTTCGGCGGCGGCGCCTTCGCTCGCGCCGGCGGGTCGGCCAGCGCGTCGCGCGGTGCGAACGGGTCGCGCTCGCGGTCCGGGTCCTCGTCGCCCGGCAGCACCTCGGGCAGCGACGACAGCGGCAGCCGCAGTCCGAGGGGCGAGTCGCCGGCAGTCGCGTAGAGCCGCTCGCGCCGCAGCGGCCACGGGCTCGTCTGCCAGGCGGTCGCGCCATCCGCGCCGGGCGTGGCGGGGGGAACGGCGCGCAGCGGCAGCACGAACCCCGCGGGCCGGTCGAGGCCCTGCTGCAGCAGCCGCGCGAGCCGCGCGCGCTCGTCATACTTGGTGAGGTCGGCCTTCAGCGGATCGGCGTTGACCGGCAGCGCCGCCTCGGCGGCGAGGAGCTTCGGCATGTCCTCGTAGGCGGTGATCACCGCGGACGGGGCGAGTCCGAGCCCGGTGGCGAGCAGCGTCGCGAAACTCTCGCCGGCGGGCATGTCCGCGGCGCCGGGCTTCCGGGTGTCGGCGATCAGCTCGCGGTCGTGCCACAGCGGCTTGCCGTCGGTGCGCCAGTAGATGCCGAGCGCCCAGCGCGGCAGCGGCTCGCCGGGATACCACTTGCCCTGACCGTCGTGCAGGAAGCCGTTGGGACCGAACTTCAGCGCGAGGCGGCGCGTCAGGGCCTCGGCCAACTCGCGCTTCTTCGCCGACAGCGCCGTGAAGTTCCATTCGGCGCCGTCCATGTCGTCGATCGACACGAACGTGGGCTCGCCGCCCTGCGTCAGCCGGACGTCGTTGCGAACGAGGTCGGCGTCGACGCGCCGGCCGAGGGCCTGGATCGCGTCCCACTGCTCGTCGCTGTAGGGCCGCGTGACCCGAGGGTCCTCGTGGACGCGCGTCAGCGTCATCGCCACCTCGAACTCGACTTCGCAGACATCGGTGAAGCCGATCACGGGAGCCGCGTTGCCGGGGTCGGCGGTGCACGCGAGCGGGATGTGGCCCTCGCCCGCGAGCAGGCCGGAGGTCGGGTCGAAGCCGACCCAGCCGGCGCCGGGCAGGTACACCTCGGCCCAGGCGTGCAGGTCGGTGAAGTCATGGCTGGGGCCGCCGGGGCCGTCCAGCGGCTTGATGTCGGCGACGAGCTGGATCAGGTAGCCCGAGGCAAACCGCGCGGCCAACCCCAGGTGGCGCAGGATCTGCACCAGCAGCCAGCCGCTGTCGCGGCAGGAGCCGCGCGCGGACTCAAGGGTTTCCTGCGGCGTCTGCACGCCCGGCTCCATCCGGACCAGGTACTGGATTTCGCGCTGCAGCTGCTGGTTGAGCGCCACCAGCATGTCGACGGTCTTTTCCCCGCCGGTGAGCGTGGCGCGGAACCGCTCGAGCCATGCGGCGAGCAGCGGCCCCGGCGGCTCGGTCTCGAGGAACGGGATCAGCTCCTTCCCGAGCGCCGGCGCGTACCTGAGCGGGAACAGTTCGGCGTAGGGCTCGACGAAGAAGTCGAACGGGTTGATCACCGTCATGTCGGCGACGACGTCGACGACGATCTCGAGCCGGTCGGCGGGCGCCGTGAACACCAGCCGCGCGACCCAGTTGCCGTAGGGGTCCTGCTGCCAGTTCAGGAAATGCTTGTCGGGGGCGACGTTGAACGAGTACCCGAGGATCGGCGTGCGGCAGTGCGGCGCCGGGCGCAGCCGGATCTCGTGCGGACCGAGATTGACCTGCCGGTCGAAGCGATACGTGGTGCGATGCTGCAGGGCGACTCGGATAGCCATGTGTCAGGACGGCGTCGAGGCCGTCATCCCCATTCGGGGTTCGGCAGCTGCGCGAACACGCGCCGCAGGCCTTCGCCCCATTGTGTGTGGACCATCTGGAAGTACGGATCGGTTTCCTCGATCCGGCGCTGCATCCGGATGTTGAGCGCATCGGTCTCGATGACGACGAGGTCGATCGGCAGCCCGACGGAGATGTTCGAGCGCATCGTCGAGTCGAACGACACGATCGTGCACTTGGTCGCGTCGATCAGCGACGTGTGGCGGTTCACCACCCGGTCGATCACGGGCTTGCCGTACTTGCTCTCGCCGATCTGGAAATAGCAGGTGTCCGGCGTGGCCTCGATGAAGTTGCCTTCGCTGTACACCTCGAACAGCCGCGGCGGCTCGCCCCGGATCTGGCCGCCGACCAGGAAATTGGCGCTGCAGTCGATGTTGTTCTGGGCGAGGTACACGCCGTCCCGGTTCTTGACCTCGCGCAGCGCGTCGCCGATCAGCCGCGCGATGTCGAACATCGACGTCGCGTTCCACAGGTGCAGCTGGCCGTCGCCCTGCCGCGCGCGCTGCTCCAGCGTGTTGAGCGCGTTCTGCGTGATCGACAGGTTGCCCGACGACAGCGTGACGACCACGCGGTCGGCCGGCTTGACGAAGGTCCGCATCTTCGAGAAGCGGGCGATCTGGTCGACCCCGGCGTTGGTCCGGGAGTCAGACGCGAATATAAGTCCCGCGTCGAGGGACATGGCAACGCAGTAGGTCATCTTTGGAGGGTCGGGCAGGCGTGGGTCGAGCCTCCGATTCTACCGAACTTCGGGGGAACCTAATTCGAAGGCGCCAGGAAAACGCGGCTGATCTCGTCGCCCAGCTCGGATATCCGCTCCAGGAAGTCCATCAGGTACTCGTGCAGGCCGAGCTCGATGATGTCGTCGGTGCGGCCGTAGTGGAGCAGCGCATGCAGCTGGCCGGACACCCGCTCCAGTTCCCCGGAGTGCGCGTGGCCGTCGGAGAGGCGCTCGATCGTCTCGTTGATGAAGTTCATGCAGCAGTGCAGCGACCGCGGCATGTCGTCGCGCAGGATCAGGAGCTCGGCGACCCGGCGCGGCGTGATCACGTCGCTGTAGATCTTGCGGTACGACTCGAACCCCGACACCGACTGCAGCACCGCCGCCCACTGGTAGTAGTCGACCGCGCCGCCGACATCGTGCGCCGACGGCAGCAGCAGGTGGTACTTCACGTCGAGGATCCGGGCGGTGTTGTCGGCGCGCTCCAGGTGCGTGCCGAGGCGGATGAAGTGGTATGCCTCGTCGCGCAGCATCGTGCCGAAGGTCACGCCGCGGAACAGGTGCGAGCGCATCTTCACCCATTCGAGGAAGTCGGACACGCCCATCTGGCGGACGGTGTCGTAGTCGTAGCGCCGCATCTCGAGCCAGGCCGTGTTGAGGTCCTCGTACATCTCCGACGTGATGGCGCCGCGCACGCTGCGCGCCGACTCGCGGGCCGCGCGCAGGCAGCAGTAGACCGACGAGGGGTTGGTGCTGTCGAGGATCATGAACTTCAGCACCGTCTCCGCCGACAGCACCGGATGCCGCTCGTAGTAGGTCGTGGCGAGGCCGCTGGTGATGAGCGGCACCGACCAGGGCTCCGCCCAGCTCAACCCCGGCTCGGTCACCTGGTACGGCAGCAGCGACGTGCGGTACGTGACGTCCAGCATCCGCGCCATGTTCTCGGCCCGCTCGATATGGCGCGCCATCCAGAACAGTTCACTGGCTACCCGGCAAAGCATTCACTCGTCCCCTTGTTCGCTGACTGCTGTTCGATGTCCGCCGCCGGCGGTCAATCCTCGACCACCCAGGTGTCCTTGGTGCCGCCGCCCTGCGACGAGTTCACCACCAGCGACCCCTCGCGCAGCGCCACCCGCGTGAGCCCGCCCGGCACCAGCGTCACGGTCTTGCCGGACAGCACGTACGGCCGCAGGTCGATGTGGCGCGGGGCGAGCCCCGACTCGACGAACGTCGGGCAGGTCGACAGCGCCAGCGTCGGCTGCGCGATGTACGTCTGCGGCGAGGCGAGGATCCGCTCGCGGAACACGGCCCGCTCCTCGGCGGTGCTGGCCGGGCCGACCAGCATGCCGTAGCCGCCAGCGCCATGGACCTCCTTGACCACCAGCTCGTCGAGGTGCTCCAGCACGTAGTCGCGCTCGGGCTGGCGCCCGCACTGGTAGGTGGGGACGTTGTTGAGGATCGGCTCCTCGCCGAGGTAGTAGCGGATCATGTCCGGCACGTACGGGTAGACCGACTTGTCGTCCGCGGCGCCGGTGCCGATCGCGTTGGCGAGGGTCACCCGGCCCGCGCGATACGCGGCGAAGAGCCCCGGGACGCCGATCATCGAGTCGGCCCGGAACGCGTTCGGGTCGAGGAAATCGTCGTCGACGCGCCGGTAGATCACGTGCACCCGCTCGGGGCCGCGCGTCGTGCGCATGAACACGGTGTCGTTCTGGACGAAGAGGTCCTGCCCCTCGACCAGCTGCACGCCCATCTGCTGGGCGACGAACGCATGCTCGAAATAGGCGGAGTTGTAGGCGCCGGGCGTCAGCACCGTCACCGTTGGCGAATCCTCGCCGGCGGGCGACACGGCGTGCAGCGTCTTCAGCAGCATGTCGGGGTAGTGCTGGACCGGGCGGATCGACTGCGTGGCGAAGAGCTCGGGCAGGAGCCGCATCATCATCCGGCGGTTTTCCAGCATGTACGACACGCCGGAGGGCACGCGCATGTTGTCCTCGAGGACATACCACTCGCCCTCCCCGGCCCGCACGAGGTCGACGCCCGTGATGTGCGCGTAGATTCCCCCGGGCAGGTTCAGGCCCTGCATCTCCGGCCGGTACTGCGTGTTGCCGAGCACGCGCTCGGCCGGCACGCGCCCGGCCGCGATGATCTTTTGCTCGTGATAGATGTCGTGCAGGAACAGGTTGAGCGCCTGCACGCGCTGCAGGAGGCCGCGCTCGAGCGACGCCCACTCCGACGCCGGGATGATCCGCGGGACAAGGTCGAACGGGATGAGGCGCTCGGTGCCGGCTTCCTCGCCGTAGACCGCGAACGTGATGCCGAGCCGATGGAACGCCCGCTCGGCCTCCTCCCGCTTCTGCGCGATCCGGCCGGCCGGCGTTGCGGCGAGCCAGTCGGCAAACGGCTGGTAATGCGGCCGGATGCTGCCGTCCGGGTGATGCATTTCGTCGTAAGGTTGGCGGGACATGTTCGTTTTCAGTGGTTCGTTTGCAGTATCAAGCAAGCGCCGGGCCATCCGGACAAACCCCTTTGCGACGGGCCACTTACACCGGGAGAGCTACGGCGCCCGGGACAAATGCAACAAAACGGATCGCAGTCGGCACCCATTTGGTGCGTGATATGTCTTGGACAACCATATACAACACATTTCTGGCCGTTTGACCCTGCTCCGGGCGCTATGGTTAAATGCTCGCTCCTGTCTGGGTTCGCGGGGCGGTTAGCTCAGTGGTAGAGCACTGCCTTCACACGGCAGGGGTCGCTGGTTCGAAACCAGTATCGCCCACCATGCGAATCAAGGGGTTGTCCTGAATGGGCAACCCCTTCTTTTTTTGCGCTGGCAAAGTCCGCAGTCCGGACACGCGACGCCCCACTGACGCGCGGCGCGCTGACCGCCGGCACGGCGCGGCGCTCACGCCTCGATCCCGCACGGCGCGCGGCAACACTCGCGATTGCGCGCGGCGAATTGCGCACCGGCCGAAATGCTGCGTCGATGTCCCATCGTGCCCACAGGTTACACCCGCATGCCGCATCCAACGGTGTCGAGGCGCAAGCCCGCCCGTTGCCGCGGTCGCGATCCGCGCGCGCCGCCGGTGCGGCGCACGGCCGGCGTCAGCGCGTGCCCGACTTGGCGCGGGGCGCGTGGGGCGCGCGGGGCGTCGCGGGCGTGCGGCACATGGCGACGGCGGCACGAACCGCCGCCACCGCTTCCGGCCGCGGGAACCGCTTGCGGCTGGCGACTGCAATCAGGCGCGACGGCACGGGGCGTGCGAACGGCACCGGCACCACGAGGCGGCTGTGATACTTCGGCGTCAGCGCGTCGCGCGGCAGCACCGAGATGCCGAGTCCCGACGCCACCATGTTGCGAACCGTCTCCAGCGAGTTGGTCCGCGTCACGTGGGATCCCGCGCGGTTGAGTTCCGGGCAGCCGTCCAGCACCTGGTCGCGGAAGCAGTGGCCGACGTTGAGCAGTATCGTGTGTTCCGCGGCGAGCTCGGACGGATGGATCGACGCCCGCCGGGCCCACTTGTGGTCGAGCGGCACCACCACCTGGAAGGGCTCCTCGTACAGCAGCTCGGTGACCGCGCCCGGCAGGTCGAACGGGAGCGCGACGATAGCGGCGTCGATGCGCCCGGCCTTCAGCGCCGCCTCGAGGTTCTCGGTGAGATTCTCCTCGAGGTCGAGCGGCATCTGGGGCGCGAGTTCGCGCAGCGCCGGTATGAGGTCCGGCAGCAGGTACGGCGCCACCGTGTAGATGATCCCCAGCTTGAGCGGGCCCGACAGCGGGTTGCGATCCGCCTGCGCGATCTCGTGCACGCGCGCCATTTCCTCCAGCACCCGCTGCGCCTGCTCGACGACGCGCTCGCCGACCGGCGTGACCGTCACCTCGCTCTTGCCGCGCTCGAACAGCCGCGTGCCGAGCTCCTCCTCCAGCTTCTGGATCGCCACCGACAGCGCGGGCTGGCTGACGAAACACTTCTGCGCCGCCCGGCCGAAGCTCCGTTCGTTGGCGACCGCCACCAGGTAGCGCAACTCGGTGAACGTCATTCCCGGAACTGCTTGCAGCGCCGCCGCATGAACGCGCCGAACGGCTCCGCGAGCTCCGGGTGCTTCAACCCGTAGTCGACCGTGGCCTCGACGTACCCCAGCTTGCTGCCGCAGTCGTAGCGGCGGCCCTCGAACTCGTAGGCCAGCACGCGCTCCTCTTCGAGCAGCCGGGCGATGCCGTCGGTCAGCTGGATCTCGCCGCCGGCACCCGCTGGCATCGTGCGCAGGTGGTGGAACAGCCGCGGCGTCAGCACGTAGCGGCCGACGACGGCGAGCGTCGACGTCGTCGTGCCCGGCTTCGGCTTCTCGACCATCCGCGTGATCTTCGCGGCGCGACCGGACATCGGCCCGGTCTCGACGATCCCGTAGCTGCCCGTCTCGGACGCGTCCACCGGCATCACGCCGATCACGGCGCAGTCCTCGCGGCACGCGAGTTCGGTCATCTGGCGAATCACCGGCACGGTCGCGTCGATCAGGTCGTCGGCGAGCAGCACCGCGAACGGCTCGTCGCCGATCACCGGCGCCGCGCACAGGACCGCGTGGCCCAGTCCCAGCGCCTCGGTCTGCCGGATGTAGATGCAGTTGACGCCGGGCGGCGCCGCCGACTGAACCATTTCCAGCAGCTCGATCTTGTTGCGCAGCGCGAGTTCGGTTTCGAGCTCGTAGGCCTTGTCGAAGTGATCCTCGATCGCGCGCTTGTTGCGGCCGGTGATGAACACCATGTCGGTGATGCCCGCCGCCGCGGCCTCCTCGACCGCGTACTGGATCAGCGGCTTGTCGACGATCGGCAGCATTTCCTTCGGGCTCGCCTTGGTGACCGGCAGGAAGCGGCTGCCCAGCCCCGCCACCGGAAAAACAGCCTTCGTTATCTTGCGCATCGTATTCGCGTTCCCTCGGTGTCAGTGATCGGAGGCCGCGAGCATCCGGCGCAGCCCGTCCTCGTCGAGGATCGGGATGCCGAGCTGCACGGCCTTGGCAAGCTTGCTGCCGGCATCGGCGCCGGCAACGACGTAACGGGTCTTTGCGGAGACGCTGCCGGCGACCTTGCCGCCCTGCGCCTCGATCAGCGCCTTGGCGTCGTCGCGCGACAGCACGGCCAGCGTGCCAGTGAGCACGAAGGTCACTCCGGCCAGCGCGCCGGGCGCCACGCGCTGCGGGTCGGTATCGGTCCAATGGACGCCCGCGGCGCGCAACTGCGCGATGACGGCACGGTTGTGCGGCTCGGCGAAGAACCGGACGATGCTGGCGGCGACGATCGGGCCGACGTCGTCGACGCCGAGGAGCTCCGCCTCGTCGGCGGCCATCAGCGCCTCGAGGCTGCCGAAGTGGCGCGCGAGGTCGCGCGCCGTCGCCTCCCCCACCTGCCGGATGCCCAGCGCGAAGACGAAGCGCTGGAGCGTCGTGGACTTGCTCGCTTGAATCGCCGCGACCACGTTGGCGGCGGACTTCTCGGCCATCCGCTCCAGTGCCGCCAGCCGGTCGGCGTCGAGCCCGTAGATGTCGGCCGGCGTGCGGAGCATGCCTGCGTCCACGAGCTGGTCGACCAGTTTGTCGCCCAGGCCCTCGATGTCCATCGCTCGTCGTCCGGCGAAGTGCAGCAGCGACTGCTTGCGCTGCGCCGGGCAGACGAGCCCGCCGGTGCATCGCGCGATCGCCTCGTCGGGCAGCCGCTCGACGGCCGACCCGCATTCGGGGCAGGCCGCAGGCAGCGAGAATTCGGGCGCCCCGGGAACCCGCGTGCCGGGCACCGTGCGCACGACCTCGGGGATCACATCGCCCGCCCGGCGGACGATCACGGTGTCGCCGACGCGCACATCCTTGCGCCGGACCTCGTCCTCGTTGTGCAGCGTCGCGTTGGTCACGGTCACGCCGCCGACGAACACCGGCGCGAGCCGCGCCACCGGCGTAAGCGCGCCGGTGCGGCCGACCTGGACGTCGATCGCGAGCACTTCGGTCGCCATTTCCTCGGCCGGGAACTTGTGCGCGAGCGCCCAGCGCGGCTCGCGCGTCACGAAGCCCAGCTCGCGCTGCAGCGCGACCGGGTTCACCTTGTAGACGACGCCGTCGATGTCGAACGGCAGTGCGTCGCGGCGCGCGGAAACGGCCGCATGGAAGGCGGCGAGCGCTTCCCCGCCGCGGACGACCCGGCGGTCCGCGCTGGCCGGGATGCCCATGGCCTCCAGCGCATCGAGCAATCCGCTCTGCGTGCCCGGGATGTCCCAGCCGTCCACGTCGCCGATCCCGTAGGCAAAGAACCGCAGCGGCCGCTGGGCGGTGATGCCCGGATCGAGCTGGCGAACGGCGCCGGCGGCCGTGTTGCGCGGATTGATGTAGCGCTTCCGGCCCTCCGCGTCCTGCCGCGCATTGAGCGTCTCGAAGTCGGCGCGCGACATGTAGACCTCGCCGCGGACCTCGAGGACCGCGGGCGCCGGCTTGCATGCAAGGCGGCGCGGGATCGCCTTGATCGTGCGCACGTTGGCGGTGACGTCCTCGCCCACCTCGCCGTCGCCGCGGGTCGCCGCGACCGCGAGCTCGCCGCGCTCGTAGCGCAGGCTGATGGCAAGGCCGTCGAACTTGAGCTCGGCCATGTATTCGACGGGCGGCGCGTCCGCGGCGAGCCCGAGGTCGCGGCGCACGCGCGCGTCGAAGCGGGCCGCGGCGTCGGCGGTGGTGTCGGTCTCCGACCTGATGGACAGCATCGGCACCACGTGCCGCACGGGCGCGAACTCGCTCCGGCGCGCGCCGCCGACACGCTGCGTGGGTGAATCCGGGGTGACGAGCGCCGGGAACCGGGCCTCCAGCGCCTCCAGCTCCCGGAACAGCGCGTCGTACTCGGCGTCGCTGATGGTCGGCGCATCGTCGACGTAGTAGCGCTCGTTGTGGCCGGCAATTTCACCGCGCAGCGCCTCGGCGCGGCGGAGCGCGTCGGCCGGCGGTGACGATGGCGGCGCGGGCGCGGCGGACACCATCGACGGGGAGCCGGTGCGGTCCGCGTCAGCCGCCGAACAGCGCCATGGCGCGCGGGCTGCCGGGATCGATGCGGACTTCCTTCAACGCCGCGGCGGTGGCCTGCACCTGCTGCCGGATGGCGGAGAGCGACGCGTCGGTCAACGGGCGCTTGTTGTCGTCGACGAGCACGGCATCGAGCGTCTGCGTCATTCGCTTGGCCGCGAGCTTCATCTGGTCGAAGACGCGGACCGGATCGGCCACGCGAGGCACGTCGAGCACGAACACCGCGCCCGGTGTCGAATTGAGGCGCAGCGAATCGGCCGTGAACGGTTCCGGGCGGTAGTTCTGCAGCGTGTAGAGCACGCTGCCGCTGTCCTCCTGGATCCACTCGAACCGGCCGCTGTCCATGAGCCGGAAGCCCGCGGCCTCGGCGACGCCGCGCAGCCGCGTCCCGGCGATGGGATTGGGCCCCGTCTTCAGCACCGTCAGCCCGATCTGCACGTCGTGGTCGGCGCAGATCCGGTCGAGCGCCTCGCCGCGCGCCACCTCGGCCTGCGGATCGGGCGCGACGAACGCTGCCGGCAGCGCCGCCGCCTGCTCGCCGACGAAGCGCAGAAAGCGCTCGACGAGCGGCCGCGTGGCAGCGCCGGCGCGATCGGCGAGGAGGAAGCAGGCTGCAAGCTCGCGCCATTCGCCGGCCGTGTTGGCAGCAAGCGGATGCCAGGGCAGCCCGGGGCCTTCGCGGCCGAACCAGCGCAGGGGCTTGCCGACCCGCGCGTGGAGGCCCGCGGCGATCGCGCCGGCCGTCACCGGCCGGACCGGCTGCAGCGTCACCACGCATTCGATGTCAGGGTCGGGCTGCGGCATGCGGTCGGTCCCCGCGCTGCGCAGCGCAAGCGACTCCGCGACGGATGCCGCGGGCACCCGCGTGCCGGCGTCGTCGCGAGCGGGCGGAATGTCGGGCATGGGCGGCGCGAAGTCGATCGGCGGGACGAAATCGTCGTCGCTGCCGGCGGCATCGTCGGCGGCACGGGCGGGATTCTCGGGAACGACGGGGCGCGACGGGATCGGCCGCGGCGTGTCGCCGTCCGCGCGCTGCGGGGCGAGGCTGGGCTCCTGGCGGTCGTCGCCGCGCGCACCGGGCGCCGCGACGGCGTCGCGCCGGGGCGCCGCCGCTGCGGCCAGCCGCTGCCGCGCGCGCCGGATCTGGAGCCAGTTGAAGATCAGGACCCCGACGACGAGGACGACGCCGCCGATGATGAGACCGAGTTGGAGCGAGGTCATGCGCATGCCTTGGCCTGGATGCCGCTACCCTGATCACGGTGACCTGCGCGCGCGGCATGGCGCCCCGCGCGCGACTGGTGCCGATTATAACGCGCGAAGCCGAAAACGCCGGGGTTCGGGCCCATTGCAGCGCGCGCGCCGGCGCCGCCGCGGTCAGCCGGCGCCGGCGGTGGCAATCTGCAGCGCTTCCTCGATGTCGACCGCCACGACGCGCGACATGCCGGGCTCGGGCATCGTGATGCCCACCAGCTGGTTCGCCATTTCCATGGTGATCTTGTTGTGCGAGATGAACAGGAACTGCGTCTGCGCGGACATCGTCTTCACCATCCGGCAGAAGCGATCCGTGTTCGGGTCGTCGAGCGGGGCGTCGACTTCATCGAGCAGGCAGAACGGCGCCGGGTTGATCTGGAACAGCGCGAACACCAGCGAGATCGCAGTCAGCGCCTTCTCGCCGCCGGACAGCAGGTGGATCGACGTGTTGCGCTTTCCCGGCGGCTGGGCGATCACCTGCACGCCGGAGTCGAGCACCTCCTCGCCGGTCAGCACGAGCCGTGCCTGGCCGCCGCCGAAGAGCGTGGGGAAGAGCTTCGAGAAATTCTCGTTGACGGTGTCGAACGTGAGTTGCAGCAGCTGGCGCGACTCCTTGTCGATCTCCCGGATCGCGCTTTCCAGCGTGGTCAGCGCCTCGGTCAGGTCGGCCGCCTGCGTGTCGAGGTAGAGCTTGCGCTGGTGCGCGACGGTGAGCTCGTCGAGCGCGGCAAGGTTCACCGCCCCCAGTTCCACGATCGCCTGCTGCAGCCGCTCGATCTCGCCGGCCAGCGTCGCCTTGCTGCCCCAGGCCTTGAGTTGGGCCGGCAGCCCGACCAGGTCGGCCTGCGCCGCCGCCAGTTGCTCGACGAACTGCTGCTCGAGGAGAACTGCCGCCTGTTCCTTGAGGCGCATTTCCTCGATCCGTGCCCGGGCCGGGTCGAGCCGCTGCTCGACGGTCATCCGGTTTTCTTCCGCGGCGCGGAGCTCGGCGCCCAGGCTTTCGAGGCGGTCGCGCGCCGTCGCGAGCGCCTGCTCGGCCGCGCCGCGGGCGGCGAGCTCGCGCTGCAGCGCCTCCTCCACCGGCGTCCAGTCGATCGCGGCACGCTCGGACCCCAGCTGCGACAGCAACCCCTGCTGCTGCGCCGCCTGGGCGGCCAGCGCCTCGCGGCGGCGCCCCATTTCGGCCAGGCGGTCGCGGCAGGTGCGCTCGCCGAACACGGCTTCCTGCGCGGCGCGCTCGGCCACCCGGACACGTTCGCGCCCGCGCGCCATTGCCACGTCGGCTTCGTTGCGGGCATGCCGCACGGCATCGCGGCCGGCGATCTCGTCGTGCAGCCGCGACTGGGCGTCGGCCCGCTCGGCAGCCACGGCCTCCCCGCGCTCCCGCTCGGCGGCTTCCTGCGCGGCGAGGTCGGCCAGGTCCTGCGTGATCTGCGTGCGCCGGCGCATCGCCGCCTCGGCCGCCTGCTGCAGCTGCATCAGCTCCAGCTCGAGGTCGTGGCAGCGCCGCTGCTGCGACGTGAAGGCGAGGCTCTCGGCGTGGAGCCGCCGCTGCGCGTCGTCGAGCTCGCTGACGACGAGGGCCAGCGCTTCCCGGGCCTCGGCGGCGACCTCTTCGGCGATCGCGATGGCCTGCGCGAGTTCCGCCAGTTCGCGCTGCCGCGCGAGCACGCCGTGCAGTTCGCTGTCGGGCGCGAAAAAGCCGATCGCCTGCGTGCTGACGACGTGGCCCTGCGGCGTGACGAATGCTTCGCCGACACCGAGGGCGCCGCGGGCGGCGAGCGCCTCGGCCACGGCCGGGCGGCAGCGCACCCCCTGCAGCCAGTCCGCGAGCAGACGGGCGATCTCCGGCCGCCCGGAGCGCACCTTCGACAGCAGCGTGTCGTCCGCCCGGTCGGCGGCCGCCGGGGCACCGCCGGCCTCGGGCGCGTACAGCACCAGCCGGCCCGGCGGCGAGTTCGCCGCATCGAGCCACTCGAGCGTCGCGTCGAGGCGATCGATCTCCACCGCGTTGAGCCGCTCGCGCAGCACGGCCTCCAGCGCGTCCTCCCAGCCCGGCTCGATGTCGAGTCCCTGCCACAGCCGGTGCGCGCGGGAGAGGCCCTTGGCCTCCAGCCACGCCGCGTTGTCCTTGTTCTGCCCGATCTTCGCCTGCAGCGCGGAGAGTGCCTGCGCCCGCGCCTCGAGCTCGCCGTGCCGGCGGTTCGCCTGCTGCGACGCCTCGCTCGCCTCGCGCTGCCGCGCCTGCAGCGCCTGGACGTTCTCGCGCAGCGCATTGAGCGCCGCCTCCTTCGCGGCGAGGTCCTCGGTCTCCTGCGCCAGCTGCTCCTCGACCTCGCGCACCGCGTCGGAATCGGGCGGCGGGAGGCTCGCGAGCTCCGTCTCCAGGCGCTCCCTGCGCTGCGCGAGCTGCGCGAGCACGCGCGCGCTGTTCTCGCGCCTGGTCTCGGCGACGCGAATCGCCTGCTCGGTCAGCGCGATCTGCTGCTGGATTTCCGCCGCGGTGGCGGCGGCCTGCCGCACGGCCTCCTCGAGCGCCGGCAGCGCGGCTGCCGCGGTGGACTCCTCGACGGCGGCGGCCTCGCGCGCGGCCAGCGCCGCTTCGAGCGCCATCTCCGCGGCGACGCGATCGTCGGCCAGCGCCTCCTCCTGCGCGGCCAGCGCCGCCAGCTGCTCGGTGATCTGGGCGACCTGCTGGGAGAGGCGGGATTCGCTCTCGCGCGCGAACGAGAGCTGCTGCTCGAGCCGCGTCACCTCGGCGTTCGTCGCGTAGAACGCCGCCTGCTTCTCGTGCATCGCGTCGCCGGCGGCATAGTGATCGCTGCGCAGCGTCTCGAGCTTCGACTCGCTGCCGCGCAGCTCCGCCTGCAGGCTCTCGAACGCCACCGTGAGGCCGGCGATCTCGGTCGAGCAGCGCTCCCGCGCGCGGGCCGCGTCCTGCTGCTTCGAGAACCACAGCATGTGCTGCGCTTCCTTCAGCCGCGCCTCGAAGTCGCGGTACTCCGCGGCGACCTTCGCCTGCGCCTCGAGCCGGCTGAGCTGCGCGCCGAGCTCCAGCCGGATGTCCTCGACCCGCGACAGGTTCTTGCGCGTGTCGGCGATCCGGCTCTCGGTTTCCTTGCGCCGCTCCTTGTACTTGGAGACGCCGGCCGCCTCCTCCAGGAAGATCCGCAGCTCCTCGGGCTTCGCCTCGATCACGCGCGAGATCATGCCCTGCTCGATGATCGCGTAGGCGCGGGGGCCCAGGCCCGTGCCGAGGAAGAGGTCGTGGATGTCGCGGCGGCGGACCGGGATGTTGTTGATGTAGTAGGACGAATCGCCGTCGCGCGTCAGCACCCGCTTGATCGACAACTCGGCGTACTGGCCCCACTGCCCGCCGATGCGGCCCAGGCTGTTGTCGAACGCGAGCTCGACCGACGCGCGACCCACCGCCTTGCGGTCGCCGGCGCCGTTGAAAATGACGTCCTGCATCGACTCGCCGCGCAGTGCCGACGCCTTCGATTCGCCCAGCACCCAGCGGACGGCGTCGATGACGTTCGACTTGCCGCAGCCGTTGGGCCCGACGATGCCTACGAGCTGGCCGGGCGTGCCGATCGAGGTCGGGTCGACGAACGATTTGAACCCGGAGAGTTTGATCTGGGTGAGGCGCACAGGGACGTTCTGCGGTCGGGAAGCGTGGACGGAAAAGGCCGGATTCGCGGAACAAGGCGGGCCTGCCGGCGCCCGCCGACGCCGCGGGTGGCCAGCCGCCCGGCGAGGTGCCCGGGCCGTGCAACCACAGCCTTGGATTATAGCCGATCCGGGCTCCCGGGCGGCCCCCGATGCGCCGCCTCGCTAGGGCTTCGCCGGCACCTTGCAGCCTGCGATGTCCTCGACGAAATCGATGACCGGCGTGAAGTTGTTCATCACCGGGTTCTCGTACTGCGCATTGATGTAGTAGCGCTTGCACGGCTCGGCATCGAGCGTGAACGCGATCAGCAGCGAGCCGCCCGGGCGCTGCGGCGTCGGGCCCTGCACCGTGACCTCGTGCTTGCCCGGCTCGATCTTGATCGGGTTCTGCGCGAACGCGCCGTTGCCGTCGATGTGCTCGATGATCGCGGGATACCGGTTCATCGTCGCGCGGGTGTAGCGGGCGCCCGTGACCTCGCTCCAGGTCGGGCCCCAGGTCTGGCACCCGGCCAGCAGCAGCACGGCGGCGGCATAAAGTGTCTTGCGCATGATCAGTCTCCTGTTGGTGTAGACGGCATCGGTGCCGGCGCCTTGCTGACTGCACAGGCAGCGCGCGTCAGGCCCCGCGGAGCGGCATCGCCTGCTCGGCCAGCGCCGCCAGGTAGCCGGCGCCGAGCGGAATCACCGCGTCGTTGAAGTCATACCGGCTGTTGTGCAGGAAGCAGCCTCCTTCCATGCCGCCCTGCCCCAGCCGCGCGAAGGCGCCGGGCTTCGCCTGCAGCATGAACGAGAAATCCTCCGACCCCATCGACGGATCGAGGTCGCGGACGACGTTGTCGCCGCCGACCAGCGAAGCGGCCACGTTGCCGGCGAAGACGGCCTGCGTCGCATGGTTGATCGTCGCCGGATAGATCCGCTCGTACTTCACCGTCGCCGTGGCGCCGAAGGCCGCGGCGATCGACGGGATCATCTCTTTCAGCCGCCGCTCGATGTAGTCCTGCGTGGCCGGGCGGAACGTCCGGACGGTACCGACCAGCGTCGCGTGCGACGGGATGACGCTCATCGCGCCGGGATTGCCTGCCTGCATCGAGCACAGGCTGACGACGGCGGTGTCGATCGGGCTCACGTTGCGGCTCACGATGGACTGCGCGGCCGTGATGATGTGCCCGGCCACCAGCACCGGATCGACCGCCGAATGCGGATGCGCGCCGTGGCCGCCGCGGCCGTCGATGCGGATCTCGATGCGGTCCGCCGCGGCCATTGCCGGCCCCGGCGTGATCCCTATCTTCCCCGGGGGCAGCCCCGGCCAGTTATGCAGCGCATAGACCTCGTCGGCCGGAAAGCGGTCGAACAGCCCGTCCTGGATCATCGCCTTCGCGCCGGCATAGCCCTCCTCGCCGGGCTGGAAGATCAGGTACGCGGTGCCGTCGAAGTTGCGCGTCTCGTTGAGGTAGCGGGCGGCGGCGAGCAGCATCGTCGTGTGGCCGTCGTGGCCGCAGCCGTGCATCCGGCCCTCGTGCCGCGACTTGTGCGCGAACTCGTTCTCCTCCTGCATCGGCAGCGCGTCCATGTCGGCGCGCAACCCGACGCCGCGGCCGCTGTCGTTGCGCCGGCCGCGGATGACGCCGACGACGCCGGTCCTGCCGATCCCGGTGTGATGCTCGATCCCGAGCGCGGCGAGGACGTCGGTGACGATGCGCGCGGTGCGATGCTCCTCGAACCCGAGCTCCGGGTGCATGTGGAGGTCGTGGCGGATATCGGTGAAATCGGCCTGCCAGTGCTTGATCTGATCGACGGGGGTCATTCGCATTTCTCCAGCGGGTATCGGTGCGGCCGCGTCACGGGCAGGCGGCCGGGGCGAGTCATTGAACCACGGATGCCGCGGCGGCGGCGACCGTGGTGCGGGCGGCGGTGGTTCCCGGGATCAGACACTTCATTCGCGCCTAGGTTTCGAGTTCGCCGGCGCGGTGGCACGCGACGCGAATGCCGTCGAGGGGCCGCAGCTCGGGAATCTCGGCCGCGCAGCGCGGGATCGCATAGGGGCAGCGCTTGTGGAACGCGCAGCCCGGGGGCGGGTCGAGCGGCGACGGCAACTCACCCTGCAGCCGGCCCCGGGCGCGACGCGTGCCGGGGTCGAGCGACGGCGTGGATGCGAGCAGCGCGCGCGTGTACGGGTGCATCGGCTGCGCGAACAGCGCCGGCTTGGCGCCCTCCTCCACGATGCGGCCGAGGTACATCACGGCGACATCATCCGCGATGTGCCGCACGACCTGCAGGTTGTGCGAGATGAAGAGGTAGGCGACGCCCATCTCCTGCTGCAGGTCCATCAGCAGGTTCAGCACCTGCGCCTGGATCGACACGTCGAGCGCCGATACCGGTTCGTCGGCGACGAGCAGCCGCGGCTTCAGCATCAGCGCGCGGGCGATCGCGATCCGCTGCCGCTGGCCGCCCGAGAACATGTGGGGATAGCGGCGGTAGTGCTCGGGCCGCAGGCCCACCCGTGCCATCATCGCCGCGGCGGCCTCGCGCCGCGCGTCGGCGGACAGGGCGGTGTTGATCGCCAGCGGCTCGCCGAGCAGCGTGCCGACCTTCTTGCGCGGATTGAGCGACGCATACGGGTTCTGGAACACCATCTGCACCAGCGGTCGCAGCCGCTTGCGGCCCGCCGCATCCGCCTGCGCGACGTCGGCGCCGTCGAGCAGCAACGCGCCGGACGTCGGGCGCTCGATCATCGTCACCTGCCGCGCCAGCGTCGACTTGCCGCAGCCCGATTCGCCGACGATCGCCAGCGTGCGCCCGGCCGCCAGCGTGAACGACACCCCGGTCAGCGCCTGCACGATCCCCTTCGGCTTCCACAACCCGCGGGAAACCGAGTAGTGCCGCGTCAGCGCGCGTGCCTCGAGCAGCGGCGGGGGAAGGGGCGAGGTCATCCTGCGGCTGCCGTCGCAGGGCGGGCGTCGTCCGCCTTCCAGCCCGCCGTCGGCCGACCCGAGGCGTCGAGCGGGAAGTGGCAGCGCACGCGCTCGAAGTCCGCGCCGGCAAGCGCGGGCTGCGTCGCCGTGCAGCGCGGCAGCGCATAGCGGCAGCGCGGCGCCAGCAGGCAGCCGGCCGGCCGGTCATGCTGGCCGGGCACGACGCCGGGAATCGCCTGCAGGCGCAGCCGGCCGAGATTGTGCTCGGGCAGCGCGGCCAGCAGCGCCTGCGTGTACGGGTGCCGCGGCGCAGCGAAGATCTGCGGCAGCGCGCCGGTCTCGACCTGCTGCCCCGCATACATCACTGCGACGCGCTGCGCGGTCTCGGCGACGACCGCGAGGTCGTGCGTGATCAGCAGCAGCGCCATCCCGCGCTCCTTCTGCAGCGTGACGAGCAGGTCGAGGATCTGCGCCTGCACCGTGACGTCGAGGGCGGTGGTGGGCTCGTCGGCGATCAGGAGGCGCGGATTGCAGGCGATGGCCATGGCGATCATCACCCGCTGCGCCATGCCCCCGGAGAGCTGGTGCGGGTACACGTCGAGCCGCGCCGCGGCATCCGGGATCTCGACCTGCTGGAGCAGCGCCAGCGCCCGCGCGCGCCGCGCCTTCGCGTCGCCGCCCTCGTGGATGCGCAGCGTTTCCATCAGCTGGAACGCGACCGTGTAGCAGGGATTGAGGCTCGCGAGCGGATCCTGGAAGATCATCGCGATGTCCTTGCCGACGATCGCGCGGCGCGCCCGCTCCGGCAGCGCGAGCAGGTCGCGGCCGTCGAACGTCATCCGCTTCGCGCGAACGCGGCCCGGAAAGTCGATCAGCCCCATGACGGCCAGCGCCGTCACGCTCTTGCCGGAGCCCGATTCGCCGACGCAGCCCAGCACCTCGCCGGCGTCGAGCGTGAGGTCGACCCCGTCGACCGCCGTGAAAGGCGCCGCCTCCGTGCCGAACTCGACCGTCAGGCCCTCGATCTCGAGCAGCGCCATCAGCGGGGCCTCATCGCTTCAGCCGCGGGTCGAGCGCGTCGCGCAGGCCGTCGCCCATCAGGTTGAACGCGAGCACGGTGACGAGGATGGCGAGCCCCGGGAACGTGACGACCCACGACGCGCGCTGGATGAACTCGAGCGCGCCGGCCAGCATCGAGCCCCACTCCGGCGTCGGCGGCTGCGCGCCGAGGCCGAGGAAGCCCAGCGCCGCGGCGTCGAGGATCGCGGTCGAGAAGCCGAGCGTCGCCTGCACGATCAGCGGCGCGATGCAGTTGGGAAGGATCGTCGAGAACATCAGCCGCAGCGGCCCGGCGCCGGCGATGCGGGACGACGCGACGTATTCCTTGCCGGCCTCGGCCATCACCGCCGCCCGCGTCAGGCGCACGTAGTGCGGCAGCAGCACGATCGCGATCGCGTACATCGCGTTGGCGAGCCCCGGCCCGAGGATCGCGACGACGGCGATCGCGAGCAGCAGCGAGGGCAGCGCCAGCATCACGTCCATCAGCCGCATGATGAACGTCTCGGTGAACCCGCGCAGGTAGCCGGCCAGCATCCCCAGCAGCACGCCCAGGAAGAGCGAGATCGTGACCGAGATCGCGCCGATCGCGAGCGAGAGCCGCGTGCCGTGGATGAGGCGCGAGAGCATGTCCCGGCCGACGGGGTCGGTGCCGAGGATGAACTTCGCGCTGCCGCCCTCCTGCCACATCGGAGGAACCAGCGTCGCGTCGCGGTACTGCTCGTTGGGCGGATGCGGCGACACGACGTCGGCGCCCACCGCCAGCAGCAGCAGGATGACGACCAGCGCGAGGCCGATCAGCGCGCCGCGGCTCTGCGCATAGGCGTCCCAGAATTCGCGCAGCGGGCCCGGCGCCGGCGCCGATTCGGGCACGGCGTCGTCGATGGCGGCCGCAGCCGGCTCAGCCATGGCGGATCCGCGGATTCACGACGCCGTACAGGAGGTCGACGACCAGGTTCACCGTGATCACGATCGCCGCGATCAGCAGGATGCCGCCCTGCACCACCGGGTAGTCGCGCGACTGCACGCCGTGGATCAGCCAGTTACCCACCCCCGGCCAGGAAAAGATGGTCTCGGTCAGGATCGCGCCGGACAGCAGCAGGCCGACCTGCAGGCCGATGACCGTGATGACGGGAATCAGCGCGTTGCGCAGCGCGTGCACCAGCACCACCTCCCAGTACGGCAGCCCTTTGGCGCGCGCGGTGCGCACGTAGTCCTCGCGCAGCACCTCGAGCATCGACGAGCGCGTCATCCGCGCGATCACCGCGAGCGGAATGGTGCCGAGCGCGATCGCCGGCAGGATCAGGTGCGAGATCGCGGACCGGAACGCGGCCATGTCGCCGGAGCGCAGCGTGTCGAGCAGCATGAAGCCGCTGCCCATCGGGATGTCGAACTGCACGGCAATCCGCCCCGACACGGGCGTCCACCCCAGCTGCACCGAGAAGAACAGGATGAGCAGCAGCGCCCACCAGAAGATCGGCATCGAGTAGCCGGTAAGCGAGACGCCCATCACCGCGTAGTCGGCGACCGTGTTGCGCTTCAACGCCGCGATGATGCCCGCCGGCAGGCCCAGCAGCAGCGCGAACAGCAGCGCGAAGAACGCGAGCTCGATGGTGGCCGGGAACAGCGTCAGGAACTCGGTCAGCACCGGCTCGTGCGTCGTCAGCGAGGTGCCGAGGTCGCCGGAGAGCACCTGCCCGATGTACTCGGCGTACTGGCGCGGCAGCGACTTGTCGAGGCCGAACTCGTGCAGCAGGCGCGCCCGCCGCTCCGGGTCCATCCCCCGCTCGCCCGACAGGTTTTCGACGGGGTCGCCGGGAATCAGGTGGATCAGCGCGAACGCGAGCAGCGTCACCCCGATGAAGGTCGGGATGATCAGCGCCGCGCGGCGCAGGACGAAGGTGAACATCGACGCCGGGCGTCAGGCGGCGCGCGGCCAGGCCCGACGCCGGACCGCCGGATTACTTAACGATGTCGGCGTTGTTGAAATAATGGTGCGCCGTCGCGTCCATCTTGTACCCCTTCACTTCCTTGCGGATGGGGTCGAAGCGGATCGAGTGCGCCACGGTGATCCACGGCGCCTCTTCCTTGAAGATCACCTGCGCCTGCTCGTAGAGCTTCGCGCGGTCGGCCTGCTTCGGCGTCTGCGCCGCCTTGATGATCAGGTCCTCGAACTCCTTGTTGCACCAGCGCGCGACGTTGCCGCCGCCCTTGACCGCCTCGCAGCCCAGCAGCGGGACGAAGAAGTTGTCGGGGTCGCCGTTGTCGCCGGACCAGCCGAACATCATCACCGACTGCTCGCCGGTCTTGCTGCGCTTCCGGTACTCGGCCCATTCGTAGGTGACGAGCTTCGCCTTGACCCCGATCTTCTCCCAGTCGGCCTGGATCAGTTCGGCCATCCGCTTGCCGTCCGGGTTGTACGGCCGCGTGACCGGCAGGTACCAGAGGTCGACCTCGAAACCGTTCGGATAGCCGGCCTTGGCCAGCAGTTCCTTGGCCTTGGCGATGTCGAACGGGTAGTCCTTGACGGCGTTGTTGTAGCTCCAGAGGATCGGCGGGATCGGGTTCTTCGCGACTTGGCCCTGGCCCTGGTACACGGACTTCAGGATCGACTCCTTGTCGATCGCCATGTTGAGCGCCTGGCGGACGAGCTTGTTGTCGAACGGCTTCTTCTCGGTGTTGAACGCGATGTAGCCGATGTTGAGGCCTTCCTTCTGCAGCACGTCGAGCGTCGGGTCGGCCTTCATCGCCGGCAGGTCGGCGGGCTTCGGGAACGCCATCACGTGGCATTCGCCGGTCTTCAGCTTGGCGTAGCGCGCGGTGGCGTCGCGGGTGATCGAGAACACCAGCGAGTCGACCTTCGGCCGGCCGCGGAAGTGGCCGTCGAACGCCTTGTAGCGGATCGTGGCGTCCTTCTGGTACGACACGAACTCGAACGGGCCGGTGCCGATCGGGTAGACGTCGGCCGCGTTGGGCGTGCCCTTCTTCATCATCGCCTCGAAGTACTCCTTCGACAGGATCGAAGCGAAGTCCATCGCCATGTCGGCGAGGAACGGCGCCTCGGGGCGCTTCAGCGTGAACTTCACCGTGTAGTCGTCGATCTTCTCGACCTTGTCGACGATGTTCTTCATGCCCATGTCTTCGAAGTACGCGAACGTCTGGCCCGCCGTGATCTTGTGGAACGGGTTGGCGTCGTCGGCCATCCGGCTCCAGCTGAACAGCACGTCGTCGGCGTTGAAGTCGCGGGTGGGCTTGAAGTTCGCGTTGCTGTGGAACTTGACGCCCTTCCTCAGCTTGAACGTCACGACCTTGCCGTCCGGCGACACGGTCCACGACTCGGCCAGCGCCGGCACGATGTTCGTGGTGCCGATGTCGAACTCGACCAGCCGGTTGAACATCGGCACCGACACGGCGTCGAACGTGGTTCCGGTCGAGAAGAACTGCGGCTGGAAGCCCTCGGGGCTGCCTTCCGAGCAGTAGACGAGCGTGCCCTTGGCCTGGGTGACGCCGGCTGCGAACGGCAGCGCTGCGGCGAGTGCCACGGCCAGTGCCGTGGCGACGCGGCGCGAACGGGTGGGGAATGCGGTGTGCGACATGATTTCCTCGGTCGAAAGTCGTGAAAATCGCCCGCGGGCGAATAACCGGCCAATGCTAGTCGCGTCGGCGCGCGAAGGCAACTGCGGGGGGCCCGTGCCTTCGCGTGGCTCGAGGGGTTTGCGTAGCCCGGGTTTCGCTTCGCTCAACCCGGGCTACGGGACTTGCCTGGCGCGCTGCTGCCGCGTCGCGTAGAGGCACACGCCCGCGGCGACGGACACGTTGAGGCTGCCCACGCTGCCCGAGAGCGGAATGCCGACGATGCGGTCGCACAACTCGCGGGTCAGCCGGCGCAGCCCGTCGCCTTCCGCGCCCAGCACCCAGGCGACCGGGCCGCCGACGTCCGCGGTGAACAGGCTCTCGCCGCCGGCATCGGCGCCCAGCACCCAGATACCCCGCGCCTTCATGTCGCGCAGCGCCCGGGCAAGGTTGGTGACGGTGATGACGGGAATCGTGTCCGCGGCCCCGCTCGCCGCCTTCGCCACCGTCGCATTGACGCCGACCGAGCGGTCCTTCGGGATGATCACCGCATGGGCGCCGAACGCGTCGGCATTGCGCAGGCAGGCCCCGAGGTTGTGCGGATCGGTGACGCCGTCCAGCACCAGAAGCAGCGCCGGCTCGGCCAGGGTTTCCAGTACGTCGTCCAGCGTCAGCGCACGCGTCGCCGCGTCCACTTCGGCCACCACACCCTGGTGCCGGGGTGATCCCGCCAGGCCGTCGAGTCGGTCGGGCGCGACCATGTGCACGGCGCAGCCCGCTGCCTCCGCCTGGACCAGCAGTTCGCGCATCCGCGGGTCGTGCCGGGCGCCCGACAGGTAGAGGGCGCGCACGGATTCCGGCCGCTGGCGCAGGCAGGCGGAAACGGCGTGGAAGCCATGGAGGATGCGGTTGGAGGCCATGCGGAAGGGACGTTTGCCGCCGGCGGAAGCGTCGGGCGGCGGGACGATGGATTCGACGTGGTAGTGTAGCGCAGCGGCGACCTTCGTCGTGCCGCAGGTCAAACGCATCAGGAATCCCGATGAGCGTAGAGACGCGCCAGTTCGTCGAGGGCGTGCTGCTGGTGTTCGCCGCCCTCCTCCCGATCGTGAACCCGTTCGGCGGCGCGCCGGTGTTCCTGGCGATGACCGCCGATTGCACGCCGGACCTGCGCAAGGCGCTGGCCACGCGCGTCGCGCGCAATGCGTTCGTGCTGCTGTTCGGCTCGATCTTCGTCGGGTCGTACGTGCTGGCGTTCTTCGGTCTGTCGGTGCCGATCGTCCAGGTTGCCGGCGGGCTGATCGTCTGCGGCCTGGGCTGGGACCTGCTGCGCCAGGAATCGCATGCCCCGAGCGAGGCCACCAGCGCCGGCGGCGGCGCCTCCGACATCGCCACCCGCGCGTTCTATCCGCTGACGCTGCCCCTGACGGTGGGCCCCGGCACCATCTCGGTCGCGATCACGCTGGGCGCGAACCACGCGACCAACGTCCCTTCGGTGGTCGCCAACGCGGCCGCCGAACTGATCGGCGTGACGCTGATCGCGGCGACGATCCTCGTCTGCTATCGCTACGCGGACCGGATGCTGCGGATGCTGGGCCCCGCCGGGACCGGCGTGCTCGTCCGGCTGTCGGCGTTCATCCTGCTGTGCATCGGCGTGCAGATCTTCTGGAACGGGGTAAGTGCGCTGCTCGATTCGCTGCCGTGGCTGAAGGCCCGGTGACAGCGTAGGCGACGACGGGTTTGGCAGGTGCGGGCTCGTCGGGTATAATTCGGGGCTGTCTTGCGGATGTCGTCGCCGGGTACTTTCTTCGGCGCGGCATACGCCACGAATTTTCCGCCCGCAGGCAGGTCGCGTGCGGAACCAAGTTAGTGCCGGAATAGCTCAGTCGGTAGAGCAGCGCATTCGTAATGCGAAGGTCGGGGGTTCGACTCCTCTTTCCGGCACCATTTGAACAGGCACCGGGCGTCAACTCGCCGCCGCATGCACGAAATGGAACGGCCCGCGCAACGCGGGCCGTTCCATTTCACGGTCCCGGAATCCCGGAACCCCGCTGCGCTTCACGCTCCCCCCGGAAAAAACAGGCCGGCCTCCCGAAGGAGCCGGCCTGTCGTGCAGCGGTCGCTATCGTGGCGGGCGGCGGGTGCCGGCGGGTCGAGCCCGGCTACCCCGCACGCCTCACCGGCGAATCGCTCAGGGCTTGACTTCGATCTTCACCAGGTTGGCTTCTTCCTTGCCGTTCTTGTTGTCCTGCGTGACGACCATCAGGCCCAGCGCCGGCGTCAACACGAGCTCGGTGGGGTTTACCGTGAACGGAACCGCTATCGCGGCATTCGGCGCGATCGGTCCGTACTGGCCGTCGGTGATGGCGCTGCCGAACGCGTTGTACTTCGCGCTCTTCGCGAACGCGTCGGTCGCGTTGCTCAGCAGGTCGTACACCTGAGCGGTGTAGCTGAATCGCGGGTTCGCCGGCGACAGGCCAAGATCCGCCGCGAGGACCGGCAACAGGATCGTGCTGCCGTCGGTGGAGGCTTGGGCGAGGAAACCGACGCCGACGATGTCGAAGAAGGAGCCATTCCAGTACGCAATCGCTGCCGCCATCTGGCCATTGTCCGCCCCGGTAGTGATCAGCCCGTAGTCGATGCCGATCACCGCGACATCCGCCTGCCCGTCACCGTCGAGGTCGATGTACACGTCGAATTCGCGCGTCGACGGCGCCGACCAGCCTTCCTCATGCGTCAGCGCAAAGACCAGCACCTGACCGTCGGGCGAGTCCCACTGCTGGACGCCGGCCGCCGCCAGGTTGATGGTCTGGTTCTTCTTGGTGCTGTCCTTGCCCTTGCCCTGCAGGCCCCAGCTGTAGAAATCGGCGGTCGCGGCGATCGGGCTGTTCTTGTTGGTCAGGTTGACGATCCCGTTCGGGTTCGCCAGCTTGACCGGCGCCGCCAGCTTGGCGTCGACCTTCGACATCACGCGCGGCACCATGTAGTACGGCACCTTCATGCCGATGCCGTTGTTGTGCGCCACGGACAGCGGCGTGAACTTGACGAGGCCCGCCACGTCGCGGAAGGCGTCGGAGTTGCCCGCCGTGCCGACCGGCACGTTCAGCGTGACCTTGACCTCGGCGTCCTTCTTTGCCTTGACCGTCACCGTCGTTGCGCTCAGCGTCACCGTGTGCGGCGAACCCTGCGGCAGCATCGTCGAGACGGTGAACGTGGCATCCGTGGCGCCGTCGTTGTGCAGCTTGATCGTCCGCTGCTTCGAGTAGTTCTTGTCGATCTCCTCGAGGCCGAAGCTCATGCTGGTCGCCTGGTCGTCCGCGGTTGCGGTGACCTGCGTCTTGGCGGCGGCCGCGGCGTTGACCATGCCGGCACCCGCGTTGCGCGTGACGTAGCCCGCGATCTGCAGCGGATCGCCGCTGTTGATGATCGCCGCCTTCACCTGGCTCGGCTTCCACTTCGGATGCGCCTGCTGCACCAGCGCTGCAACACCCGCGACGTGCGGCGACGCCATCGACGTACCGGACAGCGCTTCCTGCAGGTTGCCGCTGCCGACGAACGTCGACACGATGCCGGTGCCGGGCCCCGCGATGTCGGGCTTCAGCATGCTGTCGCCGTTGCGCGGGCCGCCGGACGAGAAGCCGGCGAGATCGGACAACTGCGGCGCGCCGGCAGTCATCGTGATCGACAGGCCATCCCGCAGCGCCAACCGGGCTCCATCTTCCGGCGTGACACCGATGAACGGAATGGTGACGTCGTAGTACGCGCCGTCGTCCGGATTCTGGAAGATCGGACCTTCGTAGGGCGGAAGGCCGGTGGAGTTGTTGACCATGATCACGGCGATCGCACCTGCCTGTTGGCCGTAGATCGCCTTGGCGGTACGGCCGCACGAGCCGCGCTGGACGACAGCGATCTTACCGGCAGCGCCGGCGAACGCCGCCGTGCTGCAACCAAGTACGTTGCCATCCGTCAGCACTTTGACAATGCCTGCAACCGGGCCGGCAAATACGTAGCCATTGGCGTCTATGCCGGTGACCGTCCCTGCGGGATCGCTACCGGCCAACGGCAGCGCCATAGCGGCGAACGGAATAATCGCCGGTGTAGTGGCGGCGGCAACCGAGATCGTGCGGGTGCTCGACGCCGGCGAGCTGGTGATGTACTTCAACGCATTGGAGTTGCCCGCCGAGGCGACGACAACGATGCCCGCCTTGACCGCATTGTCCGACGCCGTGGCATCGGCGCTGTCGGAAGTGCCGTAGGACGAGCCCAGCGACATGTTGACGACGTCCATGTCGTTGTCGACGGCCCAGTCGAGCGCCTCGACGACGACGTCGGTCGTACCGAAGCAGCCGAACACACGGACCGCGTACAGGTCGGCCCTCGGCGCGACGCCGGGTCCGATGCGGAACGTGGTGTTGTGCGTGCTGAGGTCGTACGGACCGGTGTACTTGCTTCCGTTCGGCAGCACGCCGTAGCCGGCGACTGTGCCCGCGACGTGCGAGCCGTGCCCGGCGTCGATGCAGTCGAGCGGGTTCGGATCGGGAACGGCGACCGGGTTGTTGTCGGCGTCGTAGTCGTCGCCGACCAGATCGATGCCGCCCTTGACCTTCGGCGCGCCGGGCCCGAACAGCGCCGGGTTCGCCGGCGACGCGCTGGAAGCGGCCGCGGTGTCGAACGCGAGCGTGGTTCCCGGCCCGCCGAAGTTTGCGTGCGTGTAGTCGATGCCGGTGTCGATCACGGCGACCTTGATGCCTTCGCCGCGGTAGCCGGGAATGCCCGCCCAGACGGCCGGCGCCTGGACGCGCGGCACGCTGATCGCGTTGTCGCGCTCGTAGCGGTTCACGCTCTTGACGTCGACCACGCCTGCGATCTGGTACAGCGCGCCCAGCTTGTTGCGGGCGATCTGCACCTTGATGCCGTTGATCGCGCTCTGGAACGAGCCGACGATCTTGCCACCTGCCGCCTTGATCTGCGGCTCGATGGACTTCTGCTCGCTCTTGCGCATGCCCTTGACGGCATCCTTCTCGCCGCGCGACAGCCTGCGGCCCGCGGTTTCCTGCGCGGTGGCGACCGGGTCGCCGGCAAGCATCACGACGACGGTAACCGGCGTGGTGTCGAGACCGGGCGGGATCCGCGCCCCGCTTTCGACGACCAGCGGACTGGCCTTCTGGAACCGTCCCGCCCCGAACGAGGCGGAGCTTCCCAATACCGCAATTGCCACCACACCTGCTGCCAAGGCACGCAAAGCGCGACCAGCCATGTTTCTCCCCTATTGAAGGTTGTACCTTCGGACCGGAGGCCGCATGCACCCCGTCTTATGGCGGGTGGCGGTGCGACCAATCCGCGGAGTTTACGCCGGGTCCGGACACTGTCAATGGAACGGAGGCACCTGCCCAAAAATTCTTCTTGCGCGATCAAACCCATGCTCTTGGTAGGGTTGAGGCGCGAGCTCGGCGTCGCTCGGAAATCGCCTGGTAGTAAAGGTTCGGCGGATGGTTCGCCTGCGCGAGGAAGAACCAGCGCTCCGCCAGCAGCCCGGCGAACGTCAGCGCCACGGCAATCCGTACTTAGTCGACGGGGCTCCGGCGCGGCGGCGGTGCTGAACGCGCCCGCCATCGATCAATCGAGCGATTCCCTGACAACGCCATACCAGGTGCGCACCCATTCTCGGCCGAAGACCTCCGCCGGCACGGCGGAACTCGCGTCGTGCTTCGCGCGCTCGCCCAGCCGGGTCGCGCCCAGTGCAGCCAGGATGTCGTCGAAGCGCCTGCCGCCGAAGTTGAAGGTGTCGGAGTACGTCGAGTCGCCGAACCCCAGCACCGCGT
This sequence comes from Bordetella parapertussis, assembly GCA_943331295.2. Classification (GTDB taxonomy): domain Bacteria; phylum Pseudomonadota; class Gammaproteobacteria; order Burkholderiales; family Casimicrobiaceae; genus CAIWHR01. Next base: position 66,113 of record CALQLA020000009.1, on the reverse strand, counting down.
AGCGGACCTGCCCGAGGTCCGGTCGCTGCTCGCACAGCCCGCGGTAGAGGTCTTGCGCATTCTCCGGCACGTCGCCCTGGCCGTACGTCGAGGTGCAGATCACGAAGACCCCGCCCCGCTCGAAGACATCCGGCCGCAGCTTGTCCATGAGCAGGAACTCGACGTCGCGGCCGCACTCGTCGCACAACACCTTCTGCACCTCTTCCGCCGCGTACTCCGCGTTGCCGGTCATCGTGCCGACAAGGATGGTTATCGGCGTCACGCGGCGGCCCCCGGCGCCGGCGGCATGAGATCACGGTAGCGTACGGCTGCGTCTTCCAGCTGCCAGGGATCGACGTCGACCCCGGCGCCCATCAGGCCCTCGATCTGGCGGAGATCGCGGCCCGTATTGATCGCGTTGACGGCGGCGATGCGCCGGCCGCGCATGTAGAACACGGTGAATGCGCCGGAGGCCGGGTCCCCGCGATAGACGAGGCGGTCGCCGGCGCCGGGCATGCCCAGCATCTGCAGGTTCACGCCGTGCTGGTCGGACCACACCCAGAGCCGATCGACATAGGGGGTATCGATTCCAATGACGTTGCGGCCGGCGGCAAGGCCCTGGCCCTGCGCGTTCTGGTAGGACTCGAGGCGAATCCGGCCGGCAAGCGCCGGATGCCGCTGGCTGGTCACATCCCCGGCGGCGAAGATTCGCTCGTCGGACGTTCGGCAGTGCACGTCGACGACAATGCCGTTGGCGGTCTCCAGCCCCGCGTCGGACGCGAGTTCGACGTTGGGCACGATGCCGATGCCGACGACGACGAGGTCGGCCGGGATCCGCTCGCCGCCCGGCAGCACGACCGCGCCCACCTTGTCGGCGCCGGAAAACCCGACCGGCGTCGTCGCCAGCCTGACGTCGACGCCGCGCTCCCGGTGCAGGCCTGCGAACCAGTCGCCCACTGCCGGGGCCAGGGCGCGACCCATCAGTCGGTCCCCCGCCTCGAGCACCGTCACTGCACAGCCCAGCGCCCGCGCGCTCGCCGCGACCTCGAGGCCGATGAAGCCGCCGCCGATGATGACGACGCGGGCTTCGGGGACGAGCCGCCGACGCAGCACCTGCGCATCGTCGTAGCTGCGGAGATACAGGACGCCGTCGAGGTCGTCGCCCGGCAAGGCGATCCGCCGGGGCCGTGCCCCGGTTGCGAGCAGCAGGCGGTCGTAGGGGAGGATGCGGCCATCCGCCACGTGCACCTCGCATCGAGCGCGATCGATTGCGCGCGCAGGGCTGCCCAGCAGAACGTCGATGCCGGCGGTGACGCAGTAGTCTTCGGCGTGGATGCGGACCTGATCGAAGCCTCCGGCCGCGGTCAGCACGGCCTTCGACAGCGGCGGCCGCTGGTAGGGCGGGTGCCCCTCCTCCGCGACGATGGCGATGGAGCCCGTGTAGCCCCCCGCGCGCATCGCCTGCGCCGCGCGCGCGCCGGCCTGGCCGCCGCCGACGATCACCACGCGCTCAAGCCCGGTCATCGCGGAGCGCCCTGCAGTCGGGTAGCGGGTGAGGCATGATGAGAGCCTTCTTGGAGGAGACTGCTGTGCATGTCGGCATGTTGAGTTGGGAAGGCTACGACGATCCGGACGTGCTGGCGCCGTTCGAGCGCGAACGGAACTGCCGCGTCCGCGTCGACACCCACCTGTCGGATTTCGCCGCCGCGCAGCGCGTGCTGCGCCGCGACGGCGCGTGGGACCTCGTGAATATTAACAGCCCGTTCGTCCGCGACGCGCTCGCCCCGCGCGGAACGATCCGCGCGCTCGATCCGGACCGCTTCGGCGCGGTGCTGGACACGGCGGCGCTGCCTTCGGAGTGGCGCCCGCTCGCGCAGTGGGGCATCGACCCTGGCGGCGCGCCGATCGGCGTGTGCCAGCGCTTCGGACCGTTCAACCTGGTCGTCGACAGCGACGCAGTCTCGGTCGCGATGGCCGAGGACCAGGGCTTCGCGCTGGCTGCCGACCCCCGTAACGCCGGCCGCTACGGCATCCTCGCCTATGACGACTTCAACGTGCTGCACATCGCGCTGGCGTCGGGTTTCGATCCGTTCATCCCCGTCGGCGACGCCGAGTGCAGGGCGTTTGCGGCCACCGCGCAGCGCTGGTTCTCCGCGGCCCGCATGGTGACAGGGGATCACGTCGCGCTCAATCGCGCGCTGGTCAGCGGCGCGATCGACTTCTACCTCGGTGGTGGCATCTATACGGCGTCCTGCGCGCGCCTGGAGGGGCACGCCCGGGTGCGCGCCATCACGCCGCGACACGGGCCGGTCGGCGGCAAGGGAGCAATCGCATTCGTCGAGGTCAACGCCGCGCTGGCGTTCGCGGCGCAGCCGGCCGAGGCGGAGGCGTTCCTCGCCTACCTGCTGCGACCTGAAGCCGCGGCACGCGCCGCGCTGGCCGGAGGCGCCGCCAACCCGGTGCTGCAGATGCGCGACCCCGCCGTGTTCGCGGCGATCGGTCGCGACGCGCTCGAAGCGATGCAATGGGACACCCTCGACGCAGACCTCGGGCGATGCCTCCAGTACGGCATCGTGCCTGGTTACGAAAGGCTGCATGCGCTTCTCTTGGCAGCGCGGGTGTCGGCCGGCCGCCTCGCCATCAGAACATCTTGAGGTAGCGCCGCTTTTCCCAGTCGGTGACGTGCACCGAGTACGCGTGCCACTCGGCGCGCTTGTACTCCAGCCAGGCGCCGAACATCTTGTCGCCCATCACGGCACGGGAAAGCGGGTCTGCCTCGAACGCGTCGAGCGCCTCGTCCAGCGAACGCGGCAGCATCGAGACGCCGAGCGTGTCGAGCTCGGCCGGCGACTTCAGGTACATGTTCTCGGCGTGCGGGGCGCCGGGATCGAGCCCCTCGCGAATCCCCTCGAGTCCCGCCGCAACCGTCATCGCGAGGCCCAGGTACGGGTTGCACGCAGCATCGGGGAGCCGCAGTTCCACGCGGCCGCCGCCAAGCGGGATGCGCACCGTGTTCGTCCGGTTGTTGCCGCCGTAGCAGACGAAGATCGGCGCCCAGGTGAAACCCGGCATGCTGCCCTTGGGCACCAGGCGCTTGTAGCTGTTGACGGTGGGCGCCACCACCGCGCAGATTGCCGGCAGGTGCCTGAGCACGCCGGCGATGAACCGATAGCCGAGATCCGACAGCCCACAGCCGCGCGGGTCGGCGGCGGACTCGAACAGGTTGCGCTTGTCGGCGGGGTCGAACAGGGACATGTTGAAATGCGCGCCGCTGCCGGCGCGGTCGCCGAACGGCTTGGCCATGAAGCTCGCGAACGCGCCGTGCCGTCGCGCGATCTCGTCGGCCATCAGCCGGAAGAACACGTACCGGTCGGAGATGGTCAATGCGTCGAAGTACTTGAAATCGATCTCGAACTGCCCGATCCCGTCCTCGTGGTCGAACGAGTAGACGCCCCAGTCGAGCTTGTTCATCGCGTCGACGAGTTCCCCCAGCCACGGCAGGTTCTCGATCAGCCGCGCGACGTCGTACGCGGGCTTCGCGAGGTTGTGCCGCGCGTTGACCGGGCCGTAGCCGCCGTCCGGCTCGTCCTTCAGCACGAAGAATTCCGCCTCGATGCCGGCGTGCACGCCGTATCCCATCTTCGCGGCGTCCGCGAGCACGCGGCCGAGGATGTTGCGGCTGCACGGCTCGAACGGCTTGCCCTCGCACCACAGGTCGCTCGCGAACCACGCGGTGTCGGGCCGCCACGGCAGCACCGTGCACGAAGCGGGATCGGGATGCGCGGAGATCTCCTCGTCGCTGACCTCCTGCGGCACGCCGTCGACCGCCGCCCCCGTGCACAACTCGGAGCCGCCCATCATCCGCCCGTAGTGCGCGACCGGAACGACCTTCGACTTCGACACCCCGTGCATGTCGGCGTAGGTGGGCAGCAGGTACTTCACGCCCTGCTGCTCGAGCGTTGCGCCGAACGACTTGGAATCCGATCCCTGATTCATGAACTCAATTCCCTCCAGTGAACGAAAAAAGCTGCCCGTCGCGATAGCGCGGCGCAGTCAGGAAACCGCGGGCGGCACGCCGAGCCAGTCCTCCAGCGGCGTGCGCTCCTTCAACGCGCGGACGAGCTGCCCGGAGAGGGACTCGACGCACGACTCGAGTATCCGGCGGCCGAGATCGGCGGTGGCCTGCGTCGGCTTGCCGACGCCACCGTGCACGCTCTCCTTGTCGACCGTGTAGGAAAAGAAACAGCAGGTCGAGCGATCGGGCTCGTCGACCGCCCGCTCCATCCGCACGAGATCCGGGCGCAGCGAAAGCATCACCGACGTCTCGGCATCGTTGGCGTGCCAGTTGCTGCCGCCGTCGCGGTGGTACCACGCGTGCACTTCCTGCGAGAGCTCCCAGACCGAGCGGAGCGCGATCCGCATCTGCGGCAGGTCGGCGCGGATCGTCTCCAGCCCGCAGCGCAGCGGCGCCCAGTTGGTCACGTGGCCGTTCAACAGCAGCATCCGACGGAAGCCCGACGCCAGCACCTGCTGCCCCAGCTCGTGCACGATCCGCGCAAGCGTCTCCGGGCGCAGCGAGAGCGTGCCCGGCCACTTCGTCGAATGACCGAGCGAGCAGCCGTACGGCAGTTCGGGGAGCACCGGAATCCCGGTCCGCGCCGACACAGCTTCCGCGACGGCGCGCGCCGAGATGGTGTCGACCCCGGTCGGCAGGTGCAGCCCGTGCTGCTCGGTCGCGCCGACCGGCAGGATCACCATGTCGATGCCGCCGTCGCGCAGCGCCGCGACATCTTCCCACGACAGTTCGTCCCAACGTACGGCCTTGCCTGCCATCGATCGCTCCTCGCTGCGGTTGCCGGCACCCGGGTGCGCCGCGCCCATCACCGGCGCGGCGCCCTCCCGGCGGGTGCATTGCCGCACCCGTTGCCGCCGGCCGATGTTTCACTACAAGAAATTTACTTGCCTTGGAAGCGTGTATATCATATTCTGCAAACGGCATTCAACCCGGCAATCAAGCATTCGAAATCCAGCCACAGGAGGCCACATGGAATCTGACGCGGCACTGTTCGATCCGCGAACCTACGACGGGATACGGAAGCCCGCGACCGAGGCGTGGACGCTGCCCCCCGAGTGCTACACGACCGACGCGTTCTATCGCGCGGAAGTGAAGCACATGTTCATGAAGGTCTGGAACTTCCTTGGCCGCGCCGACCGCATCCCGAACGTCGGCGACCACTTCGCCGTCGACTACGTCGGCGTGCCGCTGATCATCCTGCGCGACCGGGATGGTTCGATCAAGGCGTTCGCCAACAGCTGCCGTCACCGCGGCACGCGGATGATCGACGCCGAGATGCTCGACACCATCGGCAACACGCGCGGGCTCAAGTGCCCCTACCACTCGTGGGTGTACGGCCTCGACGGCGCGCTCAAGGGCTGCCCGGGCATGGAGCAAACGGTCGGGTTCGACAAGAGCGAGTTCGGGCTGCTGCCGGTCCGCGTCGACACCTGGGGCGGATTCCTTTTCGTGAACTTCGACCCCGGGGCGCCTTCGCTCCTCGAGTACCTGGGCGACATGCCGGACGTGCTCGCGCCCTACAAGTGCGAGGACCTGGTGCTCACGCGGATCAAGGTCCACGAGGTCGACTGCAACTGGAAGACCCACATCGAGAACGCGATGGAGGACTACCACGTCCCGACCGTGCACGGCTCGACCCTGAACCTGCTCAAGGTCGACCACTTCAACGTGCCGACGAAGGGTGCCTGGTTCAACATGCGCGAGCGCCACACCGGAACGCGCGCGCTGCTCGAGGAGGACCGCAAGCACGCCTTCCCGCTCAATCCCAGCATCAGCGGCCACGCGGCCGAAGGCACCAATTTCGTCTGCATCAACCCGTCGACGATGCTGGGGATGACGCTCGACTGCGTCTGGTACATCGAGCTGCATCCGCTCGGCCCCACCCGCACGCGGGTCGTCGTCGGCTCGTGCTTCCCGAAGCCCACCGTCGCGTTGCCGGACTTCGCCGAACGCGCGAAGTACTACTACAAGCGGTGGGACAAGTCGATCGGCGAGGACAACGTGATCGCGCGGCTGCAGCAGAACGGGCTCAACTCGCCGCTGGCGATGCCGGGCCGGATGTCCTCGCTCGAGTACCTGATCCCGAAGCTCGGCGAGTGGTGGATCGGGCACACGGTCGACCGCGGCGCGTCGCTGCGACGCGTTTGAGCGACGCGGCCCGGGTGGCGCGCATCGCGCGCACCCGGCCGCGGTCCTGCAATATCACCAGGCAACGGGCCTAAGGCGGCAACGAATGGCGAGCGGCAAGCGTACCGGCAACACCACGACCGCGGGCAAGAAGCGCAGCGCCACCACGACGGCCGGCGCCAGGCGGGCTCCTGCCGCGACCGCGGGCGGCAAGCTCGCCCGAGGCACAGGCGGCGAGTCCGGGCCGAGGCCGCGGGCGGGAGCCGTCGCCGGCAGGGAGCGCATCCACCTGCACATCGACAACGACAGCCAGCTCGGCGAGGTGTTCGAGGTCACCCCCGCCCGGCTCGACGCCGCGCTGAAGGCATTTCCGCATGTGGCGCAGCATCTGCGCATCACGATGGAGACCGACGGCCATCGCCTCGACGAGCACCTCGCGACCGCGGACGTCCTGTTCGGCTGGCGCTTCGACCGGTCGAACCTCGAACAGCGCGCCCCGAAGCTGCGCTGGATCCACGCGCCGGGCGCGGGCATCAACCACTTCATCCCCTTCGACTGGCTGCCCGCGCGGATGGTGTTCACCAACAACCGCGGCATTCACGGCGCGCGCGCGCACGAATACGCGATCATGGCGATCCTGATGCTCAACAACCGCCTGCCGGAGATGGTGACGAACCAGCGCCAAGGGCGGTGGGAGCAGCTGTTCAACAGCGGAATCGAGGGCAAGACGCTGCTGGTGATCGGCGTCGGAAGCGTCGGCGGCGGCATCGCGACCTGGGCAAAGCGGTTCGGCATGTACGTGATCGGCGTGCGCCGCACCGGCCGGCCGCGCCGCGGCGTCGACGAGATGCACACGCCCGACGCGCTGCCGAAGCTGCTGCCCCGCGCCGACTTCGTCGCGGTCGCGACGCCCGCGACGACGAAGACCAAGCGGCTGCTCGGCCGCGAGGAGATCGCGCTGCTGAAGAAGGGCGCGGGCCTCCTCAACTACAGCCGCGCGGCGCTGGTCGACTACGAGGCGCTGCGCGAGCGCCTGGAGCGCCGCGAACTGACGGCCGTGCTCGACGTGTTCGATCCCGAGCCCCTGCCGGCCGACTCGCCGCTGTGGCGGACGCCGAACCTCATCATCACGCCGCATTCGTCGTCCGACGACACCGAGCGCTACACGCCGAAGACCCTGGACCTGCTGTTCCGGCAGATGGAGCGGTTCATGGCCGGCCGCAAGCTGGCCAACATCGTCGATCGCGAACTGGAGTACTAGCTTCACCCCCTCCCGCGGCGAGGCGCGCCACGTTTCCGCGCGATGCGTGCCTTGCTGCCGGGTGGTGAACGAGGACCGCGATGCGAACGATCGAATACGGCATCCCCACCGACAAGGAAGCGATCCAGCTGCGGCTCGGCATCGCGCAGGGGTTCTTTCGGGACGAGGGCCTCGACCTCTCGCTGAAGGTCGTCTTCGGCGGCCCGGAGATCGCCGCCGCCTACGACTCGGGCGCGCTCGCGATCGGCGAGCTCGGATCGCCGCCGGCGACCACGGCATTGAGCAAGGGGGCGCGATTTCGCATCGTCGGCAGCAGCATCCGCCGGCGCGCGCTGCAATACCTCGTCGCGCATCCTTCGATCAAGACCTGGGACGATCTGCGCGGCAGGACCGCCGCGGCGCTCTCGATCGGAAGCTGCAGCTACTGGTTCATGCGCGAGGTGCTGCAGCGCCACGACCTCGATCCGGACGCCGACCTCAAGGTTGTCGGGCTGGGGCCGCGCTATCCCCAGGTGATGGAGCTCTTCGATTCCGGCGAGATCCAGGCGGCGGTGCTCTCCGAGCCCAACGTCTCGATGGGCGAGGACCGCGGGGCGTTTCGGATCATGCAGTGCCTCACCGATCCGGCGTTCTGCCCGACGATGCAGTGGAGCGTGATCGTCGCCAACCAGCGCGTGATCGCCGAGGAGCCCGGGCTTGTCCGGGCGGTGCTGCGCGGCTGCGTGAGGAGCTATCGCCATGCGATCGCGCACCCGGCCCTGCTCGCCGAGTTCGGCGCCGACTATTTCGGCATCGCGCGCCCGACGATGGAAAGGTCGATCGCGCGCGAGGCCGCGGACCTGCATGCCGACGGCCGGATCGACCTGGCCGGCCTGGGCCAGGCGATCGACCTGCAACTGCGGCTCAAGGCATTCACGACGCCGATGCGGGTCGAGGACATCGTCGACCTGCGCTTCCTGCCGGATCTCGAATTGACCGGCGAGTTTCATGCGAAGTACACTTTTTGAATGGTCGTACACTGCGGCGATGGCGGAATCCCGCGGCGCATCCCGCAGCCGAGGCGCGACTTCGGCGCGTGGCAGGGCGTGCTGGCGCCGGCGGGAACGCCGCCGGAGACCGTCGCGCGCCTCAATGCGGAAATCAACGCCGTGCTGCGCGAGTCCGAGGCGAGCCCGGCGCTGACCAAGGCGGCTTCACTCCGGTCGGCGGGACGTCGGACCAGTTTCGCCAGCTGATCGCGGGCTCGATCGACAAGTGGCGCAAGGTCGTGCGCGAAGTCGGGATCAAGGCGGAATGAGCAGGATAATCCATGTAACTTTTGTTTCAGGGCAGGAATAATGCCGCGGAATGCGGTAGCATTTGCGTCCACCCGTCCCCGAGGCGCGCTTCCGGCCGCGAAGCAGCATGCGACACGGGCGGCCGAGGAACTCCGATCCCTGCCGGAGCATGATTAACCAGCGACCTAGCGAGGCGACAGCAATGTGGAAAAAACTCAGCATCACCGGATTGGCCCTGGGGACGATGGCGTTGGCCACGCTGGCGCCGGCGCAGTCGACCATCAGGATCGGAGCGCCGCTCGCGCTCTCTGGCGGGCTCGCCGACGAAGGCAAGAAGCAGGCGGCCGCCTACGACCTGTGGCTCGAGCGCGTGAATGCGGCGGGAGGCATCAACGTCGGCGGCACCAAGATGAAGGTCGAGCTGGTCACCTATGACTACCAGACCGACGAGAAGCGCGCGCAGCAGATCGCCGAGCGGCTGATCAACGTCGACAAGGTCAACTTCATGACCGCGCCGTTCGGCTCCGGCCATGCGAAGGTCGTCGCCGGCGTCGCCGAGCGCTACGGCGTGCCGATCATCGCGGTCGCGTCTTCGGAGGCCGTCCACAATCAGGGTTTCAAGTACCTGTTCGGCACGCTCTCGCCAAGCATGGGCCTCATCGACTCGATGACCACGCTGTTCAAGGAGAAATTCCCCGCCGCGAAGCGGATCGCGATCCTGAGCCGCGACGACGTCTTCCCGAAGTCCTTTGCAGCCTCGCTCAAGGCACAGGGGCCGAAGAACGGCTTCGAGGTCGTCTACGAGGCGTTCTACCCGGTGGGCACGCTCGATCACAGCGCGTCGCTGACCTCGCTGAAGGCGGCGAAGGCCGACTGGATCTTCGTCACCGGCTATACGAAGGACCTGGTGCTGGTGAGAAAGCAGATGGCGGACCAGAAGATCGACGCGCCCATCGTCACCATGGTCACCGGCCCGGCGTACCAGGAATTTGCCGACAGCCTCGGACCTCTCGCCGAGAACGTCACCAGCGCCACCTGGTGGGTGCAGACGGCGAACTACAAGGGCGATGACGTGTTCGGCACCACCCAGGCCTTCGCCGACGCCGTGAGGAAGAAGACCGGGCAGGATCCGGACTACGTGTACGCGTCGTCGGCCGCCGCGATGATCGCGTTCCAGAAGGCCATCGAGAAGGCCGGAACCCTCGACCGCGACAAGGTGCGCCAGGCGCTGACCGAGCTCGACATCAAGACGTTCTTCGGCCCGATCAAGTTCCGCGCCGACGGCATGAACAGCGACCGCTTCCTGCCGCTGATCCAGATTCAGTCCGGCAAGCCGGTGGTGGTGTTCCCGAACGACCTGAAGCAGGCCGAAGTGAGGAAATTCGGGCCGTAGGCGGCGGGGCACAGTCACGCGGCAGGCGGTCCTTCGCGATGGGCCCGTCCGCCGTCGCCCGGTGCCGGGGAGAGCCGCGGGCATCGCGTCCCCTTCGCATGCGGCGTCCGCGCGCTCATCGCCAACCATCGCGTGATCCCCTGCTGCCGGCGACCGGCGCAGGATGACGCGCGAACGCAGGAATCGACACGAGGGCAAATGGAACTCTTCGTCCAGGTGCTGGTGAACGGTCTGATGCTGGGCGCCATCTACGCCTGCATTGCGGTCGGCTTCTCGCTGGTGTGGGGCGTGCTGAACGTGATCAACATGCTCCACGGCTCGCTGATCATCCTCGCCGGCTATCTCACGTTCTTCGCCTGGCAGAAGCTTGGCATCCATCCGCTGCTGGGTCTCGTCCCCGTCACCGCGATCCTCTACGCGTTCGGTTACCTCGTCCAGTCGCTCGCGATCAACCGCGTCGTCGAGCAGCCGGTGCTGGTCACGCTGACCCTGACGTTCGGGCTCGACATGATCCTGTACAACCTGATGAACGTGGTGTTCGAGTCGACGCCGCGACGGATCACGCTCGACCTCGGCAGCTTCTCGGCGGGCAACGTGTTCCTGCCCTACGACCGGCTGGTCGCGATGACGCTGGCGCTGGTGCTGACCACCGTGCTCTACCTCGTGCTGCGCCAGTCTCGCATCGGACGGGCGATCGTCGCGGTGCGCATGGATCGCGACGCGGCGACGCTGCTCGGCATAAACGTGAAGCGAATCTACGCGACGACGTTCGCGATCGGCGCCGCGATGGCGGGCGCCTGCGGCGCGCTCTTCGCGATCACGTTCCCGGTCACCACCGACGCCACCGGACTGCTGCTCGGCAAGGCGTTCGTGGTCTGCGTGATCGGCGGCCTCGGCACCGTGCCGGGTGCCCTGGTCGGCGGACTCGTGCTCGGCATCATCGAAAGCGGCGCGACGCACCTGTTCGGCCCGCAGGACGCGATCACCGTCGGCTTCCTCGTGATGATCGTGCTGCTGATGACGCGCCCTTCGGGCATTCTCGGCCGGGTCGGCTATGAATAGGCATTTCCGCGCACACGCGGTGTTCGCCGCCTTCGCGATCCTGGTCGCGCTGGTGCCGCTGTTTGCCGGCAACTACTACATGCAGATCGTGACGTTCGCCTGCATGTACTCGGCGCTGGCGCTGTCGTGGAACGTGATCGGCGGCTATGCCGGCTACCCGTCGTTCTCGACCGCTGCGTTCGTCGGGCTGGGGTCGTATGCCGGCGGCCTGATGCAGAACGCCGGCCTGCCGGCGCCGGCCGCGTGGCTCGCCGCGACGGTGGTCGTCGGCGTGTTCGCGTATCTGCTCGGCTTCGCGATCCTGCGCATCAAGGGCCACTATTTCGCCATCGGCTCGATCGCGATCGTCGAGATCCTGCGGCTCGTCACGTCGTCGTGGTCGAGCCTCACCGGCGGCGGCAACGGCCTGAACGTGCATCTCCTCGCCGGCTCGCCGGAGGCCGTTTCCGCCTACTTCCTGTACGCGATGCAGGGTGTGATGGTCCTCGCCTACGTGATGACCGCCCTGCTCGACCGCAGCCGCCTCGGCTTCGGGCTGCGCTGCATCAAACAGAACGAGAACGCGGCCGACGCGCTCGGCGTCAACGTGAGCGCGTACAAGCGCGCGGCGTTCGCGCTGTCGGCGCTCCTGTGCGGCACCGTCGGCGCCATCAGCGCGTCCTGGACCGGCTACATCAGCCCCAGCGACGCTTTCTCGATCGTCCTCACGCTCAAGGTGCCGGTGATGGCGCTCCTGGGCGGCGCCGGCACCGTGTTCGGGCCAATCATCGGCGCCTGCGCGTTCGTGGTGATGGAGCAGACGATCTGGGTCCGCTTCCTCGACTGGAACCAGGCCGTCCTCGGCATCGTGATCGTGCTGTCCATCTTCTTCCTGCCTGGCGGCCTGCTCAGCATCAGGCTCCGCCGTCGCGCGATCCCGGCGCGCTGACCTCCGGACACGCACGCCCGCCATGACGACTCCCCTTCTCGACGTGCGCGCCCTGAGCCGCCGCTTCGGCGGCGTCATCGCCGTCAACAACGTGTCGTTCTCGCTGTTTCCCGGCGAGATCATCGGCCTCATCGGGCCCAACGGCGCCGGCAAGACGACCTTGATCAACCTCGTGACCGGTGTTCTCCGCGCGGGGTCGGGCAGCGTCTCCTACCTCGGCCAGGACATAACGGCGCAGGCGCCGTTCGAGGCAGCCCGCCGGGGCATCGCGCGCACCTTCCAGATCGTCCAGCCCTTCCCGGCAATGACGGTCGCGCAGAACGTCGCCGCCGGCGCGCTGTTCGCCGGCGGCGCGCGCAACCCCGCCGACGCGCTGGAGCAGGCGCACGAGCACCTGAGGTTCGTCGGGCTTGACCACGAAGCGGAAAGGATGGCCTCCGCCCTGACGCTCCCTTCCCGCAAGCGCCTGGAACTGGCGAAGTCCCTGGCGATGCAGCCCAAGCTGCTCCTGCTCGACGAAGTCAACGCCGGCCTCAACACCGCCGAGATCGACGGCGCGCTCGAACTGATGGGCCGCATCGCGGCGAAGGGCGTGACCATCCTGATCATCGAGCACCTCCTCAAGGTCGTGTTCACGCTTTGCAGTCGCGTGCTGGTGCTGCACCACGGCGAACTGATCGCCGATGGGACGCCCGATACGGTCGCCGCGGATCCCACGGTGATCGAGGCGTATCTCGGCACCAAATACGCGGCACGCCTCAAGCAGGTGGCGGCCAATGGCTGAACCGCTGCTCGAGGTGCGGGATCTCGCCGCGGGCTACGGGCAGATCCAGGTGCTGTGGGGGCTGAGCTTCACGCTCGCCGCCGGCGAAATCACCTGCATCGTCGGTTCCAACGGCGCGGGCAAGAGCACCCTGCTCCGGGCCATTTCGGGAGTCGTCGCCAAGTCCGGCGGCTCGGTGACGCTGGCCGGCCGCGATCTCACGGCGGCGACCCCGGCCGAGGTGCTGGCCGCCGGGATCGCGCACGTGCCCGAGGGTCGCCGCCTGTTCAAGGGGCTGCCCGTCCGCGACAACCTGATCCTCGGCGCCTACCTACGCCGCGCCAGCCGGGGCGATCTGGAGGCGTCGCTCGACCACGTCTACGGCCTCTTTCCCATCCTGAAGGAGCGCCGAGCCCAGGACGCGACGACGCTGTCGGGGGGCGAGCAGCAGATGTGCGCCATCGCTCGAGGCCTGATGGGCAACCCCAGGCTGCTGATGATCGACGAGTTGTCGCTGGGCCTCGCGCCGCGCGCCGTGGAAAAGCTGACGGAGGCTCTCGTCGCGATCCGCGACAGCGGCGTCACGATCCTCGTCGTGGAGCAGGACGTGCTGACTGCGTTCGAACTCGCGAGGCACGGCGTCGTGATCGAGACTGGACGCGTTGCACTCGCCGGCCGCACCGAAGATCTGATGCACGAGCCGCGAATCCGGCAGGCCTATCTCGGTATCTGACGGGCGCCGCCGCCGCGCTCAGGAAATCGCCTGGTAGTACAGGTTCTGCGGATGGTTCGCCTGCGCGAGGAAGAACCAGCGCTCCGCCAGCAGCCCGGCGAACTGGATCGCGAACGCGAGCTGGATGACGACGGGGCGCCCGCTCCCCGCGAGCAGCAACAGGATCGGCAGCACGAACGCGAAGAGCAGGAATCCCCACTTCACCTGCCGCAGGAACCGCCGCGACTTCCCGTGGAAGAATTCGCGCGTGTTGAACGAGCCGCCCATCGCGCCCTGCGCCATCTGCACGATGCGCGGATGGCGGATGCCGATCGCCGTCTGCAGCGTCGATTTCGGCCGCAGCCGCGCGTTGCGCGCGAGCGCCGCGCCGCGCGTGCACAGCCCGGCGAACGTCAGCGCCACCGCGATCCGCGCGTAGTCGACGACGAGGTCCGGCGCGGCGACGGTGCTGAACGCGGCCGCCAGCGTCATGCCCGACGCGCAGCCGAGCAGCAGGTAGTTGACCAGCGTCAGCGGCGTCGCCCACTCCTGCAGGAAGCGGATGCACGCGTAGACCATCCCGGTGCAGACGAAGAGGGCGACGCAGGCGAGCACGCCGAGCGAGCCCAGCAGCGTGGTGCCGCCCCAGCCCAGGTAGTGGGCGAGCCCGTACAGCAGGCTCGTCCCCGCGAACGCCGGCAGCGCGATCACCTCCCGCGACAGCCACGAGGTGCGCCACTGCGACGCCGCGCGCCACGCGCGCTCTGGGCGCCCGAGGTGAAGGAACGACGCGCCGAGCCCGAGGCCCTCGAGCACGACGACGAGCGCGGCGCCCTGCGCAAAGAAGCCCACGGCGTCGGGACGCGCGATGCTGCCCCAGCGCGCTGCGAGCTCGGCGCCGAACAGCGCGAGGAAGAGTCCCTGGCCCGCGCCGATCAGCGTGGTGAGGAAGATCACGGAGAGTGCAGGATTCATGCGCGGCGGACTCGTGGGCGCGGGGCGCGGTTGGGGGCTTGGATCACCACGACGTGGCGTCGTCGAGCGACGGCTCCGACAGCGCCGGCAACGGCCGCTTGCCGTCGGTCTTCAGCGGATTGTCGGCGCGCACCACCTGATCCGGCGCGATGTTCGCCTCGGTGCGCCGGCGCGGCAGGTAGTGGTTGGCGGGGCTCGTCCCCCACTCGGGCATCAACTGGTAGCCGCCGCGCTCCTGGATCGCGCGCGAGACGATCGACTCCGGGTCGTGCACGTCGCCGAACAGGCGCGCGTTGGTCGGGCAGGCCATCACGCAGGCCGGCTTGCGGTCGGCCACCGGCAGCGCCTCGTTGTAGATGCGGTCGACGCAGAGCGTGCACTTGGTCATCTCCTGCCGCTTGTCGTCGAGCTCGCGCGCGCCGTACGGGCACGCCCACGCGCAGTACTTGCAGCCGATGCACTTGTCGTAGTCGACGAGGACGATGCCGTCCTCCTTGCGCTTGTAGCTCGCCCCGGTCGGGCACACGGGCACGCAGGGCGGGTCCTCGCAGTGCAGGCAGGACTTCGGGAAGTGGACGGTCTCGGTCGCCGGGTATTCGCCGACCTCGAAGGTCTGCACGCGGTTGAAGAACGTGCCCGTGGGATCCTTGCCGTAGGGCTCGAGGTCGACGAGCGGCCCCGCCTGCCCCGACGTGTTCCATTCCTTGCAGCTCGTCACGCAGGCGTGGCAGCCCACGCAGACGTTGAGGTCGATCACCAGGGCAAGCTGTGTCATGGGGCTTCCTTCGCGCGCGCGCCGTCGTTGGCGAAATACGCCTGCCACAGCCGCTTGAGCGGCGAGGTTCCCGGCGCCGCCGCGAGCGGCGCGAACTGCGGCGACGTGACCTCGGGCTCGCCGGCCGCCGCGGGATAGATGCGCACGCGAACGTCGTACCACGCCGCCTGCCCCGTGATCGGATCCGCGTTGGACATCTTCCCGCCGCCCGGCGCCGGCAGTTCCTCGGAGATCAGGTGATTGAGCAGGAAGCCGCGCTGCGACTCGTTGGCGTCGGCCGCCAGGTGCCACGCGCCGGTCGCCTTGCCGATCGCGTTCCACGTCCACACGGTGCCGGGCTCCACCGCCTCGCTGTAGCGCGCCATGCAGCGCACCTTGCCCCACTGCGACTCGACCCAGATCCAGCCGTCGTCGGCGATCCCGGCCGCCTGCGCGGTGCGCGGGTTCACGAACAGGTAGTTGTGCGCGTGGATCTGGCGCAGCCAGGCGTTCTGCGAGTCCCACGAGTGGTACATCGCCATCGGCCGCTGCGTCACCGCGTTCAGCGGATAGCGCGCGCGGTCGCCCGCCGCGGCCTCCAGCGGCTCGTACCAGAACGGCAGCGGGTCGAAGTATTTCTCGACGCGCTCGCGCAGGTGCGCGGGGGGCTGCCGGCCGGGCCGCTGCCCTCGCGCCGCCAGGCGGAACGTCTGCATCACCTCGGAGTAGAGCTGGATCAGGATCGGCTCGCCGAAGCGGCGCATCCGCACGCGCTGCGCCCACTCGAGGTAGCCCTTGTTGCAGTTGCGCATGTACTGGTAGGACGGCGGCAGCGGATAGTGGAAAACGCAGTTGTTGGCCGCGTACATCTCCCACTGCTTGGGATTGGGCTCGCCCTTGAGGAAGTCCTTGCCGTCCTTGCCGCGCCAGCCGGCAAGGAAGCCGATGCCGGAACCGGGCTCGGTCTCGAACCGGATCACGAAGTCGCGGTAGTCGGCGTACTTCGGCGTCCCTTCCGCGGTGGTGAACGCGGGGAACTTGAGGCGCCCGGCAAGCTCGACCAGCACGTCCTGGAACGGCCGGCACTCGCCCTTGGGCGGGACGACCGGGATGCGCACCGAGTCGACGGGGCCGTCGAACTCCGATATCGGCCGGTCGAGCATCGACATCACGTCGTGGCGTTCGAGATACGTGGTGTCGGGCAGCACGAGGTCGGCGAAGGCGGTCATCTCCGACTGGAACGCGTCGCAGACAACGAGGAACGGGATCCGGTACTCGCCCGCCTCGTCCTTCTCGTTCAGCATCTTGCGGACCTCGGACGTGTTCATCGTCGAGTTCCACGCCATGTTGGCCATGAAGATCATCAGCGTATCGAGGCGGTACGGGTCGCCGCGGCAGGCGTTGGTGATCACGTTGTGCATCATTCCGTGCACCGACAGCGGGTACTCCCACGAGAAGCCCTTGTCGATCCGAACCGGCTGCCCTTCGTCGTCGATGAAGAGATCGTCGGGCGACGCCGGCCAGCCGAGCGCCAGGCCCGCCAGCGGCTTGTTGGGCTGGATCGCGGCAGGACTGTTCGGGCTCTTCGCGCTGGGCGGTATCGCACGCGGGAACGGCGCCTTGTGCCGGAATCCGCCCGGCCGGTCGATGGTTCCCAGCAGCGACATCAGGATCGCGAGCGACCGGACGGTCTGGAAGCCGTTGGAGTGCGCGGCGAGCCCGCGCATCGCGTGGAACGCGACCGGGTTGCCGGTGACCGTCTCGTGCTCGACGCCCCAGGCATCGGTCCAGGGGATCTGCAGCTCGATCTTCTGGTCGCGCGCGGTGATGCCCATCTCGCAGGCGAGCCGCTCGATCGTCGCCGCCGGGATGCCGGTGATCGCGGCCGCCCATTCCGGCGTGCAGTCGCGCACGCGTTCCTCCAGCAGCTGGAACGACGGCTTGACACGGCGGCCGTCGTCGAGCGTGAACTCGCCGTAGAGGAACGGATCGGCGCCGGGCGCGTGCGTCGGCACGGCGCGGCCCGTGTGGCGGTCCCACCACAGCTTGTTCTGCGGATACTGCGGGTTGACCACCGGACTGTTGGCATCGGGGACGAACATCCCTTCGTCCGGGGTGCCTGCCGTGCAGTCGACGAGCTGCCCGGCGTTGGTGTAGCGGACGAGGAAGTCGCGGTCGTAGAGACCCGTGGCGATGATCCGGTTGATGAGCGCCAGCAGCAGCGCGCCGTCGGTGCCGGGGCGGATCGGCACCCATTCGTCGGCGATCGCCGAGTAGCCGGTGCGCACCGGGTTGACCGACACGAACCGCCCCCCGCTGCGCTTGAACTTCGAGATCGCGATCTTCAGCGGGTTCGAGTGATGATCCTCGGCGGTGCCCAGCATGTAGAACACGCGCGCCCGGTCGAGGTCGGGCCCGCCGAATTCCCAGAACGAGCCGCCGATCGTGTAGATCATCCCGGCGGCCATGTTGACCGAGCAGAAGCCGCCGTGCGCCGCGTAGTTCGGCGTGCCGAACTGGCGCGCGAACAGGCCGGTCAGCGCCTGCATCTGGTCGCGGCCGGTGAACAGCGCGAACTTCTTCGGGTCGGTCGCGCGGATCTTCGCGAGCCGCTCCTCGAGGATCGCGAAGGCGCGCTCCCAGGAGATCACCTCGAACGCGGAGTCGCCGCGCGATGCGCCGGACTTCCTCAGCAGCGGCTGCGTGAGTCGCGCCGGCGAGTGCTGCTTCATGATCCCCGACGCGCCCTTGGCGCACATCACGCCCTTGTTGAGCGGATGGTCGGGGTTGCCGTCGATGTACCGGATCTCGCCGTCGCGCAGGTGGACGCGGATGCCGCAGCGGCAGGCGCACATGTAGCACGTCGTCGTCTTCACCTCCAGGCCGGCGCCGGATTCCGACCGGGGCACCGGGGAGATGACCCGGTATTTCGCGGTGGTCGCGGGGCCGTCAGGCACGGTGGGCATCCGGCAGCGTATCGGTCATGTCGGCGGTATCGGTCATGTCGGTGATGTCGGTGAATCGGTTGCGTCGCGCCCGCGATGCCTCGGCACCGCACGGCGCGGCGCGGCGACGCGCATCGTAGCGCAAGCCGGCACGCCGGACACGCTCCCCCTCGCCCGCGACCGCGCGATCGGGCCGCGGACGCTTCTGTTTTTTCTTCGCGTGATACATACTTTACCACTGTGCATCAGCACCGGTGCGGCGCGCGGCATGCATCAGCATCGGTGCGGCGCGCGACAATAAGCGCCGCTGCACGCGGCCATCGGCCCCGCTAATGGCGTGGCGAAAGCGCGTGACAGCGCCGGCCCGGTGCCCGACACTGAGCCCCGAACGGACGAACCTGCCTTGAAATATTCGATCTTCTCCCTTGCCCGCAACGCGCTCTCGCAGCACGCGCACTGGCCGCGCGCGTGGCGAAGCCCTAGCCCCAAGCCGCGCGACGACGCCGTCGTCATCGGCGGCGGCGGGCACGGGCTCGCCACCGCGTACTACCTCGCCAAGGAGCACGGCCTCACCAACGTGGCGGTGCTGGAAAAAGGCTGGCTGGGCGGCGGCAACACCGGCCGCAACACCACGATCGTCCGCTCCAACTACCACCTCGACGCCAACGCCCACTTCTACGAATTGTCGCTGAAGCTCTGGGAGGGCCTGTCGGAGGACCTGAACTTCAACGTGATGTACAGCGCGCGCGGCGTGCTGAACCTCGTCCACTCGCCGGCCGACATGGACGCGGCGATGCGCCGCGGCAACGCGATGCGCCTGAACGGCATCGACGCCCGCTTCCTGCAGCGCGACGAGGTCGCGCGCTGGATCCCGAACCTCGACTGCTCCCCGGACGCGCGCTTCCCGATCCACGGCGGCCTGCTGCAGCCGCGCGGCGGCACCGTGCGCCACGACGCGGTCGCCTGGGGCTACGCGCGCGCCGCCGATGCGCGCGGCGTCGACGTCATCCAGCAGTGCGAGGTCACCGGCATCCGCATCGAGAACGGCGCCGTCACCGGCGTCGACACCACGCGCGGTTTCATCGCCACGCCCAAGATCGGGATCGCCGTCGCGGGCCACTCGGGGCGCGTCGCCGCGATGGCCGGACTGCGGCTGCCGATCGAATCGCACGTGCTGCAGGCAATGGTGTCGGAGCCGATCAAGCCGATCCTGGACACCGTGGTCACCTCCGGCGCCGTGCACTTCTACATCAGCCAGTCCGACAAGGGCGAGCTGGTGATGGGCGGCGATCTCGATTTCTACAATTCCTACGCCCAGCGCGGCAATTTGCCGATCGTCGAGCACGTCGTCGCCGCGTGCCTCGCGCTGTTCCCGTCGTTCGGCCGCCTCAAGCTGATGCGCACCTGGGGCGGCATCATGGACATGACGATGGACGGCAGCCCCATCATCGCCAAGCTGCCGGTCAAGGGCCTGTCGATGACGGGCGGCTGGTGCTACGGCGGGTTCAAGGCGACGCCGGCCTCGGGCTTCCTGCTCGCGCACACGATGGCACGCGACGAGCCGCATCCGCTCAACGCGCCGTTCACGCTGGAGCGCTTCGCCGAAGGGCGGATGCTCGACGAAAAGGGCGCCGGGCCGTACGCCTGGGCGCATTAGCCATGGGCGCCACCACATCATGATGCTGATCCCCTGCCCCTGGTGCGGCCCGCGCAACCAGGTCGAGTTCACGTACGGCGGCGACGCCACGGTGAAGCGCCCGGCCAACGACGCGCCCGAGACCGCGTGGTTCGAGTACGTCTACATCCGCGACAACCCGGCGGGGCCGCACGACGAGCTGTGGCTGCACGGCGCGGGCTGCCGGCGCTGGTTCAAGGTCCGCCGCGACACCCGCACGCACGACATCCTTGCCAGCGCGCGGCTGGATGCCCCTCTCGCCGGGGTCGCGGCATGACGCAGCCGTTCCGGCTGGCGGACGGCGGCGCGATCGACCGCGGGTCGCCGGTCTCGTTCACGTGGGACGGAGCGTCGTACGGCGGATATGCCGGCGACACGCTGGCCTCCGCACTGCTCGCCAACGGCATCCACCTGGTCGGCCGCAGCTTCAAGTACCACCGGCCGCGCGGCATCCTGTCCGCCGGCGCCGAGGAGCCCAACGCGCTGGTCCAGCTCTCCGTCGGCGCGCGGACCGAGCCCAACGCGCGGGCGACGCAGGTCGAGTTGCACGACGGGCTGGTCGCCGCCAGCCAGAACCGCTGGCCGTCGCTGCGGTTCGACGTCGGCGCGATCAACAACGTTCTTTCGGCGTTCTTCCCGTCGGGCTTCTACTACAAGACCTTCATGTGGCCGGCCACGCCGCGCTGGTGGCTGCGCTACGAGCACGTGATCCGGCACGCGGCCGGCATGGGTCGCGGCTCATCCGC
This sequence comes from Bordetella parapertussis, assembly GCA_943331295.2. Taxonomy (GTDB): domain Bacteria; phylum Pseudomonadota; class Gammaproteobacteria; order Burkholderiales; family Casimicrobiaceae; genus CAIWHR01. The sequence continues at coordinate 45,441 of CALQLA020000009.1, read as the reverse complement.
GCCGGATCCCGACCACTACGAGCACCGGTACGCGCACTGCGACGTGCTGGTCGTCGGTGCCGGCGCGGCCGGCCTCGCCGCGGCGCGCGCCGCGGCGGCACGCGGCGCGCGCGTGATCGTCTGCGACGAGGCCCCCGCGCTCGGCGCCGGGCTGGTCGAGACCAGCGAGGCCATCGACGGCATGCCCGCGGCGGCCTGGGGCGCCACGACGGTCGCGGCATTGGCCAGGATGCCCGACGTGACGCTGCTGCCGCGGACGACCGCGTTCGGCCACTACGACGGCAACCTCGTCGGCCTGATCGAGCGCGTCACCGACGCCCTGCCGCAGTCGCCGGCGCACGTGCCGCGGCAACGGCTGTGGAAGGTGCGCGCCGCGGCGATCGTGTTCGCGACCGGCGCGCACGAGCGCGCGATCGCCTACGCCAACAACGACCTGCCCGGCACGCTGCTCGCCGGCGCCGCGTTGAGCTACGTGCGGCGCTACGGCGTCCGGCCGGGTCGCCGCGCGGTGGTATTCGCGAACAACGACTCGGCCTATGCGACCGCGCTCGCGCTGCACGGCGCCGGGGTGGGCGTAGCCGCGATCGTCGATGCCCGGCCCGAGTCGGGCCTCACCGGCGCGCTCCCGGCCGAGGCCCGCGCGGCCGGCCTGCCCATCCTCGCCGGCAGCGCCATCGTCGGCGCGCACGGCAAGCTGCACGTCACCGCCGTCGATGTCGCGCCGCTCGCCCCGGGCGCGGGTGGGTCGCGGCGCATCGACTGCGACCTCGTCTGCGTGTCCGGCGGCTGGAACCCGGCCGTGCACCTGTTCTCGCACGCCCGCGGCAAGCTCCGCTACGACGACACGCTCGCGACGTTCGTCCCTGATGCATCGCCGCTGCCGGTGCAGCCGGCCGGCGCGGCGAACGGGCGGTTCGGGCTGGCAGAGTCGCTGGCCGACGGCCATGCCGCGGGCCTCGCCGCGGCGGAACGCGCGGGCATCGGTTCCGGCGCCGCGCCGGCCATGCCGCAGGCGGCGGTTGTCGCCGCCGGCGCGCTGCAGCCGCTGTGGTCGATCCCGGCGCGTAAACCCCGCGCCAAGCGCTTCATCGACCTGCAGAACGACGTCACGGCAAACGACATCGCGCTCGCGGCGCGCGAGGGCTACCACTCGGTGGAGCACCTGAAGCGCTACACGACGCTCGGGATGGGCACCGACCAGGGCAAGACCAGCAACATCATCGGCCTCGCGCTGCAGGCCGAGCAGCTGGGCATCACGATACCGGCCGTCGGGACCACGACGTTCCGCCCGCCGTACACGCCGGTGACGCTGGGCGCGTTCCCGGGTCACGAGGCCGGCGTGCACGTCGAGCCGACGCGACAGTCGGCGATGCACGAGTGGCACGCCGCGCGCGGCGCCCGCTTCGTCAACGTCGGGCTCTGGAGGCGGCCGCATTCGTATCCGCGCCCCGGCGAATCCGAGTTCGATGCGGCGAACCGGGAGGCGGTCAACGCGCGCACCCACGTCGGCATCGTCGACGTATCGACGCTGGGCAAGATCGAGCTGCAGGGCAAGGACGCCGCGGAGCTGCTGTCGCGCGTCTACATCAACCGCTGGGACAACCTCGCTGTCGGCCGGTGCCGCTACGGCGTGATGCTGCGCGACGACGGCCTGGTGATGGACGACGGCACGACGTCCCGGCTCGCCGACACGCACTACCTGATGACCACCACGACGGTGAACGCGGTCAAGGTGATGCAGCAGCTCGAGTACCTGCTGCAGGCCGACTGGCCGGACCTCGAGGTCTTCGTCACCTCGGTCACCGAGCAGTGGGCCTCGGTGGCGCTGGCCGGCCCGCAGGCGCGCGCCGTGCTGGCGAAGGTCGTCGACATCGACGTGTCCAATGCCGCGTTCCCGTTCCTCGCCGTCGGCGAATGCACCGTGCGCGGCGCCGGCGGGCCGATACCGGCGCGGCTGTTCCGGATGAGCTACTCGGGCGAGAACGCGTACGAGGTCCACGTGCCGGCCGACCGCGGGCGCGCGATGTGGGAGGCGCTGCTCGCGGCGGGCGAGGAATTCGGGATCATGCCCTACGGCACCGAGGCGATGGGCACCTTGCGCATCGAGAAGGGCCACGTCGTGATCGGCCCGGAGGCCGACGGCCGCACCACCGCCGACGACCTCGGCATGGGCAAGATGGTCAATGCCGGCAAGTGGTGCATCGGCAAGCCGCTGCTCGGACGGCCGGCGCTCGTCGCGCCCGACCGCTGGCAGCTCGTCGGACTCACCACGCAGGACGGCGCGCCGATGCCGCGCGCGGCGAAGATCGTCGCCGATCCCGACGCGCCGCTGCCGAACCCGATGCTGGGCCACGTCACGTCGTGGTGCTGGAGCCCGAACCTCGACGCCTGGATCGCGCTGGCGCTCGTCGCCAACGGCCGCGCGCGGCACGGCGAGACCCTGTGGGCGGTGTCGCCGCTGGCCGATGCGAAAGTCCGCGTCACCGTCGGCCCGCCCTGCTTCATCGACCCGGACGGGGAGCGCATGCGTGTCTGACATCGGAAATCCGGATGCCCTCGCGCCGGGCCACTACGGCGTGCCCGGTCCGACGGTGCTGACGCTCCGGCCGACGACGATCGCCGTCGCCTGGAACCTCCAGGGCAATCCTGAGCGCGGTGGTTTTGCGGCGGAGGCGGCGGCGTGGCTCGGCGTCGCACTGCCGCTTGCCCCGAACACGACGGCGACCACGCCCCATCTGTCGGTGCTTTGGCTCGGACCCGCGTCGTGGCTGGCGCTCGCCGGCGCCGCGCCCGGGCCGTCGCATCCGCTCGCCGATTTCGCCGCGACACGTTCCGCGCTCAACGCCGCCGGCGGCGCGGTGTTCGACGTGTCCGTCTCGCGCGTGGCCTGGACGCTCGAGGGCGCGCCGGCGGCGTCGGTGCTCGCCTCGGGGTGTCCGCTCGACCTTCACCGCCGCGCCTTCCCCCCGGGCACCTGCGCGCAGAGCGTCTTCGGTCACGTCGGCGCGCTCTACCATCGGCCGCGCGAGGACGCGTTCACGATCTTCGTCGCCCGGAGCTTTGCCGCCGACGTCGGCGCCACGCTCGCCGCCGCCGCCGCGCAATTCGGGTTCGACCTGCTGCCGGGCGCCCCCTTCGGCGCCGCGTAGCGCCAGGGCACCGCGAGCGGCGTCAGCCGACGCTGACCGCCTCGACCAGCCAGGGTGCGAGCCGCGCCAGCTGCGGCTGCAGCCGCGTGCGGAAGATTTCCGCCGCATGGCGGGCCATCGACTGCGGCAGGCCGCCGTACTCGCCGCGCCGCGCCACCAGCGAGAACTCACGCGCGAGCCCGCCGTCCGGCAGCGACAGCGCAGCCACGGTCCGCGGGTCGGCGCGCGCCTGCAGCAGGCACAGCGGCGTGATCAGCGACCAGCCGAGGCCGCCCGCGACCATTGCGACCAGGCTGTCGGCCGTGTCGATCTGCAGCCGGTTGGGCGGTGCCAGTCCCGCCGCGCGCAAGTACTCGTCGACCTGCGCCCCGATGTGCGAATCGCGGTTGAAGCGGACCATCGGCAGCCGGGCGGACAGCTCCGACAGCGGCGGTGCCACGTGCGAGCGCCCCTTCGCGAGCGCCTTCGGCAGCAGCAGCACGTAGCGCTCGGACAGCACCGGATGCCGGTCGAGCGCGATCGTGCTCGCCGCCGGCGGCGGCGGGTCGGTGGTGACGATCACGTCGAGGCGGCGCTCGAGCAGCGACGCGCCGAGCCCCGGCGCCAGCCCCGATGCCACGTGAATCTGCACCGCCGACGCCAGCAGGTGCTGCACGAGCGGCGGGCCGACGGTGGCGGCGAAAGAATCGACCATGCCGAGGCGCAGCAGCTGGGCCTGGTTGCCCGCCTGCTCGCGGACGCTGCGAAAAAGCGTCTCCGCCTCGGCCATCAGCGCGGCGCCGCGCTCGCGCAGCGCGACGCCGGCGGCCGTCAGCGCCAGCGGCCGGCGCTCGCGCGCGATCAGCACGGCGCCCAGGCTTTCCTCCAGCTGCCGGACCGCCTGCGACACCGCGGACTGCGTGAGGCCCAGCCGGCGGCCGGCCGCGGTCATGTTGCCGAGCTCGGCGACGGCGAGGAATACCTTGAGGGACTTGAGGTCGAGCACGCGCGGGGCCTTGCAGGAACGCCGCGCGCGAATCGCGCCGCGACGGCGGGCGTCAGATCACGAGGCGCGCCATCTCGTCGTCGTAGATGATGATCGCCAGCATCTTGATCGGCAGCTTGATCAGCTTTTCCGGCCCGTGGGGCACGTTGCCGCGGAAGGTCAGCGAATCCCCGGGACCCAGCAGGTAGCTCGACTTGCCGTGGCGGTAGCGGATCTTGCCCTGCAGGACGTAGATGAACTCGATGCCCGGGTGCTCGAAGCCGGGGAAGATCTCGCTCTTGTTGTTCAGCGTCACGAGGAACGGCTCGAACACGCGCCGCGGCCCGCGCTCGATCGCGAGCAGGTGGTAGGTGTGGCCGCGCTTGGTGCCGCGACGGACGACTTCCGGGCCCTGTCCGCTCTTGACGTGCTGGGCACCGCCCTCCTCCGACGAGAACCCGCTGAAGAGGCCCGCCAGCGTCGCGCCCAGCGCATCCGCGAGGCTCGCGAGCGTGTCGAGGCTGGCCGACGTCTGGCTGTTCTCGATCTTGCTCAGCATGCCGCTGCTGATCTGGGCCTTGCGCGCGATCTCGGCGATCGTGAGGTTCTGCTGCAGCCGCAGCTTGCGCACCGTCTGCCCGATGTGCCGCTCGAGGTCCCGCCGCGTGTTGTTCGCTTCGGGTTCTTTTTCTGTCATTTTTCTCGGCTCGGAGGGGGTGCGCGTCGTCCCGGATGTTACGCCCGACCCGACGGGTCCGTCCACCGCGCAGCGTCGCGGCCGTGACCGATGCCGTAGCCCGGGTTGAGCGCACGCGAAACCCGGGTGCACGGGGCAATGGCCACCGCCCCCCGGGTTTCGCTGGCGCTCAACGCCGGGCTACGCGGTTGTGCTCATGCCGGATGGTGGCGGCCGGGAACCCAGTCGGTGCCCGCGAGCGGCACGTTGGCCATCGCCGCGGCTTCCACCGTCAGCGCGACCAGGTCCTCGCGCTCGAGGTGATGGACGTTCTGCTTGCCGCACGCGCGCGCGATCGTCGTGAGTTCCATGTTCAGCGTCTTCAGGTAGTTGCGCACGCGCTTCGCCCCCACCGCCGGCTCCAGCCGCTTCTCCAGCACCGGATCCTGCGTGGTGACGCCAACCGGGCATCGGCCCGTGTGGCAGTGGTGGCAATAGCCGGCGGCCGTGCCGAGTCGCTCGTAGTCGGGACCGGCCGGATGGTGGACGCCGTCCTGCACGTAGGAGTCGCTGTTGCAGCCCAGCGCGATCAGGATGCCCTGCCCGATCGACACGGCATCGGCGCCCATCGCCAGCGCCTTCGCGACGTCGGCGCCACTGCGGATGCCTCCCGACACGATCAGCTGCACCTTGCCGGTCATGTTGAGGTCCTCGATCGCGTCGACCGCCTGCCGGACCGCGGCCAGCGTCGGCACGCCGACGTTCTCGATGAACACCGACTGCGTCGCCGCGGTGCCGCCCTGCATCCCGTCGACGACGACCACGTCCGCACCCGCGATGATCGCGAGCTTGACGTCGTTGAACGTGCGCGTGGCGCCGATCTTCACGTAGATGGGCTTTTCCCAGTCGGTGATCTCGCGCAGCTCGGCGATCTTGATCGTCAGGTCGTCCGGACCGGTCCAGTCCGGATGCCGGCACGCCGAGCGCTGGTCGATGCCTTCAGGCAGGTGCCGCATCCGCGCGACGCGCGGGTTGATCTTCTGGCCCAGCAGCATGCCGCCACCGCCCGGCTTGGCGCCCTGGCCGATGACGATCTCGATGGCGTCGGCGCGGCGCACGTCGTCGGGGTTGAAGCCGTAGCGCGACGGCAGGCACTGGTAGACGAGGTGCTTCGACGACAGCCGCTCTTCCTGCGTCATCCCGCCGTCGCCGGTGGTCGTCGACGTGCCGACCTCGGTCGCGGCCATGCCGAGCGCCTGCTTCACGTTCGCGGACAGCGAGCCGAAGCTCATCCCGGCGATGGTGATCGGCATCGCGAGCTCGATGGGCTTCTTCGCGAAGCGGGTACCGAGCACGGTCTTCGACTCGCAGCGCTCGCGGTAGCCTTCCAGCGGATAGCGCGACAGCGACGCGGCGAGGAAAAGCAGGTCGTCGAAATGCGGCACCTTGCGCTTGGCGCCGAGGCCGCGGATCTCGTAGAGGCCGTGCGCCGCGGCGCGGTGGATGTAGTCGATCGTCGCGCGGTTGAAGCCCGCGCTCTCCTCGAGCTCGGGGCGGTTCATGAAGCGGATCGGCTCGTTCATCAATACTCCTGATCGGCGTCGGCGTTCCAGTGGTACAGGCTGCGCATCGACGCAATGCGGCGAAATTCCCGCGGGTCGTGCTTGAAGCCGGCGGCGGCCAGCAGCCCGGCCACCGCGGCGTAGTCGGCGTCGGTCATCGGCTCCTCGTGGGCATCGGCGCCCAGCGACTTCGCCTGCCCGCGGAGGTAGATCACGGCCTCGTAGATCGAGTCGGCCAGCGCGTCGCCGGCGTCACCGCAGATCACGAGCCGGCCTTCCTGCGCCATGAACGCCGAGAAGTCGCCGACGCTGCCGGCGACGACGATGTCGATGCCCTTCATCGAGATGCCGCAGCGGAGCGACGCGTCGCCGTCGATGACGAGCAGGCCACCCTGACCCGACGCACCGGCGGCAACCGACGCGAAGCCCATCACGTGGACCCGGCCGGACATCATGTTCTCGGCCACGGCGGGACCGGCGTTGCCGTGGATGGTCACCCGCGCCAGCTGGTTCATGCCGGCCGCGTAGTAGCCCGCGTGCCCCTCGATGTCGATGTCGATCGGCGCGTTGACGCCGACGGCGATGCTGTGGGCGCCGTCCGGGTTGTTCACCGTGACGTGCAGGTCGCCCGGCGGAAGCTCGCGATGCAGGTACCAGTTGAGCTGCCGCAGTGGCGTCTCGGCCAGATCGAACGTTACGCTCGCCATACGTAGACCTGCTCCGGTTTGGGCTCGAAAATGTTGGCGTTCTTCACGCCCGGGAGCTTCGCGAGGGAGCGGAACTCCGAGGAAATGGCGACGTAGTCGTCGGTCTCGGCGACGATCGCCGGCTTGCACGAGAACGCGTCGCGCACCAGCGCCAGCTCGTCCTTCGTCCCCATCAGGAACGTGTAGAAGCCGTCGAGCTCGTCGAAGCCCTTCGTCAGCGCGGTCTCGAGGCTGTCGCCCTCGCGCATCCGCCACTCGAGGAAGCGGCACGCGGCCTCGGTGTCGTTGTCGGTTTCGAACGTGATGCCGAGCGGCTCGAGCTTGCGCCTGATGCTGTACGGATTCGACAGCGAGCCGTTGTGCACGAGGCAGAAGTCCTCGCCGGCCGTGAACGGGTGCGCGCGCTCCGGCGTGACCGCGGTCTCGGTCGCCATCCGCGTATGACCCACGAGGTGGGTGCCGTGCAGGTGCGGGAAGTCGTAGCGCGCCGCGACCTCCGCCGGCGTCCCGGTGTCCTTGTAGAGATCGATGAACTGCCCGACGGACAGCACGTGGTAGTGCGGGTAAGCCGCCGAAAGCCACGCCCGGACGCGCGCCGGGCCGGCCGCGGTTTCCACCACCGCGTGGTTGGCCTGCACGGCCACCGTCGTGTCGGCGCCGAGCTCGCGCTGCGCGGCCGCGGTGAACGCGGGCCAGTCGCCGGTGACCTTGCCCGAATAGATGCTGTACTTGCGCCGGTCACCCGCGATCGGCGCAGTGAACACGGCGAGCCCCGCGGATTCGGGCCCGCGCTCGGTCATGCCGATCAGCATGGGCATCATGAGCTCGCCCAGCTGGTCGCGCAGCGCGGGGTTCTTCACCAGCAATCCTACGATTCCACACATATGGTTCCCGGTTCAGAAGAATTCGAGGTAACGGTCGGTTTCCCAGCGGGAGACGCTGCGCGAATAATCGATCCACTCCATCCGCTTCAGCTTGATGAACTCCTGCGCGAGGTTCTCGCCGATCGCGCCGCGCAGCACGGGGTCCGCGGCGAAGGCGTCGAGCGCGTAGGACAGGTTCTGCGGCAGGATCGGGACGCCCTGCTCCGCGAGCTGCTCCGGGGAGAGGTCGTACAGGTTGGTGTTGTTCGGCGCGCCCGGGTCGAGGTTGCGCTCGATGCCGTCGAGCCCGGCGGCGATGATCGCCGCCGTGGTGAGGTAGGCGTTGCAGGAGCCGTCGGGCAGGCGCAGTTCCAGGCGGTCGCCCGGAATGCGGACCATCGCCGTCCGGTTGTTGTCGCCGTAGGCGACGTAGGCCGGCGCCCAGGTCGCACCCGACAGCGCGCGGCCGACCACGAGCCGCTTGTACGAGTTGATCGACGGCGCCGCCAGCGCAGTGAGGCCGTGCGCGTGGTGCAGGATGCCGGCAAGGAACTGGTACGCGAGCTTCGAGAGCCCCATTCCGCGCTTGTCCTTCGGGTCGTGGAACAGGTTCTTCTGCTTCGCGCTGCCCATCGAGATGTGGAAGTGGGACCCCGTGCCGGCACGGTCCGAGAACGGCTTGGGCATGAACGTGCAGATCATGCCCATCGACCGCGCGATCTCGGAGGCCGCCATCTTGAACAGCGTGAAATTGTCGGCGGTATTGAGGCAGTCGCTGTACTTGAAGTTGACCTCGAACTGCCCGTTGGCGTCCTCGTGGTCGATCTGGTAGATGTCGAGGCCGGCCTTCTGCAGCGAGTCGACCAGCTTCTCGATGAAGCCGGAGGCCCGCGCAAGGCCCTTGTAGTCGTAGCAGGGCTTGTCGAGCGTGTCGGTCTTGTCGAACGGCGCGATGGAGCCGTCGGGCTGGCGCTCCAGCAGCATGAACTCGGGCTCGATGCCGGTGTACATCGTCCAGCCGTGCGCCTCGAGGCGCTTCAGCTGCGCCTTCAGTGCGACGCGCGGACAGTACTCGTAGGGCTTGCCGAGGACGTGGCCGTCGCAGGCGATGCGCGCGTAGCCAGGCATCCACGGCACCAGCGTCAGCGTCGAGAGGTCCCCGATCGCGGTGTACTCGGGGCCGTGCGGGCCCATGCCAAGCCCCCAGATCGCGAAACCCGCGAACCCGGCGCCGGTGGTCAGGATATCCTCGAAATGCGACACCGGCACGCACTTGGTCTTGGCCGACCCGTGGATGTCGACGAACTGGGCCAGGATGAACCGGACCTCGTTCTGCTTCAGGAACTTCTTCGCTTCCGCCAGCGTCATGAACACCTCGCTCGATTCTTGAGTTCGCTTCCCGGCTTCCCTGCGCTGTTTCACCGCAGGAACAGTTTTTTCATGTACGACATGATGAAGGAATCGGCCGCGAAGTGCAACCGCGAGCGCAGTCGCGGGTGGCGGCCGGCCGTTTCATCTAAGCTTCGGGTTGCCGACCGCCGGCCCGCCCGCCCGCCCGTCCCTTCTCGCACAACGCCATGACCCTCGTCGAAATTCTCGCCACGATCCTCGCCGCCGCCGCCGGCTGGCTCGTCTGGGACGGGCTCAAGGCACGCGAGACGGCCAACGAGGCGATGCGCGCCGCGTGCCGGAACGAAGGTCTCCTGTTCCTCGACGACACCGTCGGGCTGCTGTCGATCCGGCCGGTGCGCGACGAGAACGGCCGCGTGCAGATCCGGCGCGTCTTCGGCTTCGAGTACAGCGATACCGGCCGGGACCGCCGGCGCGGGACGCTCACGATGCGCGGCGGAATCGTCGCTGCCGTCGACATTGGGCTGCCGGCCCCGGGCATCGGGACGCTGCCGGAGTAGCGCCCGGGAGCGCGGTGCCGGCCCGGTGGCGCGCGGCCTGCCGGCGGCCGTCTGTCATAATGCGCACCCATCGTCAGGAAACCACGGAAATGAACCGAGCGGGACGAATCCTGGCGGCGCTGATCGCCGCCACCGCAGCCTTGCTTGCGCCCCTGGCACTCGCGGGCGACCTCGAGGACGGCATCGCGGCCTACCTCGACAAGGACTACGCCAAGGCGCTGGAGCTTTGGCGGCCGCTCGCCGACAAGGGCGTGCCGGCGGCGCAGTACCAGATGGGCATGCTCTACGCCGAAGGCAAGGGCGTCGAGCAGAACGACCAGACCGCGGCGACGTGGTTCCTGCGCGGCGCCGAGCGCGGCAATGCGCTCGCGCAGTACAACCTCGCGGTCAGCTACGCCGAAGGACTCGGCATCCGCAAGGACGACGCCGAAGCCGTCAAGTGGTTTCGCCGGGCCGCGAACCAGGGGATGCCGTTCGCGCAACTCAACCTCGGCCTGCTCTACGCGACCAATCGCGTCGAACCGCCGGACAACATCGAGGCGGTCAAGTGGCTGGAGCTCGCGATCTTCGCGGTTCCGCCCGGGGGCGCGCGCTCCGACGCCGCGCGGGCGCTGAAGGACGTCGCGGACAAGATGACCGAGGAGCAGATCCTCGAGGCGCGCACGCGCCAGCGGCAGTTCCGCGCCAAGCCGGAAGCGCTGCCCCCGGCCGCGAAGTAGCGGCGGCGCCGGTCGCGGCGCAGTGCCGCTACGGCCGGATGTACGCCCAGCCCTGCTGCTGCTTCTGCACCAGTTCGACGACCCCGGCGCCGACGTAGTCGATGCCGCGGACCATGTCCTTGCGCTCGACCTTCTGCGCCTTCATCGTGTTCTCGCAGGCCACGACCTTCACGCCCGACAGCAGGGCCTCGTCGATCCGCGACGAGACGGCGGATTTCGCCTGCAGCATGCCGATGCCGGGTCCGTAGGAGACGATCTCGACGTCGACGTTGGCGGCGCCCAGGTCGGACTGCACGTTCTTCACGTTGTTGAGCGCGAGGTTCCATTTGGCGGGATCGCTGTCGCTGACCTGGAAGATCACCTTCGCCCGCGGGGGCGGTGCCTGCTGAGCCGCGGCCGGGCCGGCGCCGGCGGCAGCGGATGCGGCGACGCCGGGAACGCCACGGAGCGACCATGACGACTGTGTGCAAGACCAAGGCACGATCCGCCGCGACGGCATCGAGGCCGCGCCCCGCGCGACGGTTGTCGGCGACCGCAGGATGCCTCCGGGCTCGTCGCGCGTGGTGTCGTGCCGTGATCGCCGCCGTCGCGCTGCTCCCGATGTGCGCGCACGCGGTCTTCGCGATCAACGACCCGTGGGTGAAAGCCGCCCCGGGCGCGCGCGTGGCGGAGGCCTACATGGAGTTGCGCTCGAGCGAGGACATCGTGCTGGTAGGCGTCAGGAGCGCCGCAGTCGCCGGCATCGCGATCCGCGCGCCCGGCAGCAAGGGCCCCGTGCTGGCCGAATTGCCGCTGCCGGCCGGTGAGACGCTGCTGCTCGCCCCGAACAGGTACCGGCTGGTGCTGAACGGCCTCGCGCGCCCGCTGCAGCGGGGCGACCGCGTGCCGCTGGTGCTGACGCTGCGGGGCGCCGACGGCACCGAGCGCGAGATCCCGATCACTGCCGAGGTGCGCAAGCGCTCGTCGCGGGACGACCACAAGGGCGCGATCGCCCATTGAGGCGAAGCGCCGCGCGCCCGTCGTCTTCGTAGCCCGGTTGAGCGACAGCGAAACCCGGGGGAGTGCGCACCCGGGTACCGTCCACCCGGGTTTCGCTGGCGCGCAACCCGGGCTACGGCATCGCGGCGATGCCCGCTACCGGCAGACGGTGCCGGGTGCCGCTAACACCTGCCGGGTGATCGGCTTGGAGTCGGCGCTGCCGTCGACCGAGTACGCGAACGTCGCGTTGTTGCCGTCGGTGAAGGTCAGCGTGACCGGCCCGGTCGCCGCGCCGACCACGTCGGCGGGGTCGAACGGCACGGCGCTGAACGGCGGCCCGCTGACCGCCTTGAACAGCGTCCCCTGGTACACGTTTGGCGCCGATTTCGACGCCGCGACAGCGAACCACAGCGGCTTGCCGTCCTGCCCGAACGTGAACCACGTCGCGAAGATCGTGTCGCCCTGGTGCGTGAAGTTGACCCCCCAGCCGGATTCGGAGCCCGCGGGCGCGCGCCACCAGATGTCCTGGTAGTTGGTCGCCAGCGCGAGGTTGGGCTGCGCGCCGAACGTGCAGGTGGGCACCGGGCTGCCGAACTCCTGGCGCGTCAGTGGCTTGACGACGGTGATGCCGCTGAACTTCGCGGTGAACGTGGCATGGGTCGCGTCGGTGAACGCGAAGGTGATCGTGCCGACTTGCGTCGGCGCCACCTTCGATGGGTCGAACGCGTTGAACGGCGGCCCGGTGCCGGTGAACAGGCTGCCCTCGAACACGTTCGGCGCCGCGGCCGACGACGACGCGGAACCGGCAAACCAGGTCGGCTTGCCGTTGAGCCCGAACGTGAACCACGTCGCGAAGATCGTCGTGTCCTGGTGGTTGAGGTTGATCCCCCATCCCGACTCGGAGCCGGGCGGGTCGTTCCACCACAGGCCCTGGAAATTACCGAATACGGGCGGCGCCGGCGGCCCCACCGAGGCCGTCTTCCCGGCAAAATTGGTCGCCACGTTCGGCACGACGGCCCCGTTCCGGTTGAGCGCGCCGACGCCGTCGGTGGGCAGCGACGCATAGCCCACGAAATCGACGTCGGCGTAGTTGACGAGGCCCTGCCCCGTCGACAGGAACCCGTCGGGAATGACGAAGTCGGGCGTCACCAGGCCGAGGGCGGCGAATCCCTGGGTCGCGAGCAGCACCCGGCGACGGGCGGTGGGGCCGGCCGGCAGGTCGCTGGTGAAGCGGAAGTGCTGGGCGACGCCGGCGTGGGTCGACGAGATCTCGTGGTTCTGCCAGAAGCCCTCGCCGTTGGCGCCCAGCGACTCGTGCATCACGATGAATTGCACCGTGCCGTCGGCGTTCGAGTAGAGCTGCTCGATCTGGAACGCGTGGAACGCCGCGGATGCCCACGGGGCGACCGCCAGTGCGGCGCCGAACAGCGCGACGCGACGCAGCATGCGAATGACGCAGGACATGGAACACCTCCGGCCCGGATGGGGTGGCCCTCCGCGCGCGATTCGCGGGAGGGGCTGCCGGGGTCAACAGCGGCCGGGCCGCTTTGATTCCATGCGCGGCGAATCGACCGCCATGTCCCAGAACAAGCCCGCCATCATCTGCAGCCCCTCGCGCAGGACCGGCGCCAGCACGTGCTCGTCCGGCGCGTGCTGCGAGCATCCGGCGTACGAGTGGGGCACCCACAGCGTCGGCAGTCCGAGGATGTCGGCGAAGCACTCGTTGGGCAGCGACCCGCCGATGTTGGGCAGCACGGCCGGCCGCGCGCCCAGCGTCGCCGCGATCGAGCCGGCGGCCCAATGCACCCACGGATCGTCGGGATCGAGCCGGGTTGCGTGGAAGAATCCCTTGTCCGCGGCCTTCACGCCGACGTTGCCGAAGCCGTGATGATCGAGATGACGGCGCAGCGCCGGAACGAGGCCCGCCGGATCGGTGCCGGCCACGAACCGGACCTGGCAGTGCGCGGTGGCGCGCCCGGGGATCGCGTTGACCGGGTTGTCGGGATTGCCGGTGCGCATCGCCAGCACCTCGAACGTGTTCCAGCCGTACACCTTCTCGGCGCGCGTCAGTCCCCGCTCGCCCCATTCGTCGTCGACGGCAGGCTCCGTCGGGCCGGGGGCCACGTCGCAGTCGGCCAGCGCGCGGCGCACCGGATCGGGAATGCACTCGGGCAGGATGCCGCGCGCCAGCACGTGGCCGTCGCGATCGATGATCGACGCCAGCGCATGCGCGAGCACCACGCCGGGATTGGCGAGCAGCCCGCCCCAGTTGCCCGAATGATGCGCGCCGGCGCGCAGGTCGACGGTGAAGTCGAGGTTCAACGCGCCGCGCGAGCCCAGGTAGATCGTCGGCCGGTCCTGCGCGAGCCGCGGGCCGTCGGAGGCGATCAGGACGTCCGCGGCGAGGCGCTCCGCATGCTGCCGGCAGAATTCCGCGAGTCCCGGCGAGCCGATCTCCTCGCCGGTCTCGATCAGGTACTTCGCATTGAACCCGAGCGCGCCGCGCTCTGCGATGACGCTTCCCAGCGCCGCCATGTTCACCGAGTGCTGCGCCTTGTTGTCGGCGGTGCCTCGCCCGTAGTAGCGGTCGCCGTCGCGGCGCAGCTCCCACGGCGACGCGTCGTTGCTCCACTGCCCGGAGAGCCCGCGGATCACGTCCCCATGGCCATAAAGCAGCACGGTCGGCAGCCGTTCATCCTCGATGCGCGAGGCCACCAGCAGCGGGCCGGCGCCGGTTACCGGGTTGGCGAAGGTCTCGCAGCCGAAGCCCATTCGCTCGAACGCAGGCGCGATCTCACCCGCCAGGTATTCCCGCAGGAACGGCGCGCCTTCCGGCAACTGGCTCTCGGTGCGAACGGCCACCCGGCGCGCGAGGTCGGCGATGAAATCGCCGGCGTCGAAATGGCGCACGGCGCGGGCGATCGCCGCGGACCGCGATGCGGGTGGATTCATCGCAGGTCGCGCCCGTCGCCGCGGCGCACGGCGGCCGCCGGCATGGCGAGCAGGGCTCCTTTGTCGTTCATGGCTGCGCTCCCAATGGCCTTGCCCGTGACCGTGGCCGCAACGCCGGCGCCCCGAATGTCCGGCTGAAGACCACGCGACGCCGAGTCTGGGGGCGGTCGGCGGTGTCGGTCAAGCGGCGGTTGGCCTACACTGCCCGCCGTAGACAAGGCAGCAACCGACCACAACGCGGGAGCCAGGAGCCATGTGCACGATTTGCGGAGACGACGACCACATCGCGGGCACCACCCGCAGCGATTTCCTCAAGACGGGGTCCATGGCCGCGCTTGCGCCGTGGATGATGGGACAGGCATTCGCCGCTGCCCCGCCCAAGCCCGGCGACCTCTTCGTGGTGCGCGTGGCGGGCAACGTCGTCGCCCGGACCTGCTCGCGTCGCTTGAGTACGGCGTGCAGTTTCTCGGCATACCGCTGGTCATCGTGATGGGGCATTCGGGATGCGGCGCAGTCGACGCGGCGATCAAGGTCCTCAAGAAGAACGCCGAGCTGCCCGGCCACCTGCCCGACCTGATCCGCGCGATCAAGCCGGCGGTGCTGGTGGCGGAAAAAACGGCGAAGGGCGACCTGCTCGACAACGCGATCGCCGAGAATGCGCGCCGCCAGGCCGACCGGATCAAGACGTCGCCGCCGATCATGCAGCAGGCCTACGCGGCGAAGAAGATCGACATCGTGGCCGCCACCTACGACATCGCGACGGGAAAGATCTCGCTGGTCTAGCCGACCCGCGCCGCCCCGGTGCCGCCAACGGCCCCCGGGTCGCGGTACACTCGGCACCGGCAGGAATCGTCCTGCGTCCGATGGCGTCGAAAAGGGTATCGACGCGGGAACGAGGGGGCCTGCCGCCCTATTTCCAGCGTCGGCATGGAATCGCCGCGCTCGAACTTCGCCCATGGTCTTCGCCTCCCCATTCTTCCTGTTCCTGTTCCTCCCGCTGACGCTCGCCGCCTATGCGCTTGCGCCGCGGCGGATGAAGAACGCCGTGCTGCTCGTGGCGAGCCTCGGCTTCTACGTCTGGGGCGAAGGTGCCTACGTCGCCCTCGTGCTGGGATCGGTGCTGGCGAACTGGGCGTTCGGGCTCGCGATCTCCGAGGCCGCCGATCCGTCCGTGAGGAAGCGCTGGCTGGCAGCGGCCGTCGCCGCGAACCTGGCGACGCTGGCCGTGTTCAAGTACGGCAATTTCGCGTTTGCCAACGTCAACGCGCTGGCCCCGGTCCTCGGCGTCGCGCCCATCCCGGTCGGCGCCCTCGCGCTGCCGCTCGGGATCTCGTTCTTCACTTTCCACGCGATCTCGTACATCGTCGACGTCTACAAGAACAACGCGCGCGCCGAGCGCAGGCTGCCGGATTTCGCCCTGTACATCATGCTGTTCCCGCAGCTGATCGCCGGGCCGATCATCCGCTGGCGCGACATCGCCGCGCAGCTGGGCCAGCATGAGCAGCGGCAGGCCGACGTCGCCTATGGCGTCCGCCGGTTCATACTCGGCCTCGGCAAGAAGGTGCTGATCGCGAACACGCTGGGCCAGGTCGCAGACCGGCTCTTCGCCCTGCCGGGCGGCGAGCTCACGACGCCGCTCGCGTGGCTGGGCCTCGCCTGCTACACGCTGCAGATCTACTTCGACTTCTCCGGCTACTCGGACATGGCGATCGGCCTCATGCGCATGTTCGGCTTCCGGGTTCTCGAAAACTTCAACTATCCGTACGTCGCCGGTTCGATCCGCGAGTTCTGGCGGCGCTGGCACATATCGCTTTCGAACTGGTTCCGCGACTACCTGTACATACCGCTCGGCGGCAACCAGCGCGGCACCGGTCGCGCGTACCTCAATCTCGTCATCGTCTTCGTGCTGTGCGGACTGTGGCATGGCGCGAGCTGGCCGTTCGTCGCGTGGGGTGCGTGGCACGGCCTGTTCCTCGTCGCCGAGCGCGCGGGACTGGACCGCGCGCTGTCGCGGACCGGACCGTTCCAGCACGTGTACACGATGCTCGCCGTCATGGGCGGATGGGTCTTGTTCCGCTGCGAGACGTTCACCCAGGCGCTGACGTTCTACGGTGCCCTCGTCGGACGGGCCGCAGGCGATCCGGCGTTGCACCCGGTCGCCGAATATCTCGATCCGCTCGTCGCGACGACGCTCGTCGTGGCCATTGTCGGGGCGACCCCCGTCATGCGGCAGCTCGGGCGATGGCGCGATGCGCGCGCGAAGGGCGGGGTCTCCGGCGCGCTGCTCCTCACCGCCGACGGTGCGTGGCTGGCGACGGTCGCGCTGGCGTCCTGCGCCTGGCTCGCGGCGGGAACGTACAACCCGTTCATCTATTTCCGCTTCTGAACGCCATGACCGCCCCTGCGCCCCGCGCCGACCCGCTCGCCCTGCCTGCCGTCCCTGCGCCCGCGCCGGCCGACCACCCGTGGCGCGACCGCATCGTGATCGCGTTGTTCGCGACCGGACTCGCCGCGGGCCTCGCCGGCGCCGTGCTCAAGCGCGACCTGACGGTCACCCGCTTCGAAAACCGCAGCGCGGCGCGGTGGCCGGCGCGGCCGGCGACCGCCGCCGCAGCGCGGGCCTGGCCGTCCGCCTTCGAGGCCGCCTTCGCGGATCGCTTCGGCGGGCGCGAAACACTGATCGCATTGCACCACGGGGCCAAGGTCTACGCCTTCGGTGTGTCCCCGGTCGCGAACGCGATGATCGCCCGCGACGGATGGCTCTATTTCCTGGGCGAGGATGGCAAGTCGCTCGACCGCGACTACCGCGGAATCGCGCCGTATCCCGCCGACGAGCCGGCGGTCGTGGCCGCCGAATTCAAGCGACGGCGCGACTTCCTGGCCGCGCTCGGCATCGCGCACGTCGTGGTGTTCGTCCCCGACAAGGCGACGATCTATCCCGAGCACCTGCCGCAATGGGTGAAGAAGGGCTCGACCCCGAGCCGCCTCGACCGCGTCTACGCGGCGCTCGCCGCGTATCCGGACGTCACCGTCGTCGACCTCAGGCCGTCCCTCAACGCCGCGAAGGCCGGCGGGCGCCTTTACTACCGGACCGATTCGCACTGGAATTTTCGCGGCGCGACGGTTGGCTACGAGGCGCTCGCTGCCGCGGTGAAGTCCGTGCTGCCCTCATTCCCCGCCGTGGCGCCGGAGCCGCCGGAGTGGTTGCCCGGCGCCGATTACATCGGCGACGTTGCGAGAGGGCTCGGCCTGCCGCGCGCCTTCCAGGAAGGCGAAGGGGGACCCGCCGGGAAAGGTCCCGGCAGTGCGTCGACGCGCTGCGCGCGTCCGGCGGCGGTCCCGTTTCCACCGGGAGCGCGCCCGCCGGTCAACGAAACCATCGTCTACGAATGCCTGCGCCCCGGATTGCCGTCGGCCGTCGTCTATCGCGACTCGATGGCCATTCCGCTGGTGCCCTTGCTGGCGGAGAACTTCCGGCGCGTGGTCTTCGTCTCGGACCGGCATCTCGATCGCGCGCTGATCGAGGCCGAAATGCCGGACATCGTCATCGAAGAGATGGTCGAGCGCGGCATGCACATCCCGGCGGCGTTCCCGATGTGAGGGGCCCTACTTGGCAGCGGCATGGCTCGGCCCGCCGTCCGGCGTGCGATCGAGGCAATGCCCGATCCACTGCGCGGTCAGCTTCTCCTGCACGCCGTTCTGCGACAACCGTGCCGCGAGCCCTGGGAAGTCGACCTCGTCCAGCGCCTGGTCCTGGTTGAAGCACGAGAACACGTAGGTCACGACGCCGGTGACCGGGTCGCGATGCGGCTGCAGGCACTGCGCGCAGATCTCCTTCAGCATGCACTGCATCGGCGAGTTGATCGAGCCGATCGCCCGGTGCCCCGGCTTGAGGTACGGGGCAAGCACGGTGTGGCGCGCGGCGCCCACGGCGGCCATCATCCGGTCCGAACCGATTGCGATGATGCGATCGCCGTCGGCGAGCGAAATCTGCGGGTGGCCGAGCTCGCCTGATGCGTAGGCGCGGATCGCCTCGACGATGTTGCCGACGATCGTGCGGTCCTGCGTGCGCGTCGGCGCGAAGCCCGGCGCCTCGTCGCAGCACCAGACGACGACGTCGGCGGCGGCCTCGATCTCGGCCACCTTGTAGCGGTCGATGACCTTCTTGTAGCCGGCGAAATAGAGCACCTTCGAACCGGCCGCGCGGAACGCCTGCCCGATGGAAAACAGCACGGCGTTGCCGAGCCCGCCGCCGACCAGCACGACGGTCTCGCCGCCTTCGATCTCCGTCGGCGCGCCGGTGGGGCCCATCAGCACCACGGGCTCGCCGGGCTTCAGCGTCTGGCAGAGGTCGGACGAGCCGCCCATCTCCAGCACGATCGTCGACACGAGACCCTGTTCGCGGTCGACCCAGGCGCCGGTGAGCGCCAGGCCCTCCATCGTCAGCCGCGTGCCGTCGACCTTCGCCGCCAACGTCTCGAAATTCTGCAGCCGGTAGAACTGGCCCGGCTGGAAGCGACGCGCCGCCGCCGGCGCGTGGACGATGACCTCGACGATCGTCGGCGTCAGGCGGTCGACGCGGACGATCGTCGGGCGGAGGTCGCGGTTCAGCGCCGCGAAGAACTCGCCGTCCGGGGCCGCCGATGCCGGCGCCACCCGCGCGAGCATCCGCGACACGATCGGGTAGCCCTGCTTGGCGCTCGCCATCGCCTTGACCACGTTGCCGTGGAACGACGGGTGCAGGTCGCCGAAGAAACTCGTCGCGCGGCCGTCGGAGCGCAACTCCGTCAGCACGGCCGGAACCTCGGGCTTGGTGAGGCCGCGGACCACGTTGACGGGCGCGCCCGCCTCGTCCAGCAGGCGGAAATACTTGCCGTCGAGGACAAAGTGCGCGCTGTCCTCGCGCGCCAGCACCGTATTGGGCTGCGTGCCTGCCGCGACCAGGATCGTATGCGCCGGCAGCGTGGGCCGGCCGTACTCGTGCCAGACGCCGTCGCCGTCGTTGTGCTGCGCCGAGACCGTGAGCCCGCGGGCATGGCCTCGCGCGTCGACCTCGACGGCGAGCGGCGTCAGGCCCTCGGCGAAGCGGATGCCCTCCTCCAGCGCCTTTTCCACCTCCTCGTGGTTCAGCGTGTACGACGGGCTGTCGATCAGCCGGCGGCGATAGGCGATCGTCGCGCCGCCCCATGCCTGCAGCAGTTCCACCGTCCGGGCGGGGCGGTTTTCGGCGGCCGCGGCGGCGCGCTCCGCCCGGATCGCTCGTGCATGCGCGAGGAACTCGGCGGCGATTTCCCGCTCGACCGGGGGCCACGCCGCTTCGACGGCTGCCTCGCCGCGCTCGGCGGCGAGCGCGTCGTAGCGGACGAGAAACTTCTCGACCTGCACCGGATAGTAGGCGAGCGACTCGGTCGCCGTGTCGATGGCGGTGAGCCCGCCGCCGACCACCACGACCGGCAGCCGCACCTGCATGTTGGCCACCGAATCGGCCTTCGCCGCGCCGGTGAGTTGCAAGGCCATCAGGAAGTCGGATGCGGTGCGCACCCCGGGTGCCAGCCCATTGGGCAGGTCGAGCACCGTCGGCCGGCCGGCGCCCGCCGCCAGCGCGACGTGGTCGAACCCCAGCGCGAACGCACCGTCGGCGTCGATCGTGCCGCCGAAGCGGACGCCGCCGTACATCGCAAAGCTGTCGCGGCGCTCCAGCAGCAGCCGGATGACCTTGAGGAAGTTCTTGTCCCAGCGCACGGTGATGCCGTACTCGGCGACGCCGCCGAAGCCGGCCATCACGCGGTCGTTCAGCGACTCGGCGAGGGTGGCGATGTCCTTGACCGGCGCGAACGCGACCCGTTCGCCGTGCGCCGTGACGCCCGACAGCGCGGGGTCGAGCGGCTCGATCTTGAGGCCGTCGATGGCGGCCACGCTGTGCCCGTCGTTCATCAGGTGGTGCGCCAGCGTGAAGCCGGCCGGGCCCATGCCGACCACCAGCACGCGCCGGCCCGACGGCGGCAGCGGCCGCGGCCGGCGGATGTTGAGCGGGTTCCAGCGCGTCAGCAGGCTGTAGATCTCGAAGCCCCAGGGCAGCGCCAGCACGTCCTTCAGCACCCGCGTCTCCGACTGCGGGATGTCGACCGGATCGGTCTTCTGGTAGATGCACGACTTCATGCAGTCGTTGCAGATCCGGTGCCCGGTCGCCGCCACCATCGGGTTGTCGACGCAGATCGTCGCCAGCGCCGCGAGCGGCCAGCCGTCGGCGCGCAGCTTGTGGAACTCGGAGATCTTCTCCTCGAGCGGGCAGCCCGCCAGCGTCACGCCGAACACGGTCTTCTTGAACGGGTTCTCGAGCTTCGTGCCGTCGGCCGGTTTCTTTTCGAACAGCCCGTGCGAGCACGAGTCCTTGCCCTGCTCGTGGCACCAGATGCAGTAATGCGCCTGGTCGAGGCTGCCGGCGAGGTCGGTGCCCTGGTCGGTCAGGTCGAAGCCTTCGCGCCGGCGCACATGCCCGCCGGCGAGCTTCAGTTGCCTCACCCCGCCCGCCTCCTCCCTCTCGATCGGCACGAGCTTCATGTAGTCGATCCGGCGCGGCGCCTTGAACAGCACGCCCGACTTGTGCGCGGCGCGGCCGGCCGGCGTGTGCCCCGCCCATGCCGCGTAGCGCATCGCGACGTCGAGGTCGGCCGCGTGCGCGGCGTCGTCCTGCTGCCAGCGCGTGACCGCCGCCGCCAGCGCCTGCTCGCCGGCGAGGCTGGTGACGGGGGCGCCGATCCGCGCGGCGAGGTCGGCGCCCAGCGCCGCGCCGTCGAAGGCGGCGGCAGCGTCGGCCTTGTACGTGTTCATCGCCTTGCGCTGGACGAACAGCCGCTTCACGGCGAAGAGCGGCGCCAGCTCGTGATGCTGCGCTTCGAGCGCGCGCACCTCCGGCTCGATGCGGAACAGCTGCGCGACGAAGTCCTCGAGCTGGGGCCCCAGCGCGATCAGCAGCTCCGACTCCGCCTTGAGCGGCAGCGCGTCGGGGTCGGCGCGCGCGGCGGCGAGGCGGTCGGCGAGCGCGGCGTCGGCGCCGCGCAGGTGATCGACGAAGCACGCGTCGATGCGCGCAGCGCCGTCGTTCGCGTAGAGGTCGCCGAAGGCAAGGCCATGGGCGAGTTGCAGGGCAGGGTTTGCGACGGGAGACATCGGGAGTTCTTGGTTTGGAAATCGGGCAAGCCTTTGAGTTTACCCGTTGCCCGCAGGCTCGCGTGCGGCGCTGTGGTTACAAGCTAATAACCGCGCCCGGGGCATGGGCGGCGGCGCCCCCCGGGATGCAGCACGGAACTCCGATTCGCGCGACAATCCGGGATCGCCTTGGGCGCCGGGCCCGCGCCGCCAAGCGCGTCAACGAACGCCGCCTCGACCGCGTTGTGGAACCTCCCGGCCTTTTGCCTTTTGCCTTTTGCCTTTTGCCTTTTGCCTGTTGTCCGCCGTCCGCCCCGGAGCATCGATGAACCTCTCCCGCCTGTCCGCCGCCGTCGTCGGCGCCTTCGTCCTCGCCGCCCACTGCGCCGCCGGCGCGCAGCCGATCAAGCTCGGCGAGCTCAACAGCTACAAGCAGTTCCCGGCATTCCTCGAGCCGTACAAGAAGGGCATGGACCTCGCCCTCGACGAGATCAACGCCGCGGGCGGCGTCCTCGGCCGGCCGCTCGAGATCGTGACCCGCGACGACACCGGCAGCCCCGGCGACGCGGTCCGCGTCGCCGAGGAGCTCATCTCCCGCGAAAAGGTCGCGCTGCTGATGGGCACGTTCGCGTCCAACGTCGGCCTCGCCGTGGCCGACGTCGCGAAGCAGCGCAAGGTGCTGTTTCTCGCGTCGGAACCCCTGACCGACAAGATCGTCTGGGAAAGCGGCAACCGGTACACGTACCGGCTGCGCGCGTCGACGTACATGCAGACGGCGATGCTGGTGCCCGAGGCGGCGAAGCTCGGCAAGCGGCGCTGGGCGATCGTCTACCCGAACTACGAGTACGGGCAATCGGCAACGGCGGCGTTCAAGCAGCAGATGATCGCGCTGCAGGCCGGCGGCATCGAGTTCGTCGAGCAGGCGGTGCCGCTCGGCAAGATCGACGCGGGCTCCGTGGTGCAGGCGCTGATCGACGCCAAGCCCGACGCGATCTTCTCGTCGCTGTTCGGCGCCGACCTCGCGCGCTTCGTCCGCGAAGGCCAGCTGCGCGGGCTGTTCAAGGACCGCCCCGTGTTCAACCTGCTGGGCGGCGAGCCCGAGTACCTCGACCCGCTGAAGGACGAGGCGCCGGTCGGCTGGTGGGTGACGGGATACCCGTGGTACGCGATCGACACGCCGGAGCACAAGCGCTTCCGCGACGCGTACCAGGCGAAGTTCAAGGACTATCCGCGGCTGGGCTCCGTCGTCGGCTACAGTGCCGTCAAGGCCGCCGCGGCGGCGATCCGCAAGGCGGGCTCCACCGACACCGAGAAGATGGTCGCGGCGATGTCGGGGCTCACGTTCGATTCCCCGTTCGGGAAGGTGACGTTTCGCGCGCTCGACCACCAGTCGACGATGGGCGCCTACGTCGGCCGCACCGCGGTGAAGGACGGCAAGGGCCTGATGGTCGACTGGCGCTACGCCGACGGGAAGGACTATTTGCCTTCGGACGATACGGTGAAGCGGCTGCGGCCGGCGCAGTGACGCGCCGACCTGACAGAACCGACACGCCGCGCGCGCCGCCAACGCGGTAGCCTCGGGCGTTCCGGGGCGGGCGGCGCGCGCCGCCCGCCCCCCTGTCCACGGGGAGGATGCGCATGGCGACGAAGGGAGTCGGTTTCCGGTATCCAATGCTCCTTCTGCTGGCGGCCGTCGCCGCGAGCGCCGCCGCGCAGTCGCGGCCGGCGATGCCCGGCGCAACGACCGCGCCCTTCGCCGCGGCGGTGGCGCGCGACATCGAAGCCGTGGCGCGTTTCGAGCCCGGCCGCGCCGCCCTCCTGCCGCCTCCGCCCGGCGACGAGATGTCGCTGATCCTCTACGAAGCGGGAAACCCGGGCATCGCGCGCATCCGCTGCGAGCGCTACGCGAGCTTCCGGATCGTCGCGCAGCAGGCGGTGCAGGGTTCGATCGGCGTCGGCGTCTGCGACGCCAATGCGCGGCAGGTGCGCGCATCCGCCGTCGCCGGCAAGGCGGGCCTCGCGGCGCTGCTCGACGGAGCCGGTGCGGCGCTTCCTGCCGGCGAGCGCGCGGCGCTCGGGCTCGAATGGAAGGAAACTCCCGCGTCCAATGGTGCCCGGCTCTACGATGTGCCGATCCCGATGCTCGCGCAGGGCGCCGTCGTCATCCACACCGCGGTGCTGGTGACGCGCGCCGCGGACCGCGCCGTCGTCGTGCAGGCCGAGCTGTCGCAGTGGTGCGACGCCGGGCGCGCGTCATCGCCCCTGTGCACGTCGACCGCGCGCGCGCTGGGCGACATCGCTATCCGGGTCGATGCCGGCACGCCGAAGCGCTGACCTCGCTCGCTCCGGATGCCTGCCGACGGCACGCGCCGTCCGGAGGCCCGCAGCCGCCGGCATCGACGCCGGGCGATAAGCCGCTAGAATCACGGGCATCGGCCGGCCTTCGCCGGCCGGCCCTCCCCACCTTCCGCGTGTCCCTCGCTTCCTTTGTCGCGCAACTGCTGAACGGCCTCGCCGGCGCGTCGTCGCTGTTCCTGGTCGCCGCCGGGCTGACGCTGATCTTCGGCGTCACGCGCGTCGTCAACTTCGCCCACGGCTCGCTGTACATGCTGGGCGCGTTCGCCGCGTACACGCTGGTGGAGGCGTTCGGCCACACGCCGGCCGGCTTCTGGGGCGGGGTCGCCGTGGCTTCGATCGCGGTCGCCGGCATCGGCGCGCTGGTCGAGGTGCTGCTGCTGAAGCGCCTGTACGGCGCGCCCGAGATGCTGCAGCTCACGGCGACGTTCGGCGTGGTGCTGATCGTCCGCGACGCGGCGCTCGTGGCCTGGGGCCCCGAGGACCTGCTGGGCCCCCGGGCGCCGGGATTCGCCGGGGTCGTCGAGGTCCTGGGGCGACCGGTCCCGTCGTACGAGCTGCTGCTGCTGGCGATCGGCCCGCTGGTGCTGCTGCTGCTGTGGCTGCTGCTCGCCCGGACCCGCTTCGGGATGCTCGTGCGCGCCGCCACCGAGAACCGCGTGCTGGCCGGCGCCCTCGGCATCGACGAGCGCCGGCTCTTCACCTCGGTGTTCGCGCTGGGCGCCCTGCTCGCGGGGCTCGCCGGCGCGCTGCAGCTGCCGCGCGAGCCCGCGAACCTCGGCATGGACCTCGCGATCATCGCCGAGGCGTTCGTGGTCACCGTCGTCGGCGGACTGGGCTCCATTCCCGGCGCGTTCCTCGCCGCGCTCCTCATCGGGCTCGTGAAGACGCTGTGCATCGCGACGGGCACGGTGGAGATCGGAGGCGTCGCGTTCGCGTTCCCGAAGCTCACGCTGGTCGCCGAATTCGTCGTGATGGCGATGGTGCTCGCCGTCCGGCCCCACGGGCTCCTGGGGAGCCGGTCCGCGCCACCGCCGACCACGCAGGTCGCCGAGCAGCGCACGCTGGTCGTGCCGCCCGGCCGCCCGGCGGCGCTGGCGGCCCTCGCGGCGGTCGCCGTCGCCGCCGCGCTGCCGGCGCTTGGCGACGAGTACGCGCTGGTGCTCGCCACCGACGTGCTGGTGTTCGCGCTGTTCGCGGCCAGCCTGCAGTTCATGATGGGCAGCGGCGGCATGATGTCGTTCGGGCACGCCGCGTACTTCGGGCTCGGCGCCTATGCTGCCGCCATCGCGGCGCGGCACGGCTGGCCGATGGCGGCCGCGGTCGCCGTGGCGCCGTTCGCCGCGGCGACGGGCGCGCTGGTCTTCGGCTGGTTCTGCGTCCGCCTGTCGGGCGTGTACCTCGCGATGCTGACGCTCGCATTCGCGCAGATCGTCTGGTCGGTCGCGTTCCAGTGGGATGCGGTGACCGGCGGCTCCAACGGCCTGGTCGGCGTCTGGCCGGCGCCGTGGCTCGCCGACAAGCGCGCCTACTTCTGGTTCGCGCTGGCGATCGTCTCCGCTGCGCTGGTCTGCCTCGCCGTCCTCGCCCGGGCGCCGTTCGGCTACGCGCTGCGCGCCGCGCGCGACTCGACGTCGCGCGCCGATGCGCTGGGCATCGACGTGCGCGGCATGCAGTGGGCCGCGTTCGCCGTCGCCGGCGCCTTCGCGGGACTCGCCGGCGGCGTGTTCGCGTTCTCGAAGGGAAGCATCTCGCCGGAGACGCTGGCGATCCCGCGGTCGATCGACGCGATCGTGATGGTGCTGCTGGGCGGGCTCAACGCGCTGGCCGGCCCGCTGCTCGGCGCCGCGGCCTTCACCTGGCTGCAGGACTCGCTGTCGCGGACGACCGAATACTGGCGCGCGGTGATGGGCGTGACGATCCTGGCGCTGGTGCTCGTGTTCCCGACGGGCATCGGCGGCGCGCTGCAACGGCTGCGGAAGCGGGCCTCATCATGAACGCGGCCGCCACGGCACCCGTGGTGCTCCGGGTCGAGGGCCTCGCGAAGACCTTCGGCGGCGTCCGCGCCGTCAGCAACTTGTCGTTCACCGTGGCCGCCGGCGAAGTGGTGGCGCTGATCGGCCCGAACGGCGCCGGCAAGACGACGTGCTTCAACCTCGTCAACGGCCAGCTCGCCCCCGACAGCGGCACCGTCACGCTGGGCGACGCGCGGATCGACGGCATGCCGCCGCGCGCGATCGCGGCGCTTGGCGTCGGCCGCACGTTCCAGGTCGCCGCCACGTTCGCGTCGATGACGGTGCGCGAGAACATCGAGGTCGCGCTGCTCGCCCGCGCTCGCGCGCACGCCAGGCTGGCACGCCCGCCGGCAGCGGCAATGCGTGCCGCGACCGACGCGCTGCTAGAGCAGGTGCGGATGACGCGGTTCGCCGACCAGGGCGCGTCGACGCTTGCCTATGGCGACGCGAAGCGCGTGGAACTCGCGCTGGCGCTCGCCGCGTCGCCCCGCCTCCTGCTGATGGACGAGCCGACGGCGGGCATGTCGCCGCGCTCGCGGGGCCGTGTGATGCAGCTCGCGGCGAGCCTCGCGCGCGAGAAATCCATCGCGGTGCTGTTCACCGAGCACGACATGGACGTGGTGTTCGGCTTCGCCGACCGCGTGATCGTGCTCGACCACGGCGCGATCCTCGCGCAGGGCGCGCCGGACGCGATCCGCGTCGACCCGCGCGTGCAGGCGGTCTACCTCGGAACGGGCGCGATGTAGCGGCGCCCCGGGCGTCGGCTCGCTACGCCGCGCCGCCCAGCCGGAGGAGTCCGGCCGCGAGGTCGGCGATGAGGTCGCGCGGATCCTCGAGCCCGATCTGCAGCCGCAGGCACGGCCCGCCGGCGTTCCAGCGCGTCACGGTGCGCGCGCGCTCGGGCCAGGTCGGGATCATCAGGCTCTCGAAGCCGCCCCAGCTCCAGCCCATCGAGAACAGGCGCATGCCGTCCAGCATCGCGGCGATCCGCTCCTTCGCCACCGGCTGCAGCACGACGCCAAACAGGCCGCTCGCGCCGGTGAAGTCGCGCCGCCACAGGTCGTGTCCGCGCGCGCCCGGAAGCGCCGGGTAGATCACCTCCTTCACTTCGGGTCGCCGCGCGAGCCACGCGGCGATCTCCAGGGCGCTGGCCTGATGCTGCGCGAGGCGGACCGCCAGCGTGCGCAGGCCGCGCAGGCCGAGGAAGCAATCGTCGGTCGACGCGGTGACGCCGGTATCGGTCCAGAACCGCTGCAACCGCGGGTACGCCCGCGCGTTGGCGACGATCAACCCCAGCAGCACGTCGGAGTGGCCGCCGATGTACTTGGTCGCCGCGTGCACCGACACGTCGACGCCGTGGGCGAAGCTCGGGAAGAAGAGCGGCGTGGCCCAGGTGTTGTCCATCACGACCAGCGCGTCGCGGGCGTGGGCGACCCGGGCGATCGCCGGGATGTCCTGCACCTCGAACGTCAGCGAGCCCGGCGACTCGGTGAACACGACGCGCGTCTCCGGGCGGAAATGCTCTTCGATCGCCTCTCCGCAGAGCGGATCGTAGTAGCTGACGTCGACGCCCCAGCGCGTCAGGTGGTTGTCGCAGAACCGCCGCGTGGGGCCGTAGACGGAATCGGTGACGAGGATGTGGTCGCCGGCTTCCAGCAGCGCCTGCAGCGGCAGCGTCGTCGCCGACAGGCCCGACGGCACCGCCAGCGCGGCGTGGCCGCCCTCGATGTCGGCGACGGCCTGCTGCAGGTCGCGCACGGTCGGCAGGCCGTGCAGGCCGTAGCCCAGGTTGTCCGACCGGCCCTGCGCCGACGCTTCGAGATCGGCGACGGTCGGGAACACGATCGTCGACGCGCGGAACACCGGCGTGTTGACGGCCCCCAGGTACTTCGCCGGATCGCGGCCCTTTCGGCCGACCTGCGTTGCCGGGTGCAGCGGGGCCTTGTCGTCGCTCATCGCGCGGCCTCCCGGTCGATGCGGTCCCGGATGACGGCCACCTGCTCGGCGGGCGACAGGCGGATGTCGACGACGATCGCGTCGGTCGGGCGCTCGAGGATCGCCAGCTGGCTCGCGAGCAGCGACGGCGGCATGTAGTGGCCGACGCGCGCGGCGAGCCGCGGCTCGATCGTCTCGCGGTCGCCGTCCAGGAACACGAAGCGCACGTCGCCGGCGCGCGCGAGGCGGTCGCGATACGGCTGGCGCAACGCCGAGCAGGCGAGCACTGCATGCCCGCCGCCTGCGTCGATCGCGCCCATCTCCGTCGCGAGCCGGTCCAGCCACGGCCAGCGGTCGTCGTCGGAGAGCGGCGTGCCGGCCGCCATCTTGACCACGTTCGCCGGCGGATGGAAATCGTCCGCGTCGAAGAACGGCCAGTGCATCGCCTCGGCGAGCGCGCGGCCCACCGCCGTCTTGCCGCACCCGCAAACCCCCATCAGGACGACGATCACCGCTTTCTCCCTCTTGTCCCTCTGCCTCTGCCCGGACCGGACGGCCCCTCGCACCCTGCCCGCCGGATCGACGGTGCGGGCCTGGCACCTGCCCGATGCTATCAAATCGCCGCGGCGCGGCGTCGGGTCACCCGTCGCGCGCCCGACGCGTGGCCAGCACCGCCGCGCCAACGATCAGCGCGCCGCCGACCAGCGTGCGCGGCGCCGGCACCTCGCCCAGCAGCAGCAGCGCGAGCAGGATTCCGTACACCGGCTCCAGCGCGCAGACCATGCTCGCCGTGTGCGCGCTGACCGTCGCGAGCGCGGTGATGAACAGCGTGTGCGCAAGCGCCGTGCCGACCACGCCCAGCAGCAGCAGCAGGCCGATCTCGCGCGCGCCGATCGCGGGCGGGCTGCCGAGCGCCGCCACGAACGGCACCAGCGCGATGGCCGCCCACAGGTTCTGCCAGAAGGCGAGATGGAGCGGCGCCCGGGTCGCCGACCACCTCCGGTTCGCCACGGCGAGGAGCGCGAACGTGAAACCCGACAGCAGGCCCCAGAGAAGACCCTGCACCATCCGGTTCGCGAACGATAACTCGGGCACCAGCAGCGCGAGACCGACGGTGACGAACCCGGCCGTCGCGCCTTCGCGCGCCGACCAGCGCCGGCCGAGGAGCGCGCGCTCCAGCAGCAGCACGAACAGCGGGAAGCTGGCGAAGCCGAGCAGCCCGATCGCGACGCTGGCGACCTGGATCGCCGCGTAGAAGCTGACCCAGTGCGCTGCCAGCAGCGCGCCCATCCCGGCCAGCCGGAGGTCGAACGGCGCGCCACGCTTGCCCTGGAGCGCGCGCAGCAGCCCCAGCGCCGTCGCGGCGACCAGCGTCCGGCCGAGCACGATGACCGCCGGCGGCAGGTCGAGCCACTTGCCGAACAGCCCGGCAAACCCGAACAGCAGCACGGCACAGTGGAGGGCAGCCAGGGCAGCGTTGGGTCGCATCCGCCCATCGTAGCAGCAGAAACGCCGCGCCCGGCGCCCCCGACGCCGGCGCGGGTGCCCACCCTGCGCCCCGCTACGCTAAAATCCTCCGTTCCATCGTCGCCCGGCCCCGACCGGACCGCACTCCCCGCCACCAGAGGACTCCCATGCCGACTTCCATCTGCGTTGCCGACGCCATCGCCGCGGTCCGCGCCGCACCCGGGACCCGCGTCAAGGTCGCGGTCACCGACATCGACGGCGTGCTGCGCGGCAAGTACATCCACAAGGAGAAATTCTACTCGGCGGTGGAAGGCGGCTTCGGTTTCTGCGACGTGGTGCTGGGCTGGGACATGATGGACGTCACCTACGACAACACGACGCACACCGGCTGGCACAAGGGCTTCCCCGACGTCGTCGCGAAGATCGACGTCGGCACGATGCGCCACGTGCCCTGGGACGACGACGTGCCGTTCTTCCTCGGCGACTTCATCTGCCAGGACAAGGGCCGCGAGGCGCCGCTGCCGATCTGCCCGCGGCAGGTGCTGAAGCGCGTGCTGAGGCGCGCCGAGAAGCTCGGCGTCGTGCCGATGTGCGGGATGGAGTACGAGTTCTTCAACTTCCGCGAGACGCCGCAGTCGTGGGCCGACAAGCGCGGCGTCGGGCCGACGCCGCTGACGCCGGGCATGTTCGGCTACTCGCTGCTCCGCGCCAACGAGAACGGCGAGTATTTCAAGGCGCTGTTCGCCGAGATGGGCGCGTTCGGCGTGCCGGTCGAGGGCCTGCACACCGAGACGGGGCCCGGCGTCTACGAGGCGGCGATCCTGTTCTCGGAGGCGCTGGAGCAGGCCGATCGCGCCGTGCTGTTCAAGACCGGCGCCAAGGAGATCGGCGCCCGCTTCGGCATCATGCCGAGCTTCATGGCCAAGTGGAGCCAGCAGTACCCGGGCTGCTCGGGCCACGTGCACACCTCGCTGTCCGACGGCAAGAAGAACCTGTTCCACGATGCCGGCGGCAGCCATGCGATGAGCCGGCTGTTCCAGAGCTTCCTCGCGGGCCAGGTCGGCACGCTGATGGAATTCGCGCCGATGTTCTGGCCCACGATCAACAGCTACAAGCGGCTGGTCGACGGGTTCTGGGCGCCGGTGAAGCCGACGTGGGGCGTCGACAACCGCACCGCGAGCTTCCGCGTGATTCCCGGATCGCCGAAGTCGACGCGACTCGAGACCCGCTGCCCGGGCGCCGACGTCAATCCCTACCTCGCGATCGCCGCGGTGATCGCCGCGGGACTCGACGGCGTCGAGCGGAAGCTGAAGCTCACCGCCAAGCCGGTGCACGGCACCAATCAGGGCGCCGAGAACGTGCCGCGCGCGCCGCGGACGCTGATCGAGACGACGCGGATCTTCCGCGACTCGGAGCGCGCGCGCGACTGGTTCGGCGACGATTTCGTCGATCACTTCGCCGCCACCCGCGAATGGGAATGGCGGCAGTGGCAGGACGCCGTCACCGACTGGGAGCGGATGCGCTATTTCGAGATCATCTGAACCGCGGCCGGCCCGTAGCCAGGATCCGTAGCCCGGCGTTGAGCGACTGCGAAACCCGGGTGGTCGCGGCCATGGCCCCGATGGCCCCGGGTTTCGCTCCGCTCGACGCCGGGCTACATGACCGCCCGATTCGCAATCAACCCATTTCGCAACCTCCCGAGAACCGCATGGCCATCCAGCGCTTCAGCTTCCCGACGACCATCCACTTCGGCCCCGGTGCGCGCAGGCTCGTCGCCGCACACCTTGCCGACCAGGGCATCAAGCGGCCGCTCATCGTCACCGACCGCGGCATCGCCGCGCTGCCGCTGCTGCCTGCGTTCCTCGCGGAGCTGCCGGGCCTCGACATCGCAGTCTATTCGGAGATCTGGGGCAACCCGGTCCGGAGCCAGGTGGAGAACGGCGCCGCGGCCTGCAAGGCGCACCAGGCCGACGCCGTGATCGGCCTGGGCGGCGGCGCCGCGCTCGACGTCGCGAAGGCGATCGCGCTGATGGCAACCCACCCCGGCGACATCCTCGAGTACGCGTGGGATCACCCGCAGGTGCGGCCGATGGACCAGCCCATCCCGTGGTTCGTCGCGCTGCCCACCACCGCCGGCACCGGCTCGGAAGTCGGCCGCTCGAGCGTCGTCGGCGACGACGTCACGCACATCAAGAAGATCATCTTCTCGCCGAAGCTGCTGGCCAAGGTGGTGTTTGCCGACCCGGAACTCACGCTCGACCTGCCGCCCGGCATCACCGCGGCCACCGGCATGGACGCGCTGACGCACAACATCGAGTCCTACCTGTCGCCCGAGTACCACCCGATGTGCGACGGCATCGCGCTCGAAGGCGTGCGGATCGCCGCGCGTGCGCTGCCGATCGCGGTGCGCGACGGCCGCGACCTGCAGGCGAGGAGCG
Organism: Bordetella parapertussis; assembly: GCA_943331295.2. Taxonomy (GTDB): domain Bacteria; phylum Pseudomonadota; class Gammaproteobacteria; order Burkholderiales; family Casimicrobiaceae; genus CAIWHR01. The sequence goes on along the minus strand of CALQLA020000009.1, from coordinate 13,602 downwards.
ACATGCTGATGAGCTCGATGATGGGCGCGATCGCGTTCCAGAAGGACCTGGGCGCCGTGCACTCGTGCGCGCACGCGCTGTCGACGGTCGCCGACCTCCACCACGGCCTCGCCAACGGGATCATGATCGACCACGTGATGCGCTTCAACCTGCCGGCCGCCACGGCCAAGATGGCCGAACTGGCGCGCGTCGCCGGCGTGCCGGGCGCCGCGGGGATGGGCGAGCCCGCCGCCGCGCAGGCGTTCATCGACTGGCTGGGCCGGATGAAGGCCGAGCTCGGCATTCCGGCGACGGTCGGCGCGCTGCAATCGGCGCGGCCGGTGACCAAGGCGGACATCCCCGCGCTGGTCGACGTCGCGATCAAGGACACCTGCCACCTGACGAACCCGCGCAAGTGCACGCGCGAGGACTTCGAGCGCATCTTCGCCGCGGCGATCTGACCGCCCTTTCTCCACTCTCGCCTGTGCGCCCCGACATGCTGAAGATCGGCATCTCCGCCTGCTTTTTCCACGCCGACCCGAAGCGGGCGATCTTCAAGGGGATGACGCTCCAGTACATCGAGCAGAACGTCGCCCACTGGCTGATGCAGCGCGACGTGCTGGCGTTCATGGTGCCCTCCCCCGACGGGTCGACGCGGCGCGCCGGCAGCCGCGCGACGCTCGACGCCTATGCCGATACGCTGGACGGCCTGGTGCTGATGGGCGGCTCGGACGTCTGCCCCGAGTCCTACGGCGAGCGTGCGCTGCGGCCCGAGTGGAACGGCGACCGCATCCGCGACGACTACGAGATCGCGCTGCTCGATGCGTTCACCCGTGCCGGCAAGCCGGTGCTGGGCGTATGCCGCGGCGCGCAGTTGATCAACGTCGCGCGGGGCGGCACGCTCTACCAGGACATCGGCACCCAGCTGCCGCACGCGCTCAACCACCGCGACTGGTCGATCTACGCCGACAACTGCCACGCGACGTCGATCGTGCCGGGCAGCGGACTTGCCGCGCTCTATCCCGGCACGGCGCTGGTGAAGACCAATTCGATCCATCACCAGGCCGTGAAGGCACTCGGGCGCGATCTCGTGGTCGAAGCCTGGTCGGAGCCGGACCGCCTCGTGGAAGCCTTCCGCGGCACCGGCCCCGGCTGGCTGTTCGCCGTCCAGTGGCATCCCGAGTTCCACGCCCCGGACGACGGCTCGTTCATCGACGACACGCCGATCCTCGATGCCTTCCTGGTCGCCGCGCGCGACCGTGCCGCGGCCCCCACCACCTGATCAGGATGCAGCCATGAAGATCACCAATCCCGCCACCGGCGCCGTCATCGCCGACGTCGCCGCCGACAACGCCGCCGAGGTCCGCCGCAAGTACCGGGCCGCCCGCGCGGGCCAGGCCCAGTGGGCGCGCACGCCGATGAAGCGCCGGATCGCCGCGATCGCCGCGTTTCGCGAGCGGGTCGTCGGCATGCAGGAAACGCTGGCGCGCACGCTGACGCAGGAAGTCGGCAAGCCGATCCGCCAGTCGCGCAACGAGATCGCGGGGCTGCTGCCGCGGATCGACTTCTTCCTCGAGGCCGCGACCCGCACGCTGCGCGACGAGAAGGTATTCGACAACGCCGCGCAGAAGCTCGAGGAGCGCATCAGCCACGAGCCGCTCGGCGTGATCGCCAACATCTCGGCGTGGAACTACCCGTACTTCGTCGGGGCCAACGTGTTCGTGCCGGCGCTGATCGCCGGCAACGCGGTCCTGTACAAGCCCTCCGAGTTCGCGACGCTGACCGGCCTGCACATCGCGTCGATGCTGCAGGACGCCGGCGTCCCCGACGACGTGTTCGTCCCGGTGATCGGCGACGGCGCCACCGGTGCCGCGCTGCTGCGCCAGCCCGTCGACGGCGTGTTCTTCACCGGATCGTACGCGACCGGCGCGAAGATCGCCGCGGCCGCCGGCCGCCGGATGATCAAGGCGCAGCTCGAGCTGGGCGGCAAGGACCCCGTCTACGTGTGCGAGGACGTCGACGTCAAGGCCACCGCCGCGGGCATCGCCGACGGCGCGTTCTACAACACCGGGCAGTCCTGCTGCTCGGTCGAGCGCATCTACGTCCACCAGTCGATCTACGATGCGTTCGTCGCCGCGTTCGTCGCCGAGGTGAAGACCTACCGGATGGGCGACCCGATGGACGAGGCGACGTACATCGGCGCGATCACGCGGCGGCCGCAGCTCGACGTGCTGGCGAAGCAGGTCGCCGACGCGAAGAAGAAAGGGGCGCAGCTGCTGCTGGGCGGCCACGCGGTCAAGGGCAAGGGCAACTGGTTCGCGCCCACCGTGTTCGCCGGGGTCGACCATTCGATGCTGCTGATGAAGGACGAGAGCTTCGGCCCGATCATCGGCATCCAGGCGGTGAACGGCGACGAGACGGCGGTCGCGCTGATGAACGATACCGAGTACGGGCTGACGGCCGCCGTCTACACGACGAGCGAGGCGCGCGCGAAGCGGATCCTGGCGCAGGTACGCTCGGGATCGGTCTACTGGAACTGCTGCGACCGCGTGAGCCCGCGGCTGCCGTGGACGGGCGTGGGCCATTCGGGCATCGGCGTCACGCTGTCGAGCTACGGCATCGAGACGTTCACCCGCCTCAAGGCCTGGCACCTCAAGACGGCCTAGTTCCCGCGGCAACGCAGCGCGCCGGCCCCGGGGCAGCCCGCCCCGCGCGCGCGACGGCTAGCGGCGGCGCGCGTCCTGCAGCGTCGCCGCGTGCAGCGTGTTGGCGACGAGCGTGGCGATGGTCATCGGCCCGACGCCGCCGGGAACCGGCGTGATCCAGCCCGCGCGCTCGCGTGCCGCGACGAAGTCGACGTCGCCGCACAGCGTGCCGTCGGCGGCGCGGTTGATCCCGACGTCGATGACGATCGCGCCCGGCTTGATCCAGCCGCCCTGGACGAATTTGGGCTTGCCCATCGCCGCGACGACGATGTCGGCGCGGCGGATGCGCTCGGGCAGGTCGCGCGTACGCGAATGGCAGACGGTGACGGTGCAGCGCTCGATCAGCAGCTCGAGCGCCATCGGCCGCCCGACGATGTTCGACTGCCCCATGACGACCGCATCGAGGCCGGCGAGCGGCACGCCCGTGCTCGCCAGCAGCGTCATGCAGCCATAGGGCGTGCACGGCCGCAGCAGCGGCCGCTTCTGCACCAGCCGGCCGATGTTGTACGGATGGAAGCCGTCGACGTCCTTCAGCGGGTCGATCCGCTCGGTGACGGCCGCCTCGTCGATGTGCGCCGGCAGCGGCAGCTGGACGAGGATTCCCGTGACCGCCGGATCGGCGTTCAGCCGGTCGACGAGCGCGAGCACCTCGCTTTCCGTGGCGGTGGCCGGCAGGTCGTGCGCGAACGAGCGCATGCCGATCGCCTCGGTCGTCCGTCGCTTGTTGCGGACGTAGACCTGCGAGGCGGAGTCGGCGCCGACGAGAACGACGGCGAGGCCCGGCGGCGGGCTGCCGGCGACGACCCGCGCCGCGACCCCGCGGCCGACCTCCGCGGTCAACAATGCGGCGCGCGCCTTGCCGTCGATGAGTTGGGCTGTCATGGGAGGAAGGCGAGGGTTGGACAGGATGGCCGGGGGCTACCGGGCTACCGGGCTACAATGGCCCGATGCGCCACCCCGTGATTGCAAACGCGATTGTAGCGGCAATTCACGCGCGGCTGGCACCCGCGCTCGCGCCGCCGCCGGGGCGCTACCGGCCCCTCGTGGCCGGCGCCCTGCCCGTCGGCTGGCTCGACGATGAGCGCGCGTCGCGGCTTGCCGCGCATCCCGAGGTCTTCGTCGTGACGGCGGACGCAATCCGCTTTGCGCCGCAGCTCGACACCGCGGACGCGCGGAGCGCCGCCGTGGAACGGGTCGCGCAGGCGCTGGCCGACGCCGGGCAGTTGAGCCCGTGGCGCGGCGAGCGCTATGCGGTCGGCGCGGGGTTCGGCGCCCCGCCGCTCTTCCTGCTGGAGCGCGCGGCGGCGCGCTATTTCGGCATCCACACCTATGCCGCGCACGTGAACGGCCTCGTGTATGGCGACGGCGGCACCGCGATGTGGATCGCGCGGCGCAGCCCGCAGAAGGCGATCGACCCGGACATGCTCGACAACCTCGTCGGCGGCGGCATCGCCGCCGGCAGCGGCGTGGCGCAGACAGTCGTCAAGGAGTCGCAGGAGGAAGCGGGCATCACCGCCGCGCTCGCAGCGCAGGCCCGGCCGGTCGGTGCGCTGCACATCTGCCGCGAAGCGCCCGACGGCATCCAGCGCGAGACGATCTTCGCCTACGACCTCGACCTGCCGCCGGACTGGACGCCGACGGCGATGGACGGCGAGGTGGTCGAGCATCGCCTGGTGACGCTGCAGGCAGCCGCGGCGCTCGCCGCCAACACGGAAGGCCGCGACAGGGTGACGGTCGACGCCAGCCTCGTGATCGCCGACTGCCTGATCCGCCACGGCTGCGTCGCCGCCGACGCGCCCGCCTACGTCGCGCTCGAAGCGCTGCGCCATCCCGCGCTGCACGTCGGCCCGGTTCCGGCGTGACCCGCGCTTCGACGCAGGCGCGGGACAGGCGCGCGGCGGGCCGATCGTCCGGCTCTACGCCGCCGACCACCCCGCCGACGTCGCCGCGCTCGTCTTCGCCGACGGCCTGAGCGAAGACCTGGGCGACGGCCTCACGCCAACGCAGCTCGCCGATTTCGAGCAGCTGAACGATCCGTCGCTGCAGGGCCGGCCACCCGGTTCGGAAGAGACCTTGTTCAGCGCCGCGGTCGTACCGCTGCTGCGCGCCGCGCCACCGCCGCCGCGGGTCCCGACCCTCGTGCTTTCCGCCGACACGTGGCTGCTGACCCCGGAAGTGATCGCGACGGGCAACTTCCCGCCGTTCGTGACGCAGGCATTCTCCGGTGCGCTGTGGGCGTCGCAGCTCGCGGCCCAGGACAAGCTGGCGGCGAAGTTTCCCGGTGCGAGGCACGTCACGACGACCCACGCGACTCACTATATCCACATCGACAATCCGCGGCTGGTGACCGACGCGATCCGCGAGGTCACCGCCGTCGCGCGCGGGGCGCCGGTCCTGTAAGCCACTGGCACCCGGGCGTCAGGCCCTCGGATCCATCGCCACGCGCACGGGAATCCGGCGCCGGCCCCGGCTGCCGTCGAACGCGCCGAAGCGGCCGGCCAGGGCAGTGCCGCAGTGGCGGCAGTCGCCCTCGGCGGTCAGGTCGTAGCTCAGGATCTCGTGCCAGTCGCGGACGACGAGCGCCTTGCCGCACCCGGCGCAGAAAGTCGTCCCGCCCGTGCGGTCGTGCACGTTGCCGGTGTAGACGAACCGCAGCCCCGCGCGCAGCGCGATCTCGCGCGCCCGCGCCAGCGAGGCCCCCGGCGTCGGCGCCAGGTCCGTCATCTTGTAGTCGGGGTGGAACGCGGTGAAGTGGATCGGCACGTCGGTGCCGAGCTCGCGGACCAGCCACGCGCACATTGCCTCGAGTTCAGCGGCGGAGTCGCGATCAGCGCCTTGGGCGGCGCCACCGTCGCCGGCAACCGCGCCGCGGCCTCGCTCATGAAGGCGCGCAGGTCGGCCTGCAGCGCCGACGGCGCATCGGGATAGAACATTCCGGCCACGGCGGCCGGTCGCATTCCGGACATTTTGACACCCGCTGCCTGGTTTGAGATTCCGGACGGACTGCCCTGCGCCCCACGCCGGGCCTCGCGGCCGGGTGACTCGGCGACGGCATGCGTCCAACCTTGCCTCTTGCCACCAAGATGAGGTTGCGGGCACGAAAATTCAATGCCGGGACGGCGACGCCCGGAATCCGTTGCCGGCCGGTGCGCGCCGAGCGATGGGCGTGCCATGACCGAACTTCCAATGCGCTCCCAAGCAAAGGCCGGCGGGCGGATCTCCTACGGCGCCAGCGACGTGGAGACGTACCGGCGCGTGGCCGTCTACGTCGACCGAATCCTGAAGGGCGCGCGCCCCAGCGAGCTTTCGGTCGAGCGGATCAACGCCGCGGGAACCGCGGTTCCTGCGCGGCTAGGCGACCGCGCGCGCCGCGGGCTGCGGGCTGACCTGCCGGATGCCCATCTCGCGCAGCGTGTCGCCGACCGCATTCACGGCGTGGCGCATCTCGTCGGGGCCGATCGCGCCGATGCAGCCGACGCGGAACGTCTCGACCTGGGTCAGCTTGCCGGGATAGAGCACGAAGCCCTTGTCGCGGACGCGATCGTAGAAATCCTGGAACGCGTAACGCGGATCGGCCGGCGCGTGGAAGGTGAGGATGATGGGCGCCTGGATCTCGGGCGCGAGGAACACGCGAAAGCCGAGCGCGGCCATGCCGGTCACCAGCGTCTCGCAGTTCTTCGTGTAGCGGGCGAGGCGCGCGGGCTGCCCGCCTTCGGCCGCCAGCTGGTCGAGCGCCGCGTTGAAGGCGACGACGATGTGCGTCGGCGGCGTGAAGCGCCACTGCGTGGTCTTCTCCATGTACGCCCACTGGTCGTAGAGGTCGAGCGCCAGCGACGTCGAGTTGCCGGCGCACTTCTCCAGGACGCTGCGGCGGACGAACACGAAGCCCATTCCGGGCGGGCCTTCGACGCACTTGCCCGACGCCGCGATCAGCGCGTCGAACGGCATCGTCCGCGCGTCGATCGGCAGCGCCGCGAACGAGCTCATCGCGTCGACGATGAGGCTCCTGCCCCGGCGCGCGACGACGGCGGCGATCTCGGGCAGCGGGTTCAGGATGCCGGTGGACGTCTCGCAGTGGATCAGGCCCACGTGCGTGATCGAGGGATCGGCGGCGAGCAGGCGGTCGACGTCCTGCGCCGTCGTGGGCACGTCCTCGGCGGTCTCGAACGTCGACAGCCGGCGGCCCATCATCTTGGTGAGCCGCGCGAGCCGCGTGCCGTACGCGCCGTTGGTCAGCACCAGCAGGTGGCCGTCCCGCGGGACCAGCGTGTTCACCGCGGCCTCGACCGAGAACGTGCCGCTGCCCTGCATCGGCACGCAGACGTGGGTGTCGTGGCCGTGGATGATGTCGAGGAGCTTCCGGCGAACCTCGGCGGTGACGGCATTGAACGAGGAATCCCACGAGCCCCAGTCGCGCAGCATCGCGGCCTTGGTCGGCAGCGACGTGGTCAGGGGGCCGGGCGTCAGCAGGATCGGGTCGCGGGAGAAGAGGCTCATGGGAATTTCCTATGTTTCTAGATTGTCGTCGTCTGGTTGCGCCACGCCTGCGTGCGCGTCAGCAGCAGGCGGATCAGCAGGGCGTAGACGACGCATACCACCGTGGAGCTGACGACGATCAGCGTCGCCATCGCCGCCGCGGGGCCGATGTCGCCGGCGTCGTCGAGGTCGAGGACGGCGATCGACGCGAGCCGGGTGTTGGGACCGTACAGGAATACGACGGCGGAGATCGTCACCATCGCGTTGACGAAGATGTAGCGGCCGATGTCGAGGATCGCCGGCAGGCACACGGGGATCGTCACCCGGTGGAGCGTCTTGTAGAACGGCACCTTCAGCGACGCGGACACGGCCTCGAACTCGGAGTCGAGCGCCTTCAGCGCGGTCACCGCGGTCAGGTGGCTCGACGTGTAGTAGTGGACGACCGTCGAGATGACGAGGATAGTCAGCGTGCCGTACAGGACGTTGAGCGGGTTGTCCGGGTTGTTGAAGAACAGGATGTAGCCCAGGCCCAGCACCATCCCCGGCACGCCCATCGGGATCGCGGCGAGCAGCCGCACCACCGCCTTGGTTCCCCCCATCCCGCGCGTCTTTTCCAGCAGGTAGGCGATGCCGAACACCATGAAGGTGCCGACCAGCGTCGCCGCCGCGGCCATCCTGAGGCTGTTGACGTAGGCGTCGAAGACGCCGCCGTCGACGAGGCCATACGTGTAGTGCCGGAACGACAGCGACAGGTCGTACGGCCAGAACTTGATCAGCGACGTCCACACCGCCATCCCGAGCACGGCGAGCAGCAGCAGCGCGATCACGAGGCAGTACCCGAACATGGCGACATCGAAGCCGCGGCTCGGCCTCGGCACGTAGGGCACGGCGCGCGCCGAGAACTGCGCCTGCTGCCGGCCCTGCATCCGCCAGTCGACGATGAACGCGACCAGCACGGGGATCAGCAGCACGAAGCTCACCACCGCGCCCTTGTTGAAGTTCTGCTGGCCGACGACCTGCTTGTAGATGTCGACCGCCAGCACGTTGAACTTGCCGCCGATCAGCTTCGGGATGCCGAAGTCGCTGACGGTGTACGAGAAGACGACCATCGCCGCGCTGACGAGGCCGTACTTGGCGCCTGGCAGCGTGATCGTGAAGAACTTGCGCCACGCCGGCGTGCGCAGCGACTCCGCCGCCTCGTAGAGCCTGCCGTCGGACAGCAGCAGCGCGGTGAGGATGATCATCAGCGCGTGCGGGAACGTCGCGTAGACGGCGCTGATGATGATGCCGATCGGGCCGTAGACGGAATTGCCGCCCAGCAGGAACTTGAGCAGCCCCTGGTTGCCGAACCACTGGATGAACGAGATCGCCGCCAGCAGCGACGGCGCCAGGATCGGGGTCAGCGCAACGACACGGAACGCCATCCGCCCCGGCATGCACGAGCGCGTCAGCGCATAGGCGTAGACGAACGCGAGCGGCACGGTGATCCCGGTGACCGCGAGCGCGACCCACAGCGTGTTCCAGATCGACTGGTTGAGCGCCGGGGTGCCGAAGTACTCGCGGAACTGCAGCAGGCCGACGAAGGCACCGCTCCTGTCCTGCAGGCTCTTCACGAGGATCGCGCCCAGCGGCGCCAGGAGGAACAGCGCGAGCACGAGGCAGCCCGCCACCAGCAGGCCCTGCGCCAGCCGGTCCTGCCAGTGCACGAGCGGCTTCACCGCCGGTGCGGGAGCGGGAAAGAGCGTGGCCGCGCTGGTTGCCAAGGGGCGCTAGCCGAGGATGCGCATCGCCGAGGGCGGCATGCTCACGGTCACCGCGGCGCCCGGATCGAAGCCCCCCGCGTCGACCTGCTGCCGCGGCACGTTCGCCGTGAGCGGCAGCGCGTCGCCGGCGCCGATGGTGATGCCGACCATGCAGAACGCGCCGAGGAACTCGACCTTCGCCACCCTGCCGGCAACCGCATTGGGGGCGCCCGCGAGCGCGCCGTTGGTGCCGACGGCGATGTCCTCCGGCCGCAGGTAGAGCTTGACTGCGGTGCCCGGCGCGACGTCCGGCCGCGCGACGTCGAGCGACACCCCGGCGGCGGTGAATCGCCCGCCGCCTTCGCTGGTGGCGGCGAGCACGTTGACCTTGCCGATGAAGTCGGCGACGAACGGCGTGGCGGGCGTCTCGTAGACTTCGCGCGGCGTTCCCACCTGGTCGATGCTGCCGTGGTTCATGACCACGATCCGGTCCGCCATCGACAGCGCTTCTTCCTGGTCGTGGGTGACCATGATGGTCGTGACGCCCAGACGCTGCTGCAGCGCGCGGATCTCGCCGCGCAGCCGCACCCGCTCGATCGCGTCGAGCGCGGACAGCGGCTCGTCGAGCAGCAGGAGCCCCGGCGCGGGGGCCAGCGCCCGCGCCAGCGCGATCCGCTGCTGCTGGCCGCCCGAAAGCTGTCCCGGGTACTTCGCGCCGGACGACGGCAGGCCCACCAGCGCCAGCAGCTCGTCGACGCGCTTCCTGATCGCCGCGCGGCCTTCGCGCCGGTTGACGAGGCCGTAGGCCACGTTGTCGTAGATCGTCAGGTTCGGAAACAGCGCATAGGACTGGAAGACGATCCCGTAGTCGCGCTTGATCGCAGGCAGCCGCGACACGTCGCGGCCGTCCTGCACGATGGTGCCGCTGTCCTGCGGCTCCAGCCCGGCGATGATCCGCAGCAGCGTGGTCTTGCCGCAGCCGGAGGGCCCGAGGAACACCATCAGTTCCCCGCGCACGACCGACAGCGAGATGTCCTTCAGCGCCTCGAAGCGTCCGAACGTCTTCCGGACCCGCCCAAGCTCGAGAAAATGTTCAACGGACGCCACCGTTTCCTGATCTCCGTTCGATCGCACGCCGCCCCTGCGCCAGGCGCGGGGCGCGGCGTGGGATGGGATGGCTATTTCTTCGGCTCGGACTTCGAGTCGTAGCGCTTGGTCCACTCGGCGAGGATGCGCTCGCGGTTCTTCGCGGCCCAGGCGAAGTCGTTCTTCACCAGGCGCTTCTCGTAGTCGGCCGGAACGTTGGGCAGCGCCTTCGCGATGCCGGGGATGGCGACGATCGCGTAGTTGTTGGCGTAGAGCTCGTTGGCTTCCTTCGACGACGACCAGTCGGCGAATTTCTTCGCCGCGTCGAGCTTCTTGGTGGTCTTCATGATGCCGACCGCCTCGAGGTCCCAGCCCAGGCCTTCCTTCGGGAAGATGAGGTCGATCGGGCCGCCCTTCGCCTTGATCGTGTTGGCGCGGTACTCGAACGAGATGCCGATCGGGAATTCGCCGCTGCCCGCCTGCACGCAGGGCTTGCTGCCCGAGTGCGTGTACTGCGCGATGTTCTGGTGCAGGCCGTCCATGAACTTCCAGCCGGCTTCCTCGCCCATCGTCTGCAGCCAGGCCGCGACGTCGAGGTAGCCCGTGCCCGACGAGGCCGGGTTCGGCATCACGATCTTGCCCTTGTAGACCGGCTTGGTGAGGTCCATCCACGATTCGGGCTTCGGCAGGTTCTGTTTTGCGCCCTCGACCGTGTTGAAGCAGACCGTGGCACCCCAGACATCCATGCCGAACCAGGCCGGCGGGTTCTTCGCGTCGCGGTACTGCGGCGAGATGGCGGCGAGGTTCTTCGGCGCATACGGGATCAGCATGCCGTCGAGGTCGAACAGCACCAGGCTGGTCGCGGCGAGCCCCATGATGACGTCGGCCTGCGGGTTCGCCTTCTCGGCGATCAGGCGCGCGGTGATGATGCCGGTGGAGTCGCGGACCCACTTGATGTCGATGTCCGGGTACGCCTTCTTGAAGCTTTCCTCGTAGGCCTTGATCTGGTCGGTCTCGAGCGCGGTGTAGACGAGCAACTCGGTCTTCTGCGCCGCGACGCTGCCGGCGGCCAGGATGCCCACCGCCGTCAATGCGCAGGCGATCGCCCGCCGCCAGGTTCCAGTGTTGCGTTTCATGTGCTCGCTCCTTGGGTGGGTGGTTGCATTGGTAAAGCCGTGTCCGTCACATCGCCGCGGCGGGGAGGCCTTCGCGTGCAGCCCCTTGCCGCGACCTTCGTTCGTCGCAGGATTGCGGGAATCGTACCCTCGCCTCCGGCCCGCGGCAACCGATAACGGCGCCCGGCGCGACCGGGCTTCCGCCGCGCATTGTCGCAGCGCCGGATGACACGCCGATGACCCCCTCCCGGCGCGGGCGCTTCCCCTCCCCCGGCATGTGCTCACGCCGGGACGCTGCCGCAATGTCCCGGGCTTGCTGCGTTGCTTTGCAGATTGTTGACAATCTACACCGAGCGCAGTCAAATACGCAATATGCTGAAAACCGCGCCGGCGAAACTCGTCCCGCCCGATCCCGCGCCTGCCGGGCGGGCGGCGGCTGACCGGCGCCCGCCGCGGCGGGCGGCCGCCGGCGCCGCCCCGGCGCCGGCCCCCGGCGTCGCCGCGATCGCGCTGGTCCAGTCGTCGTCGCTGCCCGCGCTGGTGCAGAAGGAGATCGAGCGGATGATCATGGCCGGCGAGCTCCAGGCGGGCAGCAAGCTCAACGAGGCTGGCATCGCGGGGCTGCTCGGCGTGTCGCGGGGGCCGGTCCGCGAGGCGTTCCGCGCGCTCGAGGAGTCGGGCCTTGTCCGCCTCGAGAAGAACCGCGGCGTGTTCGTCCGGCAGGTCGACGTCGACGAAGCCGACGAGATCTACGAGTTGCGCGCCGTGCTGGACGAGTTCGTCGGCCGCCGCGTCGCACAGCAGGTGACGCCGGACATCGCGGCCGAGCTCGCCGCGCGCGTCGACCGGATGGAAAAGGCCGCCGCAAAGGGCGACGTCGACACCTATTACCAGGCCAACCTGGCGTTCCACGACCGGCTGGTCGAACTCGCCGGAAATTCGAAGCTGCTGTCGACGTACCGGCGGCTCGTCAACGAGTTGAACCTGTTCCGGCACGCCACGCTGGCGCAGGTCGGCACGCTGCCGGTGTCGACCCGCGAGCACCGCGCCATCGTCGATCGCATCGCGGCGGGCCAGGCGGCTGCGGCCGGCCGCGCGCTGCAGGAGCACGTGCTCGCCAGCCAGTCGCGGATGCATCGCACCCGCATTGCCACCACCGCGCCGGCCGCGCCGGCCACGGACCGGAAGGTCGCCATTTCCCCGAGGAAAACCCGTTGAGCGCCACCACACCCCCGCCGCACCCCGCCGCACTGACCGTCAATGGCCGCACCTACCGGTGGCCGCGATCGCCGCTCGTCGTCGTCTGCGTCGACGGCTGCGAGCCCGAATACATCAACCAGGCGATCGGCCACGGCGGCGTGCCGTTCCTCGCCTCGCTGAAGGAACGCGGGACCTGCCTCACCGCCGACTGCGTCGTGCCGTCGTTCACCAACCCCAACAACCTGTCGATCGTGACCGGCGCGCCACCGGCCGTGCACGGCATCTGCGGCAACTACTTCTGGGACCGCGACGCCGGCGCCGAAGTGATGATGAACGATCCCAAGTACCTGCGCGCCGGCACCATCCTCGCCGCGTTCGCCGGCGCCGGGGCGAAGGTCGCCGTCGTCACGGCCAAGGACAAGCTGCGTTCGCTGCTCGGCCACAAGATGGCCGGCATCTGCTTTTCGTCGGAGAAGGCCGCCGACGCCACGCTGGCGGCCAACGGCATCGAGGGCGTCGTCGCGATGGTCGGCATGCCGGTGCCGTCCGTCTACAGCGCGGAGCTGTCGGAATTCGTGTTCGCCGCCGGCGTGAAGCTGATGGAGCGCGAGCGGCCGGACATCCTGTACCTGTCGACGACCGACTACATCCAGCACAAGGCGGCGCCCGGCGTCGGCGCCGCCAACGACTTCTACGTGATGATGGACCGCTACCTCGCCCGCCTCGACGCGCTGGGCGCGACGATCGTCGTCACCGCCGACCACGGGATGAACGCGAAGACCGATGCCTTCGGCCGCCCCAACGTCGTCTACCTGCAGGACGTGCTCGATGCCGCCCACGGCGCCGGATCGACGCGCGTGATCCTCCCGATCACCGACCCCTACGTCGTCCATCACGGCGCGCTCGGCTCGTTCGCCACCGTCTATGCCACGGGATCGACGGCCGCGGCCGACCTCGCCCGAGGCATCGCGGCGCTGCCGGGCATCGAGGTCGTGCTGACGCGCGAGGCCGCCGCGGCGCGGTTCGAGCTCCCGCCCGACCGCATCGGCGACCTGGTCGTGGTCTCGGAGCGCCTGACCGTGATCGGCACCAGCCGCGACCGGCACGACCTGTCGGGGCTCGACGTGCCGCTGCGCTCGCACGGCGGCACCTCCGAGCAGCAGGTGCCGCTGATCGCCAGCCGGCGCGCCACGGCGCTGCCCGAGGGCCGCCGCTGGCGCAACTTCGACGCGTTCGACCTGGCGCTCAACCTCCTCCCCTAGCGGACGCCGACCGATGGACAACATGACGATGAACCTC